>CAKZMU010000015.1 GCA_937129145.1 uncultured Lacinutrix sp. | reverse complement strand
ATAACCATATCCAGGTAAATCAACCAAACGCATGTCTTCGCCAATTTCAAATACATTAATTAGCTGGGTACGACCGGGCGTTTTACTCGTTCTTGCTAGGCTTTTCTGATTAGTTAAGGTATTTAGTGCGCTAGACTTGCCCGCATTTGAACGACCTGCAAACGCTACCTCAATACCAGTATCTTCGGGTAAACGACGAATGTCAGGAGCACTAATGGTAAAAGTAGCTTTGCTTAAATGAACAACAGAAGTAGACAAGGTGATTTTCCGAAAACAATGAATATGGCGCTATTATATCTCTTTTTTGCCCGAATGAATTGTAATTCCCTTACTTTTTTTGATGATTTTTTGTTAAAGCCTATTAAAAAATGACATATATCGTGTAAAATGCGTGATTAATTAGGGTATGTCCTAAGCATTTATCACTTTTGTTTTCATTTATTATAAAAACAAGCAACCTATAAAATAGAGAGCACTCCATGAAAAAAGTCATATTTTCAATCGTTATCGGGTTAGGTATGTTATCTCAAGCCAATGCGTTTGAGGGCGATGCACAAGCAGGAAAAACCAAAGCAGCAGTATGTGCGGCTTGTCATGGGGCTAATGGTATTAGTGCCGCTGAAATGTATCCTAACTTAGCAGGCCAACATGCAGACTATATTGTTAAGCAATTAAAAGCATTTAAAGCAGGCTCTCGTAAAGACCCTGTAATGGCGCCAATGGCGGCAGGCTTATCGGAACAAGATATGGCTGATTTGGGTGCTTACTTTCAAGGAGCCAATAAAGTGGATGCTGCGGGTACTGATACGGCTTCAACTGTTACAGCTCCGGCAGCAGCTCCAGTAATTGTTGCTGATGCATTAGCGGGTAAAGCGCTTTATCAAAACGGCGATAAAGCACGTGGTATTACAGCTTGTATCGATTGTCATGGTAAAGATGGTGCAAGCAATGTACTTATTAACCCTAATTTAGCTAAGCAACATCCTGAATATTTAGAAAAGCAATTAACGGCTTTTAAAAATGATACACGTACTAATGCATCAATGAATCAAGTAGCAGCGAACTTAACTGAAACTGATATTGTTAATTTAGGTGCGTACTTTAAAGATACCAGCGCTGTTGGCGAAATTACTGCGGAAAACCACGTTGTTACTGTTGTAAAAACATTTACGGGTGACGTAGAAGCAGGTAAAGCGAAAGCAGTAACATGTGCGGCCTGTCATGGTGCTGACGGTAATGCGGCTGTGCCTATGTATCCGTCGTTAGCGGGACAAAGTGAAGCCTATTTAACTAAACAATTAACTGACTTTAAAAAAGCAGTAGCAAGCATAAATCCTAATATAATACGACTTACACTAGTCCCTATTATATTAATAACTGTGAGTGCAATACGCTTGTGTAAATCCCACTTTTCTATGGCAATGGCAAGAATAAATCCACCAATGTAAAGAAATACATATTTATGCCCAAAAGCCGCTGTAGTAGTACTTAACGCCATAGCTCCAGTAATGGGAAATAAAATTATTGGAAGCATTGCTGTTACAGCAATTGGTACTACTTCAAAAATCCACCAAACGGCAACCCAAAGGGTTGTTGCAAGTACAGCGACGCCTTCTGGCGATAAGCCTTCAGGTTTGAAAAAAAGAAGGGTAATGGTAAATAATAAAGGACCAAAAATAAGTCCAACTTGCTTTAAAACTTTACTTCGCATATTTTATAAATGGTAATGCAAAATACAATATTCTTATTAAAACCTAAGATAAGCTTCCTTCACTCAAATACTTATAATCTTCAAGCTCATTTAATTTGTTAATTTTTTTTGAACTACCATTTTTTAATAAATATATCTCATCAGATGTTTCAATAATATGTGAATACATGTGGTCTGTTATAAGTATTGCTTTATGCAGTTTTTCTTGAATAATAATTTTCTTTATCTGCTCAATCTGTAATGGTGCTAAATGCGAAAAAGGTTCATCTAATAGTACAATTTCACTATTGCTTTTTAATATTAGATAAATTTCAACAATGCGCTGCTCACCTCCTGAAAGTCTGTTAACTTTAGTTTTCTCATATTTAGAAAATGCAGGAAATTCTTGTGTAAATTTCTCCCAACTCACATAAAAGAGTTTGAAAATTTTACTAACTTTTAAGTTTGGTAAAAATAAATTCTGAGGTAAATACTTAACTAATTTTGTTAGGTACAAAGGTTTTAAAATAGGCTTGTTGTCTATTCGAATCAGTTTGTATTTTGGTTTAAGATTTCCAAAAATAATGTTTAACAAACAGCTTTTGCCACAACCGTTACTACCAAGTATTCCTGTAACTATTCCAGTTTCAGCTTTCAGGTAAATACCGTTTAAAATACGTTTGGTGCCAAAATTTAATTCTACATTATCTATTTCAAGAATCATATAAATTCCTTAATAAGGAGTAGAAAGGTAATGGTAATTAAAATATCGACAAAAAATAAAACCGAAAATAGTTTAAGTGTGGATATTCCTAAGTTCTTATAAAAAACAAGTTTTCGCTTTGCCGAAGTTTCATTTACAAGGTACCAAAGAAAAAAAGTTAATAGCAATTTAGTGACAATAGCAGCAAAAATATTAGGATTAAAAATAGTAATGGCAATATTGATTAAAAAAGACCATAACACATACGATCTATAAAAAGCCATTATGGACATGAGTTGCTGCATATAACTAATAAACGACTAATGTAAATAAATATTTCGTTTAAATATGGAAGTTTTTCATTCATTGAAAATTCATAAATTATCGTATTTTTGCGACACAATTCACAGAAGCAGATGCTAGAAAAAATCCAGATAATAAAACAACGTTTTGATGAGGTTAATGATTTAATAATCCAGCCAGATATTATCTCAGACCAAAAGCGATATATACAACTAAACAAAGAATATAAAGACTTAAAAAAGATTGTTGACAAAGGTGAGATTTACAAATCTCTAACCGATAATATTGCTGAAGCTGAAGAAATTATTTCAGATAGTAATGATGCCGAAATGGTTGAAATGGCTAAAATGCAATTAGAAGAAGCAAAAGCTGAATTACCTGCTTTGGAGGAAGAAATTAAGTTTATGTTAATCCCTAAAGACCCAGATGATGCCAAAAACGTGGTCGTTGAAGTACGCGCTGGAACAGGTGGTGATGAAGCAAGTATTTTTGCAGGCGATTTGTATAGAATGTACTCAAAATACTGTAGTGATAAAGGATGGAAAGTTGAAGTGGTTAGTATGAGTGAGGGAACATCTGGTGGATTTAAAGAAATTATTTTTGAAGTCTCTGGCGAAGATGTGTATGGCACCATGAAGTTTGAGGCAGGTGTGCATCGTGTGCAACGTGTACCACAAACCGAAACACAAGGTAGAGTTCATACAAGTGCTGCAACGGTTATGGTACTTCCAGAAGCCGAAGAGTTTGATGTGGAGTTGGACATGACCGAAGTACGTATTGAGCGTACCACGTCAACTGGTCCTGGTGGACAGTCGGTTAATACTACCTATTCGGCTATTAAGTTGCATCACGAGCCAACAGGCATGATTGTAAGTTGCCAAGACCAAAAATCGTCCCATAAAAACCTTGAAAAAGCATTAAAAGTATTGCGTTCTCGATTATATGAACTGGAATTGGCAAAGAAACAAGCAGCAGATTCTGAGAAACGTAAAAGCATGGTCTCTTCAGGCGATAGGAGTGCGAAGATTAGAACGTATAATTATCCTCAAGGTCGTGTAACTGACCATAGAATAGGCTTGACATTGTATGATTTATCAAATATCATTAATGGTGATATACAAAAAATAATAGACGAATTAATGTTAGCTGAAAATACTGAAATGTTGAAAGCTAATGATGATGTGATATAAATACTGTCATTCCTGCGAAGGCAGGAATCTTTTTGATGAAAAGACAATTTTTCTATATAATTGTGATTTTACTGCTAATGAGTTGTAAATCTAATAAAGGAATAAAAATGCAAGATGATGAATTAGGTTTTAGACAGGAGTTAAAAAAAAGATTTATTGAAGGACCAAGTTTAGAAGATTGTTCTGAAGAAATATCAAATATCGAAGATACTTATTTAAAAAATATTAATGACCTAAAAGGTTACTCTTGGGACGATAAAAAACTTGTAGCTTCAGTCGAGATTTCGAATTCTAAAAAACTTAAAGTCACTTTTATTCCTTCTGGTAATGGATGTCATTTGAAATTAGGTTTTATTAAGTTTATTGTTCCAAATAGTTTTTCTTATCAAGAAAATAAAAAAGAAGTAATTGATGATTTTTTATGGGTTTCTGAGTTAGTTTTAAACGAAAAAGAGTATAATTTAATTTCCAAGACTCTTAATACAGAGGCATATTTAATTACAAATGCTAATGAAGAAAATGATTTTATTAGTTTATTTGATGAAGAAAAAATGGAATCTGTAATGGCTTTTTTTGAGAAAAAAGAGAAAAATAACGTTTATTCAATACTATATTTATTTAAATGAGACAAGACCAACTAGTTAGCCAAATCAAAAAAAAGAAATCCTTTCTATGTATTGGATTAGATGTCGATTTAAATAAAATTCCTAAACATCTTTTAAAAGAAGAAGACCCAATCTTCGCTTTTAATAAAGCCATTATTGATGCAACGCACCATTTATGTGTAGCCTACAAACCAAACACAGCATTCTACGAAGCCTATGGTATAAAAGGTTGGAAAGCTTTAGAAAAAACGATTAATTATTTAAACGAAAATCATCCAGACATTTTCACTATTGCCGATGCCAAACGAGGTGATATTGGCAACACAAGTACCATGTACGCCAAAGCTTTTTTTGAGGATTTAGCATTCGATAGTGTTACTGTAGCTCCTTATATGGGAAAAGATTCGGTAGAACCATTTTTGGCTTTTGAGGATAAGCATACTATTCTTTTGGCTTTAACATCCAATCAAGGTGCTTTCGATTTTCAGACGCTAAGCGTCAATAATAAAGAATTATATAAACAAGTTTTGGAAACTTCAAAGTCATGGGAAAATTCTAAAAACTTAATGTATGTGGTTGGAGCAACCAAAGCAGAGTTTTTAGTAGATATCAGACAAATTATTCCAAATAGCTTTTTATTGGTTCCTGGCGTTGGAGCGCAAGGAGGAAATCTACAAGAAGTTTGTAAATATGGTATGAACGATGCTATTGGCTTATTGATAAATTCTTCCAGAGGAATAATTTACGCATCCAACAAAGCAGATTTTGACCAAGCAGCTGCCGCTAAAGCCAAAGAACTGCAAGAACAAATGGCACTTGAGTTAAAACGTTTCCGTTAGGCATAAAAAAACCGCAAGACTAGAAACTTGAGCTCCAGTCTTGTGATTTGTCAAGTTTGTTTACGTCTTCAACAAAATTTGTAATCTTATTTTCAAGCTCTTTTAAGCTCAAAATTTTATTAAGATTAGGTGTTATTTTGCCAACTTTACAGAAATGTGTATTCATAGGTTCTTTTTAATGTTAAGTACGGAATATTTCATCCGTTGGATGTTATTTAAAAGTTAAAGAATTGATAAATAATTAATTAGAGGTGTGAGATTGACCTCTTGATAGAAATTTAAGCCTATTGAGCTTATCTAAAAGTTCAATAGCTCTATACTCTGAAATATCACTTAAAGCAGAATCTGTTTGTCTTAGATTGTAGGCTTCTTCAATAAGTTGTTTGTACTTATTGCGTAATTCGTTTTGGTCTTCAATAAACTTTAAAACCGTTGTCATGGTATGATTCTTATAACAGAGTATAATATATTTAAAATATTAGACAACAGCAAGTTAAATAGGGTTATTGTTAATAAATAATTGACTTTTAAATTTTGAAACAAAATCACAACCTATATAATGTTATGTTAATATTGAATTTGTTTTACCATTGATTTAATATCTTTAAAAAGCAATCAAAAAAAAATCGCAATGAAACCTTTATTCACCTTACTAATTGTTTGTTTTATTTCATTGAATGTGAATTCTCAAACTAATACTAGTTGTAATTGCTGCACCGAAAAACATGCTGAATTCGACTTTTGGATTGGTAGTTGGACAGTTACAAATCCTGATGGTTCTGCTGCTGGAACAAATGTTATAGAGAAAATTCAAGATAACTGTGTGCTACGTGAAAATTGGACAAGCGCTACTCCTGGTTACACAGGAACAAGCAACAATTTTTACAATACAGCCAAACAACAATGGGAACAAATTTGGGTGGATAACCAAGGAGGAAGTTTGCATTTAAAAGGTCATAGAAAAGGCAACCAAATGATTTTACAAACAGATGTCGCCAAAAACCAAAATGGCAAACCGTTTTATCATCGTGTCACTTGGACAAAAAACGACGATGGTTCAGTAAGGCAATATTGGGAAACCATTACCAATGATACAAATATTACGGTTGCTTTTGATGGGTTGTATAAGAAGGTTGAGTAATAAACTACTTTTTATATATTTCCTCAATTAATAAATAATTTCCATTTACAAAATGCTCCAAGTATTTTAGAGATTTATCAAAACTAATTGACCAAATATCATCTACAACCATTTTTTCTTTTTCTCCTAATAAGCCAAATAAAAATTTAACTTTTTTTGGTCTGTTATACCATAATGAGAACTCTAAATTATTATTCTTGTCATAATTTGCAGTTAAACAAAAGCTCTTTCCATTTTTAATACAAGTGAAATCAAGTGATGGACTGTAATGGATATCTTCTTGATTGAGTGAATCTGAAAGATTTAATTTTTCAATCCAAGGATAGTTTTTAGCGATTTCCAAGACTTCATTTCCTGAGATTGAAGTATTCCTATATTCAATGTTTTCTTTTTCGGGATGGCAAATAGAATATTTAAATGTCATTTATTCTGTTTGGTATAATTTGTTACTATTTAATAAGATTAATATCTAATCTTGCAACGCAAACACACGTTTTAACAAATCCGTTGTTCTTGACGACACCTTATTTCGTATCTCTTTTTCTTCAACTGCAATCATGGTATACACACCTTTTAAGGCTTCTCCAGTAACATAATCGGTTAAATCTGGGTTCACATTATTAGTAAAAGGAATGCTGTTGTATTTGTTAATGAGGTTCTCCCAAATTTGGTCTGCACCAACTTTACTAAACGAGTTTTTAATCACAGGATTAAACTTGTCATATAAAGCAGTTTCAGTTTTACCAGTCAAGTATTGCGTTGCAGCATTATCTGGACCTAATAGAATGTTTTTAGCATCAGCAAACGTAATATCTTTTACAGCATTTACAAATATTGGTGTAGCTTCTTTAACTGCATCTTCAGCAGCTCTATTTAACACTTTTAAACCTTCATCTGCTAAATTTCCTAAGCCAATATCACGAAGGGCTTTATCAACCTTTTGTAATTCTTCAGGCAATAAAATCTTTACCAATTCATTTTTAAAAAAGCCATCTTTAGCAGTTAGCTTGCTCACTTGTTTGTCAATTCCAAAATCTAAGGCTTGACGTAAGCCGGAAGCAATTTCGGCATTTCCTAAGCCTCCTTGAGGCATTTGGTTTACTACTTGTTGTAGTTCTGCGCAAGCAGTAACGTTTAAAACAAGGATTAGGGCAATAATTCTTTTAATCATAGTTTAAGGTTTTCTATCTTTAACAAAGATAAATGTTACAAATGAGAACCATTCAAATTTTATGCCTAATCTGTTGTCTAGCAATTTTTGGCTGTAATTCTAATGAAGAAGCAAAAACGATAACTAAAGAAGTTGTTCAGTTTAAAAAACCAAATCAGTACATTACTGTACTTGGAATAGCGCAAGATGCAGGATATCCTCATATTAATTGTGATAACGATTGCTGTAAGTCTTTTTATGACGGAGAAGAATCTAAAAAACTGGTCTCTTGTTTGGGTTTAGTGGATTTAATAGACAAAAAGAAATACATTTTTGATGCCACGCCAGATTTTACAGAGCAAACACAAATTCTAAAAGCCAACCATTTAGATAATGGGAATATTATTGATGGTGTGTTTTTAACGCATGCACATATTGGCCACTATACTGGGTTAATGTATTTAGGTTTTGAAGCTTTGGGAGCAAACAAAGTTCCTGTGTATGCTATGCCTAGAATGAAGAATTATTTAGAAACCAGTGGTCCATGGAGCCAATTATTGACGTTTAATAATATTGATTTGAAACCTATTCAAAATGATTCGGTTGTGTCACTTAATACTAATTTAAAAGTAGCACCTTTATTAGTGCCTCATCGAGATGAATACTCAGAAACTGTTGGTTATCGTATTGAAGGACAGAATAAAACAGCATTGTTTATTCCAGATATTGATAAGTGGGAAAAATGGGAACGGAATATTATTGAAGAGGTTAAAAAAGTAGATTATGCTTTTGTTGATGCATCATTTTTTAGAGATGGCGAGTTGAAACGTGACATGAGTAAAATTCCGCATCCATTTACAACACAAACGACCACTTTGTTTGAGAATGAGGATTTAGAAACTAAAAATAAAATTTACTTTATTCACTTTAATCATTCTAATCCAACAATTAAAGATTCACATCCACTAAGAGATAGTATTCAAAATCTTGGATTTAGATTCGCAAAACGCGGTGATATCTATGATTTATAGAAGCTTAGATTATTCTTAATAAAGGCTGTATTTTTTTCAATATTCCGTAAATTTGCAACGTTAAAAACACACATCATTACGAATGAAGCAAGTAGCACCATATAAACCAAAGCATAAAGTACGAATAGTAACTGCAGCATCACTTTTTGATGGCCATGATGCGTCTATAAATATAATGAGGCGAATTATTCAAGCCACAGGCGTTGAAGTGATTCACTTAGGGCATGATAGAAGTGTTGAGGAGGTTGTGAATACTGCCATTCAAGAAGATGCAAATGCCATAGCAATGACCTCGTATCAAGGTGGTCATAATGAGTATTTTAAATACATGTATAATTTGCTTAAAGAAAAAGGTGCTGAGCATATTAAGATATTTGGAGGTGGAGGAGGAGTAATTCTTCCTTCAGAAATTAAGGAGTTGATGGATTATGGTATCACACGTATTTATTCTCCAGATGATGGTAGAGAGCTTGGACTTCAAGGAATGATTAATGATTTGGTAAAAGCCTCCCTCAGTCCCTCCAAAGGAGGGAAGAAATCCGCTTCTGGAAAAGTTTGTAATGAAGATGGTTCTTGGTTATTGGAATTAGGTGATGATAAAGTTTTGGAAAACTTAAAAAATAAGGATGTCAATACCATAGCGAGATTAATTTCTCTTGCCGAAAACAACCATGAGGGTTTTACTAAAATATTCAACAAAGATTGGAGTTCTTCCCCTCAAGGGAAGTTAGAAAGGGCTTCTTGTCCTGTATTAGGAATTACTGGAACTGGAGGCGCAGGAAAATCTAGTTTAGTTGATGAATTGGTTCGTCGTTTTTTAATTGATTTTCCAGAGAAAACAGTTGGTTTAATTTCGGTGGATCCTTCTAAACGTAAAACAGGAGGTGCATTGTTAGGTGATAGAATTCGTATGAATTCTATTAACTCTCCTAGAGTTTATATGCGCAGTTTGGCAACACGTCAATCCAATTTAGCATTGTCGAAACATGTTAATGAAGCAGTTGAAGTTTTAAAAGCTGCAGAGTTTGATTTAATCATACTAGAGACGTCTGGAATTGGACAATCAGATACTGAAATTATTGAGCACAGTGATGTTTCTTTATATGTAATGACACCTGAATTTGGTGCAGCAACTCAATTAGAGAAAATTGACATGCTTGATTTCGCTGATTTAGTAGCCATAAACAAATTCGACAAAAGGGGCTCTTTAGATGCTTTGCGTGATGTGAAAAAACAATACATGCGTAATAATAATCTTTGGGATATTCCTCAAGATGATTTACCAGTTTTTGGAACCATAGCTTCACAATTTAACGATCCTGGAATGAACACGCTTTATAAAGCTGTGATGGATAAGTTAGTTGAAAAGGCAGATTCAGATTTGAAATCTACTTTTGAGATTTCTGAAGAAATGAGTGAGAAAATATTTGTCATTCCTCCTTCTAGAACACGCTATTTATCTGAGATTGCTGAGAGTAATCGAGCTTATGATATTAAAGCTAGCGAACAAGTTGAAGTTGCTCAAAAATTATATGGAATTTATAAAACATTAGAATCCGTAGTTGGCGAAAATCCAGAATTGGATAAATCTGGAATAAATTCTGAATCTATTAAAGTCAATGAAGAGAACAAAGATTTTATTAGATTGCTAATTTCAGAATTCGACCGCGTAAAACTAAATTTCGACCCTTACAATTGGGAAGTTATAATTGGTTGGGACGAAAAAGTAAACAAATACAAAAACCCTATCTATGCTTTTAAAGTACGAGATAAGGAAATAAAAATTGAAACGCATACAGAGTCATTATCGCACACACAAATTCCAAAAGTATCTTTGCCGAAGTATCAAGCTTGGGGAGATATTTTGAACTGGTGTTTGCAAGAAAATGTTCCAGGAGAATTTCCATTTGCTTCAGGTTTGTATCCTTTTAAAAGAACTGGGGAAGATCCAGCGAGAATGTTTGCTGGTGAAGGTGGTCCTGAGCGAACCAATAGACGTTTTCATTATGTAAGTGCTGGTTTGCCTGCTAAACGATTATCAACGGCTTTTGATAGTGTAACGTTATATGGAAATGATCCAGATCATCGTCCAGATATCTATGGTAAAATTGGAAATGCAGGAGTTTCTATTTGCTGTTTAGATGATGCTAAGAAGTTATATTCTGGTTTTGATTTGGCAAATGTGATGACATCTGTAAGTATGACTATTAATGGTCCTGCACCAATGTTATTAGGCTTTTTTATGAATGCTGCCATTGACCAACAATGCGAGATTTATATTAAAGAAAGTGGACTAGAAAAAGAAGTAGAAACAAAAATCACAAAGATTTATAAAGGTAAAGAACGTCCAAAATACAATGGAGATTTGCCTGAAGGTAATAATGGTTTAGGATTAATGCTTCTTGGTGTTACTGGAGATCAAGTGTTATCAGATGCTGTTTATTTAGATATTAAAACCAAGACAATTGCTCAAGTTCGTGGAACGGTTCAGGCTGATATTTTAAAAGAAGACCAAGCTCAAAACACATGTATTTTCTCAACGGAGTTTGCACTTCGTTTAATGGGAGATGTTCAGGAATATTTTATCGAGAATAATGTGCGTAATTTTTATTCAGTGTCTATTTCTGGGTATCATATTGCTGAAGCTGGCGCAAATCCAATTACGCAATTAGCGTTGACTTTATCTAATGGTTTTACTTATGTAGAATATTATTTAAGTCGTGGAATGGATATCAATAAATTCGGTCCAAATTTATCATTCTTCTTCTCAAACGGCATTGATCCAGAATATGCAGTTATTGGTCGTGTAGCACGTAAAATTTGGGCAAAAGCCATGAAGCATAAATATGGTGCTAATTCTAGAGCGCAAATGCTGAAATACCATATACAAACGTCTGGACGTAGTTTGCATGCTCAAGAAATTGATTTCAACGATATTCGTACAACACTTCAAGCGTTATATGCTATTTATGATAACTGTAATTCGTTACATACCAATGCTTATGACGAAGCTATTACAACACCAACGGAAGAATCTGTTCGTCGCGCCATGGCAATACAATTAATCATAAATAAAGAGTTAGGATTAGCTAAAAACGAAAACCCAATTCAAGGGTCGTTCATTATTGAAGAATTAACCGATTTGGTTGAGGAAGCTGTTCTTTTAGAGTTTGATAGAATCACAGAAAGAGGAGGCGTACTTGGTGCCATGGAAACGATGTACCAACGTAGTAAAATTCAAGAAGAAAGTTTGTATTATGAAACGTTGAAACACAATGGAGAGTTTCCAATAATAGGTGTAAATACCTTCTTGAGCTCAAAAGGATCTCCAACCGTTTTGCCTGCTGAAGTAATTAGAGCTACCGAAGAAGAAAAACAATATCAGATAAAGACACTTGAAAACTTACATGATACTAATGATACGGATGACTTGTTAAAAGACTTACAAAGCAAAGCAATCCATAATGAAAATATTTTTGAAGCATTAATGGAAGTTTGTAAAAAATGTTCTTTAGGTCAAATTACAAATGCATTATTTGAAGTGGGAGGGCAGTATAGAAGAAATATGTAAAGAAAACATATAATATTACGCAACCAAATAATGATTGTTGCGTCTTATTAAAAAGATTTAGAAATGAAGAAACTAGTTCTAATTTTAATGTCATCATTTTTTTTCAATTGTTCTTCTGACGATAATAAAATTGAAAATGAAAATCTGTTAGGGAAGTGGAAACTTATTGAACAATATTCTGATCCAGGTGATGGAAGTGGCTCTTTCAATTCTATCGAAAGTGATAGAGAAATTGAATTTTTCAGTAATGGTACAGTAACTATTAATGGTATTTTGTGCTATATGAGTTTAGAAGTAGATAACCAGAGTTATGGCACTTTTAATGAAACAGTAAGCGAAGATTTTGATGGAGAAATTTTACCTGAAGGTTGTGATAACGAAGGAAGAAAAATTTATTATCAACTAGATGACTCTAATTTAATACTTTGGTACTTATGTATTGAAGGATGCGGTCAAAAGTTTGTAAAAGTTGAATAATAAATCAACCAAACAAGCAGAAAACACATTTTATATGCATCTTTTATAGCAAGTTCTCGTCTTATAGATGTAATATAAAACCAAAAGTCATGAAAAATAACGAATGTACTTGTAACTGTAATAGCTGTACAAATGGGCAATGCCAAAATTGTACATGCGACTCATGTAACTGTAGTGGTTGCAATTGTTAAGCCTTAATTTTATATGAGCATTGATGTTTTTCATCAATGCTCATTATATATTATGAATACAAATCAAGTTTGGAAAACATATCATCAAGATATTAAGCAATTTCTTTTGTCTAGAATAAAAAATGAAGACGTTGTAAATGATGTTTTGCAGGATACATTTATTAAAATTCATACTAAGTTAGATTCTTTAAAGGATGAAAAAAAACTTAAGTCATGGGTGTTTTCAATTGCAAGAAACACAATGATGGATTATTTTAGAACCAATAGATTAAGTTCAGAACTCCAAGAATTCAATATTCAAATAGAAGAAGAACCTCAAAAACATGATGAGAAAGATTGTCTTTATGGGATTATAAAACGACTTCCTAAAAAGTATCGTGACCCATTATTTCTGGCAGATATTAAGGGTAAAAAACAAGCCGAAGTGGCTAATCAATTAAAACTACCAGTCCCAACTACTAAATCCAGAATTCAACGTGCTAGAAAACTAATTGCACAAGGATATATGGAATGTTGTGATTTTAAAATGAATCAAAAAGGTCATTTGGTTGGAGAAGTAAAAGACAAAGAAGATTGTAAAGTCTGTTGTTAACTTATAAGGTTAACATCCAATTACGTTGTAATTTTCTAAACATTTTTAATTCTCTACGTAAAATTGGTAGAAAATCTTTGCCATTACTATTACACTGCTCTAAACGTTTACAATTTTTATAAAGTAATTTGGTTAAACGTTCGACTCTATCTGCATGCTTATGTTTGTTTTCTGAATATATTTCAGCTTCAGCTTTAATAATTTCTGGTCCTAATAACTCTGATTGCTGAACAATATCACCAGAAAAATAGACATGTTTGTCTTCTGTACCATCAGTTTTTAAATTAGATAAATCATAATTCAAATAGTGTGATATTTTTCGAGTTAACGAAAAGATTTCCAATGCCTTAGTGTAAATAGGCAAATTATTTAAGTGTGATGGTGAAGAGTAAATCATTTTCTTAGCAATTACTCAAAATTACTTTGAAAAGTAAATATATTGTATTCAATAATTAAGGTGATATATCGATTTTAATTTAAATATTAATATATTTACCTTTTAAACTTTAAAATATGAAGTTAGATTCGCTTAATTGGAATATATTAAAGTGTTTACAAGAAAATTCACGACAATCTAATACTGATATAGCTAGAAAAGTTGGTATATCGTCTCCAGCTGTTGCAGAGCGTATTAGGAAAATGGAAGATGCAGGCGTGATTAATGGCTATTATGCAAAACTATCATATAAAGAAACTGGGCATCAATTAAAAGCTATTATCACTTTAAGAGCCTTTATGGGACGATTGAAACCTTTTTTAGTCAAGGTAAAGTCGTTTGAAGAAGTCGTAAATTGTTTTAGAATTACTGGTAACGAAAACATTGTTCTAGAAGTTGTATTGAGAAACCAACAACATCTAGAACAATTTATAGATCAACTTATAACGTATGGCGAAACAAAAACACAAATAGTTCTATCGGACGTGATTGAAAATAATCCAATAAAACGACCAATTAATTCTTGATTTCTAAATTAGCGTTATTAATTATATATTTAAAAAAATAAAAATCCTTCAATTATGTTAACCACAATTCAAAGAAAAAAGTTTGAAGATTCTTTCAAAACTTATAGAAGAAAATATATCTCAAAAAAGTATGCAAAACTAGATGAGTCTGGAACTAGAATAATGATTAATTATTTTCTAACAGAAGTTTTAGGTTATGCTGAACTTGAAGAAATTAAGACCGAATATAGAATAAGAGGGACCTATGCAGATTATATAATTCAAATTGATAAGAAGCAAAGAATGGTTGTTGAAGTTAAAGCTATGGAACTTGACTTATCTGATAAGCATATCAGACAAGCTGTTCATTATGGTGCTGATGAAGGAATAGATTGGGTTTTGCTAACAAATGGTAGAGAATTTTGCTTATACAGAGTTATTTTTGCTAAACCTATTGACTATAAGCAAGTATTTCACTTTAATATAACTGAACTCAATGAGTTTAAAAAATCACTAAGTAGTTTTGAGTACTTAACAAGAAAATGTTTAATCAATAATGATTTAGAAAAATTCTGGAAAAAAAGTCAAGCTTCTGAGCCCCAAAATTTGTGTAAATATCTTTACGATATGAATGTGATTAAATTTTTAAAACGTTCGTTGAAAAAAGATGCAGGTTTAAATTTTTCTGAAGAGGATATTTTTGATTCAATTCATGATATTATTATTCATCCAGTTGAATCAAAAAAACCTCGCTTCAAAAAATAAATTAGTTTTTAACTCCTGGTTGTTTTAACGTCCAGTTAGTTTCTGCTTTTGCTTTATCGACCATTGCTTTTACATCGGCTAATAATCGTTTGGCATCGTAAATAATTCCGTCTTTAATCGTGTATTTTACACCACCAACTCTTACTACTTCATTATCCTCGGTAAGTTTTATAGCTCCAGTTCCATAAAGGACTTTTAAGTTTGCTAACGGATTTTCTTCGATAATGACAAAATCTGCTAATTTTCCAATTTGAACTGAACCAATTTTATCATCCCAACCTAAAGCTTCAGCGCCATTTAATGTGGCTGCTCTAATCACTTCCAATGGGTGAAATCCTGCTTCACGCAACAATTCCAATTCTCTTGGATACGCAAATCCATATAGCTGATAAATAAATCCAGAATCTGTACCAACAGTAACGCGTCCACCTCGGTTTTTATATTCGTTAATAAATGTCATCCATAATTGATAGTTTTTTTTCCAAGCCACTTCTTGTTCCGTTCCCCAATAATGCCAATAACTACCATGGCTTATTTTACTTGGTTCGTAGAATTTCCAGAGTGAAGGTAAGGTGTAAGTTTCGTGCCATTCAGCTCGACGAGCACGTTGTAAATCGCGACTTGCTTCATATATATTAAATGTTGGGTCTAGTGTAAAATCTAATTCCAAAAGTTCATTCATGATGTTGTTCCAATGCTCAGAATATGGTTCAGCAGCTTGTTGCCATAATTTTCCAGCTTCTTCAAAACGATGTTGCTCGTTTTGGTAATTATAGTCCAAAGGATAATTTTGAACCGTTCTATCGTTAAACAATGCTTCAGGCAAACCATACCAATGTTCCATAGATGTCATTCCTGCTCTTGCAGAATGAAGCACATTCCATCGTGCAACACTTAACTGTGCATGATGCGCCGTAGAACGTAAACCTAACTTTTTATTTTCGTCTAAAGCAGCCGTCATAATATCTGGTTCTGCACCAAAAAACTTAATACCATCGGCACCATTTTTAGCATTTTGACGCACCCATTCTCTAGCCATTTCAGGTGTGCTAATAGGCTCCTTACTACCAGAACCAAAACCAGTATATTCAAAAATCCTTGGTGCTACAATTTCGTTGGCAGCACTTTGGCGTTTAAGTTCAATAGCATTTCGTCCACTAGGTTGTCTAACGGTTGTGATACCATGTGCCATCCATAATTTAAATACATATTCAGGGTCTGCACCTTGAGCGCCACCACCAATATGACCATGCATATCCACAAAACCAGGAAGAAGATACATGCCATTGGCATCGAGTTCTTTTCCTCCAGATTTTAGTTTTGGTCTTCTGGATTCGTTTATAGGAACACCATCATAACCAACAATTTGCATGTTGACAATTTTGTTGTTTTCTACCACGATGTCCATAGGACCTCTTGGTGGCGAACCATCGCCATTTATAAGTGTGACACCTCTAATAATAAGTTGAGAAAAAGGACCTTCTCCTTGATACTTATCTTGAGCGAAAAGTTGTATGCTAAAAGCAAAAGCTAATAAAATAACTATGTTTTTCATTGTATATGTTTTTAGTTTCGTTCTCTTGGTACAGAAATTCTATGACCTAAGAATATTGCATTTAAAAATAATTTGTTGGTTCCGTACCAAGCACCTCTAAAGTTGGGGTTGTCGGCAAACATCACCACACGACCACGACCTAGCGGACTTACAATTAGCGACGCCGAAGGTTTTAAGTAAGTATTTAAGTTGTTGTTTGAGATATAGCCATCAATATGAGGGTTTTTTGTGTATTTGGCAACTGTACCATATTGGCTCGTACTTGGTGCAATGAAGACGTTATTGTTTTTGTAAACAGGCAAACTTTTGGAGCGATATCCAAATCCAAGTGGATGCGTAAGGTCTAAATCCACTTCAAAAATGGCACCTCCCAAACGCTCTCTTCCAATGTTTTCTCCAGCGTCAACATAAGGTTTTCTTTCAACCGCTTTAGGAGCTTCTCCTTTTTTTGGCTTTGGTTTTTTAGTCAATTGTTCTTTAACTAATTTTTTATCAATTGCCCATCTGGAACCACTAGCAATCGTTATAAGTGTATTACCTTTTGATGCCCAATTTTTTAGTTTCTGTCGTTGTAAAGAATCTAAAGCACTATAACTTCCAGACACCATCACCAAGGTGTTATACTTGTCTAAATTAGCACCTCTAAAACTTCGCATTTGAATTTTTGTGATTGGCATGTGTACACGAGTATCTAATAAATGCCAAACTTCACCAGCTTCATAGCTGCTAACTCCATCACCGATTAGCATTGCAGCTTTTGGTTTTTTTAGAGCTCTAAAGTTGTTGCTTCCTAAATCAATTCCAGTTAAACTATATCCACTATTCGTGGTGTACATCGGCACGTTGTATTTAGATTGCGCTTCTGAAACAATCTTGTACACTTCCTGACTGGATTTTTTTTGCTTGCTAACAGGTACTAACAATGTTCCGTAGTTGAAACTTTTATTTCCGTTATTAGTTTTTATTGAAAATGGTTTAAATGCCGAAGCAACAGTTAATCCTTTAGATTGCATATAATATAAAGCTGCTGGGGCATTATAATCATCATAATCAATAATGTATGCGTAGTCGGCTGGTTGTACTTTTGAGACAGATACTGTGTTGTTTTCTGGAGTTACTTCTGTACCTAAATTAGCATTTTTCAACCCACGGTATTTCATGTTATAGAAGTTGGCAACACTCCAAGCAGACGCATCGTAAAATACACTATCTCTATATTTATTATAAGCTTCAAACATGGTTTGCACCATTCTGTGTTGAGGTTGTTTTAAAGGGACCGTATATTTATCACCGTTTTTATAAACTTTTATTTTGTGCTTCAATAAATAATCAACAAAGGCCTTATTTCTATTCATATCATAAGCATCACCAAACTCATAGGCAGCAAATCCAGTAGGTGCTTTTTTTGTCATTGCAGATTTGAAGAATTTTTGTTGATATTCTCTCAAATACGCTTTGTTTTCAACAGCTGCTTTTATGGTGGCAAATCCAGAAACATATTGATTGCGAATTGTGAATGCGAAAGTCATCTTACCATAATCGGTGTCTTGAACATGACCTCTGGAACTTGCTTGTTCAAAGAGTAGTGCTAAACCACCTTGTAAATCTGGATACGAACTTCCATAACCTGGATAGGTGCCGTCAAAGGATTCTTTAGTGTAGTAAAATGAACCAATGTCGTCTAACGCACTTGCAAAATAGGGTGCAAACATATTGTTTAAATCCTCATAATTTTCCTTTGGCATAATTGGGTCTTGAGAACCAATAGGTTTCATGGGTTCAAAAAAGTGATTGCTGTTTGTTCCCATTTCATGGAAATCGGTTACTACATTTGGATACCATTGATGATACCATTTTAGTTTTCCTTGACTTTCAGGATGTACAGCCAACAACCAATCTCTATTTAGATCGAACCAATAATGGTTGGTTCTTCCTCTAGGCCAAGCTTCGTTATGTTCTGCATCAGTCCCATCTGACACTAATTGTTTTGCTTGAAATTGATTTGCCCACTGTGTATGCCTGTCTCTACCATCAGGATTAATTGTTGGGTCTATAAATATGACAGAATTGTTTAAGTAATTTGTTATTTCAGGATTGTTTGAAGCAACCAAAGTATAGGCTGTCAACAATGCAGCTTCAGAACTTGAAGGCTCATTTCCATGTACATTATAGCCCAATTGAATAAATACGGGAACGTCATTATAATTGTTTGGAGATTGACTTGGGTCAACAAATTTTAAATGTTCAGTCTTTATGGATTCTAAATTGTTTAAATTTTCAGGTGTTGACACATGTAGCATCACTAGTTTGCGTCGTTCATGTGTGTATCCATAAACCTCTATGTTTGCACGATTAGAAACTTCGGCTAATTTGTAAAAATATGCCACAATTTGGTCGTGTCGTGTATGTTGTTTTCCAATGGGATAGCCTAAAAATTCTTCAGGAGTTGGAATACTAGAATCAAAAGGTGCTTTATCCTTAAAAAAATAATCTTGTGCAGTTACTGGAGGTACCATAATTGTAGCAAACATTATGGCAAAAACGAATTTTGTTAGTTTCATTTGGTTGGTTTTGTTGTGTATTACTAGCTAAAAATAATGAAATATTATTATTCAATAACTAAATGCGGAACATTATCTACATTCCAGTCAATTACTAAACCACCAGCTAGCTGTTGTGCGACTTCTTTTCCATAAAGGAATTCACTTAAATACAATGCTGCTTCAAAACTTTTAGCACCTCCAGCGGATGTAATATATTTACCATCGTGCACAAAAAGAACCTCTTTACGAATATCTAAAGTTGGAAACATGTCTCGCATTTTATCAATATCGCTTGGAAAGGTGGTGGATACTTTATCGTTTAATAAACCAGCCTTTGCCAACACAAAAGCACCATCGCAATGAGAAGTTATAAGTTGTGCTTCTTTATCTACTTGTTTAACAAAATTAATCATGGCTTCATCTTCCAAATCTTTGCCTAAATGGTTTTCGGCACTTGGCACAACGAGTATGTCAATTTTGGGTAATTCATCAGATAAATAATTAAAATCTGGAAGAATGCGTATGCCTTCAAAAGTTGTGATAGGGTCGTTAGTATTAGCCACTGTAAATACATTCATTGGTTTTATACCTTCTCTAAAAATGGTATGCTGAAAAATATCGAAAGGTGCAGTGAGTTCCGTATTATAAGTACCATCCATTATGAGAAATGCCACATTGTATCTATTGGGTTCAAGTTTTGGAAGTACTATTTCTTCTTTGGTTTCTACTTTTTCTTCAGACAGTTTAGAATCATTTTTGCAACTAAAAACTATAATTACAATTGAAATAATAAAAAGGATATTTTTCATAAATTATTTAATTCGCCAAGGTGGATTTTTTCTGTTTTTGCCAGCATGATATAAAATAATATGGTTGCCATCAGGGTCATTTAAGTGTGCTTCACGCCACAACCAAGTTTTATCTTCTGGATTGCTTATAAAGGTAATTCCTTTTTGCTTTAAATTTGAAACAAGCACATCTAAATTTTCATCTTCAAAGTAAATGCTAATTCCATTTCCTTTTGGAAGCGTATCAACCTTGTGAATTGAGAATGTTGCATCACCATCAGGGCATTCAAATCTTACATATCTGGGTAATGCATCCACTATGAGTTTTAGTCCTAATACTTTATAAAAAGACGTTGCTTTTGAAACATCTAAAGATGGAATAGTAATTTGATTTAAATCCATTATGCTTTACTTTTTTTTAGTGATTGTTTCAAAATAAAAAATAGAAACACACAAAGTGCTGCTATTAGTGAAAAGATATACCAAGTATTATCAAAACCAACATTATCTACCATTTGCATTCCTAAATTATGACCAAATATATGTGCTGTTGAAAATGCAATACTATATAGTGCCATGTATTCTCCTTGATTCCCTTTTCTTGCACGTTGCATAGTAAATGTATTTGAAAAAGGGAAGGCAATCATTTCTCCAACTGTCATTAATATCATTCCAATAACCAAAACTCCTACCAATGTAGTCATGTTTAAAACTACAAAGCTTAACCCTGTTAATATGGCTCCAAAAAGTATTAACCCACTAATAGTAAACTTGCTGCTCTCTAACCATTTAATTAAAGGCATTTCAAATACGAAAATTAAAAAGCCATTCATTCCAAGAAGCAAGCCAATATCAATTTTAGTTAACTCATGTACTTCTTTGTAGTATAATGGCATAGTAGAGAAGTATTGTATAAATATTAGAGCAAAAAGCATCATTCCTACTAAAAAAATAATGAATGGTATATCTTTATATGCAGAGATTGGGTTTTCAACTTTAATTTCGTCAAGAGTTTTTGTTTTCCTTGGATTTAAAACATTTAGTAATACAATGGTAGCTAATAAACAAGTAATTCCGTCTACCCAAAATAATCCATTATAACTTACTGTGGAAATAATAATGCCACCTATTGCTGGGCCTGCAGAAAAACCAAGGTTAATAGCTAATCTAATTAATGTCACACTCCGTGTTTTATTTTCAGGCTTACTATAGGCGTTTAGAGCAACGTACATTGCTGGTCTAAACATATCTGCCACAACCATTACCACAAAAATCCCAATACAAAAAGAAGCAAATGTTGTGAGAAACTGTAAACTAATAAACATTAATCCAGTAAGCAGTAAGCTAGATACCATGACTCTATAATATCCGATTCTATCAGTTAATTTTCCTCCCAACCAAGCACCAGCAACAGAGCCTACCCCAAATGCAGTCATAACCCAACCTACATTTTTAAGAGTGAAATTTAAATCTTCTGTTAAGTATAATGATAGAAATGGAATAACCATAGTCCCAGCTCTGTTAATAAGAGTAATCAAGGCTAACCACCAAACTTCGCGTGAGAGTCCTTTAAAAGTATTTAAATAATTATTGAATAGTGTTTTCATAATTTGTTAGGTATATAAAAGTAAAAAGTCCGACTTCACAGTCGGACTTTTATACATCGTAATATTTTATATTTATATCATCGTAATATATATAGCGTCCAACCACTAGGTCTATAAGTGGTTTTTTGAATACAAATATTTACGGTGACTTTCATTTTTTGTTTTTAACTATTCAAAACTATGCAAAATAATCTTAAGTTGTATTTTTATACCAGAAAAATTACTTATGAAAAGAATTAGTTGGTTATTATTATTAGTCATAACTGTTGGTTGTTCTCAACAAAAGAAGCCTATTCTTGGTGAAACTGAGTTTCAAAAAGAACAAAATGCGTTGTTTAAAGATGCGTCAACCTCTCCTTTAAAAGATAAGGATAGAGAGAATTTTGAGAGCTTAGATTTTTTTGAATATGATTCCACCTTTTTAGTGAAAGCAGAATTAAAACGAACGCCTGACACCGAGTTTTTTAATATGAAAACCACCACAGATCGTGTCTCTAAAGAACGTATTTATGGCGTGCTTACTTTTGATATTAATGGTGACACCTATAATTTAAATGTATATCAAGGCGAAGAAAATATGCAAACCGAAGGTTTTGAAGATTACCTGTTTCTGCCTTTTCTTGATGCCTCAAACGGCGAAAGCACTTATGGTGGCGGACGTTACATTGATTTAAGAATTCCAGAAGGCGATAGTATGGCAATAGACTTTAATTCGGCCTATAACCCTTATTGTGTATACAACGAGAAGTATTCCTGCCCTATAGTACCACGTATGAATTACTTACCAATAAAAATTGAAGCTGGTGTTAAAAATTATAAGAAAAATTAAAAGCTTTTAACTAGAAACAGTCCTAAAAATACTGCTAGAAAACCTACGACAAAACTCCCAATAGTATAAAGTGCAAAACTGGTAAAATCTCCTGCTTTCAAAAGCACATGATTTTCATAAGCAAAGGTTGAAAATGTTGTGAAACCACCACAAAAACCAGTAGCCAAAAGTAAGGTTTGGTTTGAAGATAGGGTGTCGTTTTTAACAGCCAACCCAAGTATAATACCTATTAACAAACTTCCAATAATGTTTGCAGTAAAAGTTCCCCAAGGAATTCCTGTTTCGGTAGAATTCATATACTTTCCAATAACATATCGTAATGTGCTACCAAATCCGCCACCAATAAATACGAGCAAAAGTTGTTTCATTTAATGACTTACATTTATTTTGTCATCCTTTTTTAAAGGAATATAAATCTCCGTAACCCAATCGGCTGGATTAGGAAAATTGCCTGGGTCGTTCGTGTAAATTTCAAAAGGTTTAATATCGCTTTGTTCTAAATTATTATTTGAAAGATACGTCATAGCTTCTGTCCAAGCTTTAGATAAATTAGTATAGTTCCCTTTTAAAGTAGCCTTTAATACCCTAGTTTTTGGAATATAATCGCAAAGAACATTACTTTCTATTGGCGTATTAATTTTTGTTGCAATTGGCATTGCTTGACTCATAATAACATTGTTGCCTTGTTGAGACATATCAGTATGGTAAATTGTAAAAGGCATTCCTATGGATGTGATTTTATTTGATGCCATAAATTGCATTATCTCGCCATATTGCTGTCCCATAACCTGACTAACATTTTGGCTATTAGCTGAGGTTGTTTTATACACATAAAATCCACCTCCATATTCGGTTATTCCATCTATCGTGACTTCAAATTTTGACATATTATCTATTACCAAACTATCTAGTTTTTCTAAGCCACGTTCATAATCTGGACCAACCATATTATCCATGCCACCATTTATAGCTGCAAAGAATTTTAAGAGGAATGGTACTTGGTCGGCTTTCATTCCCCATGTGACTTTAGTGCCTTCATCTACTTTATCAAATTTCCAATACACATTTGAAGGCGGAAAATTATCAAATTGCATTTCTTGAGAGATAGAGTCGTGTGGACTTACTGCCAGCGTTTTCATTGTTCCAGGACCATCTTCACCAATCCACGAATATGAACCTCCAACACCACTAGTTTGTTCTGGATATGTTATTTGTAAATCTGGTTCTTTTTCAACCCAAGGCGACCAACTTTCCCAGTTTTTAAAATCGTTTACTTGATTAAACAATAATTCGGCAGGTGCTTTTATAACTCTAGACCTTTGTATGTCATAAGAATTTGGTTGTACAGCAACATATCCGCAAGAACCAATTATGAGTATCAGTAATACTATAATGATGATTTTTGCAGCTTTCATAATATGAAGTTTAGTGGTTTATGTAAAGATAGGTCTTTTTTAAAAACGGAATAATTAAAATTTTTGCAATTAGAAAAGTTAATCTGTAAACACAAATTTAATAGCCACAATAAACAGTAAAAAAGCAATAAAAGCTACCAAAACCCATGAACTACCTTTAAAATAACGTTTGTGTAATTTCAAGTCTTTTCTATAAGCATAAACAAGTACAGCAATAAATGCGATGGCGAATAATATTCCGAAAATGATTTGTCCTTGGCTGAACATATTTTTATATTTTTATGCGAAATTAAGAAAATAATAAAGATGAGTTTTCCGCTTTTGCGGAAATTAAATTTAAATTTTGATGAAGAATAAAATAGAAGCGGTAAAAGATTTTCATAAAGCGTTTAAAATTGGCTACTTAGAATCACCAAAGGCTGACCTTGGACAAGAAAAGAATATGTTACGTTATAAATTGATGCGAGAAGAAAATGAAGAATATCTAGACGCAGCAAACGATAATGATTTAGTTGAAGTAGCTGATGCTCTTGGAGATATGCTCTATATACTTTGTGGAACCATTATAGAACATGGTATGCAACATAAAATTGAAGAGGTTTTTAACGAAATTCAACGAAGCAACATGAGTAAACTGGGTGACGATGGCGAACCAATTTATCGAGAAGATGGTAAGGTGCTTAAAGGCCCAAATTACTTTAAACCAAACATTAAAGAGATATTAGATAGATAAAAATAAGCCGTCATTACGAACAAAGTGAAGTAATCTGTCACTAGATGAAATCATTAACTAATTTGCAGATTGCTTCGTTCCTCGCAATGACGTAAAGTATTTTTTAAACCTTAACTCTCCAGCCAAAGGTGTCTTCGGCTTTATTGGTTTGTATGTCCGTAATGCGCTTCTTTAATTTACTGGCGTAAGTATTTTCAAGTTCTGGTAAAGCATAATCTTTGTTTTTATAACCAAATCCAGAAATAGGAGAAATTACAGCAGCAGTTCCTGCGCCAAACATTTCTTTTAAACTACCGTTGTTTGCAGCTTCAATTACCTCACTAACTGTTATTTTTCTAACGTCAACCTCAATACCTTCATCTTTGGCAATATCTATAATACTTTTACGAGTAATACCATCTAAAATTCTATCGCTGGTAGGACTAGTGATTAAAGTATCATTAATTCTAATAAAAATATTCATGGCACCAGCTTCTTCAATATACTCGTGTGTATTATCGTCTGTCCAAATTACTTGATTGTACCCTTTTTTTACAGCTAATTGTGTTGGATAAAACTGTCCAGCATAATTTCCAGCAGCTTTTGCATAACCAACACCACCGTTTGCCGAACGTGAATATTGTTCTTCAATTAGAACAGTCACGTTTCCTGAGAAATAAGGGCCTGAAGGTGCTGTGGCAATAATAAATTTGTATTCATCTGATGGTGAGGCGTGAAAGCCTTCTCCAGATGCAAAAATAAATGGTCTTATGTATAATGAGCTACCATCTTGTGTTGGTACCCAATCCTTGTCAGCTTCCAGTAACGCTTTTAAGCCTTCTATAAAATAACTCTCTGGTAATTCAGGGATTGCCATACGTTTTGCGGAAATATTCAATCGTTTAGCATTGTCTTCAGGTCTAAATAAAAATACATCACCATTCCCATCTTTGTAGGCTTTCAAACCTTCAAAAATAGCTTGACCGTAATGAAATATTTTAGTTGAAGGCTCTAGGGTAAGCGGTTGGTATGGTACAATTTTAGGTGTGTTCCAAGTACCGTTTTTATAAGTGCAAATCAACATGTGGTCCGAAAAAACTTGACCAAAACTTAAGTTGTCAAAATCAACATCGTTAATTCTAGATGTTGATACTTTAGTTACTTCAATAGTATTGTTGGTTATTTTTGACATTGGTGTTGTGTATTAGGCTGCAAAATTACACAAATTCAGCCTTATAAAAAACACATAAGTCACTTAAATATAGTATATTTGCTATTCTTAAAAAACAATACAAAACCCTACGATTATGAAAAAATATGTTGCTCTTTTATTGCTGATTTCTTTAGCTTTTTCTTGTAAAAATGAGAAATCATCAGACACCATGACCACAGAAACCAAAGATATTGCTTATGCATCCTTTGGAGATGAAATAAAAGCAGACGATGCTATAACTGCTCAAGCTATGGCCGAAAAGTATAAAACCTTAAAAGTTGGTGATACAATTCAAGCCAAAGTATCAGCATCCATCAACGAAGTATGTTCTAAAAAAGGTTGCTGGATGAAGTTAGACCTTGGTAATGACGAAGAAATTATGGTGCGTTTTAAAGACTACGGTTTCTTTATGCCTTTAAACGCTGAAGGCGATGTAATTATTAATGGTAAGGCCTATGTGACTGAAACGTCTGTTGAAGAATTACGTCATTATGCTGAAGATGCTGGTAAAAGCAAAGAAGAAGTAGAAGCTATTACCGAAGCAGAAAAAACTTTTGCTTTTGAAGCAGATGGTGTTTTATTGAAAGAATAAGTATGCGTTTTAAAAATCTATTGTTTCTCTTAGTTTTAGTAGCTTTTGGTTGTAAAGAAACCAAAGAAGAGCCTAAAGAAAAGAAAGAACTAATAATGGCTAAAACTTCTGAAATGGCACAACTCATGAATGAGATGTATGCTTATAACGAAAGTATCAAACAGCAAATTATTGATGGTGGATTTGATAACAGTTTCCCAGAGAAGTTTAAAAATATTCATTCAGCGGTTTTAACCGATCCTAACGATAGAGATGAAAGTTTTGAATCGTTTTCTAAGCTATTCTTAGAAGCGCAACAAGCTGTTTTTGAATCGCAAAGCGAAGATTTAACTGCTAATTATAATAAAGCTATTAACGCTTGTATTTCTTGTCACGAAGTGAAGTGTGTTGGGCCAATACCAAGAATTAAGAAGCTATTAATAAAATAAGTTGAAACGCAAAATCATCACCACTGGAGATGGTTCTAAAACCATCCAGATTGAAGATTGGAACGAACAATACCATTCTAAACATGGTGCTATAAATGAAGCAAATCACGTTTTTATAAAAAGTGGTTTGCTTCATTTTTGCGATTTATGCCCAGAAAAAACGAACATTTCAATATTAGAAATCGGTTTTGGAACAGGACTCAATGCGTTTCTTACTGCTATTGAAGCTGAGCGTTTAAAGTTGCATATTGATTATATTGGTGTTGAGGCGTATCCAGTTTCTGATGAAGAAATATCGCAATTAAATTATGTGCAAGAAATAGGTGGGAATAGAAGTGATTTGTTTAAGGTATTGCATGAAACCAATTGGGAAATATCAAACATAATTACTGAAGCCTTTCAACTAACCAAACGCCAACAGTTTTTTTCAAATATTGATGATGTTGCACAATACGACCTCATTTATTTTGATGCTTTTGGTGCACGAGTACAACCAGAACTTTGGACAAAAGCTATTTTTGAAATCATGTATAACGCTTTAAAACCCAATGGTGTTTTAGTGACGTACGCAGCCATTGGTAGCGTAAAAAGAGCAATGAAAGAACTCGGTTTTACGGTTGAACGCTTGCAAGGACCTCCAGGAAAACGTCACATGTTAAGAGCAACCAAGTAAATTGCTAAACCTCCCTAAGAGACTGTTAAACCTACCTTAATTACAATCTTGTTGCGCTTAGTTATGCTTAAATTTGTAGTATGAAGCCCATAATGGGCATTTGGCAAACAAAAGTCGTTACCAAAGCTACACAACAAAGCATTTTACGACTGTTTATTGCAAAAGTTTAAATTGAATGAAGAGGGTTTTAATTACAGGAGCAACAGGATTGGTTGGACAAGATATCGTAAAACAATGTCATGCAAATGGTATAGCAGTTAATTACTTATCTACAAGCAAGCATAAATTAAAAAACGAACCTAATTACAAAGACTTTTATTGGAATCCAGAAACTAATGAAATTGATACTGCTTGTTTTGAAAATGTTGAGGTAATCATCAACTTAGCTGGTGCTTCTATTGCAAAGCGATGGACAAAAAGCTATAAAAAAGAAATTTTAGAAAGTCGTTTGCTGTCTTTAAATTTGTTGTACAACACTATTCAAGAACATAATATCCCTATTAAGCAATTAGTGTCGGCAAGTGCTATTGGTATTTATCCAGATTCTGAAACCAATTATTACGAGGAGACATTTAATGATTTTGGCTCTGGTTTTTTAGCAGAAGTTTCCACGCAATGGGAAGCAGTAGCATTACAATTTAAACAACTCAACATTAGTGTATCACTTGTAAGGATAGGCATTGTACTCGCCAAAGATGGTGGCGCATTACCAAAACTGGTCGCACCAATTAAAAATTTTGTGGGCGCTGCTTTAGGAAATGGAACTCAATGGCAATCGTGGATACATATTGAAGATTTGGCGAACCTGTTTTTGTATGTCATAGAGTACAATTTACAGGGTGTGTATAATGGTGTAGCTCCCAATCCAGTAAAGCAAGGTGAAATGGTGAAAGCTATTGCAAAAACTATTAATCGTCCAATTATTTTGCCTAAAGTACCAAGCTTTATGTTGAAACTGTTATTAGGAGATATGAGTGCTGTGGTATTGGAAAGCCAGCGTGTAAGCTCGCAAAAAGTTGAGAATTTAGGATTTCAATTTAAGTATCACCATTTACAACCAGCTTTGGAGGATTTGTTCTAATAACCTAATCTCGTTTTTATGATTCTTAGAAGGAATTATAGCATTCATTTAAATCCTAACTTGACTTAAATTAATTGATAGGCTTTTTTATTTTATTCCAAATTTCTTGTTTTTAAAATCTATAATTATAGTATTGTCCCAAAATAAAGCATTTCCAACCATTCCATCAGTGTTTTTTGCTATTCCTAATCCGCTATGGTTGGCATAAACTTTAACATTTGCATAATTTTGACCAGCTAGTTGAAAAGTGTCTTTTATTATTTTTCCTGTAACTCCATGTGTTTTCCCCCACGATGAGATTTGGATGGTATCAATATCTGGAGAATTTGAAAAGTTTGAAATATTTTTCGCACTAGTAATTAGCGGAAAAAGACTTGATCCGTTGTCAAACATAATTTTGTAATTCTTGCTGTGGATTTTCATTGGTAAAATTACTTTACCATTCTTATCTAATTCCATATCAATGAGGTTTTCTTTATAGTTTTCTGGAGTTTTTTCGCAAATAGCAAATTGTTTATTTGGGTAGTCAATAATTAAAACTTTGTTTCTAAAAATATCTGCTCCAATGGTTCCTAAATGTATTGTGTCTTCAATATTTATATCTTTAATCTTACTACCGTAATCTTTGAAAACATAAGCAACTTTATTTGTTGCCGTATAGTTTCCAAACTGTAATTTTAAGTTTTCAAAATACTTGTTTTTGTTCCAAAATTGAGTTTTACCTTTTAGTCGTTTAATTTTAGTTTTCAGTTCAGGGTTGACGCTGTATAATGAGCTATAAGTATTTTCATAAATGCCTGTATAACCTGAGCCTAAATCGAACTGAAAGGTTAGATTATTTTCTATGCCTTCAATTTTACAAGGAATTAGCATCGCAGTTTTTTCATAGTATTTCCCACTGAGCGTTTGATTTGTCCATGTAAATTTTGTCCAAGAAATTTCTGTTTTATTTGGAGAGTTATTTTCAATATCCCAGTTGGAATATGAAGTGTTGTCCAATAAAAAAAAAGCTGCACAAAGACCAAGGATAACTAAAATTGTTGTTGTCAATATTTTCATTTTTTTCATTTCTCTATTACAATAAATTCTTCGTTTTTTGTGTCAAGTATTAAAGTGTTTTCATTAAAAGGTTGATTTCCTAACCAGCCACCAACTCGTGTAAAAGGTGTTATAAGCGGTTGCATTACTTTATACATATCTACATAACTAACGCGTTTTAGTTTCAAGTTGGCGTTTCCAATGTTAAATAGTTTTTCAGTTGTTTTGCTTCTTATAGGAATACTGCCTTCCCAAGCTTTAGCGTCGTAGTTTATTTGTTTAGTACTTTCTTTAGTGTACTTGTCAAAACGGCTTTTTATAGTAATTAATCCAAATGCACTACAGCCAGAATCGTATAGAAAATCATAGTCTTTGTTATCTAGGGTTACTGGTAACATGAAGCGTCTTCCTGCAAAATCAAAAGGTTTAAACTCTGTTAATTCCGACATCCATTTAGGACGTTCATTATATAGCTGTATGTTTTGATTTTTAAAATCAATTGCAGTTATTCGATTTGCCATAAAGTCACTACCAATGGTTCCTATCCCAATTCTACTTATGGTATCGTTTTTATTAAAGTGATGTCCGTAATTTGGATATATTTTAATCATAGAGGCTTTTATATGATTATTATCTAGCATAAAATCTAAGTTTTTTACATAACGTACATCATCTTTTATAACTTCTTTTATGTCTAACCCCATAGCACGTAAAGACTTTAAGTCATTTCCATAGATAAAAGAGTCATACGCTCCTGTGTCAAATTGCATATAAAAGCGGTGTGATAAGCCTTCAATTTTTAAAGGAATTATCATGGCTGCTTGAGGTTCATAAATACCTCCTATGGAATCACCAGCCCAATCGAAATGAATTGGTTTTGCTTCTGAAGTATATTGTAAGTAGTTTGTTTTTTCTTTAAATAAAGAACTGTTGAATTTTTGAACACCTATAAACCCGCCTATTAGAATTAATAATAGAATGACAAGTAGGGTGTAGCCGATTTTTTTCTTCATGATTGTGTAATTTTTGATGTGATGAAAGTTTGGGTTTTAGAAAACCCAATTGCACAAATAAAGATTAAAACAACTTAATAGTTAGGCTATTTTTACCGCCAATTTTACGCCAATTTCCTGTTTTTGTATTATATTAAGCGAAGCGGACTATTTAGAAAATCGAAGTTATTGTGTTGTAATTTCATAGCAATACGGAAAACAATAAGAATATTAAAAGCATATGCCATAAACAAAACGATTAGTATTATTGGAGCATTTGAAAAAAATGTGCGACCAATAAAAGGGGAAATGCAAAGAAGCGCAGAAAGCACAATAGAGAACATAATTTGAAAATTAACAATACGCCTTCCCATTTCATCAAGAAATTTTGATTTACGGTTTCTCCTCCAGAGTATAAATGGAAAAATAATATTACCAAAAGGGATGCCTAAAAACGATAAAACCGATAAGTTAATTAGTCTAATAGATGTGGCCTCATCCTCCTTTGTTTGCTCAATGCTTTTAAATTTGCCTTGAAGTTCTAATGGCTCAATATTAAAAACATTAGATAGTACGGCTAAAGTATAGCCTTTAGGCTCTTTATTAGTGGATTCTAAACGTTGAATAGTTCTTAGTGATAAGCCAGATTTTTTAGCCAACTTTAATTGGGTAAACCCTAATTTTTCTCTTATGTTTTTAATGATGCTCACTTTGTCTTAATGTTGTATACTAGAATTTTTTTTAAATTTCGTTAAAAGCGTATTACTGTTTTTTTCTTACAAAGCCTAGCTTTAAAAACTCTTAACTTTAGTATTCTAATTTAAATGTTTATCAAACCATTTAACAAATTTCAAACGATCTTTATTCATATTTTCCCAGCCATGATCTGCACCTGGGACAATTATTAGTTCGAAAGGAAGCTTAATATTGTCAAACTTTTCTTGAAGTATTGTTGATTGTTGTAAGGGGACAGTAGTGTCTTTATCTCCATGTATGATATAAGTTGGTGCATCATCACTAGTAATTAATTGTGCAGGAGATACAGATTTAGAAACTTCTTTTAGTTTTTCCGGATTATCTACGACTTCATATACAAATTTTGCTTCATTAAACATATTAAATTTTAGTGCACCTAAAACACCACTTTGTGCAAGAAGATCTCCATACTGTAGATAATTCATATAACCTCCCGATTGTCCCCAATTTAAAAAATCGGTTGGAGGATAGAAAACAGCAACTGCCTGTACTTTTGACGATACTCTTGCTACTGGGTCTTCAGATTCTATGTTTTTAGTATCGTCTGATGTGCCAATCAGTAATGATAAGTGTCCGCCAGAAGAACTGCCAGTAATACCAATATTATCAGAGTCAATATTAAACTTGTCAGCATTATAACGTACAAATTGTACCGCTCTTTTTATATCAGTTGCAGCTTCCGAAATATCAAACCTAGGATTTGAGCCATGCATGGTTAGAAACACAGTATACCCATTATCAGTAAACGGTTTTGCTGCATCCAAGAAATATTTTTTCATGTGTGCATGACTAGATATCCAATTTCCACTTACGACACTTATTATACCCTTACCATTCGGTTTTTTAGGTTTTAAAACAGCCATTGTTAATGCCATACCATGTTTACGTCCATAAATAAGCTCTTCTTGAATGTTAGTTCCATTTTCTTGGCTATAAATAGATGTACTTAAACTAAGAACGATAAGAATGATAATATTTAATTTTTGCATGTTTGTTGAAGTTGATTAATAAGTGTTTAAAGTTACTCTTTTTTAAATTTTCCTAAAAAAGCCTTAACAACAGTCCAATTTTCATCAACAGAATTCCCAACCCTATCTTCAACTAACATAGACGAACCATGAACACCATTTTTGGCTACATAAGTTTCGTGATTATATTCTTTTGCTAGAGCCAGTTGGTTTTGCACACTTTCTATTGCTGCTTCTCTAGCTGGACGAAGTAGGAGTAAAGGTGTTTTTAAAATTTTTAAAGTTTCTTCTGGACGGCAACCTTCCATTGGGTCGCCAGATGCTGGCGAGAATGCCAAAACACCATCAATAACATCCGCATTTTCACTAGCAAGTTTAATTGCTAAGGTGGCACTGTAACTACTTCCCCAAGCTATTTTCTTTCCTGTAAAATTAGATGTTTTTACAAACTCTAAAGCTGCTTCTAAATCTGGGTAAGCATCGCAATATCCATAAGTATTTCTCGATATTTCTGCAATGGTTCTATTATAGTTTCCAAAACGTTGTCCACCTTGTCTTTGGTCAATAGTTAATACATTAAATCCTTCTTCTTTTAAAATAGGAACGATAGTGTTGTATTCACCTCTTGAGTTGGCGCCACCTTGATGGAATAATAGAATAGTTGGCGCTGATTTATTGATTATGAATAAATCGCCATAAATTTTTAAACTGTCTTTGGTATAAAATGAGACCTCGGCAGTTTCATTTTTTTTAACCTCGATTTTTATGTCTTCATTGCTTTGTTTACAGGAGGTTATTACAAATAACAAAACTATAAAGGAAAAAATATGTTTCATGCTATTGATATTTAATGGATTTTTAAATTTCTAAAACTGCCTTTGGAATTATGACCTGTCCATAGTGCAATGCTATTAGAAACATGATTAGTAAGTCTTTCAACTTTCATTAAAATTTCTCCAGAAGGTGCATCAGTAACTATTACCTCTTTTGGATTAATTGTGAGTTCTATAGAAAACCAGTCGTCAGGATTTGGAGGGTTAATAAACTCTGATTCAAACACGCCTTCTTTTTCTGTACGTAATGTTTTCCATGGAAAATCTGGATGATAAATATATTGTATGCTATGCTCTCTACTTAGTTTTTTAAGAGACTCAAAATTAAAGGGTCTAAAATAGACTGCCTCGTAAGTAGAATCGTTTTGAATATTAAAAGCTAACCCAACAAAGCTTTTGCCAGCGACATCTTCTCCTTTAAAGTCTATTGAAATAGTTCCAGATTCAAACTCTACATGTTTTAAAATAGCTAATCCATCACCTTTTTGTGCATTTAATGAGAGTATGCCAGAGTTGAGTTCTGCTTTATTTGAAATTTCACGGTTAACAACTTCAATTTTATCGAGTTCAAAATCGATATTTTCTTTGTTTTCGCAACTAACAAGCATTATTATGCATGTTGCGAATATTCCTAATACTGAATTATTAAATAGGTGTTTCATTTTTCTAATATTTTAATTCCAATGCCTAACCATATTCTTGCTAAACAAGCTTCTCCTAAACTCTCCAGGTTTTTTATTATTTAATAATTTAAGCTCACCACTTTCTTTAACTAATTCTTGAAAATTATCTTCTCTAAGCTCATGTTGTGCTTTGTTTTGATAAGTTGTTATTAACATAATTTGAAAAGGCGCTTCATCACTAGTTGGAGTTTCCAGAAGTTGGTAGGAGTGTATGTAATTTCTTTTTACAGCTTTGTCACGCAACACTTTCCAATTATTTTGAAAGTAAAAAAGTGCTTCTTCTTTATTATTATCGAGGACTTCTACAAATTCAATAGTAGTAATTCTGTCATCAATTTGCGCAAAACTTATGGAACTTATTGTAAGAGCTATGAATAGAAAAAAGTGCTTCATCACTAAACGTTTAATTTTTATTAAGATGAAAGTACTATTTAATGCGCAAAAGTTAGCGTTGCTTATGATAGTTTTAACTTAATAAAAGCAAAAAAGCCACTCAAATGTCGAGTGGCTTTAAAAAAATTAAGGTTTTATAAATTACGATTTACTGGCTTTAACAGTAATTTTTAATTCAATATCATCATTAATAAACTTATCGCCTAAGTTATCGAAAAACGATTTTGAGCCATATTGTACGTCCCATTTAGAACGGTCTATGGTAAACATTTCACTAGTGATAGTGTAACTGTTTCCGTCTTCAGATACTGTCACAGGAAAAGTTACATTGTTTTTCTTTTCCTTTAGTGTTAAGTTACCAGAAAGCATTGTTTTACCATCAACCTCTTCAAAACCAGTAACTTCAAAAGCTGCACTAGCATGCTTTTCTACATCAAAAAAGTCAGCACTTTTTAAATGACCTTCTAATTTTGCACTTCCATCATTATCTTTAATAGAAGCCATATCAATTAAAAATGTACCGCTTTCAATTTTACCATCATTAATGGTAAAAATTCCAGACTCTAAATTAATTGTACCATTGTGTTGTCCAGTTGGTTTGTAACCAGCCCATTCAATAGTAGATTCTGCTGGGTTTGCCATATACTTAACAGATGTAGCTTGTGCTTCGGTAGCCTCGGTAGCTTCAGTAGTTTTGGCTTCATCCGCTTTGTTTTTACAACTCACAACTGCTAAACTTAGCATGAAAATCGTAAAAAATTTAAAAGTTAATTTTTTCATAGTTGTTGTTTTCTAAAGTGTTTTGACAAAAATAGTAATTAGTAAAATCAGAATAGTTAAAAAGATGTAAAAATATTTTGTGACATTTTGACATTTTAATAATAATGGCAGTACTTTTGCCAACTATAAATAAGTATTTTTTAGTTTATTAAAACATGAGCAAGAAAAGTAAAAAAGAAGACACAATAGAAGAGCAAGTAGAGGCACAACAAGAAACGCAAGTTGAGGAAGCTCCAGAACAAACAGTTGAAGAGCAATTGCAAGAAGAGCTAAAATCTGAAAAAGATAAGTTTTTGCGATTATTTGCCGAGTTCGAAAATTATAAACGTCGTACTGCCAAAGAGCGTATAGAATTATTTAAAACAGCTAGTGAAGATGTAATGTTGGCAATGTTGCCAGTTTTAGATGATTTTGAGCGTGCTTTATCGCATATTGATGAGGATAAAGAAGCCGAAGAATTGCGTAAAGGCGTATTATTAATTTATCAAAAACTACTTACCACTTTAGAGCAAAAAGGACTAAAGCCTATCAAGGTTGAAAAAGGAGATGTGTTTAATGCCGATAATCATGAAGCTGTTACGCAAATACCAGCATCAAGTAAAGACCTAAAAGGTAAAATTATAGATGTAATAGAAAAAGGATATGCTTTAGGCGATAAAGTAATTCGGTTTCCAAAAGTAGTTATAGGACAATAAATTTATGGCAAAGCAAGACTATTACGAAATACTAGGATTAAGTAAAGACGCATCAGCTGCTGAAATTAAAAAAGCTTACAGAAAGCAAGCTTTAAAATACCACCCTGATAAGAACCCAGATAATAAAGAGGCCGAAGAAAAATTTAAATTAGCTGCTGAAGCTTACGAGGTTTTAAGTGACCCAAATAAAAAAGCGCGTTACGACCAATACGGTCACCAAGCGTTTGATGGTGCTGGAGGCTTTGGAGGCGGAGGTATGGATATGGACGATATCTTCAGTCAATTTGGTGATATTTTCGGAGGTGCTTTTGGTGGCGGCGGATTTTCAGGATTTGGAGGTCAACGACAACGTGTTGTAAAAGGAAGCAATTTACGTATTAGAGTAAAATTAACGCTTGAAGATATTGCCAATGGTGTTGAGAAAAAAGTAAAAGTAAAGCGTAGAAAACAAGCTAAAGGTACTACTTATAAAACCTGTTCAACTTGTCAAGGTTCTGGTCAAGTAACTAGAGTTACCAATACTATTTTAGGAAGAATGCAAACCTCTTCGCCATGTAATGTGTGTGGAGGTGCTGGACAAACCATCGATAAAAAACCAGCAGGCGCAGATGCCCAAGGTTTGGTTGTTGAAGAGGAAACAGTATCTATTAAAATTCCAGCTGGCGTTGTAGATGGTATGCAATTAAAAGTGTCTGGAAAAGGTAATGAAGCTCCAGGAAATGGTATTTCAGGAGATTTGCTCGTTGCTATTACAGAAGAAGACCATCCAACCTTACAGCGTGAAGGCGATAATTTGCATTACGATTTGTACATAAGCTACCCTGATGCTGTTTTGGGAACATCGAAAGAAATTGACACAGTTACAGGAAAAGTAAGAATTAAAGTAGAAGCTGGTGTGCAATCTGGTAAAATACTGCGTTTAAGAGGCAAGGGAATCCCTAGTGTTAACGGTTATGGCAAAGGAGATTTGTTAGTGCATATTAACGTTTGGACACCTAAAACACTCAATAAACAACAAAAAGAATTTTTTGAAAGTATGAGAGAAGATGAGCATTTTAATCCTAAACCAGAAAGTTCAGACAGGTCCTTTTTTGAAAAGGTGAAAGATATGTTCTCTTAACATAAATCATCTTTTAGTATTACACTTAATCTATTTCTTTCTGTTGTCGGCATTATTCAAGATAATGTTTCATTTTAAGAATTATTTAAGAAAAAACAGTATATTTGAAATATCACTAGCCTAGGTTAGTGGTAATTTTTCTTTTTCATAGCAATTTTTCCCATCCTTAATTTTTTAAGGGTGGGTTTTGTTTTTATACAATTCTATTCTTAAAACCATTGAGTTCTTGTAACATTTAATATCTTTACGAGACTTATTTTTAAACACTAAAATAAATTAGATGAATAACTTATTAGTGGCCAATTCGGTCTCTAAAAAATTCGGAGATTTTACAGCTTTAAATAATGTATCCATTGAAGTGCCAAAAGGAAGCATTTTTGGATTATTAGGGCCTAATGGCGCAGGAAAAACAACATTAATTAGAGTGATTAATCAAATAACAATGCCAGATACTGGTAGTGTTTTGTTAGATGGACAACCATTGCAATCGCATCATATTAAAGATATTGGTTACTTGCCAGAAGAACGTGGTTTATACAAATCCATGAAAGTAGGTGAGCAAGCTCTATACTTAGCTCAGTTAAAAGGAATGAGTAAGAGTGAAGCCAAAACACGTTTAAAATATTGGTTTGAAAAATTGGAAATAGGCGATTGGTGGAATAAAAAAATCCAAGAACTATCTAAAGGTATGGCACAAAAAATACAGTTTGTCGTTACTGTACTTCACCAACCTAAGTTATTGATTTTTGATGAACCTTTTTCAGGTTTCGACCCTATAAACGCAAACTTGATTAAAGATGAGATTCTGCAATTAAGAGATGAAGGCGCCACCGTTATTTTTTCTACACACCGTATGGAGTCGGTAGAAGAATTATGCGACCATATTGCGTTGATTCATGAATCTAATAAGGTGTTGGATGGAAAACTTCAGGATATAAAAAGAGAGTTTAAAACCAATACGTTCGAAGTTGGTTTGGTAACCAATAATGAAGCTGAATTAACCAATTTGATAAAAGAAAAATTTGAAGTTTCTAAAGCAGATTATAAATCGTTAAACGACGATTTAAAATTGAAAATAAAGCTTAATAATAACGATACATCAAACGATTTGCTAGGATTTTTAACTTCTAAAGCTGAGGTAAATCATTTTAATGAGTTGGTGCCAACTGCCAACGATATATTTATTCAAACCGTTAAGAATAGTTAATTATGAACCATTTACCATTAATTATAAAACGCGAGTATTTAACTAAAGTTAAAAACAAATCGTTCATAATCATGACTATTTTAAGTCCAATAATCATGATAGTACTTATTGCTGTGGTTGCCTATTTATCGCAACTTAATAGCAGTAAGCAGAGAACAATTTCGATTTTGGATGAATCAGGAATGGTTGAAAGTATTTTTAAAAGTACTGAGAATACAAACTATGTCATTTTAAGTGAAGTGACCATAGACGATGCTAAAAAACAAGTTGAAGAAAAAGAACAATACGGTTTACTTCATATTTCTAAAGGAGAAAATATCGATGCTATTCTGGAAGGCATAAAGTTTTATTCAAAAGACACACCTTCAATAACGTTAATGGAAGGTTTAGAAAGTAAGCTAGAAAAAGAGTTTACCGATTTAAAGCTGCAAGAACAGGGTGTAGATACTGAGAAATTAAAATCATCAAAAGCTAGAATAAACATTGTTCAAGAAAGTTTTTTAGGAGAAAAAACATCAAAAATTGATAATGTAGTAAAACTCATTTTCGGAGGTTTTGCTGGCTATATGTTGTTCATGTTCATCATTATTTATGGCAACATGATTATGCGAAGTGTCATTGAAGAAAAAACCAGTAGGATTATTGAAGTTATTATTTCGTCAGTAAAACCAGTGCAACTAATGCTTGGGAAAATTATTGGGACATCGTTAGCAGGAATTACACAGTTTGTTATTTGGATTATTCTTGGTGGTGTTTTAATGATGGTAGTTTCTGCTATATTTGGAATAAACATGGCAGAAATGCAGGCACCACAACAAGAAATGATGCAACAAGCTATGGAAGCTCAAGGTGGCGACATGAAAATTCAAAGTTTAATGAGTGCTATTTATAATTTACCACTCACTAATCTAATAATCATGTTTTTATTGTTTTTTATTGGTGGTTATTTATTGTATAGTTCTCTATATGCTGCTATTGGAGCTGCTGTGGATAATGAAACAGATACCCAACAATTTATGTTGCCAATTTTAATGCCGTTAATTTTAGCAGTATATGTAGGTATTTTCACGGTTATTGAAGACCCTCATGGTACGGTTTCTACTGTATTTTCATTTATACCACTTACCTCTCCAGTGGTCATGCTAATGCGCATTCCGTTTGGAGTGCCTATTTGGCAACAAGTGGTTTCGGTATTATTATTAATTGGTACCTTTATGTTTACAGTTTGGTTTGCTGCCAAAATTTATCGTGTAGGCATTTTAATGTATGGTAAAAAACCAAGCTATAAAGAGCTGTATAAATGGTTAAAATATTAGTAAATGGAAAAGCTTAACGATTTTTTAAATCATGATTTTAAGTTTGGGGAAAGCGTGCATATTTCAGTAAAAACTATTTTAGTTGTTATTGTAGTTTTTATTCTTACCGCCATTATATTAAGAGGAATTAAAAAGCTTGCTACTAGAAAACTTCCTGAAGAAGATAAGCTAAAATTCACGTCTGTATTCTCATTTGCTAGGTATTTTATATATCTAGTAGTAGTGTTCATTACTATGCAAAATATGGGTGTACAAATGTCAGCTATATTAGCGGCATCAGCAGCACTACTTGTTGGTATTGGTTTAGCTTTACAAACCTTTTTTCAAGATATTATATCTGGTATTTTTATTTTGCTAGACCAATCGGTTCACGTTGGAGATATTATTGAAATTGATGGCAAAGTCGGAAGAGTAGTGGAGATAAAACTACGAACCACAAGAGCGGTGACTATAGACAATAAAGTATTGGTCATACCAAATCATAAATATTTAACCTCAATACTCTATAATTGGACTGAAAATGGCACTAAAACAAGAGAAAGTGTTAGTGTTGGTGTTGCTTATGGAAGCGATGTAGAATTAGTGAAAGAACTACTATTACAAGCAGCAAAAAATCACCCAAAAGTAATGAAGCATCCAGCTCCTTTAGTGTTGTTTATGGATTTTGGTGATAGCTCACTAAATTTTAAACTCATTTTTACGTTAAATAATAGTTTTGAAGCGATAATGCCACAAAGCGATATTCGTTTTGAAATAAATAAACTATTTAAAGACAACAATATAACAATTCCGTTTCCTCAAAGAGACATTCATTTATATAACAATTAAAAAAGAAATATGCCACAAATACTTGTAATAGAAGACGAAGCAGCGATTAGAAGAGTACTTACTAAAATACTTTCAGAAGAAAGTGACACCTATAATGTTGAAGAAGCTGAAGATGGATTAATAGGTATTGAAAAAATTAAAAAGGAAGATTTCGACTTAGTGCTTTGCGATATTAAAATGCCAAAAATGGATGGTGTTGAGGTGTTGGAAGCCATTAAGAAAATAAAACCAGAAATTCCTGTGGTAATGATTTCTGGTCATGGCGATTTAGATACAGCAGTAAACACAATGCGTCTAGGGGCCTTTGATTATATCTCAAAACCACCAGATTTAAACCGTTTGTTAAATACAGTTAGAAACGCTCTCGACAGAAAAGAACTCGTAGTAGAAAATAAGCTTTTAAAGAAAAAAGTAAGCAAAAACTACGAAATGATTGGTGAAAGCGAGGCCATTTCGCAAATAAAAGAAATGATTGACAAGGTATCAACCACAGATGCGCGTGTACTAATTACTGGACCTAACGGAACAGGAAAAGAATTAGTGGCTCATTGGTTACACCAAAAAAGCGAACGCTCCAAAGGCCCAATGATTGAGGTGAATTGTGCTGCAATACCTAGCGAACTTATAGAAAGTGAATTGTTTGGACACGTTAAAGGTGCTTTTACAAGTGCCAATAAAGACCGAGCAGGAAAGTTTGAAGCTGCCAATGGAGGTACTATTTTCCTTGACGAAATAGGCGACATGAGCTTATCGGCTCAAGCTAAGGTTTTAAGAGCATTACAGGAAAGCCGCATACAACGTGTAGGTAGCGATAAAGATATTAAGGTAAATGTACGTGTGGTTGCAGCCACAAATAAAGACCTTAAAAAAGAGATTGATGATGGAAAATTTAGAGAGGATTTATACCATAGACTCGCGGTTATTTTAATTAAAGTTCCTGCGTTAAACGATAGAAGAGAAGATATTCCGTTGCTTGTTGAGTATTTCTCTTCAAAAATTGCAAACGAACAAGGAATTTCAAAAAAATCGTTTTCAAAAAAGGCTATAAAATTACTTCAGGAGTATGATTGGACTGGAAATATTAGAGAGCTTAGAAATGTTGTCGAAAGATTAATAATTTTAGGAGGCACCGAAGTTAGTGAAGCAGATGTAAAGATGTTTGCTAGTAAATAAAAAGAAAGAGGTCTGAAACTAATTCATAATTATAATTCTTCAGACCTCTTACAGACAACACAATTAATCGTTACATGCATTTAATTTGTCTAGATAATTACTGGTCATACTTTTAAATATTGTTAAGTATTCCTTTTTAATTTCTATAAGGTCTTTAGATAACAATGCTTCTTTTTTATAATTAATTCCAGGCATTTCTAAATCGCAATCACATGCATTTAAAATTTTATTGAAACTTTCTAGGTTGGTGGTTAAAGCTAAATCGTTTTTAGAGATGAGTTGCTGTTTTTTTAGTATCAGTTCGGCAGCTTCTTTTTCTGCCATTTTTTGCTTTATTTTCTGTTCTTTTAAACTTAATTCAATTTGCTGCTGTTGAAGCTTTAACCTATCGCGTTCTAACTTTGCTAGGTCTTCATCTTCTTGAGTTAGTTTTGTACATAATTCAAGCTCATTAATCACTTTTTTTGCAATATCGCGAGCACGTTTTACATAAAAGCGTCCATCTTCAAAAGTTTCTACATTTTCTACTTTGCTAAGTAATTCTGAAGCATCATAAGCATGATTGTAAGAGGCTTTGCAGCCACAATCATTCAGTATTTTTTTTGCTCGATTAAAGGCATCGGTTGAGCGTTTGGAATAATCCTTTAGATGTGAAATATTGTTAGAATCGTAAGCCGATTTTACATGCGAATAAGCATAAATAACATCAGAATGAGCATCCTCACATTTGTTTTGTGCATTGATGTGTAAAAATGCAAAGGATAACAGAAAAAATAAGTAGCTTTTTTTCATGGCGTTTGGGTTAATATGTTAAGTAGGTTATAACTAATGTAATAAAAAATCGCTATTAAACGCATTTATCACACATATTATCGATGAAATACCATATTATAATTATTTTAAATTGAAGGTAAAACTGATGCCTGTTTGTATATCTGGGTTGTTGTTTACTTCAAAATCTTGCTGTAAATAGACCGTTAAAGACGTCTTTTTGGTAAATGTGTAAAAGAGTGACCAATAGTTGTTATTCCTGTATAAGTTTGTAACACCATGTCCCCAAGATTTATGTGCATTTGGATGCCTTATAGGAATTAGATATTCTAATTCATCTTTTTTATTTAAACTAGTTTGTAAATAATAGTCTAACCCAACGGAATGCGTAGTTTTGCCTTTAGAAATGATATTGTACTCAATAATACTTTCTAAATTTCCCAAGTAATCATTGGTGCCAAAATCGACATTATTACTACTAAAACTAACAAGTTCTTTTCGTAAAACACCAATACCTAAACCAATTTGAAAATATTGCTTATTATTTATGGGTATGACTTTAATAGCGTTGGACGACAATGCTATATCCAAAGAATTATTATGTGAAGAAAAGTTGTAGCCTAAATGTGCACCAAAATTCATTGAATATGCTTTAGAACTTAAAGCATTGAGATAATAGTAATAGGAAGCTTCTAAACCACCAGCAAACAAATCGTTATTGTTTAATTCTAAAATGTTTCCATTTCTATCGGTATATTTAATTAGGGCTTTGTTGAAACCAAAAACTTCTCTATCAAAAGGGTCTGAGCCTCCAGCTATTTTTTTGTGAAAACTTTCTATAAAACTATCGCTGGTTAAAATAGAAAAAAGGCCTTTTCCTTTAGTTAACATAAAGAGTCTAAGACCAATATTTAATTCTTGATTACTCTTTAAATTTATAGATGTTTTAAGACGCAAACCTTTAATCACACCATCTATTTGTAATTTGTAAGACTTTGAGTCTAGGGTTTCTTCATCAAAAAAATATTGTGCTTGGTGCCATTCGTGTTTCCTCACTTCATTTCTAACGTCGCTGTTGTTTGGTATGTATGATTTTATTTGAGTTCCCCAAACATTACCACTTTCCAGATTTATTTTTAGTTGCGTTTTTGTTGTTGGACGAATTTTAAAATTACCTTGAATTCTAGAAAAAAAGATGCCAAAAGGATGTGTTGATAAGACACTCGATTTTGAAATGCCGTTTTTTAGAGTTGCATCTGCTGAATGTATTTCCTGAGAATGTACCGTTGCACAAAAAATAGAAAACAGAAAAGTAATAAATGTAATATTCTTCATGCAGGGATTTAGTAGCTCTAAAACTACAAAATCTTCGTTATATTTAGAAAAAATTAAACATACTATGAAATCTATTGATATTAGCGAATTTAAAGTTTCCGAAACAATAACTCTAACAGATACACCAACGGTTTACAATCTGGAAACCGATAGTGACACCACAAAAAAGGAGTTAAGAAAGGTCCGTAAAAAACTAGGGAAATTGCAAGACACCTTATACGCTCACGGTAAATATGCAGTACTCATTTGTATTCAAGGTATGGATACCGCTGGGAAGGATAGTATGATACGTGAGGTGTTTAAAGATTTTAATTCGCGAGGTGTTGTGGTACATAGTTTTAAAGTACCAACGCCTAAAGAATTGGCGCACGACTATATTTGGAGGCACTATATCGCTTTACCAGAACGAGGTAAATTTGGAATTTTTAATAGGACACATTATGAAAATGTGTTGGTAACACGTGTGCATCCAGGTTATATACTTGGTGAAAATATTCCTTCGATAAACTCTATTGAAGATATTAATGATGATTTTTGGGACAAGCGTTTTGAGCAGATTAATAATTTTGAAAAGCATATAGCTGAGAATGGTACCATCATTTTTAAATTCTTTTTAAATCTTTCAAAAGAAGAGCAAAAAAACAGACTACTTAGAAGGTTAGATAAACCAGAAAAAAATTGGAAATTCTCTCCAGGCGATTTAAAAGAGCGCAAACTTTGGAATAGGTATCAAGAATGTTATGAAGATGCCATAAATAGAACCTCAAAGCCTCATGCGCCTTGGTACACAATTCCTGCCGATGATAAACCAACAGCGCGTTATATTGTTGCTAAAATTCTACTAGAAACACTGCAAACTTATAACGATATTAAAGAGCCAGAATTGGACGATGAGGTAAAAGCAAACATAAATTTGTATAAAGAGCAGCTAAAAAATGAATAGTAAATTAAACCTCATATACATTTTGTAGTCTAATTTGCATAGAGATAATGTCTTAATAGTGTGATTTTTAAATTAAGACGTAATTTTTACAGTTATTCTAAAAATCCAGCTTCGGCTGGATTTTTTTTATGATTTCTTTGCTATTCAATAGGGCTAATAATAGTATATTTAAAACATAAAACTATCAACCAATGAAACAAGTATTTTTATTTTTCGTATTCCTAATAGGAATCAATAGCTACTCACAAACCGACGAAGAAGTCTTCAAGAAAATTTACGATAATTCACTTTCCAACGGGAAAAGCTACGAATGGCTTGACCACTTATCTAATCAAATAGGAGGACGATTATCAGGCTCACTAAATGCAGAAAGAGCTGTACAGTGGACGAAAGAAGAATTGGATAAGTTAGGCTTGGACAACGTTTGGTTGCAACCAGTAATGGTTCCAAAATGGGTAAGAGGTGCTGCCGAATATGCCTATATCGAAACCAAACCAGGAGAAACAATTAATGTAAATATTTGTGCCTTAGGTGGCTCGGTTGCTACGCCAGCGCTTGGTATTAAAGCAAATGTGGTAGAAGTACATAGTCTTGATGAACTTGAAACACTTGGGCGTGAAAAATTAGAAGGAAAAATAGTGTTCTTTAATCGCCCTATGGACGAAACCCATATTAACACTTTTAGCGCTTATGGAGGTTGTGTGGACCAACGTGGTTCGGGAGCAAAAGAGGCCACTAAATTTGGTGCAGTTGGAGTTATTGTAAGGTCTATGAATTTACGCCTTGACAATTTTCCGCATACAGGAGGTACCAATTATGGCGATACACCATTAAATAAACGCATTCCTGCTGCAGCCATTAGTACCAATCATGCTGAGTTGCTTAGTAGCATGCTCAAGTTAAATAAAGATGTAAAATTTTATTTTAAACAAAACTGCCAACAGTTGCCAGATGTGCAATCTTACAATGTGATTGGAGAGATTACTGGAAGCGAGTTTCCAAAAGAAATAATAGTAGTTGGAGGGCATTTGGATTCATGGGATTTAGGTGATGGTTCGCATGATGATGGCGCAGGTTGTACACAGTCTATGGATGTGGTTAGACTTTTAAAAGCATCTGGAGTACGACCAAAACGCACCATTAGAGTAGTACTTTTTATGAATGAAGAAAATGGTTTGCGTGGTGGACGTAAATATGCCGAAGTTGCAAAACAAAAAGGAGAAAATCACATACTTGCTCTAGAGAGTGATTCGGGAGGTTTTACACCAAGAGGGTTTTCGTTTGATTGTAGTGACGACGAATTTAATCAAGTTTTGGGCTGGAAATCTTTATTTGAACCTTACTTAGTACATTCTTTTGTAAAAGGAGGAAGTGGCGCAGATATTGGCCCTTTAAAAGATGGTAATGTGGTTTTAGCTGGACTACGTCCTGATACACAGCGTTATTTTGATTATCATCATGCAGCAAACGACACTTTTGATGCTGTAAATAAACGAGAATTAGAACTTGGCGCAGCTACCATGACAGCTTTGGTGTATCTATACGATAAGTATGGAGTGAAATGAAAAGCTAATTGATACGACTAAATATCAAAATCATAATTTTTTTGTGATTGTCGACATTTGTACAGTAGATGTCTTAAAATTATGCTAAAACTTGGGTAAATAATTATCGGATTTTACTTTCCATAGGTGTTTTTTGAGCTTCATATTGTATATTTAATTGTAAAAATTACGCTTTGGTAAAACTTAAAACACATATAGTTTATCCAAAAAAAGACTTAATTCTAATTATTTTTCTTGCTTTGTTTTCATGCACTTTCGCATCTGAACAAAATTTTATTGAAGGTGTAAATACTAAAACGTATGAAAATAATCTCTTAGAATTACCTTCTTTTTTTAATACTCCAAACTCTTTGGTTTCTGGAGTAGCATCTACAGATTCTATTGCATATTTTAGAAATTTGGCTGTAGAGTACTCCAATAATAATGATGTTGACAACGCTATGCTAAATATTAACAAATATGTAAGTGCTACAGCAGATTTATCTATTATAAACGACCACTTATTTTCAAACATTAAAAACACCGAGAAGTACTTAGGGTTTAAAGAAAAGTATTTGCCAAAATTTAATATCATGGCAGTAATTTACTTTTATGCTGGTTTTTTGGGCATTTTCATTTTTATAATTTTAAATATAAAAAAGGGAATAGATAGATTGGGTACGTTTTTAATAAGCCTATTTGTATTGTTTAATTCATTGTTCATTTTGCATTTGAGTTTGTATGTAATTAATTATCAATACTATGTACCTCAGGCATTGTTAATGACTACTACTTTTTCATTTTTGTATGGACCATTGCTTTATTTCTATTTTAAAAGAATTAATTATAACTACAAATTTAGGTTGGTTGACGCTTTACATTTGGTGCCATCAATAATTCTTTTTGTATCAATTTTGCCTTACTATATGATGTCTTCAATAGAGAAGTTTAATATTCTTTTTGATGGAAAAAACGTCTTGCAGTCGGCTGCATATACTGTGATTATTGTTAAAATATTATCATTATCTATTTATGCTTTTCTTATTTTAAATATGTATCGTAAAAATAAAAAGGCTATAAATAAAAAAAATAAAGATACTTTTTGTTGGCAAAGAAATTTGCTGTCACTTCATATAGTTTATACCGTTGCATATATAATTTATGCTGCAGGAATTACAGGAATTGTCAATTTTCAGCCGTTGTTTCATTTGCAAATAGTAGTCATGGTGAGTGTTGTGTTTTATGTGGCTTATATCGCTTATGGTCAGCCAGAAATATTTAAAGGAAAAAAGAAATTATTAGACCCTCTAAATTTCTTCAAATATAAAAAATCAGGGCTTACACCTTCCTTATCTCTAGAATTGAAAGACAATCTTTTAGAACTTCTTAATGAAGATAAAGTGTTTTTGAATAACGATTTAAACCTTGAGTCTTTGTCTGTAAAATTAGATACTACAAGGCATAATACCTCTCAAGTTATCAACGAACATTTTAATATGAGTTTTTCGGAGCTTATGAATAAATATAGAATTGAAGAAGCTACCGAAATATTAAAAAAAGATGAATACAATAGCCTAAGTATTATTCAAGTAGCTTACGAAGTTGGGTTTAATAATAAGGTGTCTTTCAATAAATATTTTAAAAAACAACTTTCCCTAACACCAACACAATACATAAAATCTTTACGTGCGTAAATAAGTAGTAAATATTCTTCGGCGTTCGTTAATTCTTATAGGATTTCCCTACAAACACAACGATAACAGCTTTTTTTGAAGTAGAATCAATCAAAAAGGCTTGTCGTAATTTTTACATCTTTCATTGAACTTTGTTTTCGTTAAACCAATTTAGAAAGATATTTATTTGAATTAGTCTTCGCTTTACCACAGGCTTTTTTTGGTTGTAAAACTGAATTAATAACTAAAAAAAGAATTATGAAGAAAAAATGCAAAGTTGTTTTTTTACTATTGTTTTTAAACATTTCCATTGCTTTTGCACAACAAAAAACCGTTTCGGGAACAGTTTCGGACCAATCTGGTGTTCCTCTTATTGGTGTTAATATTGTTGTTAAGGGCACAACAAATGGAACTCAAACAGATTTCGATGGTAAATATTCAATTAATGTAAATGAAGGTCAAATCCTTGCATTTACATACGTAGGACTTAAATCTGTTGAGATAACAGTAGCATCTTCCAACACAATAAATGTGACGATGGAAGAAGATGCAGCAGCATTGGAAGAGGTTGTAGTAATTGGTTATGGTACACAATCCAAAAGATTACTAACCGATAATGTTGCAAAAATCGATGCAAGCCAAATCGAAGGCGTTTCTACACCAAGTTTTCAAGGAGCCATTGTGGGTAAAGCTGCTGGTGTACAAATCACGCAAGTAAACGGTAAAGTTGAAGGTGGCGTAAAAACTATTATTAGAGGTCTTTCCTCGGTTTCGGCATCACAAGAACCGCTTTATATTATTGATGGTATTGAAATGAATAATAGAAACACCTCTTCTATTGGAGCAAATTTGAATCCGTTACTATCTCTAAATCCAAATGATGTTGCCTCAATTGATATTTTAAAAGATGCATCTGCAACAGCAATTTATGGAGCAAAAGGAACTAATGGTGTTATTTTAATCACTACAAAAAGAGGGAAGCAAGGCGATTCTAAAGTATCTGTAGATTTTTCAACAACAGTTGGAGAGCCTACAAATAAAAGAGATTGGTTAAATGCTGCACAGTATGAAGAACTTATTAGAGAGTCAGCTTTTAATAGTGGATTTTTTGCAGACCAAGCTGCTTCAGATGCATGGGTAGATGGACGTTTACCTAGATATCAAGGTGATGAAGACTGGAGAGATGTAGATACCGATTGGCAAGAAGAAGCTTTTCAAAGTAGTATTACAAAAGATATAAACGTATCAGTTTCTGGAGGAAATGAAAAAACAACAAGTTTTATTTCAGGAGCTTATAATGATACCGAAGGAATTGTAAGAGGCAATAACTTAAAGCGTTATAGTTTAAGAGCAAACTTAGACCATAAGGTAAGCGATAAATTTGATGTGGGTCTCAACGCTAATTATTCCAGTACAATTATTAATAGAATATCTGGCGATAATTCGTTTACAACACCACTGCAAGCAATTGCACAAGTGCCAACTTCTCCAGTATATTTAGATAATGGGGAACCAAATGATGGGACTCTATATGCAAACTTCTTGTTGCAAGACAAGCATTCTTTTAGAAAAACATCAGTTAGAAGAATTTTAAGTAAGGTTTTTGGAGACTATAAATTTTTACCATCTTTAAGTTTTAGAACTGAATTTGGCTACGATTATTTAAGCCAAACAGTAGATAGAAATACTGGAAGATTGGCACCATTTCAATCAACAAATGGTCAAACATTTGCATCCAATAATGGAACTGAAATCATATCGACCAACAATTATATCACGTTCGACCATACGTTTGGAGAATCGTCTGATTTGAATCTTGTTGCTGGTATGACCTATACTAGGTTGAAAAATAGAGCAACTTCGGTTACTGGTGATGGTTTTCCAACCGATGATTTTAAATCAGTATCTAGTGCAGCAACGATTTCGGCAGGAACAGGGACTTTTACAAATTGGGCACAAGTATCTTATTTTGCGAGAGCAACTTTTAGTTACAACAATAAATATCTTTTAAAGGCATCACTTCGTAATGATGCATCATCACGATTTGGTGCAGACCAACGTAATGGCTATTTCCCTGCAGCTTCAGCTGGGTGGATTATTTCAGAAGAAGATTTCTTAAAAAGCTCTAATGTTGTTTCAAATTTAAAGCTAAGAGCAAGTTGGGGAATAAATGGTAATACACCTGTTTCTAACTTCGGAAGTCTAGGGCTTTATGGAGGAACTGCTTATGATGGTGTTTCAGGTATTGCATTTACGCAAATTGAAAACCCAGATTTAAAATGGGAGGAAACTGCCCAAACTGATATAGGGATTGACTTCGGATTTCTTAATAATAGAATAAGTGGTGAAATAGATTATTATGTGAAGAAAACAAACGATTTAATTTTTAACGAGCGTATTCCATTTGAAGCTGGAGCTCCAGGACACGCTATCCTTAAAAATGTTGGAAACCTTGAAAATAAAGGGTTCGAATTTGTTTTAAATACTACAAATATTCAAACGGATGACTTAACATGGAAAACCAGTTTTAATATTGCAACCAATAAAAATAAGGTAACAAATTTACCTAATGGAGCAGACCTTATTACTGGCCGAAACATATTAAGGGAAGGTGAGCCTATAAATGCTTTTTATATGGCAGAATATGCAGGTGTTGACCCAGCAAATGGTGATGCTTTATATTATTTAAATACCGAAAACCCTGATGGCTCTTTAGATAAAACAACTACTAACGATTTTTCTCAGGCACAACGTGTTATCATGGGTAATCCAAATCCTGACCTTATTGGAGGGTTGTCGAGTAATTTAACTTATAAAACATTCGATTTTTCGTTTACCTTCCAAGGTCAATGGGGAGCAAGTTTATATAATAATGCAGGGCAATATCAAGAAACAGGTTTTGGTAACGGTTTAGATAATCAAGATGTATATGTTTTTAAAAATAGATGGCAAAACCCTGGAGATATTACCAATGTACCACAAGCAAGATTGTTTAGAAATAATGGTCACTCAGCAAGTTCTAGGTATTTACAAGATGCCGATTTTATTAGACTTAGAAATATAACATTAGGGTATTCATTACCTGAAAGTGTTTTAAAGAATATTGGTTTTAGTAAAGTTAGAGTGTATTTGGCAGGGTTAAATCTAATTACGATTACAGATTATCGAGGTTACGACCCAGAATCATCCAACGATGATGCCAATACAAATACTAATGTGGGAAACACATTTTATTCGGCACCACCAGCTAAAACATTTACACTCGGAGTTAATTTAACCTTTTAAAAATACGTTATGAAAAATATAAAATATATAATCATTCTTTTATGTTCGTTTTACATGGTTTCATGCGAAAGCGAATTGGATATCGAACCTCAGCAAAGTGTTAGTGAAGGCGTTGCAACTGAAACAGCCGATAATATTGAAGCTATTTTAGTTGGAGCATACACAACAGGTAGAGCTAATTATGATGGAGATATAGCAAACATTAGTGTGCTATTTGGTAATACAGACCAAGTGGAGTGGAATGGAACTTTTGCTAACCTAAGAGACGTTTACTTTAAGCAAATGATAAATAACAATGGGTCTGCAAATACCATTTATGGAAACTATTATTTGCTATTTGGAAATGTCAACACGGTTTTAGATAATTTAGACAAATTTTCAGACTCAGATAGAAAAAATCGCGTTGAAGGTGAAGCAAAGTTCCTAAGAGGGCTAGGTTATTTTGACATGGCTCGACTTTTTGGGCAACAGTACAATTCCGCAGGAGGAAATACCCAAGAAGCAGTTCCAATAGTATTAGACCCACCAAATGTTACTAGGCAAGTACCTAGAAATACAGCTGAAGAAGTCTATACTCAAGCTATAAGCGACCTCACAGATGCTTATGCGGTTTTACCTGGTGATAATGGGAATAGAGCCGATAAATATGCGGCTCAAGCGTTATTGGCGAGGGTCTATTTACAACAAGGTAACTATAGTGCTGCAAGAGATGCTGCGCATGATGTTATTGAAAATAGCGGACACAGTTTAATGCCAACATTTAGTGCCGTTTTTGATTCGGATAATAACACAGCTGAAACTATTTTCTCGTGGATAATTACAACCCAAGAAGGTGTTAATAGACACGTTCAGCATTTTGCAACGCAAGCTTTAGGAGGTAGAGGTGGTGATATTTCTATAACACCAGCATATTTGAGCAAATTTGATTCTCCTTTAGATGAACGAGGAAATTTCTACTATACAGATGCTGGATTAACTCTAAGCTCGAAATATGTACGGCAATTTGCAAATACTGAGCAAGTACGTTTGGCAGAGATGCATCTTATTCGAGCTGAATCTAATTTTAGAGAAGGAACATCATTAGGATTAGACCCATTAGTGGAGATAAACACCCTAAGAGCAAGGTCATCGGCTCCAGCTTTAGGAGCATTAACATTAGATTTAATATTAAATGAAAGAGAACTGGAATTAGGTTTCGAAGGGTTTGTATTGCATGATTATAAACGCACACAGCGAGATATTGGAGGAATGCCTTATAACGATAATAAGCTGATTTTTCCAATTCCACAATCGGCAAGAGATAGAAACCCATTGTTAACTCAAAACCCTGATTACTAATATAAAAGTTTAAACTAACGATAACTTTTATAGCTATGAATTAAGAAAAAGGTTGGTGCCAATTTTAATTGGTTCTTAATTCGGTGAATCCCTTCGAGAGTATTCTTGGAGGGATTCTACTTTTATATGCTTTTTATTAATAACTTTAGCTAAATTATTTAATTATGAAAATGAAATCAATTTTATTTGTAGCCCTTTTATTGATAGTTAATAGTACTAACGCACAGAGTAATGATTTGCCTTATTACCAAATTCCAGATTATCCTTCGGAATATAATGAAGGGACTGTGGTCGCTCGACTAATTGATGGATTAGGATTTCGATATTATTGGGCAACTGAAGGTTTGCGTGATGAAGATTTAGCATTTAAGCCTAGTGAAGGAGGAAGAACAACTGGTGAAACCATTGACCATATTTACGGATTGACAAAAACCATAATCAATTCAGCATTAAAGAAACCAAATACTTTTGCAGAAGAACCTGAAATGACCTTTGCCGAAAAAAGAGCAAAGACTTTAAATTTATTAAAGCAAGCTGCTGATATTTTTAGGGAAGTTGACGACTTAAGTGAATTTACTATGGTATTTGTTAGAGGAGAAAACACTACCGAATATCCATTTTGGAATCAAATAAACGGTCCAATTGCTGATGCTGTATGGCACGTAGGACAAGTAATTACACATAGACGTACGTCTGGAAATCCATTTAATTCAAATGTTAGTGTGCTCCAAGGGAAAGTTAGAGATTAGTTTGTTTTATAGATTTAATGACATGATACGTCAAACTTAAAAAAGCACCAAAACAGAAAGTAAAAGCCCAAGCTTCAAGGTGCTGAGTGGGTGTAATCAATATTTCAAAAATACTTTCGATAAGCATTTCTGGGTGTTGCAAAATATCCCACGAATTAAATCTTAAAAAGCGACCTAAGTAAATTCCGAAACCTGTTAAGAAGAAAATAGCAATCAATAAAATTTTGATTGTCTTAGTGTGCATAAATTTCTTCAATAAGCTTTCCATATCTAAAAGTGTCAAGTAAAAAAGCACCAACCCATTTATGGCGAATGATATAACCATTAAAATATCTAACCATAAAAAATGACTTGTACTTCTTTTAAAATGGAGCAAATCGGTTATTATGTATGGCGCATTTGGTAGAAATAATAGCCAAATTGTAAAATAGATAAATAGCTTTGTTTTGGTGACTTGAGTTTTACTCCTTAAATATAACGTGATACAAAACGGAATAAAAGCCAAGAACAAATTCCAGACTAAAAACAAATAATAAAATGATTGATTAAGTTTTATGCGTAATAGCAGCAAAAACCCACTTAACATCATTGACAACGCAATGTAGGTGAGTAACTGAAATCGTGAGCTTATGAGTGTTTTTAAATTAGTCATTGTTCAATTTGTTTTCAATTATTAGGGTTGTGATGATACCTAAAGTGTAAGCAACCAAATCAGACACATGAAATGTGCTTCCAAATATTATTTTAGCCATGTTATTGTCTTGTAGATTGAACCATTCAAGAAACGATGTGAGTTGCATAAATTCAACTATAAAAGCTATGATTAGTACAATTAGGGCTGATTGCATTGGCTTTATGATTAAAAAACTTTTAAGCAAACAGTACAACATAATGACCACTAAAAAATCACCGACAGTATGACGAATAAAGCCTGTTTTTAAAAAATAGGCAATGCACACTTCTATGATAAATAGAATTACAAATAGTATAAAATATATTTTTGAAAATTTCATTTAGTATGCCATTGCAGTATTAGTGATGTCTAGTTTTTTAATCTGTTTTTTATATTGAGGTGGTAGGAGTAGGGCTTTAAAAATCCAATCTATTTTAAAAGTCCTGCTCAACTTATAGAGTGAAATTAAAGGCTTTAAAATAGGTGCATGTTTAAAATTTAGGAGTGTATAAATTTCTTTTGGAGCTAATAATTTTTGAGTTTCCAACAAAATTTTATAACGCGTTAATCCTAAATGTTTTTGGTATTGTTTATACAAATCGGTAGTATAATTGCTGTATTCAAGGTTGTTTTGTAAATGTTCTTGTCTCATGGTTTCCCACTCACTAAAGGTTTTTGGCAACCCTTGCATGTTCATATCAATACCAACCTTAAGAAATACATTAAAGACTTCTTCTTTTTCTGTTAGTTTGAGTTTACGTTCCAGCAATTCATACGACCTAATGGAATAATCAATTAGCATGAACAATACATCTCTATAGGCCCAATCGGGAATATTGTAACCACGTTTGTTTTCAACATTCGCATGGATTTTTGTCATGGTATCAATCGCATGTTTTGCAGTTTCTGTATCAGAAAACACAATTTTACGAGCATAAGAAACGGTTGAGAACAATCTGCCAATTGGGTCTGCTGGTAGCTTACCAGTAAAGTATAACCAATCAACCGCTTTGTTAAGAGCAAATTCAGCAGAAGCACCTGCAAAAATGAAGAGAATGGTATCACTCTTTCCCCAAATGTCTCTTACTATGGAGTTTTTATTTACGAAATATGATGTGTTCATTTTATTTCTATTTTTTCTCCTAAGAATTTTGGATTCTTTCCTGTTACTATATCTAATACAGCTTTTGTTCTAGCAAAATATTCTCTGAGATTTGTTTTAAAACCAGACCTTCTACTTACATCTTTGGCATTAAATCCAATAGCTTGTATATCATGTTTTTTTGCTAAATATATTGCACGTTCGTTATGAAACTTTTGAGAAATGACTGTAATAGAATCTTGACTAAATATCTCTTTTGCTCTTATAACGGAGTCTAATGTTCTAAAACCTGCATAATCTAAATAGATTTTTTCTTCAGGAATACCTTTAGCTATTAAATCGCTTTTAAAAGTTGATGGTTCATCATAACTTTTAGTGCTATTATCACCACTAACTAAAACAAAGTCAATTTTTCCAGATTCATATAGTTCGACTGCAGCATTTATTCTGTATTTATAGTAGAGGTTAATGTTTCCGTTAGCAACGTATTTGCTTGTGCCTAAAAGAAGACCTACTTTATTTTTTGGTATTTTAGAAATAGAATTATAAGTTAATCCTTGAGCATTTGTAATTATAGTTTTATTGGGAATGTAAATGCTTCCAAATAATAATAAGACACAGAGTAAAAGGAATTTTAGTATTTTTTTCATTTTAGCTTTAATGTTGTTTGTTTTTTGTCTTTGCGAACCATACCCAAGATTGTACTGTAGTTATATATGCCGAAACATAAAAACTTAAGTCTAAAATATCAAACGAAGATTTATAGACACGGTATAAACAAAACCCAAGGGCTATTATTGTATAGATTGGAAAGTAAGTTTTAAAAATTCTTTGCCTACTACAATTATCGTTTTCTAAAAACCAAAATATTGGACAAATAGTGATTAAAATGGTTAGCGCACAAATTATGTATATTGGAATTAATGAAAGAAACATATATGGTATAAAATCCCAATTCATACCTAAATCACTAGATAATAAAACAATCCAAAAGATGGAAGCTGCTAAAAGCGATGATTTGCCAATGTTACTTAGAATATGCATTTGTTATTGTTTTATCAGTAGTTGCTTTTAGTTTTAAATTTGAATACGTGTATTCTTGCCAGTTTCTATTATTAACTGTGTTTATATAATCACGATGCTTATCAAAAATTCTATTGCTTTGTTCTGTGTTAAGGTTAGTTGATTTTCTATACTCATTAAGTAAAACAGCATTGTTGTTTGATAAATTAATCAGGTAATTTAAGTCTAATGAAGGTGCATGATTTATGTTGTATTTTGTAATGGAATAGTCCCAATCCATTATGCTAAAAAGTATTAGAAGTACAAACGCTATTCGTGTATTTATTCTTAATATATACCAGGAATTCTTGATTTTAGAAACTTTTAGTAATGTTGTGATTAAACCAATAAGGGTTAAAAAAAGATAAATGTTAACACCTATGCGTTTGTAGGTTAATCCAAATGACGCTATATAATTGTAATTTTTTGTGGCTATTAAAAATACAAGTACTGCATTTAAAAAAATCCAAGTGTAAGACAGGTTTTTTAGCATTTTATTATCCTTGAAAAAATTAAGATCTCCTCTAAAAAAGTAGAGTATTATTATAATGGCAATGATTATTGAAGCTATCAATGTATTTATTCCGTTGTGAACTTGACTGGAAAGTACAGAGGCATGAGTTGAATTGGTTGTAGTTAATGAGATAACATCTGTTATTATATAGAAAACAATAAGTATATTAAGAAGTAGCAATAATGTGGTGCCTAATTGCTTTTCTTTCTTAAGCGCTTCAACTGAAGATACTTTAGATTGACGTAATGTGTTGCTAGTTTGTAAATCTATATTTGTTGCAGAATCAATTTGAACAGGACTAAATATATTACTAAACAAATAATAGCCTAATGCTGTAAATAACAACCATTGCAGATTGATAAAATCAAAATTTATTTGTGAAATAATATCATTAAAAATAGGGTTGCCATTTTTATAAAGAACTATAAAACCAATAATGAACACTAATGGAATACCAATGAGTTTTGTTAAATGTAAAGCATCAATAGTCTTTTTTTTGGTCTCTTCTTCTTTTATATTTTGATTGATAAATCTTCTATGAAAATAACCTACAATACTAGTGTAAATACCATTATACCATTGTACATAAATGGATGATTTTGATTCTGTCACACTACCAACCAAAGTTATAAAGGCTATTATGTTTGCTAGAATAGAAAGGTTGGTATGTTGAATAAAAACCAACGCAGCAGTAAATGCATATATTATTGAATAGCATATTGTGATTTTATTTCTGAATTTATGTGTATTGCTTATTGCCAAAATAACGAGGCTTAATACACTAAAAATAGACAGGTTCAACCCAATTTGTTGGTTATAAAATAAAGTGCTGAATAAAATGGATGCGATAATTAATTTTATATGTTTCATGTTGATTCTATTAAATTTCACTTTGAATTTCAAAGTAGATTGATAAATTTTTTTATTTAATTGATTTTTAATATTTCTATAGTTTCTTTCCTTTCTGGCGGACTTTTTATACGAATTTTAATTTCTTTATAACTCCAAATATTATCAATTCTATCAGCAGAAATATCAAGCATAGCTTTACCCTTTTCACAAAAAAGTTTTATTGTAGTATTTACTGAATTATTATCATCAGAATACGTTACATAACCATTAAAAATGGCCATATTGCCAATAGGTTCAATCCTCCCTAGTGTTTCATTTACGCGTTTATTTTGTTGGGCTTTTTCTATAGCTTTTTCAAATAAACTTGATTCGGTGTAAGCTTTTGAGTAATCGCCTAAAACTCCACCAAGACCTGAAGAAAAGAGTACCGAAATTAATATTATCACAATGGCAACAGATGGGATTATCCATTTTCTATGGCTTTTCCACCAACTTTTTTGTTTTATTAATTCATTATTCATTTTTCTGTTTATTTATAATGCGTTCAAGCGCATCGATATGATCTTTAAATGCTTTTTTTCCAATTTTTGTGGCACTATAACGTGTGTTTGGTTTTCTGCCAATAAATTGTTTTTCAATATTGATGAAATCTTCTTTTTCCAGAGCTTTTAAATGACTTGCTAAATTACCATCAGTCACATCCAACAATTCTTTTAAGGTATTAAAATCGGCATATTCGTTTACCATTAAAACAGACATTATGCCTAGTCTAACACGATGGTCGAATGCTTTATTTATGTTTTTTAGAATGCTCAAAAGGTCTACTTAATATTTTATTTTCTCGCAAAGGCGCAGAGACGCAAATTTTTTTTAATTTCTCTATTCTCTATTCTCTATTCTCTATTCTCTATTCTCTATTCTCTATTCTCTATTCTCTATTCTCTATTCTCTATTCTTTGGAATTTATTTTCTATCATACTTAAAATGCATTAATGCACCATAGATAATATGGCAAACACCAAATCCTAATGCCCAAAAAAGCAATCCATAACCTAAAAACCATACGGATAAAAGCCCGATGAGTATCATGGTTATGCCAAAATAGCGTATGTAACTTAACGTATATTTACTAGCGTTTACAAGTGCTAAACCATAAAAAACCAAGGTTAGAGGCGCAACATATACATACACTTCTTGTTCAATTAATGACAAAATAAAAAAGCCACCTGTAGCCAACGGAATCATAAAATTAATGAGTAATCTTTTGGATGCTGAATCCCAAAGTTTTTCGTTGTGTAGTTTGGCCTTCCTCCAACTTAAAAATATCGCGGTGGTAATAGATAGTGCTACTACAGCAAAAGCAATAGCAAAAATTGTAGGCATATCTGTTTCACCAAGAACAAGTGTGCGGTAACCATCTTTAGAAAAAATATTATTATCATAGATTATGACATAACCTAAATAGGCTCCAGTTAAGGCATAAATACCAGCCAGTATTCCAGATAAACCACTAAGAGACATAAACCGTGACGATTTATTCATGAGGTGTTTAATTTCGCTGAGGTCCTGTAAATAATCTTTTGATTCCATATTAAAAGTACTTTGAGTTACAAAGTAAATAAAACTAATTGATAACTGCAATTAATATTTTGTTAAATTAATTTAGTAACCTACAGCACCACCATCAGGTCGTGCAGAATCTGAAGCTCCTGTAATAATGCCTGATTCGGCATCAAAAGTAATACCCATTAAAACGCCTAGACTTGTGCGCGCAGAAAGTTTATGTCCCATTGCTTCGAGTGCTTTTCTTGTATCTGGAGACATCAAATGTTTTTCATAAGTCAAGACATCTGGAAACCATTGATGATGAATTTTCATAGCTTCAATGGCTTTGTCTATACGCATATTAAACTCTAACACATTAAGGGTTGTTTGAAAAACCGTATTAATAATAGTTCGTCCTCCTGGGCTTCCTATAACCAAATATGGTTTTCCATCTTTTCCAACAATGGTTGGTGTCATACTAGACAGCATACGTTTTTCAGGAGCAATTAAATTAGGTTTTGTACCTATTTGGTAGCCTGATGTTGTCACGCCTGGAACTGCATTAAAGTCACCCATTTCGTTATTGAAAATAAACCCAAGTTTTTTGGAACCCATTTTAACGCCATAACTGTGTTCCAAGGTATAGGTCATTGATATGGCATTTCCTTCCTTGTCGATTACTGAAAAATGTGTGGTGTTTTTACCATCGTAAGGATGGCCAAATTTAACGGAGTCACTAACCGAAGCACGCTCCATATCTAAGTTCTCAAACCTATTTTTTGCATGTGCTTTCGAGATTAATCTATCAACTGGCATGTCAGGATTAAAATCTGGGTCACCTAAATGTTCAGCTCTATCGGCAAAGCCACGTCGCATAGCTTCAGCAACGACGTGAACATATTTAGTTGAATTAAACTCTATAGTATCCCAATCTACCAATTCCATGGTGTTCATCATTTGAATCAACGTCGCACCACCAGAACTAGGAGGTGGCATGCCATAAATATCATACCCTTTATAAGTGCCTTTTACAGCTTCTCGTTCTACAGCATTATATTTCGCAAGGTCTTCTTTGGTGATAATACCACCATTTGCTTTCATGAAATCTTCAATTTCTTGCGCAACTTCGCCTTTATAAAATCCGTCTCGTCCTTTATCCCTAATGTGCTTTAATGTGTTAGCTAAGGCTTTTTGTTTCCAGAGTTCTCCAGGTTCTGTGATTTCTCCATTGTCATCATCAAAATACGATACCATTAAAGGATACTCTGTAGCCTTTTTAAACCGTTGCGCAGTAAAATAAAGTGACCATATAAACTCAAATCCGTTTTCAGCTTGGTCAACTGCTGGTTGTACAACGTCTTTCCAAGGTAGCTTCCCATATTTTTGATGTGCGGAATATAAACCTGCGACTGTTCCTGGAACACCTACTGCTTTTAAACTGTCGTGATTACTATTATCTTTCACTTTACCATCGTCTCCTAAAAACATGGTAGGAGTAGAGGCTAAAGGTGCTTTTTCACGAAAATCGAAAGTGGTTACATCTCCGTTAGATTTCATATAAACAATAAAACCACCACCACCAATATTTCCTGCTGCTGGATGCGTTACTGCTAATGAAAATGCTGTGGCAACTGCTGCATCAATGGCATTACCACCTTTTTTTAGAATATCTATACCTACTTGAGAGGATGCTTTATTTGCAGATACCACCATCCCATTTTTTGCATAGGTTTGCGCTTCAAATTGCGAGGTAGTGAAAAATAGAGCAATAACTAATAATGAAAATAAAGACCGTTTGAAATGTAATGTCATTTTGAAAAGTGTTTATGATAATAATAATGCATTAAAGTTAATCTTTTTTGAATATTTAAAAAGAAACTTTAAGATGAGATCTAATTTATTTTAAAATCTATTGCGGGTTTTAAGTTTATATAGAGTGTAAGTATATTACTAGTCTTAGCTTTATACCTGATTAAAGCACTGTAAGTGTCATCCTTATTTTTCTTAACTCTTAATCGTTTAACATATTTGTCTCCAGAGAGTGTATAATAAAGATTATCGTTTTTATTTGTTCGGTTAAAATTTAAGACTATTAGGTTCTCTAATACTTTAATTTCACCTTTTTGATTTTCATCTAGTTCAATATTACTTTTAAAGTAATGCGCGTAAAAAATGGGTTTTTCAAAAAAGGATTCTAAACTTATAGGAGTATCAAGTAATTGCCATTCATTAAACTGTGGAAAATGTGATGTGATAAAACTTTCTGGGTTAGTGAAATAAAAGAAATCATTAAAACTGTTAATCCATTTACCAGATACTGGTTCAACAAAGCCACTAGACCAAGTAATGTCTAAAAGTTGCCATTTATTATTAATTTTTACAGCATTCCAAGCATGATTTTTTGTGGTTCTATATTCATTTATTTCTGATGGATCTACTTTAGAAACCCCTTTAATAATTACAGATTCAATATTTAAAAGGTTACATAATTCAACAAACATGGCACTATAACCTTCACAAAGTGTCTTTCTGGATATTAAAGCAATTTCTACTTTACGTTTTAAACGTTTTTTTAATTCTATTTCATAACCTTTCTCCGTTACATACATTATTGCACTTAAAGCTCTTGGTTTTTTGTAAGTTCCGAGGTCATAATCTATATTTTTTGCAATCCATGTATATGCGGCTCTGACTTTATCAGTCTCGGTTTTAAAATCGTTTTTAATTCTATTGCTTAAAGAATTTAAGCTATAAAAAGGAGGATATTCTCCAACTACTTTGTCAACTAATTCGTAGTTTTGAGACAATGCTGTTGAGCAAATAAAAAAGAAAACATATAAAAAATTACGCATACACTAAATATATAAAAACAAATTGAAACCTGCAGAAGATTACATATTAAGCCAACAAGAACCATTCCGCTCTATATTAATGCATTTACAGGCAATTATTGAGCATACCATTCCTGAGGCCGATTTGTTGTTTAAATGGAAGCTACCTTGTTACTACATTGATAAGAAACCAATTTGCTACCTTAATAAAACTAAAGATTATGTTGATGTGGGTTTTTGGCACTCTGCACATTTAACAAAATATGATGAGTATTTAGTATCTGAAAAACGAAAAATTGTAAAATCGTTACGCTACAAAACTCTTGAAGATATTAATGATACTATTTTAATAGGTGTTCTAAAAGAAGTGTATAAACACAAAGGTAAGAGCTTTTGGAAGAAATAATTGCTTGAAGTAATGGATAAGAAGTAATTACTGATAAATTTTCTTCAATCAAAATCCACCAAACTTATATATTAAAAACAATATTGTCCCATAAAATAAAACTAAATTTATGGTAACAAAAACAAATCGTTTTATTTTGGTTAATTCAAACGCTTTGGAATTCCAAATCATGATTAACAAATGATATGGTATAAAAAACGATTCTTCAATTACATTATTATTTACAGTTAAACTTAGAACTATAGAAATTGGAACAAAAAGAATTGTCCATAAGCTAACATTGTAAATATTTAATATTAAATGTTCAAAAATATTTTTCTTGAATTTTAAATATAACAACCAACTTATAAAAGTTAATAAGAAAATGTTCGTTAATAAAATTACAAATTGAGAAGAAATAGTGCTTGATACTACAAGCCCTAAAAAGTCATTCGCAATTAAATAGTGTAATAGCAAAAATAAAGATGCTATTGTGAAGAATTTTCCAGGACTAAAGTAAAATTTTCTAAATCCATTCCAATAGTTAGAAGCTAATTTTTCAGGATTTTTTATTCCAGTTTTTATATTTCTAAAGAATGATTTTTCTAATGAAAAAACACTATCAAACAAATCTCCAAATATTGTAGCAAATGAAACTCTACTTTGCTTGAAATACTGCCCACAATTTGAGCAATAATTTTCTTTTATTTCATTTAAGCAAACAGAACAGTTCATATTTTGTTTCCATTTTTACTTTTAGTTACGACATTAATTACACATAAAACAAGCAGTGAGTTATACCTGTTGTTGTGCAATGTTATATATTTTCCCAAACAATAAATTCAGCATTTTCAATAGAACTCATGGCTTTTATTAACTGACTATTATTAAAATTTGGAAAACGCTGGAAGTTTTCTAACATTTCTGACTCTCCAGTTGCTCCGTTAGGAATAGACAAAATTCCATTTTTGGAAAATATTCTCCACCATAAATCTGTTCCCCAAGGCCCAGAATTATTAGTTTCAATTAGTACTTGATAAATACCACTTATTTCAATAGAGCTCTCAATTCCATTGTAATCAGTGGTTTTGAGATTAGTCCCAATAAATTCCACTCTCCATTTAGATTCAGGATCTAAAATCTTCTTTTCTCCTTTGTCCTTTTTGAAAAATGAAAATATTCCCATTCTTAATTTCTAATATTATAACAACTACAACTTATTAACAGTTCCCCTAATAGCTACCAAATTACTCAACAATTGTTCTAAATTATCCAAATGCAACATATTAGCGCCATCACTTTTAGCGTTTGCAGGGTCAAAGTGCGTTTCAATAAATAAACCATCTACATTATTAACTACGCCTGCTCTGGCAATAGTTTCAATCATATCTGGACGTCCTCCTGTAACACCAATACTTTGGTTTGGTTGTTGTAACGAATGAGTGACATCTAAAACTGTTGGCGCATATTGACGCATGGTAGGGATACCACGAAAATCGACAATCATATCTTGGTAGCCAAACATAGTACCTCTATCTGTTATCCACGCTTTGTCGTTTCCAGCATCTTTTACTTTTTGCACCGCATGTTTCATGGCTTCAGGGCTCATAAATTGCCCTTTTTTAAGGTTGACTACTTTACCGGTTTTTGCAGCAGCTACTACTAAATCTGTTTGACGTACTAAAAACGCTGGAATTTGCAAGACATCAACATAGTTTGCTGCCATTGTAGCATCACTAACTTCGTGAATATCGGTAACCGTAGGTACATCAAATGTTAATGAAACTTTGGCTAGTATTTCAAGTGCTTTTTTGTCACCAATGCCTGTAAAGCTATCAATCCTGCTTCGATTAGCTTTTTTAAAACTTCCTTTAAAAATATAGGGAATTTCAAGTTTATTAGTAATTTCAACTACTTTTTCGGCAATTCGCATTGCCATATCCTCGCCTTCAATAGCACAAGGACCTGCGAGTAAAAAGAAATTATTAGAATTTGTATGCTTAATTTTTGGTATGTCTTGAAGAGCCATTAGTGTATGTTTTTCAAGCCACAAAGATACACATTTTAGAATGCTCGTTTTAAACTATTTCTAATAATCCAAAGTGACATTGCAAAGTTGGTAAAAGACATTAGTCCACCAATAATTATAAACTGTTTAGCGGTGTTTCCAAACGAAATGATTCCTAAAACATCTGATAAATATGCCAAAATAAAATAAGAAGATAAACAAACAAAGGTCGTTCCTAAAGCAAAATTAAGTTTATTGTTCGGTTTAATAATTTGCCAAACAAACGGGATTCCAAAAACTAAAATTGGAAAAGCATAGATACCTTCATTTCTATTAACATCTGTAAACCACAAGGCTATAAAGCTAATGAAGTATATATATGGTATAAATTTTATGTATTTACTTAAATCTTTCATTTGCAAAGTTTTAGTGTTTTATTGATTTAACGCAATGACGATGCCAATATTTTCTTTGACAGCAGGAATAACAAATATTTAACATCGTAATGAAATAGTATTTATAGCTATAAGTCATAAAATTAAACGTACATTTGCACGCTCAAAATAAGGCACTATGACCAATATTAAAAACATAGCGATTATCGCTCACGTAGACCACGGAAAAACAACCTTGGTAGATAAAATTATGTATCACTGTCAGTTATTTCGTGAAAACGAAAACACAGGCGATTTAATTCTAGATAATAATGATTTAGAACGTGAACGTGGTATCACTATTACATCTAAAAACGTGTCGGTTGTTTATAAGGACACTAAAATTAATATTATTGATACGCCTGGTCACGCCGATTTTGGTGGAGAAGTAGAACGTGTTTTAAATATGGCTGATGGCGTACTGTTGTTAGTTGATGCCTTTGAAGGGCCTATGCCGCAAACGCGCTTTGTATTGCAAAAAGCTATTGATTTAGGTTTGAAACCTTGTGTAGTTGTAAATAAAGTAGATAAAGAAAACTGTACGCCTGACGAAGTTCACGAAGCTGTATTTGATTTAATGTTTGAGTTAGGTGCCGAAGAATGGCAATTGGATTTTCCAACAGTGTATGGTTCAGCCAAAAACAATTGGATGAGCGACGATTGGAAAAATGAAACTAACAATATTGAACCACTATTGGATATGGTTATAGAACATATTCCATCACCAAAAATTGAAGAAGGTACTACGCAGATGCTTATCACTTCGTTAGATTATTCTTCATTTACAGGAAGAATAGCTATTGGTAGATTAACTCGTGGCGAGCTTAAAGTGGGTCAAAATATATCGTTGGTGAAGCGTGATGGCAGTATTGTAAAATCTAAAATTAAGGAATTACATACGTTTGAAGGTTTAGGACGTAAAAAAGTAGATGAAGTTATAGCTGGAGATATTTGTGCTATTGTTGGTCTTGAAGGTTTTGAAATTGGTGATACTGTTGCTGATTGGGAAAATCCAGAAGGGCTAAAGACCATTGCTATTGACGAGCCTACCATGAGTATGTTGTTTACCATTAACGATTCTCCGTTTTTTGGTAAAGATGGAAAGTACGTAACATCTCGTCATATAAAAGAGCGTTTAGATAAAGAGCTTGAGAAGAATTTAGCATTACGTGTTAGTGAAACAAATAGTGCAGATAAATTTTTGGTATTTGGTAGAGGCGTTTTGCACTTATCGGTATTAATTGAAACCATGCGTCGTGAAGGCTATGAACTTCAAATTGGTCAGCCACAAGTAATTATCAAAGAAATTGATGGTGTAAAATGTGAGCCAGTTGAAGAAATGACCATCGATTTACCCGAAGAAGTATCTGGTAAAGCTATAGAAATGGTAACCATTCGTAAAGGTGAAAGGCGCAACGTCTGCCCCGCACTTGACACAACGAATCGCTGTTTGCCCAATTCCTTTGACCTCGGTTTTTGGATAGAGCGTATCACAATCTGGGCATTTCCCAGCCACATAAGGATCACCTAAGAAGCGTCCCGGCATCCATTGATCATTACCCGATGCGCTAACCAGCGAGGTGACGGTAATATCTTTGATGCGAAGAACAATTGCATCGCCGATTTCAGCCCCTGCCACCGCAACTGGCTTCGTCACCTCATGTCCGCCACGAATTTCAGGCGTAATCATCGGTCCCCAACAGCCCGGCGAGGTATTGGCGATAATATGCCCGCCATCGCGCACGGGTCCGAGCATCGGTTTGTTGGGATCT
>CAKZMU010000014.1 GCA_937129145.1 uncultured Lacinutrix sp. | reverse complement strand
AACAACAGCAGCTAAGACTGTTGATCAAGCCGATCAACTGCTTTCTGTTTATATAAGTGGTACTGACCAGGATGTATTGGAGCAGTTGCCAATTGAAAAAATTATTTCCCGTCGCGAGGCCAAGGGAGGTTTGGTTCTCGAAGCGCTAATCAAACGTTCCGTTTTGTTCCGATTTTCAACTGCGATTGAGAATTCAGACCTTTTTATTGCTCAAACGGCCTGTGCGGCGGGAAATAAAACTAAAAACAAGGAAAAAATAGCAAGAACAGTAAAAGTATAAAGTCATGAAAATTGAATTGATACGTAAAAACGATGCCTTCCATTTCGATGCTTACAACGAAGCAGGAAATGTATTAAGTATGGATGCAAATGCCGAAATCGGTGGAGAAGAAAAAGGCTTTCGTCCGATGCAAACCTTGCTAGCAGGTTTAGGGGGGTGTAGTGCTATAGATGTGCTACAGATCTTAAAAAAACAGCGTCAAGAGGTAACACATTGTAGTATTGGTATTGAAGCGGAAAGAGAAACGGGAAAAGATATTGCATTATTTACAAGCATACACGTACACTTCCGTTTGAGTGGGGTTTTACAAGCAGAAAAAGTAGAAAAAGCACTTCGCTTAAGTTTTGAAAAATATTGTTCTGTAGCAGCTATTTTAGAGAAAACAGCTCAAATAGAATACAGTTACGAAATACAACAAGCATAATTTAGCAATGAGTCAATTTGAAACCAGTGCCATTAGGACACAAGCAGAACAAAGTCAGTACAGGGAACACTCGGTACCTTTGTATCTAAGTTCGAGTTATACTTTCGAATCTGCAGAGCAAATGCGTGCTTTGTTTGCAGATGAGGCCGAAGGGAATATATACAGTCGTTATTCCAATCCAAATACTACAGAACTAATAGATAAGTTGTGTTGTATGGAAGAAGCAGAAGCTGGTTGGGCAACAGCTAGTGGTATGGCAGCAGTATTTACCTCTTTAGCAGCTTTATTAAGTGCTGGTGATCATGTTGTAGCTTGTCGTTCTGTTTTTGGTTCTACACATCAGTTATTTACCAAAATTTTACCCAAATGGGGTATTCAGCATACGTATGTAGATATTAATGCTGATGATGAAGTTTGGATAGAAGCTATTACTCCAGAAACCAAACTAATTTTTGCTGAGACACCTTCCAATCCTGGTGTAGAGATTATAGATCTAGAACGCTTGGGGAAATTAGCAAAAGCACATGAGTTGTTGTTATTGATAGACAATTGCTTTGCAACACCTTATATTCAAAAGCCTATCCGCTATGGTGCCGATTTGGTGATTCATTCTGCAACAAAGTATATGGATGGACAAGGTAGAGTCTTGGGCGGCTTAATTGCAGGCAAAAAAGAGCTTATTGCATCGGTAGAAGCCTTTGCTAGACATTCTGGGCCAGCAATGTCGCCATTTCATGCTTGGCTGCTTTCCAAAAGTCTCGAAACCTTAGCCATCCGAATGGATAGACATTCAGAAAATGCAACTAAGCTAGCCAACTTTCTCGAAGCAAATGAAGCGGTAGAAAGTGTTCGTTATCCATTTTTAAAAAGTCATCCTCAATATAAAATCGCAAAAAAACAGATGAAGCTTGGTGGAGGAGTTGTCAGTTTTGTAATCCATGGAGGATTAGAAAGAGGAAGACGGTTTATAGATGCATTGCAATTGGCATCTATAACGGCTAACTTAGGCGATAACAGAACAATTGTAACCCATCCTGCATCTACCACCCATGCGAGCTTAAGTGAGGCGGAGCGATTAGAAGCGGGAATTCAAGCTGGGTTAATTCGTATTTCGGCAGGTTTAGAGACATACGAGGATATAGAAAACGATATTAAACAGGCATTAATAGCCAGTAGATAAGAAAAGATGAAAGCTGATATTAGAAACTTAATTAAATCTGTGGGGAAAACAAAAACAGTATTCCTGTCTACTCATATTATGCAAGAGGTCGAAGCGATGTGCGACCGTGTCATTATTATTAATAAAGGGGAAATTGTTGCCGATAAAAAGTTAAATGAACTTCGTGAAGGTAAAGCACAAACCGTTATAGTGGAATTTGATTATCGCGTTGAAAACGCTTTTTTATTAAAACTCCCAAAAGTGGAAAGCGTTGTAAACACTTATGATTTTGTTTACGAAATAACCTTTAAAACCACCGAAGATATGCGCTCTTATGTTTTCGATTTTGCACATGATAATCAACTTAAAATCTTGCAGCTAAACCAAAAGAACACGAGTTTGGAGAGTTTGTTTAGGGAGTTGACGAGTTAAGACAAAAGAAATTAGAATATAGAAAATAGACTTGTTGACTAGCCCAAATATATTACTAAAAAATGATGAGACATATAATACTATCCATATTAGCTGTTAGTCTATTGATAAGTTGTACTTCTGAAACTAAAACATCCAAAAAGCAATATTACCTTAACAAAAAGTATATTGAAATTATTGAGTTTGAAGACACAAATATTTTTCGATATCAATTAATTGATTCTATTAAAACAAAGCTAGAACAAAAGGATTTAGTTTATTTCACTAATTCAAAAGACAGTTTTAAAATTGCTAGAAACGACTCACTTGTCTATAAAAAAATAGACCTAAACACAGAGGATTCCATTGATGTATATGACTCAAAATATTGGACTATTAAGCTAAAAGACAAACAACAGTATTGGGTTCATTTTTTCAAACTAACAGACACTCTTGAAAACGGTAATTTATACCACTTTGATGCCTACAACAATTATTATTATCTTCCAGAAAACAAAGACACAACTTCCTACTATAGTGGAGGTTATAGTGATTCTCGTGATTACAAGCTCTTTAATAAATTTAGACTAAAAGATATTGGCCCATTTGGTGGAGAATTAAGTCTATTTAGTAAAATAAGCGACAATTCAATAAACATTATTCCTGTAACCTCAATACAAAAAGACAATATTGTAAGAACTTTTGTTTTAGAGAAATACGACAGCTATATAAATAAATCATTTATTGGGAATTGGACTTTAAATTCTGAAAGTCTTTGTGAATATTTCGATATGTATATTGGAAATAACCTAAAGATTAGTGAAAACAATATAACCTTTAGTAAAGACAGCGAAACATTATCTGAAGTGACATATCGTTTAGGATTAGATTCTAAATATATTTTTGTGACACAAGAAAATAGTTCTTTTGGTTATAATACTATTAATGAAATAAAGATTATTTCAGTAAGTGATGAGTATTTAAAATTAAGGCTTAGGTATAATCGTGGTTTTTGTGAAGATATCGACACCTTAGTTTACAAAAGAATTAATCAGTAACCTTTAATGCATTACGACAAACTACATTTGCCGTAAAAATGTCGCTTAAATACCGTTATCAAAATCCTTTTAATTTTATAATTTTAAACAAACGTTTATTTAAATGAAATCACTAGGAGAAAAAATTAAAAACGCTCGTAAAACCAAGCAACTAACTCAAGAAGAATTATCGGAACTTAGCAAAGTCAATCTTAGAACCATACAACGTATTGAAAACGACGAAAACACTCCTCGTGGACAAACCTTAAACCTTATTTGCGATGCTCTAGAGTTAGATGTTAATAATTTTATTTTGCTAAACACTTCTAATAAAAAAACTTCAATAGGTAATATTTTGATTAATGGGTTTTTCCTTATTCTTATAAATTTTATTTTAATGTGCATTTTTGGATTCACAACATTAAATTCAGTCGCAAATGCTAATAGTAAATTTGCTGCCTTACTTTTAAGTTTTTTACTTCCATTTTTCATTGTTTACAATACTCCAAAAATGAAAAATATTGAGCGTTTTTTTAAGTTTGGCAGTGGCTTTATTATATACATTATCCTAATGTTCTCAATTCATGGCTTACTAGTTGGAATACGAGAAGGTTTGCTTTCAGGCTTGTTTCCTTGCCTAATTATTGCATTAAGTGTTCTCTATTATGGTAATTATTTAATTAAGTCTTCTAATCAAAAATAAGCTCACCAATATAAAGCTTATCCACATCAACCGTAGGTGGTTGATTTACAGAAATTAAGTTTCCTGTACCTCGTAATTCTCCTGTAAGCGATATTTGTGGATTTACAATCATATCGTTACTGCCTCTATGAAACACATCCACATTTTGAGAAATTAGGTTTTCGCCTTCAAAACGTCCAGCACCTGCATAAAAGCCAACAAACAAATCAGTAACATTACCAGAGATATAAAATGACGAAATATTATTAGACACAATACTTAATTTGTCATTGTTAATCCGCAACCTAAAATCGCCAACGGTAAAACTTCCTGGAGCGTTAAAATCTTCGGAGATTAATGTTAGATTTGGGAATGTGAGCGTCCCAATAGAAGATATTCCATATTGAGAAGAGTTTCTAATTTCTTTAATATTTGGTGCTGTTACAGTAATTTTGGTTATACCATAATCTCGCACGTAATTGCAAGAATTATTGTCGGTTAGTTGTAGCTCGTTGCCAACTACAATAGCTTCAACATCGTTTAATAGATTACTACCTGTTTCAATAATGACTTTATAATCAGCACCTTCTTCTACCACCAATTCTATATCGCGATTCACAACGATTTTTTCAAAAGCGTTTACTGTGATTTCTTTTTGCACAGTAGTTCCTTCGGTTTGAAAACAATCGGAAGCGTCTTCGCTGTTGCAAGAAACGATTAGTATTAAGCTTAGTATGTATGTTATTTTTTTAATCATTATTTGTCATTCTGCGCTACGACGCAGAATCTATTTTTTTGTGGATTCCGCATCAAGTGCGGAATGACAGCCGTTTACAATCTAATTCCAATACCAACCTCAACAGCTTCAGCTTTGGCTGCATGTGATTTTAACGTTACTGCTGCAAACCATGTATCATCAAAATAGCGTTTAAAACCAATACGTTGATATACTCTTCCTTCAAAATCGTGAGGGTAATAAGCGTAATAGCCTAGTTGCGTTTCAATTGATAATTTATTGATAAACAACTCATGACCAACAAATACACCCAACCTTTTATAATCTGTATTTGGATCAATATTTCTATTAGGAAATGCTATTGATTCGTGGTAAATCAATTCCTTTAAAAACCTAGATAAAAACCCATCAACACCAAATTGAATGGCACTTTTTCTGTTTAAACGTTTGTCAGCATAAGCTGATACAATATAAAACGGAAACTGACCGCTTCCAACCACATCACTTTCATTGACACCAGCTCTAAAAACCACATTATATTTTATGGGTTGGGTAAACTTTGCATCGTCACTTAAATCGTAACGATATTCTGGGTCTTCATCATCAAAATTATAGGTCACACCTGCGCTTAAAGTTAATGAGTTGATACTCGTATTAGGTGCTTTAACATTGGCGTTGGAATAATGAATAAGGGATAATCCAGCTTGAAATCCGAAATTATCAAATATGCGTTCCCTTTTATAGTTAATCATAGCATAAGTACTACTCATTAACTTTGTACCAAAGGCTATGTTTTTATGATTGGTTTCTTTGTCATAAGGATTTGTAGTATAAGCCAATCCTTGACCAATACGCACCATTAAATTCCGATTTAAGAAATAGAAATTATAATGACCATAAAGCGCATAATTATTACCAAGTACGTCGTTTTTTAAATTCTGATAACTAAAAGACACACCATAATCTGGATAATTATAACGTTGTTCCCACGTATTAAATCCGAATGTTTTTTTATTCCAACTTAGTATAACACCTTCAGGATGTCCTGTGATTAAATGCAGAATATCATCGTTATGAAGTGCAATATTCCCAGCAAAATAGTTAACATCGATGCTAGAAAAAGTCGATTGCTTTTGTTCTTGTGAAAAACAGAGAACTTGAAACCCAACAAAAATTAAAAACAATCTTGCTTTCATAACTGTTGGTAAATATAGACAAATAATGCAACCCTAAAACACTTGAGAAGCAATGGTTTTTATGTTATCGCTTTTTCCCATGGAATAATAATGCAATACAGGAATTCCTGCTTTTTTTAGTTCTTTGGATTGCTCGATACACCACTCTATGCCTACTTGTTTTACTTCAGCATTATTTTTGCATTTTACGATGTCTATAATTAAATCTTCAGGTAAATCTACATGAAAACGATGCGGAATTAAATTGAGTTGCTTTTTGGTAGAAATTGGTTTCAGCCCAGGAATAATAGGTACTTTTATATCTGCTTTTCTACATTTCTCAACAAAATCGAAATACTTTTGGTTGTCAAAAAACATTTGCGTGACAATATACTCTGCACCTTTTTTTATTTTCTTTTTTAAGAAATGAATATCGCTATCCAAACTTGGAGCTTCCATGTGTTTTTCAGGATAAGCTGCTACACCAACGCAAAAATTTGTCGCTGATGAATTAAGTAACTCTTCATCTAAATAGGTGCCTTTATTTAAATCGGAAATTTGAGATACCAACTCACTAGCGTAATTATGTCCTTCTTTTTCCGCTTTAAAATAGGTTTCGCTTTTTACAGCATCGCCTCGTAATGCCATGACATTATCAATACCTAGGAAATCTAGGTCAATAAGGAAGTTTTCGGTGTCTTCTTTTGTAAAACCTCCACATAAAATATGCGGTATGGCATCTACCGAATATTTGTTTTGAATAGCGGCACAAATACCAACAGTTCCCGGGCGTTTTTTTACCACCTGTTTTTTTAGCAACCCGTTTTCCAACTCCTTAAAAACGTATTCTTCGCGATGATAGGTCACGTCAATAAATGGCGGATTGAATTCCATTAAAGGGTCTATATTATCAAAAATAGATTGTATATGCTGCCCTTTTAAAGGTGGTAATATTTCGAAGGAAAACTGCGTGTTTCCGTTGGCTTTTTTTATGTGTTCGGTTACTTTCATACTATGCCTGCGAAAGCAGGTATCTTTTTAATTTTAAACAAATACAAGATTACAGCAAAGAATATTTCCTAAGTTGTAACCAAATAAGCAGTCAACAAGGACACTGCTGTCAATACCACTATTTGTATTGCAAATTTTATTTCTACTCTATACTTTTTCATTTTATTTTTTTATTCCAAAGCAATATTATTGCTTTAAATTTGATATCTATTTAGCTCTTTTTAAACAAATTGTTAAGTTTCTGCTATATTTGGATTTAGCCATTTTTTGGCGTCTTCATCTGAAATCCCTCTACGCTTTGCATAATCTGAAACTTGGTCTTCTTTGATTTTTCCCAATCCGAAATATCTTGCTTCTGGATTCCCAAAATAATAACCACTTACACTTGCTGCTGGCCACATAGCCAAACTATCGGTGAGTTTTACACCAATGTTTTCATATACGTTTAAAAGCTGCCAAATGGTTTTCTTTTCCAAATGGTCTGGACACGCAGGATAACCAGGTGCCGGACGAATACCTTTGTAGCTTTCTTTTATTAACTCGTCGTTGGTTAAATTTTCATTTTTGGCATAACTCCAATGCTTTGCTCTTACTTCTTTATGTAAATACTCAGCAAAAGCTTCTGCTAATCTATCAGCTAAGGCTTTTATCATGATGGCGTTATAATCATCGTGAGCTTCTTCAAATTGTCTTGCTAACTCTTCTGTTCCAAATCCTGTGGAGACACAAAATGCTCCAATATAGTCTTGTTTTCCAGATTCTTTCGGTGCAATAAAATCGGCCAAGGCTATGTTTGGTTTTCCTTTTGCTTTTTTGGATTGTTGACGAAGGGTTAGGAATTTAAAAGTTTCTTCTTTGTCTTCGACTGCGATTAGACTGACAGAAGAAAGGTCTATCTTTATGTCATCATCGTTAATAGTGTTAGCAGGAAACAATCCGAAGATTGCTTTTGCTTTTAAAAGCTTTTCATCAAAAATTCGTTTAAGCAACTTTTGAGCGTCAATAAATAATTCTGATGCTTGATTACCAACGACTGCATCTTCTAAAATTGCTGGATATTTCCCATATAAATCCCAACTTCTAAAAAACGGACTCCAATCTATGTATTCTTCTAATTTCGTGATATCAAAGTCATTAATTATTTGAACACCTAATTGTTTTGGCTTTACTATTTCAGAAGTTTTCCAATCTATTTTAAACTTATTTTGTCTTGCGTCTTCAATAGATAGATACTCCTTTTTCTTTCCTCTTTTTAAAAACTGCTCTCGAAATTTATCGTACTCTTCTCGTATCTGATTTTTATAAACCCTATTGTCTTTTTGAAGTAAATTTCCAACAACTGTTACGGCTCTGGATGCATCATTAATATGAACGACAGTATTACTATAATTTGGAGCTATTTTAACTGCAGAATGAGCTCTAGATGTCGTTGCTCCACCAATAATAAGCGGAATATCAATGTTTTGTTTTTCTAATTCTTTAGACACATACACCATTTCATCCAATGAAGGTGTAATCAACCCACTTAACCCAATAATATCAACCTCTTCTTTTATTGCTGTTTCAATGATTTTTTCAGGTGGCACCATCACGCCTAAATCGACTATTTCGTAATTATTACAACCTAAAACGACACTTACAATATTTTTACCAATATCGTGCACATCGCCCTTTACAGTAGCCATTAAAATTTTTCCAGCGAATTCTTGTTTGCCATCTTTTTCCGCTTCAATAAATGGTTGTAAATAAGCCACCGCTTTTTTCATGACTCTAGCAGATTTCACTACTTGCGGCAAAAACATTTTTCCGCTACCAAAAAGGTCTCCAACTACGTTCATCCCTATCATCAAATGACCTTCGATGACTTCAATTGGTTTTTCGGAAGCTAAACGTGCTTCTTCAACATCTTCAATGATAAATGCATCAATTCCTTTTACCAATGCATGCGTAATTTTTTCTTGAAGACTCTCATTTCTCCATTCTAAAATCTGCTCTTTATTTTCTTTTTTCTGTCCTTTAACCGTTTCGGCAAAATCCAATAATCGTTCTGTAGCATCATCTCTTCTATCAAATAACACATCCTCAACACGTTCTAAAAGGTCTTTATCAATTTCATCATAAACCTCTAACATTGTTGGATTTACAATTCCTAAATTCATTCCATTTTTAATCGCATGAAATAAAAATGACGAATGCATAGCTTCGCGAACCGTATTATTCCCTCTAAATGAAAACGATACATTACTCACGCCTCCAGAGACATTAGCGTGAGGCAAATTCTCTCTAATCCATCTCGTAGCATAGAAAAAATCTAGAGCATTTTTACGATGCTCTTCCATCCCTGTTGCTACTGGAAAAATATTTGGGTCGAATATGATATCTTGAGGTGGGAAGTTGACTTTACCCACCAATATTCTATAAGAACGCTCACAGATTTCAATTCTACGTTCATACGTATCTGCTTGACCTTTTTCATCAAACGCCATAACAATGACCGCTGCTCCATAGCGTTTTACCAATGTTGCTTGACGAATAAATTCTGCTTCTCCTTCTTTTAAACTGATAGAATTAACAACACTTTTACCTTGTACTACTTGTAAACCAGCTTCAATGATTTCCCATTTTGAACTGTCAATCATTATTGGAATTCGAGCAATGTCAGGTTCTGAAGCAATCAAATTTAAAAAAGTAGTCATAGCATACTTTCCATCGAGCATCCCTTCGTCCATATTCACATCCAAAATTTGTGCGCCTCCTTCTACCTGATGTCTAGCCACATCTAATGCTTCGCTATAATTCTCTTCTTTAATTAGACGCAGAAATTTTCTGGAACCAGTCACATTGGTACGCTCACCAACATTTATGAAGTTGCTCTCAGGAGTTACTACAAGTGGTTCTAGTCCTGATAATGTTAAATATTTGTTCTTTTTATTCATCTAAGTTCTTCAAAGTGGATTCCTGCCTACGCAGGAATGACAATCTGTCTTGGTTTATAATTTTTAGTAACGTCAACAATAGCCTTAATATGTGCAGGACTTGTTCCACAGCAACCTCCAATAATATTTATCAACCCATCTTGGAGATAATCTTCAATAAGTTGTTGCATTTGTTTTGGAGTTTGGTCGTACTCTCCAAAGGCATTTGGTAATCCAGCGTTTGGATGTGCCGATGTGAAAAAATCTGTTGTTTTGGACAATCGTTGTAAATAGGGCTTTAACTGTTCGGCGCCTAAGGCACAATTAAACCCAACACTCAATAAAGGCATATGGGAAATAGACGTCAAAAAAGCTTCTACTGTTTGCCCTGAAAGTGTTCTTCCAGAAGCATCTGTAATGGTTCCAGATACCATGATTGGAATATCTAATTGGCGTTCTTCCTTAACTTCTTCAATAGCAAATAAAGCTGCTTTGGCATTAAGTGTATCAAAAATGGTCTCTACCAACAACACATCTACACCTCCATCAATTAAAGCCTCAACTTGCTGCTTATAGGCTACTCTTAATTCATCAAATGTAATTGCTCTATATTCAGGTTTATTTACATCTGGTGATAAGCTGGCTGTTCTATTTGTTGGACCAATACTGCCTGCTACAAATCTTGGTTGGTCTGGATTAGCATTGGTAAATTCCTCAGCAACTTGTTTTGCTATTCTAGCTGATTCATAATTAAGCTCATACACCAAATCTTCCATATTGTAATCTGCCATAGCAATGGTCGTTCCTGAAAAGGTATTAGTCTCTACAATATCTGCGCCAGCTTCAAAATATTTTCGGTGAACTTCAGCAATAGCCTCAGGTTGTGTAATTGACAACAAATCATTGTTTCCTTTTAATGGCGAAGAATAATCTTTAAATCGTTCGCCACGGAAATCTTCTTCGGCAAAATTATACTGCTGTAACATGGTTCCCATGGCACCATCAAGCACTAGGATTCGTTTTTGTATTTCATTTTTTATGTCATTCATTTTGCAATGCCTGATTTAAATCGTTAATAATATCTTTCACATTCTCTAACCCTACCGAAACACGAACCAACCCATTAGTTATACTAACTTCAAGCCTTTCGGCTTCATTTAATTTACTATGCGTTGTTGAAGCTGGATGTGTTACAATTGTTCTGGTATCTCCTAAGTTAGCTGATAATGAGCATAATTTTATAGCATTTAAAAACTTACTTCCGGCCTCAACACCTCCATTTACTTCAAACGCGACAATGCTACCTCCTTGACCCATTTGTTTTTTTGCTACTTCGTATTGTGGATGAGATTTTAGAAATGGGTACTTTACCCAATTCACTTTATCGTGATTCTCAAGAAATTCGGCAACTTTTAAAGCGTTTTCACAATGCCTATCTACACGTACAGCTAATGTTTCTAAACTTTTAGATAATGTCCATGCATTAAATGGTGATAATGCTGGCCCTGTATTTCGAGAAAATAAATAAACTTCTCTAATTAAACTAGCTTTCCCAACTGCTACTCCTCCTAATACTCGTCCTTGACCATCCATTAATTTAGTAGCCGAGTGTATTACAATATCTGCTCCAAATTTAATAGGCTGTTGTAAATATGGTGTTGCAAAACAATTGTCAATCACCAAAATAAGATTATGCTTTTTGGCGATGTTTCCTAAAAACTCCAAATCCAAAATATCTACTGCTGGATTGGTTGGTGATTCAGCATATAGTATTTTAGTATTTGGAGTTATAAAACTTTCTAATGTCTCAAGCTCATCAACTTTAAAATAGCTTGTAGTAATATTCCATTTTGGAAAATATTTGGTAAACAAGGTATGGGTAGAGCCAAATACCGATTGTGCTGACACAATATGGTCTCCACTATCCAGTAAAGCTGCTAAAGTGGAGAATACCGCTGCCATACCAGTAGCAAAAGCATATCCATCTTCGGCTCCTTCCATTTTGCAAACTTTATCTACAAACTCTGAAGTATTAGGATTGGAGAAACGGCTATAAATATTACGTTGCTTTTCTTCCGAAAAAGATGCTCGCATATCTTCGGCATCTTCAAATACAAAACTTGAGGTTAAATACAATGGACTTGTATGCTCCATAAATTGTGTACGACCTAACTGCGTTCTTATGGCTTCTGTTTCTGGTTTATGACTACTCATACTATAATTTTATGTGATTCTGAAACACCTTCAGAATGACGTTAACTATTTTAATTGTTGCTGTCTACTAATCTTAAAATATCCCCAAAAACACCTCTTGCTGTTACTTGGGCTCCTGCACCAGCTCCTTGAATTACTAATGGTTGCTCACCATAAGATTCGGTATAAATTTCAAAGATTGAATCTGAACCCTTTAGAGCTCCTAATGGTGAGCTTTGAGAAACTGACGCGAGTTTTACATCTAATCTTGCTCCATTTGCATCCGCTAGATTACCATGTAAATCTCCAATATATCTTAATACGTGATTTTGCTTTTGCTGTTCTTTTATTGATTGATATTCGTCATTCATAGTTTCAAATGATTTTAAAAACTCTGAAGCTTCAACTGTTCTCAATGATTCTGGAATGAGATTTTGAATTTTTACATCATCAATCTCATTATTCAAATCTAATTCTCTTGCTAGTATCAATAATTTTCTAGCCACATCGTTTCCGCATAAGTCTTCCCTTGGGTCTGGCTCAGTAAATCCTTTATCGACAGCCTCTTGCAACACTGTAGAAAACAATTTTGTATCGCTAGAAAATTTATTAAAAAGAAAGCTTAAAGACCCTGAAAAAACACCTCTTATTCGTGTAATATTTTCTCCTGAAAGATGCAATAACTTTATTGTATCAATTAAAGGTAATCCAGCACCTACATTAGTTTCATAAAAATACCTCTTTTGGTTTTTGGCTAAATGCAATCGAAGTTCTTTATAAAAATCAAAACTAATGGTATTTGCTATTTTATTGGATGATACTAAATCGAATCCATTATTTACGAGTTTCAAATATTGATTTACAAAATCTCTGCTTGCCGTATTATCAATTGCAATTAGATTTTCTAAATGATGCTGATTAGCATAAGCAATTACTTTGTCTAACGAATAAGAAACACCATTAGACCTAACATTTTCCCTCCAGTTACTAACTATGCCTTTAGAGTTTAATAATACTTTATTTGAGTTAGCAATTGCAAAAATATTAAGCTTAACGCCTTTACGCTTTTCTATATCGTCTGCTGATGAGATTATTTGGTCCATTAATGTACCTCCAACTAATCCATGACCAAAAATGGCAAGGTTGATTTTTTTAGAAATACCAAATATTTCACCGTGAATAACATTTAGAGCCTTATGCAGTAGATTATTACTTACTACCAAGCTTACATTTTTACCTGTAACTGTGTTGTTAAATAATAGTGGTACGACTTGGTTTTTTATTAGTGCATTAAATGGTTTATGGAATGTACTTAAGTCTTGACCAATTATTGATATTACAGAAACATTGTCGATTATCTCAATCTTATTTACATCTTTTGAATAAAAATCGTTTTCGAATTCCCTTTCCAAAGCAATTACAGCTTCTGATGCTTTATTAGCATCTATTACTAAACCTATACCTCTTTCGGAAGAGCCTTGAGAAATGATACTAACACTAATATTATAATAACTCAAGGCTCTAAAAATTCTAGCATCCACACCAGCTTTTCCCAATAAACCTCGTCCTTCTAAATTTATCAAAGCTACATTATCTATAACCGAAAGCGATTTAATCCCTTTTGAGTTTGTACGAGAGGTAATTAAAGTTCCTTTTTCATCTGGATTGAAGGTATTTAAAATTCTAAGAGAAATGTTTTTTTCTATTAAAGGAATTATGGTTTTAGCGTGTAAAATGGTTGTTCCAAAATTTGCTAATTCATTAGCTTCACTAAAGGATAATTCATCTATTTTTTTTGCATCTAACACTAAATCAGGGTTAGCAGTGTAAATTCCGTTTACGTGCGTATAGTTTTGCAACTCTTCAGCATCTAAATAATTTGCCAATAAAGAGGCTGTGTAGTTACTGCCGTTTCTACCCAAAGTAGTTGTTTCGTTTTTTACATTAGAAGCAATAAACCCTGTAATAATGTTGACTGTGTTCCCATTAATTTTTTTAAAATGCCTTAAAACATTTTCTTTAGATAGTCTCATTAGTGGTTGGGCTTGACCAAAATTTTCATCTGTTTTAATAAGTGTTCTTGCATCAGTAGCTTTAGCATTTATTCCACGCTCTTTTAGTAAGTTTTCGAGAAGCTTAATAGACAATAGTTCACCTTGTGCTAAAAGTTCGTCTTTGGTTTTGTTACTATAATCTTGTAACAAGTTAACACCTTCTAATAGTTTATCTAAAGTTGAAAATTCTTTCGAAAAATTTATGTTAGTAGCTATACTAGATTGATATTCTTTAAAAACTTCTAACTGCTCTTTATAAGCTTGGTTTTTAACTGCTTTATATAGAATTTCCTCAAGCTCATCGGTTGCGTTTCCTCTTGCAGATACAACTACTGCTATATGCTCTCCTTGTTTTACTTTGTTTTCAATTATGGATACAACTTTTTCTAAACCTTTTCCATTTGCCAAAGATTTTCCTCCAAATTTTAATACTTTCATTCGTTTTTCTTTTGAATCTGGTTTAAAGATTCCTTCAATTATTTTTTCCAATTGCTTATATTCTATTAAAAATGCATCATGACCATGTAGTGATGAAATTTCATTATAAGTGACATTTGGGTGCGTTAAAGCCAATAGTTTATGAGTTTCTCTATTCTCCTCAGCAGTAAAAAACAAATCTGAATCAACACCAATAATGTGAATTTTAGATTTGATAGTATCTAATACTTTTAAATTAGCTTTACGGTTTTTTGTGACATCTATAGTTTTTAATAATTGATTCATCAATTTATAAGCTGAAAGCTGAAAACGCTCTTGTAGTTTTTCACCATGATGTAATAGCCAACTCTCTACATTAAAGATTTCTAGCTCTTCATTTTTAGAGCGCTGAAAACGTTCTTTAAAAGATTCAGGAGTACGATAACACAACATCGCATGCATTCTAGCGTCGTGAACTGGATTACTAGAGTTTAGTAAAAACTGTTCTTGAATTTGACAATTAGCTATAAGCCAATCAGTAGATTTCCAATCTGTTGCTACAGGAATTAAATGTTCAGTAATTTTAGGGTTTAAAACTGCCATTTCCCAAGCTATTCCACCACCGAGTGAACCTCCAATAATTGCAAACAACTCATCTATATCCAGCTGCTTTAAACCTTCAAGAAATATGTTTGCGATGTCTCTTGCTACAAAATCTTTATAGTTTTTAATTACAAAACCATCAAACCCATTTCCAGGAATATTGAATGCTAAGACTGTATATTTATTAGTATCAATTGCTTTACTTTCTCCAATAAGATCCTTCCACCATCCGTTTTTTCCAGAAACATTAGAATTTCCAGTTAAGGCATGGTTTACCAAAACAATAGGAGCATCGTGTAATTTTCTACCAAAAATTTGGTAAGACAACTTTATTGGAGTTGCCTTACCAGTTCCAGTTACATAATCTGGTATATTTATGTAATTTAATATTCCCATTTTAATTGTAAACTTTCTCTACCGATAATTTTACAGGTGTTTTATTATTTAGATTGTCTTTAACTGGACATCTTTCTTCAACTATTGTTAACCATTTTGTTAAAGCAACTATGTTTGCATCTGTTTCTGGAATAAGATTTAATCCAATAGATTTAAATCCTGCTCTTTCATCGTTTGATTGACCCAAGAACTTATCTGGATTAACATTACCAGACACTTCAATATTTAATTTATTGATTGTAAACCCTAATTCTTTGGCAACAATATGTCCAACTACGTTGATGCATCCAGCTAAACCCGCTAAAATGTATTCAACAGGGTTTGCATCTTGATCAGTCCCTCCTAATTCTTCTGGCTCATCTACAATTAGCCTAAACTGTCTTGCTTTTGCTATAAATTGTGTTGATGATGTACTTTCACCATACACTGAAAATTTTAAATCGCTCATTCTATGTTTTTTTTAGTTGTTAGTACTAGAATATATCCCCTATCATTATAATATGATACTCTTACTACTTACTAAACTATATTTATTTATTCTTGTAATACATTATTTTTTACTGCCTTAAAAGCTTCAATTAGGTCTGCTTTTAGATCATCAATACTTTCAATCCCAACCGAAAGTCGAATCAAATCTTTAGTTACACCTGTAGATTCTTGAGCCTCATCACTTAATTGTTGATGTGTTGTACTAGCTGGATGAATAATGAGTGATTTTGTATCTCCTATATTTGCTAACAATGAAAATATTTTCGTTGAATCTGCAATTGTCTTGGCCGAATCATACCCTCCTTTTACACCAAAAGTTACAATGCCACTTTGTCCATTAGGTAAGTATTTTTCTGCTAAAATTTTATAAGGGCTGCTTTCTAATCCTGGATAATTTACCCAAACAACATCTTCTTGTTTTTGAAGCCATTTTGCTAATTCCAAAGCGTTTTCACTGTGCTTTTTAATACGCAATTCTAATGTTTCTAATCCTTGAAGTATTTGAAATGCATTAAAAGGACTTAATGCGCCACCATAATCACGAAGTCCTTCAATTCTAACTTTAGCAATAAAAGCAGCAGCTTCCAATGCTTCACTGTAGATTAAGCCATGATACCCAGCTGAAGGTTCTGTAAATTCTGGGAATTTGCCATTGGTCCAATCAAAAGTTCCTGCATCAATAATAACACCTCCTAATGCTGTACCATTGCCATTTATATATTTTGTTAATGAGTGAATTACAATATTAGCTCCATACTCTATAGGGTTTAATAAATATGGAGTTGCTACTGTATTATCGACTATAAAAGGCACTTTATAATCTTTCGACTCTTTTGAAATTGCTTTAAGATCTAAGACATCTAGCTTTGGATTACCAAGCGATTCTGCAAAGAAAGCTCTAGTATTTTCTTGTGCTGCTTCACTAAAATTTTCCGGATTAGAAGGATCTACAAATGTTGTTGTAATACCGTGTCTTGGTAAGGTTACACTTAATAAATTGTATGTTCCTCCATACAAACTATTAGATGCAACAATATGATCTCCTGCTTTTAGCAAGGTTAATAATGACGTTGCGATTGCAGATGTTCCTGAAGCTGTTACTACAGCAGCAATTCCACCTTCGAGAGCTGCTAAACGCTGCTCTAAAACATCGTTTGTGGGATTGTTGATTCGTGTGTAAATGTTTCCTGGCTCTGCTAAAGCAAACAAATTTGCTGCATGATTAGAATCATTAAACACATAGGCGGTTGATTGATAAATAGGAACTGCTCTTGTTCCTCCATTGGATTGGACATCATGTCCAGAATGCAACGCTTTAGTTGCAAATTTTTGTGCACTCATTTTTCTAGTTTTTTGAGTTAATAAATAATTAAAACAAAAGTCAAATAAGCTTCTTTTGAAGCATTCCTAATAGAAAAATGTTATAAGAAAATACGTAATTACAGATGAGTAATTACGTTTAAGTTATCTATCCGAATTGTCGATAAATGAATCGCTTCTTCAAGTAGAATTTAGCACCTTCTTTATTGCTAAAGGGTTGCTAAGGCTTCACGGGGTCTAATCCCTCCACCTTTCTTGATAACATTTCAGTAAGTTTTTGAACTTTGTGAGCACAAATATTCAGAAAGAAATATTTAATAACCAAATATTTTTCGGTAAAATTTAAATTATTTTGTTTTTTGCTTTAAATTTTTCTCTAATAATCAAATCTACCGATTTATTTTCTATTTTGCTCTCCAGCCATGAAATAACATCTAAGTATAAAAATGCACGACTTTCATAAGGATGGTCTTCATAAGTTTTTAATTTTTTATGAAGTTTTATAAACTCACCGCGTAATTGATTTGGAAAAATATCTCCTAAATTTCTTAAAAATTTTATCATTTCTTTTTGCACTTCGTACAAGTCTTCCATTCTAATTAAAAACTTATAAGTACTTCTAATAAGCGCATCTAAATTATAATCTAATCCAGCTTCGTAATGAGCAACTAAATTTAAGACTCTTGAAAAACACAATAAATCTTCACGCATTGTAAGCGATTTATTGCTGATGATTTTATCTAAAAATTCAATACAATTTTTATTTTCTCCAATCCCAAAATAAAGACTGGCAATTTTATAATAAAACACCATAATATGATGCTCATCTATTCTACTTTTATGTTTCTTTAAGCCTTCTAAAGTTTCATTTACTAATGGTAATCCTTCACGAAAAGTGCCTTCCATAAAGTGTAAATTGAATTTATTAGAATACACATACAAAAAGGTTAAACTCTCAACATTATCATCTTTTGGAAACCATTTTTCTTGAGTTATAGTCTCTAATTTATTGAGGGCATCTTTAAATTTATCATGATGCCTAATAAAAAATAAAGCTTCCAATAAGTACTGATTACCTCTTAGAAAAAATACTGGATTTAGTTTTATCATTTCTGGGTTGTCATAAAACAAATCCACCCACTTTCGTGAATATCTATAACACGACAAAAAATCCTGCACCAAAAAGCTATACCATAAATACGATTGATACAACCACAACTTCTCTCGAAATCCTAAATCTTTAATCTCATATTTAGGTAATCTTGCATTAAAATAATTCGTGACATTTTTATACTCTTCATCATTTTTTACGTAACCCGTTTTAAGAAACAATCCATAGAGTTGCAATGACAAATTAGAGAGTTTACTGGCTAGAATATTTTGTGTATTCAACTCTTTTGCTTGAATGGTCAATTCATCCGCACGATTACTAATACTTCTTGTAATATATTGAGATTCAATAATTTTTTCGAGTTCTAAAATTTCATAGGCTATGTTTTTTTCTTCATAATTCAGCGCCAATGTTTTTGCTTTATCAAGAATTTTCAAACTCTGTTTGTAAAGTCCTTTGTGATATAAAATTGTTGCAAAATCCAATTGTTCGCGAATTTGAACACGAATATTTTGATGTGAAGGATTAAGTCTTAAACTAATTAAAATCTGCTTATAGAGATGTGCTTTTAGGTTTGACAACTGTTGCTTTTTTACAATGCCTTTTTTTAAAATCACTTGTTCTTCATACACATTCATTTTATCCAAAACATTAAACAGCAACAAAAATTTTGAATCTTCATTGACTCCTAAACGACCAACATATAGTTTGAATTGTCTTTTTTCAGATTTAGACAGCGACTTCACTAATATAAATAGGTTATCTTTTTGCTCTTTAGTCATAGTACAGATTATCTACTCAAAAAGCTGTTATTCAACATGTTAAATCTACTTAAAATTGCTTTGGCATCGTAATTAATAGATTGACAATTAACTCTTTGAATAATCCAAAATATAAATTCGTAATACAATACGAAAATATATTAAAAGAAATGTCGAATTCTCAAGTACAAATTTTTGATACAACCCTCAGAGATGGCGAACAAGTTCCTGGTTGCAAATTAAATACTGAACAAAAAGTAATTATTGCAGAACAATTAGATTCATTAGGTGTGGACGTGATTGAAGCTGGTTTTCCAGTATCAAGCCCAGGTGATTTTAAATCGGTTGAAGAAATTTCCAAAACAGTAAAAAATGCAACGGTTTGTGGACTCACACGTTCGGTAGAAAATGATATAAAAGTTGCAGCCGAAGCACTTAAATATGCCAAGAACCCAAGAATACATACTGGAATTGGAACTTCTGATTCTCACATTATTCACAAATTTAAAACCAATCGTGAAGACATCATTGAGCGCGCCTATGCAGCTGTGAGTTATGCAAAGTCGTTTGTTGAAGATGTGGAGTTTTATGCAGAAGATGCAGGACGTACAGACAACGACTATTTAGCTCGTGTTTGCGAAGCAGCTATTAAAGCTGGAGCAACTGTATTAAACATTCCTGACACTACAGGCTACTGCCTACCGCATGAATATGGCGCAAAAATTAAGTACTTAAAAGAAAATGTAAAAGGTATTGAAAAAGCGATTTTATCTTGTCACTGTCATAACGATTTAGGCTTAGCAACAGCCAATTCTATTGAAGGTGTCATCAATGGTGCTCGTCAAATTGAATGCACCATTAATGGTATTGGCGAACGAGCTGGAAACACAGCTTTAGAAGAAGTTGTAATGATATTAAAACAACACCCTTATTTGAATTTAGATACAAATATTCAAACGGAAATGCTTTATGGCATAAGCCAATTAGTGTCTGATAGTATGGGAATTTATACGCAACCAAACAAAGCTATTGTTGGCGCCAATGCATTTGCACACAGCTCTGGAATACATCAAGATGGTGTGATTAAGAATCGTGAAACTTATGAGATAATTGACCCTAAAGAAGTTGGCGTTACTGAATCTGCAATTGTATTAACAGCAAGAAGTGGTCGTGCTGCTTTAGCATATAGAGCAAAAAATGTTGGTTATGAATTAACCAAATTACAACTAGATGATGTGTATGCAAATTTCTTAACGTTTGCAGATAAAAAGAAAGAAATCAATGATAGTGATATTCATCAAATTATTGAAACAAGCAAAATTTATAGAGAAATTATTTCAGCTTAAGCCTATAATAGGCATTTGGCAGATTAATTACAGCACATATTTATTTACAGTTTGAAAGCTAAATGATAATTGATTATTAATAAATGACAACTAAAAAAACATTATTTGACAAAGTTTGGGATGCACATGTCGTCGATTCGGTCCAAAATGGACCACAAATTTTATATATAGATAAACATTTAATACACGAAGTAACAAGTCCGCAAGCATTTAACGAATTAGAAGCTCGCGGAATTCCTGTTTTTAGACCAAATCAAATTGTGGCAACTGCCGACCATAATACACCAACCTTAAATCAGGATTTACCTATTAAGGATGAGTTATCAAGAAAGCAGTTAGAACAACTATCTACAAATTGTGCTAAAAACAATATTACACTTTACGAACTAGGGCACAAATACAATGGTATTGTACACGTTATGGCTCCAGAATTGGGAATTACTCAACCAGGAATGACCATGGTTTGTGGTGATAGTCATACCTCAACACATGGTGCATTTGGAACTATTGCCTTTGGAATTGGCACAAGCCAAGTAGCTCAAGTATTTGCTAGTCAGTGTTTATTGTTAACCAAACCCAAAAGTTTAAGAGTAACCGTTAATGGGACACTTAAAAATGGTGTATTACCTAAAGATGTGATTTTATATATCATTTCAAAATTGGGTACAAATTCAGGTACAGGTTATTTCTGTGAATATGCAGGTGATGTATTTGAAAACATGAGTATGGAGGGTCGTATGACGGTTTGTAATATGAGTATTGAAATGGGAGCTCGAGGCGGCATGATTGCTCCAGACGAAACGACTTTTGAGTATGTAAAAGGTCGAGAATTTGCACCAAAAGGTGATGACTTTGAGAAAAAAGTTGCCTATTGGAAGACACTTCCAACGGATCCTGATGCTGCTTTTGACAAAGAATATCATTTCGATGCTGAAGACATCGAACCAATGGTAACTTATGGAACCAATCCTGGCATGGGAATTAAAATTTCTGAAACTATTCCTGTGGATGATAATTCATCCTTTAAAAAATCATTGGAATACATGAATTTTAAAGCTGGCGAATCTTTAATCAATAAACCAATAAATTTTGTGTTTATTGGTAGCTGTACTAACTCCAGAATTGAAGATTTTAGAGTTGCAGCTAACTTTATTAAAGGAAAACAAAAGGCACAAAATGTCACAGCTTGGTTAGTTCCAGGAAGTAAACAAGTAGAAGCTCAAATTATCAATGAAGGTTTAAATGACATTTTTGAAGATGCTGGATTTGAATTGCGACAACCTGGTTGTTCAGCATGTTTGGCTATGAACGATGATAAAATTCCGCAAGGAGAATATTGTGTATCAACATCAAATCGAAATTTTGAAGGCAGACAAGGGCAAGGCTCAAGAACTATATTAGCAAGCCCTCTAGTTGCAGCAGCAACTGCTGTTGCTGGAAAAATAGTAGACGTAACAAAAGAAATAAATGAAACGAATGTCACCTTGAGCGCAGTCGTAAGGTCTCATTAATAAAAATCAATAACAATTAGGTCTCGACTGCGCTCGACCTGACAAAATAAAAAGAGATTCCTGCCTTCGCAGGAAATGTTATGGAAAAATTCACAACACTTACATCGAGAGCTATTCCATTAGCCATTGAAAATGTCGATACAGACCAAATAATTCCTGCGCGCTTTTTAAAAGCGACCGACAAGCAAGGGTTTGGTGATAATGTATTTAGAGATTGGCGTTTTGATAAACATGGAAACATCAACAATGATTTTAGCTTAAACAATCCAACATATTCAGGTAGCATTTTAGTTGCTGGAGATAATTTTGGCTGTGGTTCCAGTCGTGAACACGCAGCTTGGGCTTTAGTTGGCTATGGCTTTAAAGTCATTGTATCTAGCTTTTTTGCTGATATCTTTAAAGGCAATGCCTTAAACAATGGTTTACTTCCTGTTCAGGTATCAGAAGGTTTTTTGAAATCACTTCTTCAAACTGTGGAAGCACATCCTGAAACTTTAATTGAAGTTAACTTAGAAAATCAAACTATTTCTATTTCAAATTCTGATGTATCAGAATCATTTGATATAGACCCTTATAAAAAAACATGCATGATAAATGGTTATGACGACATAGACTATTTATTGAGCAAGAAAGAACAAATTGAAGCTTTTGAAGCTGAAAAAATATATTAGCATACGTCATTACGAGGAGTGGAAGGACGAAGTAATCTTTTAAATTTAAGTTCAAAAGCAAAAGATTGCCACTGCTGACAAAAAGTGTCAGCATCGCAATGACACAAAATAATAAAAAACAAAAAAATTAGTAAGCAGGATGATTCCGAAGAATCGGAACTGCTTTCGCAGGAAATACTATGAAACTAAATATTGCTGTTTTACCAGGTGATGGAATTGGTCCAGAAGTTACCAATCAAGCTATAAAAGCCTTGAAAGCTATTGCTATGGAGTTTGACCATACATTTACATTTACTTATGCATCAGTTGGTGCTATTGCCATTGATAAAACTGGAAACCCTTTACCAGAAGAGACTTTAGATGTATGTGAAGCGACTGATGCTATTTTATTTGGTGCCATTGGTGACCCAAAGTATGATAATGACCCTTCGGCAAAAGTACGTCCAGAACAAGGCTTATTGCGTTTACGCAAATCATTAGGTCTTTATGCAAACATTAGACCTGTAAAAGCCTATGAAACACTTATTGATAAATCGCCTTTAAAAGAACACATTATAAAAGGCACAGATATTAGTATTTATCGCGAACTCACAGGAGGCATCTACTTTGGTAAAAAACACCTAAGCGATGATGGTAATGTGGCTTCAGATTTATGTGAATATTCTCGTGAAGAAATTGAGCGCATTTCACATTTGGCTTTTAAAGCAGCACAAACCAGAAAACATAAAGTGACTTTGGTCGACAAAGCGAATGTATTGGAGAGCTCTCGTTTATGGAGAAAAGTAGTCACAGAAGTTGCTAAAAATTATAAAGATGTAGAATTAGATTTCTTATTTGTTGATAATGCTGCTATGCAAATGATATTGAACCCAAAACAGTTTGATGTGATTTTAACAGAAAACATGTTTGGTGATATTATAAGTGACGAAGCTAGTGTTATTGGAGGCTCTATTGGTTTATTAGCTTCTGCTTCGGTTGGAGACAAATTTGCAATGTTTGAGCCTATTCATGGCTCGTATCCTCAAGCCACAGGAAAAGGAATTGCCAACCCAATTGCTTCTATTTTGTCGGCTGCCATGTTGTTAGACCATTTTAAATTGAACAAAGAAGCTGACATGATACGAAATGCTGTTGAAAAATCATTAAAACTGCATATTACAACACCAGATTTAAATACCAAATACGATAATGTGACTACAGATAAAGTAGGTGATTTTATTGAGGATTATATTACCAATCCAAATGATACTAATCTAAACTTTACAAATATACACTTAGGACAATCCACGATTATTTGATAGTAAATTGATGGTTAATTGAAATTAAATTTGTTGGATGTAGAAGCGCACTCTTAGGAGTGCGTTTTTTTAATTTCACCTAAATATCTGTCAATAATTAAACCTTAGTTTATGAGAATTTATTTTAATTTTTTGTCAATTTTCGTTCTCATTGCATAATAATTCATTTCATAGCATACACGACCCAATAAAATAGCTGGATTTATTCCATAATTATTTCCTAGTGAAATAATTTTATCATCATTTAAGGGTAAATGATTGTCTAAAATCTCTTGCCATATTGTTTTTGGAATAAGTGATTTTTGAGCATAATTATCAGCTTCTTTCTCACATTCACTCAAGTTCTGCTTTTTTGTCAAATCCATAAACTTTCTATTTCTATCATTTCTTAAATGCAAGTCTATATGTCCAATTTCATGCATAACTGTAAAAGCAAAATTATCAATTCTATTGTGTCTCAATGTCAATGCTATAACTGGATTTCTATTAGACCAAAATGAAAATCCATCAATAGGCGTTTTTTCTAGCTTATCGATTAATAACATTTTAACCCCAAACTGATTCAGTAAGGTTTGAACTCTATTTATAGTATCATTATTCTGATAAAACAAATTATTCAAATTAATACTTAATTGAGTAAGATTATCAAAATTAAATGTATTTGCATTCTGATTTCTTGCCTCATATTGAGCTAATGAACTCCACGCAAACATATTTTTGTCATCAATTTTTAGTTTTTCCGACTTACGATAGTAAGCAAATTTATCCTTTGAGAAGGACGTAACTAAATCATCTACAGTTTCGACATCATAGATTTCTTTAACTTTTTTTATATCAGCCTCCAATTCATCAATCAAATAATTGTGCTTTTTAAAATATCTTACTGGTACGTATTCTCTAATGATACTCCAAATCTCGATATTTCTCAACTTTTTAATATTCTTTTGTTTTACACGAGCTTTGTCAATCTCATATTGTGATTGAAATTTCATCCAATAATCAGCTGAAATACCCAAAGATTTCTCTAACAGTATTGCAATATCAGCTGTCACAGGTCTTTTACCTTTGATTATCTCATTTAAAAATGAAGGATGTACACCTAATTCTTTTGCCAAAGTTCTTTGGTTTAAATCTGGTGTAGCATCTAACTCATCTTTTATTAAAACTCCTGGATGAGTTGCTTGTGCAGGTATTAATGTTCTTTTTTGCGTTGCCATTGTTCTTCGTTTGTTTTCTACTTATAATGATTACTTAACTCAATAATTGAGCAAATTGTAATAGTATCAAGTTCTTCACCTTCAACTGAACTGATAAACTCTATTCGATATTTATTATCGACTCGTACAGATTCCAGCCCATTCTTATTTCCAATAAGTTTTTCGTAGTTTAAGCTTTTGATTGGGTACAGTTCTTCTGTGCTATTTGCAACTCTTAATTTATCTATTGTCTGTGTATACTTTTTAATCACATTAGGTTGAAACCTATGCTTTTTACTTCGAGATTTTCCATTCTCGTATAATTCTCTCAAGTAATCTTTCTCGAAAACAATTTCCATTTTTATTGATTATCATATTGCAAATATACAAATAATATGTCAAAAAAAGTTCACTAAAAAAGTGAACTTTTTATTTTAATATAATTTTAAGAAATATCTAAATAAAATATGTGATGATAAATCACACCAAAAACTGAAACAAGTCTGGCTTATCATTAAGATAATCACCATAAAAATTATGAAGTTTCATTTTGGTAATTAAGGGTTGTAAATCGTTTGGCTATATTATTGATACAAGCTGTATTTGAAACTAAATTTGTTGGATTTAGAATTGCACTCTTAGAAGTGTAGTTTTTGGCTATTAATTTTTCCTTTCAATTAATAATTGCTGGAAGTATATACTCTTCTAATATTTTTTCTGGTTGTTGAGAATTTCCATTTCTATAATTTCCAGAAGTTATAACAACTACTGATTCTAATTCTGGAATAACAAATATATATTGACCTCCAGCTCCTCTAGCTTCAATGGATTTAATTTCTTTACCTCCTATTGTATAAGTTTTGTGCCACCATAAATAACCATATTCATTTTTATCATTAGTATTTTCCAGCTTTAAGTATTTTTTAAAAGATTCACTAACCCAATTTTCCGAAATGACTTGTTCTCCTTTCCAATTACCCTTGTTTAAATACAATTGCCCAAATTTCAGCATATCTCTAGGAGTTAAATACATACCTCCACCAAAATAAGGCGTAGATGCTGTATTTTCAGTTTGAATTATATAATTTGTAATACCAAGTGGGGACAAAAGTTTTTGATCCATATACAACTCCAAAGGTTTTTCTAAGCTTTCATTCAAAATAACACCAAGTAAAAATGGGTTTGCAGATCCATAATTAGCATGAGTTCCTGGTTTATATATCATTGATGCTTCCAAAACAGTTTTCAACCAATCATTTGAGTTTTGATAACTACCTTCAGAAGCAGCCGAGTTTCTATCAATACCAAAATCTATGGCATCTAAACCAGAACTCATAGTTAGCAAATCTTTTATTCTGATTTTAGATTTTTGAGAATCTTTAGTTTGTTGATACGCTTCAGGAATAAAATCATAAAGGCTTTTGTTTACGTTATCTATAATTTTATCATCAATAGCAATACCCATCATTGCTGACGCAATGCTTTTTGAAGCTGAACGCTGATCATGAGGGATGTTAGAGTTATATCCATCAAAGTAAGATTCAAATATTAATTTACCTTTTTTCGCAATTAGAGTACTATGTGTGTTAACGAAAGATTTGCCGTTAATACTGTCAATCATTTTAATTAAAAATTCAGGCTTAATTCCAAATTCTTTAATGTTTGCCGTAATCCATCCATCATCTAATTGTGTTGGTCTTTTGATATTTTGATTTTGAGGGCCATCTGAGCCTATTAATGACAAATCAACATCAGAGCGCATCAAATTTGTGACAGCAATTGTCCTTTCAGATAATAGAATTTCCAATTGAATTTTATTTGTTAATAGTGTTGCCTTAAACTTGATTCCTGTTTTGTAATCACGGAAAAATATTATATCATCTTTTTTAGTGAATTCACCTGCCCAAGTGCCTGTAAACCTTTGATCGCCAAAAAAAGGATACGTTGCGAAACTGCCGTCTTCATTATTTTCAACACTCAAAAAAACAGATTTAGATTGTAAACTATCAACCATGAAAGGGTTCCAAACACCCTTAAATAAGTTCTGATGTCGTTTCAAGCTAACGTGATACATTAATATTCCTGAAGTAATAAATCCAGATAATTGAGTAGCATCATCATTAAATAAGAAGTCAAAGTGAGTGTTTTCATCTAAACTAAATTTAATTCTACTTTTACTATTAGAAATTATCTTTTTATTTATTGAAGTTTTATTATTAGCAATAGTTAGATTATAAGTATTAGATTTTAAATCTTCAATTATTATCTCAAAATTGAAACTATTGTTGTTTGGCAAAGTACCTTCCCAATTCCCTTGATAATCCTTAATATCTTGTTGTGCACAACTTGAAAATATAGATACACAAAGAAATGCAATAAGCGATAAGTATTTAAACATGTTTTGAGTTTTAGTATAATTCAAAAGTAATCCATTAAAAATATTCAAAATAGAATGAAATTAACATCTATTTTTTATTTCTGAATTGACTTGGCGTTAAACCAATATACATTTTAAAAACCCTAATGAAATGGCTTTGATCTGAAAAACCTGAAGCATAAGCAATTTCGGTTAATGATAATTTAGAGTTTAATAAAAAAACTAAAGCTATTTTAATTTTTTGCTGCCTTGCATAATCACCAAGAGTGGTTTTTAAATATTTAGGCACAGCTCTTGATAAATGTGCTGGATGTACTCCTAAAATATTAGAAAGATGATTTAGTGAGAGGTTTTGATTATTCTGATGAAGAATTTCTCTTAAAGCGTTCATCCATTGTGGCTCATCTTTACTAACAATTGCTTTTTCAGATTCAATACTTTCACATAATTGAAACAATAATAACTCTATAGATATATTAGAATAAATATCCTGACATTTAAACTCAAAATATATTTTGGCTAATAAATGATGTGATTTTGGGTTTTTTATGAGCTGACTACCTTCCCAGAGATTTATATCTAATTGTTTTTGTTTAAACCAACTACGTTCAAACTCAACATGAAAACCTCTTGAGTATGATGAATGTTTTTCATTAAAATGTGGCTCATCCCAATTATGGAGTAATAAATTCCCTGCACTACATCCCGTTTTATTTTTTTTATTTATATCAAACAAATCCCCGCCTAAAACATACATTAAATAAGGGTTCTCATGGTAATGCCATTCTGTTTTAGATGCTGAATAATCATATTCCGAAAGAATAATGCCATTAATTTCTTGTTCAAAATTCATTGAACCATAATATTGACCTTTCGATAATACTTTCATTTTATATAATTAATTAGATGCAAACTAATATACTAAAGAAAATAACTAAAAAATATTGTTAAAACTAAAAGGAAATATCAAAATACTTTATTTCAAAAGCTGAAACAAGTCTGGCTTATATTTTTTCTTCATAGTCTGGGCAGTCCAACCTAATTTCTTCGCTCAATAATTTTTTTTGCAATAAGTTGCAAAAATCATTATCCATGTTCTTTTCATAAAATTTACATCCATAACACGTTCTTTGAACGCTTAAAATTCCGTTGCGGTTTAATTTGTAAATGAGCTGATTTAAAGTGCTGAATAAACTTTCCAACTCCAATTGAGAAAAGCCATCAACTTGTTTTTTTAAAGGATTAGAAAAATCATAGGTTTGAGATACAATGTCATTTCCTAAATCTGATAATGCTATGGAATAACTTCGGCTATCTGGTGATGAAAAATCTTTTACAATCAACCCTTTCTTGTCCAAAACTCTAATAGCATCACTTACCGTTGGTTTTGTGACATTAAACTCTTTGGCTAAGTGGCTAACATTACACAAATTTTGTTTGTGAAATGCTATAAAAATAAGAATCTGTATTTGAATTGGGCTTAAAGCAACGTGCTTCGCTTTTTCCCATAGCAAGACCTTAAATACTTCAGAAACGCGCTCTAATCCTGCTACGATTTTACTCGAAATGTCCTTTTCTTGTTGTTCTGGGTTAAATGTACTTTCCTTCATAAAAAAGCCTGTCGAAATTTGTTCGACAGGCAAAGTTAGTAATCCTAATTAAATTAATTACAATTTTCCATTTCTATTATAAAATAGCCTTGATTTTCAATTGATAAAACTATTTCTTCTGTTGCCTGTTCAATATGACACAAGCGACATTCATTTGAAGTCAATTGCTCTGTTTCAAAAGATTTTGTTTTTAAGTAATCTTTTCCAAAATTAAATATGGTTTGTTCATTGATTACGTTATCAGGAACGAGAATATCAAAATGCATAATATTTCCATCTTTTCTTTTTACATATGTGTCCCAAACTGCTATTTTCATAATAAATTTGTGTTAAGTTTTCCAATAATTGTTTGCTTTTGCAATGGTTTGGTAATGTATCGCAATAACTTGTGAAGCTGCAATTAAAAATTGAGCATCATCTGCATATTGCGCTCTACCTTTTTTTAGCTTTTCCATATCTGGCTGTGTATATTTCACACCCATTCTAGCTAGTTTTATAGCAAGTTCAAAACCATCCTGAGGTGTTTTTACAAATAAAGTTTCTAACCAAGAATCCATATATTTTTAATTTTCTTTTACACTGTAAGGTAAAGATAAATCTCCACTTGCAACGCTAAAAACATCATAAACTCCTAACATTGGCAAATTCTCATCACTTGTGTTTACTTTCATAAATGCTGTTACACCATCATAGTTAAAATCCGTTTTGTTATTCATTCTATAATCAGGTACTACAACTTTTATGGTGTTGCTTTTAGTAGTCACAGGATAACCTGGTGAATCCATATACATTGGCATTCCTGGATTAGTCGGTGGTAACACTACTGTTTTATCAGCCTTTTTAAACTGTTTTACTGAAAGACCACCTGCAACTCGTTTATCCTCGTGAAGAATGACCCAATGTGGATGCCAAATTATACCATCATTAGCATAGTCGTTGTCATTATTTTCATCCCAAAGAGGAGTATCATCAAAGTCTGGATGAGATGTTAGAGCTAATGCTACAATACCATCTGTTTGATTAAAACCTACATCTGTTGGCTTTAAACTTGTTGGAAACACATAACCTAATACTGGTGCTCCATCAAGTTGACCAACTTTAGTTGGTGTTGTTTTTCCTGCTGTCCCATCTACAGCTATTTCCCAAATAGTAACTGCTAAATCGGATTTGTGTGTTACACTAACTTCATTAATTTTGAAATTGTCATTTTTATATTCGCTATCTTGGGCACAAGAACTTGTTGTGTTTAAAAGAAACGTTGCTGTTAGTAATAATAATATTGATTTCATCTTTTTTGTTTTTTAGAAGTTAGGATTCTTTTTTTTGATTAGGAATCCTAACTTTATGGTTTAAAAAAATTAGCCTTTTACGTCTGCCATAGAAGCACCAAAGTTGATATGCAATGTGTTTCCGTTTGGCGTAACTAATGCTGGAACAGAGTTTACTCCTGCTTTTTCTGCTTCAGATATTCTTGTTCGGTCTTCGCCGATGTTTACAACTTCAACGTTATCTGCTCCTACTAAATTAACGATGTCGTGTTCTGCACTAACACAAACTGGACATCCTGCGTGATAGAAAATTGATTTACTCATTTTATTATTATTTTTAGATTAAAGCGTTATTGCTTTTACAAATATAGTAAGGATTCCTAACTATGCAAATTTTTAATGATTTTTTTTAAAATGTTGTGCTTTATTTTTTAGTTAGAGTGTTTAAAACCTAGAGTTATTTTATTCGTTTCATAACGTTTGCCGTTATTCTGTCACATCTGCTGAAACCAAATTCAAAGATATTTTTGTCATTTGCAACTTCATAAAGTATATTTTTTAGCATTTCTTTTGACCTATGCAGACGCACCTTTACATTGGCTACAGTTAAATCTAGAGCAATAGAAATCTCTTTTAGACTCATTTCTTCCACTTCTTTCATAATATAGACTGTCTTGTATTTTATATCTAAATTATCAATTGCATTTTCCAATATTTGTTTTGCTTCATTCCGTATCATTTTGTCCTGCGGATTTAGTTGTTGACTATCTGGAATTTCTAAAATTGTATTGCTTCTTAAATTTTCCGATTGTTCGTTTAAGTGATATAATTTTCTTTTTTTGCTTAAACGTGCTAAAGATTCGTTTATTCCTATGCGAATAAGCCAAGTAGAAAAAGTTGAATCTAATTTAAATTGATACAATTTAGTGAAGGCTTTTACATAACTGTCTTGCATTATATCTTCTATTTCCGTATCATCTTTTATGTAACTCCTAATTATTCTGTATAGTTTTTGATTGTTACGTTTTACTAATATTTCATAAAGTTCCTTTTCTCCACTTAGAATCCGTTTAATTACTTCACTCTCCTTTATTTTATGATTGTTAAAATCATTGATGTTTATTGCTTCCATTTTATTGTGTCTTTTACTTTAGATAAAAAACTTTAAAAAAAGTTACAAAATTTTGTATCCTTTTTTAAAATCTGCAATCAAAAGAGTGTAAGAAATTTAAAATATCTAAAAAATAAAATTATGAATTCAAATGTACAATTAGTAAAAAACATCTTAAAGTACACTTTTGGTTTAGTGCCAATAGTTGCTGGATTAGACAAATTCACAAACATTTTGACAGATTGGTCTCAATATATTTCTGAAGGTTTTGCTGGAATACTTCCTTTTGAACCTTCTGCATTTATGATGATAGTTGGTGTTATAGAGATTGTGGCTGGTGTTCTTGTTTTAACAAAAACAAAAATTGGTGCTTATGTGGTTTCTGCTTGGTTAGTAGCAATTGCATTGACTTTAATTTTTAGTTGGACTTATGTAGATGTTGCAGTAAGAGATTTAGTAATGGCAATTACTGCATTATCATTAGCAAAATTATCAGAATCTAACGTTGGTAAAGTCAATGACTAATTATTCCAACTAGCCCAACCCATTATTGGTGCTTTTGTATTATGGTTTACATGATTATCCCTTGTGTTACAAGAAATCATTAATACCAAAATAATGAGCGGAAATGAATTTTTTAACATTATTATCTAGTTTATAATGTCTTTTCCATCTGTTAGCCATTCTAGCGAGAAACTTACAAAAACGTTTTCTTTATAAACGTCCTTTTCAAAAAACAAGCCTATATCTCCATTTTCAAGAACTGTCATCGAAGAATAAGCTGCTTTCCCAGCATATATAGTCTTGCCCTTGCTCCAAGTTTCGCCTTCGTCGTAACTTATTCTAATTGTTAAGTTTTCTCGTGCATCTTTAGAGTTTAGGTTGGAGAAAATCAACCTGTCCTTATCTGAGCCTTCACTTTTTAAACTGTACCGAATTAAGCTAGCATTACAAGCAGGGTCAGTTAATTGTGTGTCCATTTTAGATGTCCACGTTTCGCCATCGTTGGTAGATTTGTGTATATATCTAGCTCCAGCACCATTTACCCTGCTATTAATCATTAGCGAACCATCGCTAAGTTGCATTACTTTAGATTCATCTGCAGGTTTAATTGGCGTATCTATTAAACTCCAATTTTTGCCATAGTCAATGCTTTTAAAAAGATGCAAACCGTTTTCCAGATTTACGAGTGTATGGATTAATGCGCCTGATTTTGTTTGAATACCTCTTCCAGACGTAATAAATTTAAAATCATTTTTCCATTCTGGCTTCGTGATTTGAGAGGTTATGTCGATTGGTGCAGACCAAGACTTGCCATTGTCTTTACTCGATATCATTTTTAAATAATAGACATCTTTCTCGGTGTCTAGATTCATATAATTGAAGAAAAGAAAAATTTCGCCTGTAGTTTTATCTAAAATCATGGATGGGTCTGAGGCAGATTCGCCAATGGGATAATCAACAATACTTTGAATTTCGGACCAAGTTTTACCATTATCCTCACTTCTACGCATGACAATATTAATATCATTGCTCCATTTTAAATCGCCACAAGAAGGGACTCTTTCGTCAATTGTGGTAATAATATCGCCATTAAGTGCTGTAATAATTGAAGGGATTCTATAACAGGAAACATTGTCGTCCATATCAGAACTAAACAAATTTATAAACTCCGTTTTATTTTTTTTTGAAGGCGATTTTTTGTTTTGAACGCATGAAATAAAAAATAAAAGTATGACGACAAGAGCGTATTTAAACCTCATAAATGAATTGTTATAATTAATGTATTAAGATACAAATTTGTATAAAATTTTCCTTATTAATTAATGTGTTTGATTTTAAAAAAATCGAATAACACAAAAAGAAAGACTTACACCAAAAACTGAAACAAGTGTGGTTTGTCATTTAGGTCGTCGTCAAAAAATTATTTTGGAAACTTCCTTTCAATCTCATTTAAACACAAATTATGCATACTGCCAATATGAGAATGCTTTTTACCAAAATCAGGCTTATAAGTTTCAGCCTGTATTTGACCACTAACAGTTTGATATGCATCTCTAAAGGATTGCCCTTCTATTACTAGATTATTTATACTATCTACCGTAAATAGATATTGGTATTTTTCATCATTTAAATCTATGTCCTTTACAATTACTTGCTGTATGGCATAATTAAAAATATCTAAAATGTCTTTTACATCTACAAAAGCATTGATGATATTTTCTTTTAACAATTGAAAATCTCTATGGTAACCACTTGGTAAATTATTGGTAACTAGTAGCATTTCGGCATGTAAAGCTTGAATTTTATTACACTTTCCTCTAATAAGTTCAAATACATCTGGGTTTTTTTTATGTGGCATAATACTACTTCCTGTCGTGAGTATGTCTGGAAAGGTTATAAATTCAAAATTTTGACTCATATATAAACAAATATCCATAGCAAATCTACCTAAGGTATTACATAAACCACCTAAAGCATTGGCAATAGCTCGTTCGTTTTTTCCTCTACTTAACTGTGCTGCAACCACATTGTATTTTAAAGTTGAAAAGTGTAATTCCTTAGTTGTTTTTTTTCTATCTATAGGAAACGAACTACCGTACCCAGCTGCAGATCCTAACGGATTTTGGTCCACTATTTTAGAAACTGCCTGCAACACATGCACATCGTCAATTAACACTTCTGCATAGGCAGAAAACCATAATCCGAACGATGATGGCATTGCAACCTGTAAATGTGTATATCCTGGAAGCAAACTGTTTTTATGTGTTTCAGCTAAAGTTAAAAGTGTATTAAAAAGAGTTTTGATTTTTGCATTAACAACATCTAAATTTTCTTTGTAATATAATTGAAGTGCTACTAAAACCTGATCGTTTCTGGAGCGTGCTGTGTGAATTTTTTTTCCAACGACTCCTAATTGTTTGGTCAATTCAAATTCAATTTTAGAATGTACATCTTCAAATTGGTCTTCAATTACAAAATCACCTTGTTGTATCTGATTTAACAGCTTGTTAAGCTCTATTTTTAATTGCTCTAACTCTTCAGTTGTTATTATTTCTATAGATTCCAGCATAATAGCGTGAGCTAAGGATGCTTGCACATCATATTTAGCAATATGCATATCAATTTCTCTGTCGTTACCAACAGTAAATTGTTCTATTTTTTTATCTATTGAATAGCCTTTGTCCCAAAGTTTCATAATTATTGTCTTTTGTCATTCCTGCGAAGGCAGGAATCTTTTTATTCTTTATTGTTATTTTGTGGATTCCTGCCTTCGCAGGAATGACAGAATTGTTAAGTAACTACTTTATTCAACAATTCAATATAAATTTGTATACCTTCTTCTATTTCATTTAAATAAATAAACTCATCTGCAGTATGCGACCGCGTACTATCTCCAGGTCCTAACTTTAACGAAGGACATGATAAACAAGCCTGATCTGATAGTGTAGGTGATCCATAAGTTTGTCTTCCTAATTCAATACCAGCTTCAACCAAAGGGTGATTTATTGGAATTGACGAAGAATTCAATCTCAAACTTCTAGCTTCAATAGTTGTACAAGGTGATTTTTTATTTAGAATCTTTTCAATTTCTTGATTTGAATATTTATCATTTACTCTTACGTCTACTACTAAATTAACTTCAGCTGGAACAGCATTGTGCTGCTTTCCTGCATTAATTTGAGTAACCGTCATTTTTACGTCCCCTAAAACTGGCGATTTCTTTTCAAATTTATACTCTTGAAACCATTTTAATACGTCAACAGTATTATAAATTGCATTGTCATTATTTATGTGAGCTGCATGACTTGGCGTTCCCTTTACTGTTGCATCAAACACAATCAATCCTTTTTCGGCTACAGCTAAATTCATTAAAGTTGGTTCACCTACAATAGCTACATCAATTTCTGGAATGACTTTTAACATACTATTCAATCCGTTTGAACCACTATTTTCTTCTTCTGCTGAAGCTACTAACACCAAATTGTACTTTAAATTTTTCTTAGTATAAAAATATGTGAACGTTGCTATTAAGGACACTAAACATCCTCCTGCATCATTACTTCCTAATCCATATAATTTCTCATCTTGAACAATGGCTTTAAAAGGATCTTTAGTATAACCTTTATTTGGTTTTACTGTATCATGATGCGAATTAAGAAGTAACGTTGGTTTTCCTTCTGTAAAATGTTTATTAACTGCCCAAACATTATGCTTTGTTCTTTTAAACGGAATTTCAAAATCTAAAAACCAATTTTCAATTAAAGCTGCTGTTTTATCTTCTTCACATGAAAACGAAGGTGTTTCTATTAAGTTTTTTAATAAGGCAATTGCCTTTTTAGATAATTCTTTTTGTTTTATCATTTCTCAATGGTTGTATATTTTGAACTTGTTTGAAATAGCATTTCTGGTTTGCCAATACAAACTTTATTTACTTGATTTTCTATAGCATGAAAACAATTATTAAGTTTTGGAAGCATTCCATCTGCAATAATTTTATCTTCTATTAATCTTTTATATGTATTTGAATTGATGTTTTCAATTACTGAATTATCATCATTAACATCTTTTAATACACCATATTTTTCAAAACAGTAATACAGTGACACTTCAAAATATTTTGCAAAACCAATGGCTAGTTCAGAAACTATCGTATCTGCATTAGTATTAAATAATTGTCCTTTTTTGTCGTGTGTTAAAGCACAAAACACTGGAGTTACGTTGTTATTAACCAATAACTGTAACACCTCTGTATTTACTTTTTTTACATCTCCCACAAAGCCAAAATCAATATCATTTACAGGTCTTTTTTCAGAAACAATTGTATTTCCATCTGCTCCCGAAAAACCAACTGAGTTACAATTATTTGCTTGCAATTGAGCTACTATACTTTTATTTACTTTTCCAGCATATACCATTGTTGCAATGTCTAAAGTTTCTGTGTTAGTAATTCGTCTACCATTAATCATTTTTACATCAATTCCCATTTTATTTGCGAGTTTTGAAGCTAATTTTCCACCTCCATGCACTAATACTTTTAATCCTTCGAGTCTAGAGAATTTAATAAGAAAATCAGCCAATAACTTTTCATTATCAATAATATTCCCTCCTATTTTTATAATTTTTAATGTTTTCATTTTTCTTGTCAAACTGAACTTGTTTTCAGCTTCTCATTATGTGATTATCAAATAAATTCAGAATGACGATTATTTTAAATCCTCTAAAATTTTCTTCAATACTATTTGAGCTGAGTATGTTCTATTATTTGCTTCTTGAATCACAGCAGATTGATTGCTATCTAATACTACGTCTTTAACTACAACATTTCGTCTTACAGGTAAACAATGCATAAATTTTGCTTTTCCAAGCTTCTCTTTTGTCATCATCCAATTAGTGTCTTCACTTAAAACTTGTCCATAGTTCTTGTAACTGCTCCAGTTTTTTACATATACAAAATCTGCATCTTTTAGTGCCTTTTCTTGATTGTAAATAATTGGTGTATCTTTAGTTATTTCAGGATTTAATTCATATTCCTTTGGATGGGTAACACAAAAATCGACATCTAATTCGTGCATCATCGTTACAAACGAATTTGGCACTGCTTGTGGTAATGCCTTTGGATGTGGCGCCCAAGACAATACGACTTTAGGTCTTTTCTTGGTTTTTAATTCTTCAATGGTAATAGCATCGGCTAAAGCCTGTAAAGGGTGTGCAGTAGCGCTTTCCATACTTACAATTGGCACTGTTGCATATTTTATAAAACTGTTAATAATGTGTTCAGATTCGTCTTTAGCCTTATCTGTTAACGTTGGAAATGCTCTAATAGCAATTATATCTCCGTATTGAGAAATTACTCTAGCAGCTTCTTTAATATGCTCTGCTTTATCTAAATTCATTACTGCTCCATCTTCATGCTCTAAATTCCAAGCATCAGTTACATTTAAAACCATGGCTTGCATACCTAAGTTTTTTGCTGCCTTTTCTGTACTTAATCTAGTTCTTAAACTAGAATTAAAGAATAACATTATAAGTGTTTTACACTTCCCTAAGGCTTCAAATTTAAAAGGGTCTTTTTTTAACTGAATTGCTTCCTGAATTATTTCGGAAACATTATCTATATCATTTATATTTGTATACTTCTTCATGACAGTTCTTGTTTTAATGCTTCAAAAAACATATCAATGTGCTCTTCTTGAATTGTTAATGGTGGTAAAATTCTCAACAGATTTGGATTCTTAGCACTTCCAGTAAAAATATGATGCTTATTAATTAATGTTTTTCTCAATTCAGCAATTGGAAAATCAAATTCTAACCCTAACATTAACCCTCTTCCTTTTAAAGTTTTTATCTGAGGAATTGATTTTGCTTCTTCAATAAAATATTCTGAAATTTCTTTAGCGTTTTTAAGTAAATTTTCTCCTTTCAATACTTTTAATACCGATAGTGACGCTGCACATGCTAAATGGTTTCCTCCAAAAGTGGTTCCTAATAATCCGTAAGAAGCTTTAATAGTATGATTGATTAAAATTCCTCCAACAGGAAATCCATTCCCCATACCTTTTGCTATGGAGATAATATGTGGAGTTATGTCATGCTTTTGAAAAGCGAAGAAATCTCCAGTTCTTCCAAAACCTGATTGTACTTCGTCTGCGATTAATAAAGCATTATGCTTTTCACAAAGAGCACTTAATTTCTTATAAAACTCTGTTGTACATTCATCTAATCCGCCAACACCTTGAATAAACTCAATTATTACTGCGCAAACATCTTCTTTTTTTAATGATTTTTCTACAGCACCAATGTCTCCAAGTTCTAGAAATTCAACATCTTGTTGCGCATTAATTGGAGCTACAATTTTCTTATTATCTGTAGCAGCTACAGCTGCCGAAGTTCGCCCATGAAACGAGTTATTAAATGCAATGACTTTCTTTTTTCCTGTTTCGAAAGACGCTAGTTTTAACGCATTTTCGTTAGCTTCGGCACCTGAATTACATAAAAATAAATGATGTTTTTTGCAGTTTGAAAACTCTGTAAGTTGTTTTGCTAGTTCAATTTGTAAAGGATTTTGAACAGAGTTACTATAAAACCCTAGTTTGCCTACTTGTTTACTAATGCTCTTCACGTACTCAGGATGCGAATGCCCAATAGAAATCACAGCATGACCTCCATATAAGTCAAGATACTTGGTATTGTTCTCATCATATACAAAAACATCTTTTGCCTTTATAGGTGTTATATCAAACAAAGGATATACATTAAATAGTTTCATAATATTAGTTTTAAAAGAAATTGGCTTTGAGTTTTAATCCTTCGGTTTCTTCAAAACCAAACATTAAATTCATATTATGAATTGCTTGTCCTGAAGCCCCTTTAAGAAGATTATCTATAGCACTTGTTATTAATAGTTTATTATTGTGTTTATGTAAATGCAATAAACACTTATTCGAGTTTACTACTTGTTTTAAATGCACTTCTTCATCAGACACAAATGTGAATGCAGCATCTTTATAAAAATTATTGTAGATAGATTTTGCTTCTTCCAATGAGCCATCAAATTTTGTATAAACAGTTGCAAAAATTCCTCTGGAGAAATTTCCTCTATTTGGCATAAAATTGATTTCTGAATTAAAATTGTTTTGCAGCTGATTAACTGTTTGATGAACCTCTCCTAAATGCTGATGTATAAAAGGCTTGTAATAAGAAAAATTATTATCTCTCCACGTAAAATGCGTGGTTTTAGATAAAGATGTTCCAGCTCCAGTTGCTCCAGTTGTTGCATTAATATGAACATCATCATTTAACAATCCTTTATCTGCTAAAGGTAAAATTGCCAATTGTAAAGCTGTGGCAAAACAACCTGGATTTGCAATGCATGTTGCTGTTTGAATCTTTTCTTTTTGTAATTCAGGCAATCCGTAAACAAAAGTTTTTCCATCAAAAATTCCATCCTTTTTCAATCTAAAGTCGTTACTTAAGTCTATGATTTTAGTTTTCACCGAAAACGAATTGTTTTCTAAAAAAGCCGTCGAATTTCCATGACCTAAACACAAGAATAACACATCAATTTCAGAGTTAATAGTATCTGTGAATTTCAATTCTGTTGAGCCAACTAAATCCTGATGAATATGACTTACTTTGTTTCCTACATTCGATGTACTGTATATAAAATTGATTTCAGCTTTTGGATGATGCATCAATAATCTTATGAGTTCTCCTGCTGTATAACCAGCTCCTCCAATAATCCCTACTTGTAGCATATTTAATTATTTACTTGTTGATATATTTTGTTTTGATTACCGAAGATTTTAATAAATCCTTTCACCTCATCGGCTGTCCAGCCTGTACTCATTTCGCCATAACTTCCAAACTTAGCACTCATTAAATCATACTCTGAAATAATTCCATCTAGTGAAAAATGATATGGTTTCAAACTAACAATAACATCGCCAGAAACTTTATCCTGACTGCTTTGTAAGAAGGCTTCCATATCTCTCATAACTGGGTCTAAATATTGTCCTTCGTGCAAATGCATTCCGTAGAAACTTGCTAAATATTCCTTGTGTTGCAATTGCCATTTGGTTAGTGTGTGCTTTTCCAATAAGTGATGTGCCTTAATGATGATTAATGCCGCAGCAGCTTCAAATCCAACTCTACCTTTAATTCCAACAATAGTATCGCCAACATGAATATCTCTACCAATAGCATAAGCTGAAGCCAAGTCATTTAGTTTTTCAATATTGATTACTGAACTGTTTTGTTCACCATTAACAGCCACTAGTTCGCCTTTTAAAAATGTAAGCGTTACGTTTTCTTCTTTTGTCTGTTGTAATTGAGAAGGATAGGCTTTACTTGGTAATGATTTTTCTGATGTTAAGGTTTCTTCGCCACCAACACTTGTCCCCCAAAGTCCTTTATTAATAGAGTATTTAGCTTTATCCCAAGACATATCTATTCCGCTACTTTTTAAGTAATCAATCTCTTGTTGTCTAGATAATTTTTGATCTCTTATCGGTGTTATAATTTCAATTTCTGGAGCTAAAGTTTGAAATATCATATCAAATCTCACCTGATCATTTCCTGCTCCTGTGCTTCCATGTGCAATACATTCTGCACCTATACTTTTTGCATATTCTATAATCTCAATAGCTTGAATAATTCTTTCTGCGCTTACAGATAATGGATACGTATTATTCTTCAAAACATTTCCAAAGATTAAATACTTTACTACTTTTTGATAGAATGTTGAAACCGCATCAATATTCTTATAGGTAATAACTCCCATTTTATAAGCGTTAGACTCTATTGTTTTTATTTCTTCTTTTGTAAACCCTCCTGTATTTACACTAACCGCATGAATATCGTATCCCTGTTTTGATAAACTTACTGCGCAATATGAGGTGTCTAAACCTCCACTATATGCTATTACTAATTTTTTCATTTCTTTTTATTTTTTAAAAACAAGGTCTGTTTGATTCTTTTTAACCTGTTAAACACCTTGCCTTTTACTTTTATTATTTCTTTATCGTCTTCTAAATCTGGGTTGAACAGCATTCCAGTACATAAGCACATGCTTTGGTTTGTTCGTTTCAATACATCATAATTTTTGCAAGTTTGACACCCTTTCCAGAAAGATTGGTCATCTGTTAATTCAGAAAATGTTACAGGTTTATAACCTAATTCGCTATTCATTTTCATAACAGCTAAACCTGTAGTTATACTAAAGACTTTTGAATTTGGAAACTTACTTCTAGATTGTTGAAAAATTACTTTTTTAATCTGTCTCGCTAAACCTTTTCCTCTAAAATTCGGATGCACAATTAACCCCGAATTGGCAACAAATTTTTCATGTCCCCAAGACTCGATATAGCAAAACCCTGCAAAAGTTTTTCCTTCTAATGCTATAACAGCATTACCCTTTTCCATTTTTTCAATAATATATTCAGGAGTACGTTTTGCTATTCCTGTACCTCTTACTTGAGCTGCATCTGTGATTGCATCACAAATTTGATTTGCGTATATACTATGTGATTTACCTGCAATAATGATATTCATTATCTTGATATTTTAATGTTTTATTTGAATATTTTGTTTTGAAAGTAGAACTGGACTCACCTAAGCTCTATAAAATAGAAAGCACCCTTACGGGCGACGTAGAAAATAACGGCGTACAAAAATTGGGTTATTTAGAAAAATAACTGCTTTTTGAAAAATTGAAATTAAATTGAAATTGTACACTATAGAAAAAAAATAAAATTACGTAACTCGTTTGTTGCTAATTGAAAAACTAGCGGCGGCGATTGCGAAAGCGCAACTTGGTTGAATTTGTACGTATTTTACTGTAAAGTGTATTCATTAGTGTAAAACTAGTAATTATTTTAACACAGCCAGTTATTAATTGAATTTTTTTATACCAAAAGTTGTAATAACTCTGATTTATCATTAAGATAATCACCATAAAAGTTATGAAGTTTCATTTTGGTAATTAAGGGCTGTAAATCGTTAGGGGATTTGAGTTGTAATCCAACCACAGCCACATCGTTTTCACGGTTTACTTTTTTGGTATATTCAAAATGTGTGATATCATCATTTGGTCCTAAAATCTCAACAACAAATTCACGTAAAGCACCAGCACGTTGTGGAAATTTAATAATAAAGTAGTGCTTTAAATTAGCATGTAATAAAGCCCGTTCCTTAATTTCTGGTGTTCTGGTAATATCATTATTACTCCCACTTACCAAACACACTACATTTTTACCAGCTAAGTCTTCTTTATAGTAATCTAAAGCAGCAATACTTAAAGCTCCTGCAGGTTCAACAACAATTGCATCTTTATTATAAAGTTCTAAAATAGTTTGGCATATTTTGCCTTCAGGAACTGTTATTACAGCATCTAAGTTTTGTTTACAAATTTCGAAAGTTTTAGTACCAACCCTTCTTACTGCAGCACCATCAACAAAACGCTCAATATTTTTAAGCTCTACAATTCTATCTTTTTTAATAGACACAGACATTGAAGGTGCTCCTTCTGGTTCTACACCAATAATTTTTGTGTTTGGAGATAACTCTTTAAACAAGGTAGATAATCCTGAAGCCAATCCTCCTCCTCCAACTGGAACAAACACATAATGAATTGGGTGCTGTGCTTGGTCTATTATTTCTAGACCAACCGTTGCTTGACCTTCAATTACCTTTTCATCATTAAATGGATGAATAAAGGTTTTATTTAAGCGTTCACATTCCAATTTTGACGCTTCATAAGCATCATCAAAAGTATCGCCAACCAAAACCACATGTATAAAATCGCCACCAAACATTTTTACTTGTTCAATCTTTTGGTTTGGTGTTGGTGCAGGCATATAAATAGTGCCTTGAATTTTTAATAATTTACACGACAAAGCAACACCTTGCGCATGATTTCCAGCACTTGCGCATACAATTCCGTTTTCAGCTTCAAGGTCTGTCAAAGATGACATTTTATTATAAGCACCTCTAATTTTATAAGAACGTACTTGCTGTAAATCTTCGCGTTTAAAAAACAGATTACAACCAAATTGATTTGAGTAACGCTCGTTCTTCGATAAAGGCGTTAGTGAAACTACCTCTTTTAGTTTTTCAGAAGCGGCTTCAACGTCTTTTAAACTAGGAAAATATGTTGTTGTCGTATGCATATAATCATTTAAGCTAATACTGCTTCTTGTAATTCAGTTTTAATCACTTTCATATCTGTCATTGCAGTACGAAGTACTTTTCCTGTAGCTTCAATTGGATGATTTCTAATAACATCATTTACGGCAATCAATTCAGCATTATCAACGGCATTTGAAGACGAATACGATTTACCTATAATATCAGTATTTACGGTTTTCATAAAATCTACCAATAATGGTTTACAAGCATGGTCAAATAAATAACAACCATATTCTGCAGTATCAGAAATAATTCTGTTCATTTCAAATAATTTCTTTCTTGCTACCGTATTTGCAATTAATGGCAATTCATGTAATGACTCGTAATACGCAGATTCCTCAATAATTCCTGAAGCCACCATGGTATCAAAAGCTAATTCTACTCCTGCTCTCACAAAAGCAACCATTAATACACCATGGTCAAAGTATTCTTGTTCTGAGATATGTGTGGATGTTGCTTCTGTTTTTTCAAAAGAGGTCTCTCCAGTTGCAGCTCTCCATTTTAATAAGTTTACATCGTCATTTGCCCAATCTTCCATCATAGTTGTTGAAAAATGACCAGACATAATATCATCCATATGCTTTTCAAACAATGGTTTCATAATTGTTTTTAACTCTTCTGATAATTCGAAGGCTTTAATTTTTGCAGGATTAGACAATCTGTCCATCATGTTAGTAATACCTCCATGCTTTAAAGCTTCAGTGATTGTTTCCCAACCATATTGAATTAATTTCGCTGCATAATTAGCATCGATACCTTCTTCAACCATTTTATCAAATGATAAAATTGAGGCTGTTTGCAACACACCACACAAAATGGTTTGCTCGCCCATTAAATCACTTTTCACCTCAGCAACAAACGAAGATTGTAAAACTCCTGCTTTATGTCCACCTGTCGCTGCAGCATATGCTTTTGCTTGCGACCAACCTTTTCCTTCTGGGTCGTTTTCAGGATGCACAGCAGTTAGTGTTGGAACACCAAAACCTCGCAAATATTCTTCGCGAACTTCGGTCCCTGGACACTTTGGCGCTACCATGATTACTGTTAAATCTTTTCTGATTTGCTTGCCTTCTTCAACGATATTAAATCCATGGGAATAGGATAATGTCGCACCTTTTTTCATCATTGGCATTACTGTGTCAACAACATTAGAATGTTGTTTATCTGGCGTTAAATTCAGTACTAAATCTGCTGTTGGAATCAATTCTTCATAAGTACCAACTGTAAAACCATTAGAAGAGGCATTTTTATAAGATTGACGTTGTTCTGCAATAGCTTGTTCACGTAATGCATACGAAATATCCAATCCTGAATCTCTCATATTTAATCCTTGATTTAGACCTTGTGCACCACAACCAACGATGACTATTTTCTTTCCTATTAATGCAGAAACACCATCTTCAAATTCAGAAGATTCCATAAATCTGCATTTAGATAATTGCTCTAATTTTTGACTTAACGATAATGTGTTAAAATAATTTGCCATTTTAGTTTTTTATTAATTATTGAATGCGGCTAGCATTTCTGTTATTTTCATTTCATCTTTAGTAACTGCAATACGTCCTGAGCGAACAAATTGCATAATCCCAAAGACACTTAATTCTCTATGTAATAATTCAATTTCGTTTCTGCGACCTGATTTTTCTATTACAAAAAACTCCTTGTTCACAGTAACTATTCGAGCGTTACTATCTTTAATTATATTCTGAATTTGACGCTCTTCAAATAATAAATCTGACTTAACCTTAAACAAACATGATTCTTGATATATGGTATCTTCATCAGTGTGATAATACGCCTTAATGACCTCAACTTGTTTTTCAATTTGTCCAATTATCTTTTTAACTTGATTTTCAGTCATGTTTACCAATATCGTGAAACGTGACACACCTTCAATTTCAGATGCAGATGTATTCAAACTTTCAATATTAATATGTCTACGTTGAAAGATTGCTGAAATCCGATTCAACAATCCAATATTGTTTTCAGTATAAATTGATACTGTAAATAATTCTTTTTCTTCCATAATTACTCTAATCTTATATCTGAAACCGAAGCTCCTGAAGGAACCATTGGGAATACATTATCTTCTTTTTCTACACATACTTCTAAGAAATACGCATCCTTACTTTTCATCATTTCTTCCACAGCTGATGCTAATTCTTCACGTTTAGTTACACGTTTTGCATTAACATAATAACCTTTTGCAATAGCCACAAAATCTGGATTTACCAATTCTGTTGAGGCATAGCGTTTATCAAAAAATAACTGCTGCCATTGACGCACCATTCCTAAGAAATCATTATTCAAGACCACTATTTTTACTGGTACTTTAGTTTGAAAAATAGTTCCTAATTCCTGAATAGTCATTTGGTAACCTCCATCACCAATAATTGCAACCACCTCTCTGTCAGGAGCTGCCATTTTCGCACCAATTGCAGCTGGCAATGCAAATCCCATGGTTCCTAAACCACCAGAAGTAATATTGCTTTTGCTCGTATTAAACTCAGCATAACGACAGGCAATCATTTGATGTTGACCAACATCAGAAACTATTGCAGCCTCTCCTTTACTTTGGGTATTGATTTCATTCAATACTTCTCCCATGGTTAATCCTTCTTTGGTAGGATGTAAGTCGTTTTTGATAACTTTATCAAATTCAATGGCATATAAATTTTTAAATTTTTGCAGCCATTCAGAATGAGAATTCGCATTTAAAAGCGGTAATAATTTTGTTAGACTTTCTTTAGAATCACCTAAAACTGCTACATCTGTTTTTACATTCTTATCTATTTCTGCTGGGTCTATTTCAAAATGAATGACTTTAGCTTGTTTCGCATATTCATCTAACTTACCAGTCACTCTATCATCGAATCGCATGCCAATAGCAATCAACACATCGCATTCATTGGTTAGTACATTTGGTGCATAATTACCATGCATACCAACCATACCAATATTTAAAGGATGTGAGGTTGAAATTGCAGAAGCTCCCATAATAGTCCATGCTGAAGGGATTCCGGCTTTTTCAATCACAGCTTTTAATTCTTCTTCTGCTTTCCCTAAAATCACACCTTGTCCCCAAACAATCATTGGTTTTTTGGCACTATTAATTAGTTCAGCAGCTTCTTTTAATTTAGAATCTTCAACAGTTGGTACAGGATTATAACTTCTGATGCCTTCGCATTTTTTGTACTGAAAATCAAATTCTTCAAACTGAGCATCCTTAGTAATATCAATTAAAACTGGTCCTGGTCGTCCACTTTTTGCAATGTAAAATGCCTTAGCAATAACTTCAGGTATTTCAGATGCTTTGGTTATTTGATGATTCCATTTTGTAACAGGTGTTGAAATACCAACAATATCAGTTTCCTGAAATGCATCACTACCCAATAAATGAGAAGGCACTTGCCCTGTTATACATACAATTGGCGTAGAATCTATTTGTGCATCAGCGATACCTGTAATTAAATTGGTAGCTCCAGGTCCAGAAGTAGCCATAGCTACTCCAACTTTTCCAGAGATTCTAGCATATCCTTGAGCTGAATGTGTTGCTCCTTGCTCATGTCTTGTTAATACGTGATGAATTTTATCTTGATACTTATAAAGTTCATCATAAACTGGCATAATGGCTCCTCCTGGATATCCATAAAGCACATCAACGCCTTCACCTAATAAACATCTTACAATAGCCTCACTACCTGAAATACGTTCTTTAGGCTGCTCTAGGTATTTCTTTTGTTTTACGCTTAATGTTTCTTCCATATTCATTATTTAGAATGCATCTGTTACACAACCCTTAGAGGCTGGCGCAACTGTTTTAGCATATTTATATAAAATTCCTTTTTTGTGTTTAAGTTCAGGCTCAACCCATTGTGATTTTCTTTCTTCTAATTCTTCATCAGAAAGCAAAACATTAATTGAGTTGTCTTCAGCACTAATTCTAATCTTATCTCCTGTCTGAAGTAAGCCAATTGTTCCGCCAGATTGTGCTTCTGGTGTAATATGTCCAACTACAAATCCATGAGTTCCTCCAGAAAAACGTCCATCTGTAATTAAAGCAACAGATTTTCCTAAACCTGCTCCCATTATTAAAGAGGTTGGTTTTAACATTTCTGGCATTCCTGGACCTCCTTTTGGTCCTACATAACGTATTACAACTACATCACCTCTTTCAACCTCACCATTTGAAATTCCTGTATTTGCAGCTTGTTCGCCATCATAAACAACAGCTTTTCCTTCAAACAACAACCCTTCTTTTCCAGATATTTTTGCAACAGCACCTTCTAATGCTAAATTTCCATAAAGAATCTGCAAATTCCCTGAAGTTTTAAGTGCTTTATCTTTTGGAAAAATCACATCTTGTTCGTCTTCAAACCTTAATGGTTCAACATCTTTTAAATTTTCTGCTAAGGTTTTTCCAGTAACAGTTAAGCAATCACCATGTAAATACTCATTATCTAATAAATATTTCATAACAGCTGGAGTGCCACCAACTCCATGAACATCTTCCATCAAGTATTTTCCTGAAGGCTTTAAATCGGCAATTAATGGTGTTCTATCGCTAACACGTTGAAAATCTTCTAAAGTAAAATCTATGTCTGCTGCATGTGCAATAGCTAAGAAATGTAATACTGCATTTGTAGAACCTCCTAAGGCATTTACGAGTGCAATAGCATTTTCAATAGATTTTTTAGAAATAATATCTAACGGTTTTAAATCTTGTTCTAGCAGATTTTTTATAGCAATTGCCGTTCTTTCTGCTTCCGATAATTTATTAGGGTTTTCAGCTGGAATTGATGAATTGTAAGGCAATGAAAAGCCCATGCACTCAATAGCTGAAGCCATTGTGTTTGCAGTATACATTCCACCACATGCACCAGCTCCAGGAATAGCTCTCTTTATAATTTCTTTATACTCATTATCATCAATTTCACCAGCAACCTTTTGACCTAAAGCTTCAAAAGCTGAAACGATATTGAGTTTTTTGCCTTTGTAATTTCCAGATGCTATAGTACCACCATACATCATAATTGATGGTCGATTTAATCTTAGCATAGCAATTACTGCTCCAGGCATATTTTTATCACAACCAACTACCGAAATAAGTGCATCATAACTTTGTGCATTCATAACCGTTTCTATAGAATCTGCAATAATATCTCTAGAAGCTAAGGAATAATTCATTCCAGAAGTTCCCATAGATATACCATCGCTAACTCCAATAGTATTAAATCCTAAACCTACTAAACCCGTTATTTTGCATTCAATTTTAACTTCACCAGCCAAACCATTAAGATGCATGTTACATGGGTTACCATCATAACCAGTACTAGCAATTCCTACTTGAGCCTTGTTCATGTCTTCATCTGTCAAACCTACAGCATATAACATTGCTTGTGAAGCGGGTTGAGATTCATCCTGTGTTAATCTACTACTATGTTTATTTAGTGCTTTCATTTTGTGCTTGTCTTACTAAGCAAAGCTTAGAGACATCGAAATTATAGGTTTCACTTTCTTGTTGTTTAACTCTTAATTTTTTTATTATAAAGTCATCCATCTTTAGTTTTATTTATCATATTGAATATCAGTATTTTATGATTCATATTTTATGATGTTCAAATACTTAAAATAATGCAATAAAAAAGCCTTTCGTTTCCGAAAGGCTTTCAATCTATATTAAAAATTTACAATACCTTTCCTAACGCTGTGAAATAATCACTACGATAATAATAGAAACGATATTTAAAATTTGTTTTTTCATTTGTTAATTCAAAGATTAGCAATATATATTTAACAACCAATTTTTTTAGAAATATATTCTCTTTTTAGGCTTCAAAAAACTCTTTTAAAGATTTTTTTTCGGTTTAGTATCTATTTATGCTAAAACGATTTTTTAGTTTATCAAGATTATTTACATTTGCTCTCGAATTATACGAGGAAAAATTTGTTCTGATTGCAACCTCATAAAAAAATGCTAAAGCAGTAGTTAAGATACTTCTCTAGCGACCAAGCAATCACAATTTTCCTTCTTTTATAAAAAATAGTGATTTATGGCATATTTATTTACTTCGGAAAGTGTTTCTGAAGGACATCCAGATAAAGTAGCAGACCAAATTAGTGATGCTCTAATTGATAATTTCTTGGCATTCGACAAAGACTCGAAAGTCGCATGCGAAACTTTAGTAACCACCGGACAAGTTGTATTAGCTGGTGAAGTTAAATCTAACACGTATTTAGATGTTCAAAAAATTGCAAGGGAAACCATAAACAAGATTGGCTATACCAAAAGCGACTATATGTTTGATGGGAATTCTTGTGGAGTGTTTTCTGCAATTCATGAGCAATCTGAAGACATTAACAGAGGCGTCGATAGAGAAAACAAAGAAGAACAAGGTGCTGGTGACCAAGGTATGATGTTTGGATATGCTACTAATGAAACCGAAAATTATATGCCTTTAGCTCTAGATTTAGCACATCTTATTTTAAAGGAGTTAGCTGAATTACGTCGCGAAAATAAAGACATTACGTATTTACGTCCAGACTCGAAAAGTCAAGTAACTATTGAGTATAGTGATGATAATATACCTCAACGTATTGATGCAATTGTTGTATCTACACAACATGACGATTTTGATACTGATGATGCCATGCTTGCTAAAATTAGAAAAGACATTGTTGAGATTTTAATACCAAGGGTTATTGCAAAACTACCAAGTGACATACAAACATTGTTCACTGATAATATTAAATATCATATTAATCCAACTGGTAAATTCGTTATTGGAGGGCCTCATGGTGATACAGGGTTAACTGGTAGAAAAATTATTGTAGATACGTATGGAGGTAAAGGTGCTCATGGTGGTGGCGCATTTTCTGGAAAAGACCCAAGTAAGGTAGATAGAAGTGCTGCGTATGCCACACGACATATTGCTAAAAACTTAGTTGCAGCTGGTGTTTGTGACGAAGTATTGGTACAAGTAAGTTACGCCATTGGTGTTGTAGAACCTATGGGAATATTTGTCGATACGTATGGCACTTGTGCTTTTAATATGACAGATGGCGAAATTGCCGAAAAAGTCTCTAAGATTTTTGATATGCGACCTGCTGCTATTGAAAAACGCTTAAAACTGCGTAACCCAATGTATAGCGAAACCGCTGCTTATGGGCACATGGGACGACCACATGAAACCGTAACCAAGACCTTTGAACAACCAAATGGTGAATCTATAACTTTAGATGTCGAGTTGTTTACTTGGGAAAAATTGGATTATGTAGGTAAAGTAAAAGCTGCTTTTGGGTTATAACCCAAAATTGATATAAAAATGTAAAACCTCATAGCTTTGTTATGAGGTTTTTTGTTGTTGTGGTTTTGAGAAAAAAAGGCGAACTTCGTTATAGGAGAACACTCTATTATATATACCTTAAATGAAAACACTAAACCCTTCATTAAAACACCACACTATTATTGGAGCTTTATTAGGTCTTTGGTGTTTTGTATTTGCTTTTTTTATTAGGCCTTTCGAACATGGCACGATGGATTTAGAAAAATGGATTTATGTTAGTGTTGGGTATAGTATTATTGCGTTTACTTCTTATATTTTAATAAGTTTATATCAGAAATATATCTACGAAAAACTAAATAAATGGAGTTTACTTCTTGAAATAAGTGTGTACATCATATTCTACATACTTTATACAATAACAAGCTATTTATTCTATAAAAGTTTATTGATTAATGGAATTTATGATTTTAAAAAATATTTAACTGAAATTATAATTAACACTATCTTAATTTTTACACCTCTTATATTTTTTGTTAGATTCTATGCTCAGAAACTAATTCCAGCAAAAAATGATATTATAATTATTAAAGGGGAAAATAAGCTAGATATTTTAAAAATTAAGCCGTCTGATTTAATTTGTATTTCAAATTCCCAAAATTATGTTGAAATTTTCTATCTCGATAATTCTAAATTTAAATCAAAATTAATACGCAGTACATTGAAGAAAATTCTGTCCGATTTTGAATTCTTAATTCAGATACACCGCTCACATTTAATCAATCCTTCTCACTTTAAATCATGGGTAAACCCTTCAACAATTTCTTTAACCAATAAAGACCTTCCTGTTTCAAAAAATTATAAAAATCAGCTTTTGTCACTGTAATTTTTATACCAAAAACAGCTTCTTTTATACCAGATTTATATAATCTAACCCAAAACAATAAGCTTTATACCTTATTTAATCTATCATATATGAAAATGTCTTTTTGGTTTTATTTTGGTCATATCAATCAATAAAATCAATTAAAATGAAAAAAATCGCTTGGGCAATTTTTGCCTGTTTATGCATTGTCATTAGTTTCTATCCACTTAAATACTTATTAGCCAACGAGCCTGTTGCTTTATTGCTTTCAAAACCTGCTGAATTGCTAAACAGCAATTTGTATAATATTTTTTTCTACTCACATATTACTTTAGGTGGAGTTACACTCTTGATTGGGTGGTTGCAGTTTAGCAGTAAATTAAGAAAAAAGCACACAAAGTTACATCGCACTATTGGTAAAATATATGTCCTTTCTGTTTTAATTAGCGGACCAACTGGTTTCTACATCGCTTTTTTTGCATCTGGTGGATTTATAACCAAATTAGGGTTTTCTTTAGGGGCACTATTATGGGTGATTTTAACTTACTTCGGGTTTATTGCAATTAAAAAAGGCAGCATTGAATCACATAAAAAATATATGATGTATAGTTATGCTGGCACTTTTGGTGCAGTTACTTTACGTATATGGCTACCAATATTAATTTTTATTTTTGGTGAATTCCTATTTGCATATCAAATTGTGGCATGGTTAAGTTGGATTCCAAATTTATTTGTAGTTTACCTCATACTAAATAAGCGAGAAACTCTTATATCTATCTACAAAACTTATAGAATTAAAAAAGTTTTTATATCAACTTTAGTCTTAATAATGCTGAGTTTTGTTATGTCATGCTTAAGTCCCCAAACATGGTTTTATAAAAAAACTTCTTATCAAGGTGTTTCTTTTGAAAAAAATAGTGCACTAACAAATTCTAGTTTTACAAAAGAAAAATTAGATGAAACAAACACTTATCTTAAAGAAGAGTCAAAAACGACAAGTATGTTAGTTTTAGAGAATGGAAAGGTTGTATTTGAATATGGTGACGTATCTGAAATAAGTTATATCGCTTCATGTAGAAAGAGTGTTTTATCCATACTCTATGGGAAATATGTAGAAAACGGTACTATAGACCTAAATCAAACTATTGGCGATTTAGGTATCGATGAAAAAAATGGCTTACTAACTATAGAAAAACAAGCTACAATTAATAACATTATAACATCTCGGTCTGGAGTATTTCACACTCCATCAAATGGAGGTTATGATGAAGCTAATATTAAAAAGAGAGGAAGTGTAAAACCTGGCGAATACTTTGTTTATAACAATTGGGATTTTAATGTTGCTGGATATATTCTAGAAGAAAAAACAGGCAATTCAATTTATGAAGAATTGGAAATGCAACTAGCAATTCCCTTGGGCTTTGAAGACTGGAATATTAAAAATCAGAAGCGAAAAGTTAATGAAAAAAAATCACGCTACTCAGCATATCATATGCATCTTTCTACAAGAGATATGGCAAAAATAGGCCAGCTCATGCTTCAAGAAGGCCAATGGAGAAATAAACAAATTATTTCTAAAGATTGGATACAAAAAATAACGACCACTGTCACGCCTAAAGACACTGTTTCTCAAAGATTTAGAAGAGATAAATCAAGTCCTATACAAGAATCTTACGGTTATATGTGGTGGCTTTTTGAACGATTTTACGACAACCCAGATTTTGAAGGCGCTTATACGGCAAGTGGTTATGGTGGTCAGTTTATCACTGTAATTCCAAAACGCAATGTAGTGATAGCACATAAAACGACTCTTGACTTACTTGGCTATGTTGGAATGTCTGAGCGTAGTGCTACTCCTTCATGGCGTTATTGGTGGATTTTAAGAAACTTAATGCTTGATGAAAAACCAATTTCAAGACTAGCTGAAAATAAATCTACGGATGAAGTTATTGAGTTTATTAAAGCAGAATATGATAAAGATTCAGAATATGCAATATCCGAACGTTTAATTAATGACTATGGTTTAGAATTGACCGAAAAAGGAAATCATAAGGACGCGCTGAAGTTTTTTGAACTCAATTTAGAACTTTACCCACATGGCTATTATACACATAGAACATTTGATTATTACGGTATGTGTTTGATAAAATTAAAAAGAAAACATGATGCAATTAAAGCTTTTGAAAAATCCATAGAGCTAAATCCTGAAAATACTAAAACGAAAAAAGTGCTTTTAAAACTAAAAGACGGTTCATAAAAAAGCCTTTCCAAATTGAGAAGATTTTAATTATGTTTATAACAATCTGTATCAGCTCAACTGGAGCTACTAATAATAATGACTACTATGTTATAATATAAATATCAAAACTTAATATATTTACAGTCTTATATAGTTTTTTATGCTTAAAACAGTAGATGTAACTTTTTCCTATTCTAAAGAATCTTCTTTTAATTTTCCTGATATAAAGTTATCCCAGAGTCAGTCATTATTAATTCTTGGTAAATCAGGTATTGGTAAGACCACTCTTTTACATTTATTGGCAGGAATTTTAAGTCCGGATAATGGAAGTATTTTCGTCAAAGACACCAATATAACTAGTATTGGTAGTAAAAAATTAGATACTTTTAGAGGAAAGCATATAGGTATTGTTTTTCAGAATACCATTGCGATTTCTTCATTGACCGTTTACGAAAACTTACAAGCACGATTGTATTTTAGTGGAATTTCTAATCAAAAAGAAGCGATTGAAAACATTTTGGAGCAATTAGATTTAGTTTCTGTAAAAAACCAAAAACCTAATACATTAAGCACAGGTCAATTGCAACGTTTAGGAATTGCTTTAGGTGTTATCCATAAACCAGATATTATTCTTGCGGATGAACCTACGTCAAGTTTAGATGATGAAAACTGTGAATTAGTAATTGATTTATTGAAAAGTCAGGCAAAAAAATCGAATGCGAATTTGATTATTATCACACATGATCATCGTATTAAAAATTCATTTTCTAACACTATTGTTTTATGAACATTATAAAGCTTAGTTATAAAAATATTCTTACCAAACCGTTACAAACTTTTTTAACTGTGTTGATACTTGCTTTAAGTATTGGACTACTCCTTGGAGTAAAACAACTAAACAAAGTTTTTGAATCTCAATTACAGCAAAGTTTAAACGGTGTTGATATGGTTGTTGGTGCCAAAGGAAGTCCGTTACAATTAGTACTTTCTACTGTTTTACATATTGACAATCCTACTGGAAATATTTCTTATAATGAAGCAAAAAAGATTGCAGAAAACAAGTACATCGAAGATGCCATTCCAATTTCAATTGGCGATAATTATAAAGGCTATAAAATTGTTGGCACGTCTGTTGGTTTTGTCGATTTACATAAAACAGGCATAGAAACTGGAGCTTTGTTCAATAAAAACTTCGAAGTTGTAATTGGCAATGCCGTTTCTAAAAACTTAAACTTAAACATCGGCGATACTTTTTATAGCGGACATGGGATGATTGAAAATGTTGTTGAAAGTCATGATGAGTACCCTCTTAAAGTTGTAGGAATCCTAAAACCTACACAAAATGTTATAGATAGATTGATTTTAACAAATCTAGAAAGTATTTGGGATCTACATGGGCATGACGTTGAAAGTGACAACCATGATCACAATCATGACAACGAAGATATAACAGCCTTATTAATAAAGTTTAAAAATAAAAGGGGTCTACTATTCCTTCCAAGGAGTATTAATGAAAACACCCCGTTTCAAGCTGCATTACCAAAATATCAACTTGACAAACTTTTTCAATTTACAGCAATAGGCACAAAAGCAATTACATGGATTGCTCTTTCTATTCTATTTGTTTCTGGTATAAGTATGTTTGTTAGCTTATATAGGATGGTTAAAGAAAGAGCTAAAGAATTGGCATTAATTAGAACCTATGGCGCTAGTAGAAACAAACTGATTTTACTCGTATTTTCTGAAGGTTTATTAGTTGGCGTTTTTAGTTTTTTTCTTGGTGTTTTACTAGCTACTTTTAGTTTACAAGCTATAATTTCTTTAATTAAAGACACGTATAAACAACAGATCTATTTATTAGAATATCAAAATGACATCTTAGAATTGTTATTGTTTATATTTGGCATAATTATTATTGCAACATTAATAGCTATTCGTCCAATATTTAAAATGGATATCTCAAAAATTATAAGTCATGAAAGTTAAATCTGTATTGTTTCTTTTACTTTTTACTTTATTGTACACTAGTGCTTTTAGTCAAGAAAAGATAACTTGGAAAGAACTCACTACCATATATCGCAAAGAGATTTATAATAGAACGAGTGATGACGAAAAAAAAACCACCTTATTTTACAAAGAAGTTATCCTTAAAAAGAATGAGGATAAACAAGCATTATCTCTAAAAGATTTTGAAGGAAAGGAAGTTACCATTAGAGGCTATTTTTTAGACTTAGGCGCAGATTCTATGTGGTACATGCTCTCAAGATTTCCTTTCGAAAATTGCTTTTTTTGTACAGGTGTTGGTCCTGAAACGGTGATTGAACTTGCGGATTTTCAAAACTTAAAGTCAAAACTTAAAACCGACGACATTGTTACTGTTATAGGCACTCTATCTTTAGTTAAAGAAGACAATGAATATTTCTATGTTTTAAAAAATTGCTCTGTAAAACTTACGGAATCTTAATTCAATATTTCTTGAATTAAATTGAAAAGCCTTCTCATTACGAGAAGGCTTTTTAATTTATTATTTATACAAAAAGATTACATCCCACCTTTTCTAGTTGGTGATCTTTGAGTAGGCCATTCACGACGTTCTCCATTTCCTGGATTAATTGGCATTACCATTTTTTCATTTGAAACTCTTTCTGGATCTTCAGATGCCATATAAGCTAATATTGCTGTAAGCATAGCATTATTACGTAAATCATCAAAAACTATTTTATCATATGTATCACGATTTGTATGCCATGTATAATTCCAGTATGACCAGTTTAAAGCACTTAAATTAAATGCTGGTGCACCAGCAGCTAAAAACGATGCGTGATCTGTTCCTCCCGTACTTGGACTTCCTGGAAAGCTAGTTTCTATATGCTTGGTTATACTTCTTGGCACAGCATTTAGCCAACGCCCTAAATAGTCGTAAGAATTTAAAAACCCAGATCCTGAAATGTTTACAACACGACCAGTACCATTATCTTGGTTAAATAATGCTTGTATGTTTTTTACAATTTCTGGATGATCTTCAACAAAAGCTCTGGAACCATTTAAGCCTTGTTCTTCACTTCCCCAATGTCCTACAATAATAGTACGCTTTGGGTTAGGGTAAATTTTCTTTAAAATACGCATGGCTTCCAACATAACTAAAGTCCCTGTTCCATTATCAGTAGCTCCAGTACCACCATCCCAAGAATCAAAATGTGCAGATAGTACAACGTACTCATTAGGTTTTTCACTTCCTTTAATTTCTCCTACAGTATTAAACGTTGGCACTTCACCTAATTCTTTAGACTCTGCTACAATATTAAGTACTGGCTTGTCACCATATTCTGCCATTCTATATATCATAGTATAGTCTTCTAATTCCATATCTACTGTTGGAATCGTTTTCGTTCTTGCACTAAATACTTTATTAACACCAAATCCTCTAGACCAGTTACATGCCACAAGGCCTGCTGCTCCAGCATCTTCTAAAGCTGCAATAATAGTACGTGTATTGTATCCTGTTCTACGAATGTTTTGTCTCCACTCTCTTGTCATAGCATCACGATCATCCTTCATTTTTTGAAAAGATTCTTCAGTTGCAAATTCTTCCCAGTTATAATCTGGACGACCCGTTGGTTGGTTCATCGAGATAAGCACTAATTTTCCTTTAACACTAGGTAACCATGCTTTAAAGGCAGCTTCATCTGCTACATTTGGCAATACTATGGCTTCAGCAGTAACACCTTTACCAGAAGTACTTGGGTTCCATGCTAATTGGGTACCATCTAGTGATTGTACACGAGGAGATACCATATCAATATGTGTGATACCACGTTCCCATCCACGCCAAGTACCATATTTTTCTTGCCTTGCTTCAATTCCCCACTTAGCATATTGTTCAATAGCCCATTTGCTGGCGTGCTCCATTTGTGGCGTTCCTACAAGTCTAGGACCCACAACATCTAAAAGTTCATGTGCTAATCGTTCTAAGTTTGAGTTTTCACTAGCTTCTTTAACAATAGCATCGATAACAGCACCTTTGTTTTGAGCATACATATTACTATTAAATAATAGAACAAATGCTAAGAATAATTTAATTAAGTTTTTCATTTTAAAAATTGATTGGTTGTAAATTCATAAATTAAGAAGCCTAATATACAAATTAGCCTTAAAAGTAAACAGCTTTAACATAAAGTTTAACAAAAAAGAGCCTGTAATTTACAGGCTCTTTTAAATATTTTTTTAAAGTTCGTACCGCAATCTAAAGGACACAAACCTTGGTTGAATAAAATATTCAGTAGCACTTACCGAAACCGCCCCTGCGCTACTATTGTTTTGCGAGCGTGTATCTAGTAAGTTAGTGGCCTTTATCTCGTATTCAAATTTAGCATCTCTATCTTTTCTGTAGGCCAATGAAGCATTCCAAAACTCGAAGGTGTTTTCAAGTGTTTTATCATCATTACTAAAATTGTTATACGTATAATCTGTTCTAAGTGTAAAGGCTTTTAAAATATAGGCATCAGCTTCTATAGAAGGTGCTTTAGTATAGAATTTTGTACTACCTCCTTGTCCCAAACTATTATCTTGGATTGTATATCTATATCCAATTTCAATATTTGGTGCTGTTCTAAAATTAGTTCTTAATTGAGCATTGTATGTTTGAGTAAAAGTTTCGTTTTGAGATACTCTATTTTGAATAAATTGATTGAACTTACTATAAGAAAAACGAGCATTTATAGTAGCCCTTACCGTATTAAAGGTACGTTGCATACGTCCTGATGCACTTAAGCTTTCGTCAGCAAAGTCAGAATTAAAAGGTGAACTAATATTTACAACACTCCCTGGTTCAAAATTCGACCTATTCCTAATATTACCTACGCTTTTATTATAACTAACATTAGCAAATACATTAGTGTAATTAAACATATTAAAACTATTATAGAATAAGCTTAAGTTATGCGACAATGCATTTTCTAACTCTGGGTTACCCGAAGACAAAGAGTTATAGTTGTTTAACACCAAACCTCTAGCAAATCTTGATACATCTGTAAATTGTGTTTGCATACGGTAATTAAACACCAATTGTTCACTCTTCTTTAATTGTAAACGCATATTAAAATCTGGTAGTACTCTAAAGAAATTATCAGTAGTTTCAGTACCAAATTGGTCGTTTTTGGTGCTATAGGCATGAGCAGAAACTCCAGGTGTAAATGTGAAAATTCCTGATTTTAAACGGTAATGAATACCTAAATACACATCACTAAAACTATAATCTATATCATTACTATCTAAGCCTCCATTAATTGTTGGTGTTGGATTAAACTTAGAATCATTATCCAAAAATTGGAAAATATTAGAGTTGAATTTTTGATTACTAAGTATCGTTCCTAATGTAAAATTGATATCACTTTTAGTGTTCAAAATATTCCAATAGTCAAGTTTAGCATCTAATTGATTAGACTTTATGCGCTTATCTTGTCCAATATTATAATCTAATTGTGCACCGTCTAAACCTAAATTATTTGCAGTACCATCATAATTACTTTTATCTTCTAGAATGGCATTGTAAAATGGGTCTTCGTTACTCAATAAATGTTGCGCCTCGAAAGCAAAAATATTGGCTTCATTAAGTGTGTAATAATAATTCACATTCTGATTAATGCTATAAGGGCTAGACGTTTCTACTTGGTCTATATCTCCTAAAACTGTGGAGAAAAACCCTTGATTTTGTCTTTCTTTTGAGACCTTTCCAAATATATCATAATCCAATTGATTACTAACATTTGGTTTGTACTTGGCTGATAACTTCAACATAGCCAAATCACTACTTTGAACTGTATTGCTTTCTGTTCTTTCATCAGGAATACCTAAATCAGGATCAGTATATTGTTTGTCTCTATTTTCTTGTATCTCCGTTTTATTATTTGAAAAAATGGCAAACCCACTAAGGTCTAAAGCTTTGTTTGGTGCCCAACTAAAATTGGCTGCACCGAATTTAGTTTCAATATCCTTGGCTCTATTGTTTTGTGTTGACAAAAAACCTAAGTTATTATTTCCTAAGTTAATGTTTGTACCACTAGATCTACTTGGTCCTCTAAAGCCACCTGAAAAATTAAAATAATCTCGCCGTGTAAAAGCAACTTCTCCAAGGTTGTTTAAATCGCCAATAACATTGATGCTGTAATCTGGACTATAATAAAATAATTTAGGTTGAAACATATATAAGCCTCCATTTGGCGAGTTGCCTCCACCAGCGGTAATATTACCAAACCAGAAGTTCGTTTTTCCTTCTTTAAGTTTAATATTTATGGCAACGTTATCTTGATTGTTTGTAACACCGCTTAATTGGCCAACCTCAGCATAATTTTTAAGTACCTGTACTTTATCTACGGCATTGGATGGAATATTTTTTGTTGCTAATTTTGAGTCGCCATCAAAAAATTCCTTCCCTTCTACCATCACTTTAGACACTACTTTACCCTCGACCTCAATTTGACCATCATCATTAATTTCAACTCCTGGTAAATTTTCGAGAACATCTTCAAGTTTTCTTTCAGTGCCTGTTTTAAAGGAATCAGCATTATAAACTAACGTATCCCCTCTAACAGATACAGGCATTTCGTAGGTTAACTCTATTGCATCTAACGAATTATCGGCAAATAAAGTAAAGTCTTTATTAAAGCCCTCCGTTTTAGTCTCTATGCTATCCTTGGCTGTTTTCATACCAATATAACTTACCTGAATTTCGTACCTTGAATTCTCTTGAAGGTTAAGTTTATATCGTCCTTGGCCATTAGTGATTCCGTAAGAGTCTAAAATTTTAGTTTCTTGATTAATTGCTATGACGTTGGCAAGTTCTAACGGATTTCCAATACTGTCTTTTATAACACCTTCTACTCTCACTTGAGCAAAAGAGGTACATGCTACTAGCAAAATAATTGCTGTAATTAATTGTTTCATCTGTTACTGGTTTATTGATTTTTAATCATCAGATGTAACCTTGGATATTTAAAAATAATTATAACCTTACAAGTGAATAATTATTCTAAACATATCGGTTTCATTAAGATGTTTTTAGTTGATTTTTTGATTAATGATTTTTAGTTTCTTCTACCGCCACCTTGACGTCCTCCTCTTCCACGAAACTGCTGACTCATTTCTTCCATTTTTTCTGCTATTATTTTAGCATATTCTTTTTGAGTGACTTCTTTACCTTTTGATGGTCGCTTTATATCTTCTTTCTCACCTGGATTCATTACTATTTTTGAACACAATATGGTGGTTCTCCCTGCGCTAACTTCCAATATCAGCCCAGGCAATCCCCAATAATCTCCTGGTCCTTGATTAATTGGAATTTGTGGTGTGTACCAAGCAGTAACGGTTTGTGTTTTAGGAATCTCTATTTCATCCATTGGGTTATTGGTTTTTGTAGAGTCGCTTACTTTTGCACTATCGGCATTGTCTCGTCCTCTACCTCTTCTTCTAGCACTCATAAAATCGGTATTATCCAATTCTACAACAGCTGTTGCTTTCATTGCCATATACTTACCAATTTGCTTAGTTTCAGCAGTCATTACCCAATCCAACTTTTTTAACTCGTCGTTTATTAAAAATTGCTTTCCAAAAAACTCTTGTTCAATAAGTAGCTTATTATCTTTTATGTTTTTGTATTGGTCACCTCCTGTCATTGAAAATCCTCCAAAACGAAATCCACCTCCTCCTGGCGCATCCAATTTTTCTTCTTCTTTATAAATAGATTCTTCTTTATTGAAGGTAAGGATAAATGTTTTTTCAAACATGCTTTTCATTCTATCAGCTATCATCTTTTTTTGTTGCTCACTCATTTGTCTTCCTCCAAAATTTCCCATATCCATGGTTGTTTTAGAAAAATAGTATGCTTTTCCTTGAAATTCTTGTGCAAAAGAACATGTAGTAACAATTATTGCCAAAACACTAATTGTTAGTTTAATAGATTGTAATTTCATCTGTTTTTAAGTCTAAAGGTTTGTGTTAAAAATACTTTAACAAGTATTTGACTATAAAAATGATGAATAGTTTAATTGAGCTATGTTAAATATTTCAGAAAATTATCCTCCAATACGAATTTCGATGCTATTTCCATCTCGTCCATCACGATTACTTCTAAAGCGCTCACTCATTTCTTTCATCTTCTTTTCCATTATTTCATCATACTTTTCTTGTGTGATTTTTTTTCCTTTTGTTGGTTCTTTTATCTCTATAGCTTTTTCAGGATTCAATACCACTTTAGTGCACATTAAAGTCTCGGTACCATCGGTAACTTCTAGAATTAATCCTGGCAAACCATGATAACTCCTTGGTCCAGAACTTACAGGAATTTGAGGTGTGTACCACGCAGTAATAGTGATTTCTTCCATTTTTGGTTTTGCTTCTTCACCTTCATTAAGGTCTTTATCACCATTGACACTTATTCCGCTTTCACGAACTTCAACCTCTCTTTTATAGATTGCCTTATAGGCTGTATAGTCTCCAATATTTTTTGTTTCGCTACCTAATTCCCATTCTAAATCTTCTAATTCATCTTGAATTAAAAACAGTTTGCTAAACGATTCGTTTTGATTGGTGTAGCGCTTTTCTTTAGTGTTTCTATACAATACATCTGAGCCACCACTTCCAGCCATAACAAAGACCATTCCTCCTTGTGGTTGCGGTGCCTCAAGCTTTTCTTCTTCTTTAAAAACAGACTCTTCCTTATTAAAGGCAAGTTTGTATGTTTTTTCAAATTGTTTTTTCATCATGTCCATCATGCGTTTTTGCATATCGGAATTTATTTGAGTACTATCCAACTTAATATCTACTTTTCTATGCGACTTATAAGTAGCTATTCCTTGAAAATCTTGTGCTATAACACTTGTAGAAATAAGCACGGTAATTGCGACTAATAATTTTTTAAATCTGTTCATTTTTAACTTTGATTAATAATTTTGATATTACAAATATGGCAAGCAATTTACAATTTTACCGTTAACTAGTGTTAACGTGTGTTAAGCGATTGGTTTAATACGCTTGTAACGTTTACTTTTGATTTTATGAACGACGCTAGATATAGGTTAATATTGTATGTTATTATCACGGTAATTATTGGCACCATTGGCATTCAAGTGTATTGGAATTACAAAAATTACAATGTAAACAAACAACAATTAATTAATGATGTGCAAGCTAGTTTAGATAATACCATTGAAACTTATTATGCCAATCTAGCAGAAAAAAGCTCTATTGCATTTGCTATTGAATCGACATCTAAAGATGATATTTTTGTAAAAGCCGGGAAATTTGATAGTATTTTTGGAGCCATAGAATTTAGTCAAGAAAAGCCTACTAAGTTAGACTCTTTAAAAGTTCGCATCAATAACACAGGTGGCTTACAAGTTTTTAAAGGGCTAAAAGCCGATTCTCTTATAAAAACTTTGCATGATAATCACAATGAAAGCAACCATTCAGGGAAGAGAATTGAATATCTCAGCATAAATCAAGACAAGCCAGATTCCTTGGCGATTGATAATTTTAAAATTCTTACTTCCAAAGTCATATTTTCTCTGTCGCAAGACTCATTAAATCTAGCATCTATTGATACTTTATTGAAGCAAGAAATCCGTCGGAAAAATTTGAATATAGATTATGGTTTATCTTTAGCAATTAATGACAAAGACGTTGAATTATACAACAAAAAAGCCATCGACTTGTCATCATTGAGTGCTTTGTCGAAATCTACTTTTTTACCCAAAGACAGTATTTTAACAGTTCATTTTACCAATTCTACAAAAGAAATATTAAAACGAATCCTTACTGGAATACTTTTATCCACATTACTAGTATTGGTGGTTATAGGTTGCCTATTTTATTTGCTGAAAATAATAAAACACCAAAAGCAAATTGCCGAAGTAAAAAACGACTTTATTAGCAACATTACTCACGAATTTAAAACACCAATAGCCACCATAGGTGTTGCCTTGGAAAGTATTAAAAGCTTTAATGTTATTGACGACAAAGAAAAGACCAAAAGTTATATTGATATGTCCAATACTCAATTGAGTAAACTGAATGTTATGGTCGAAAAACTCCTTGAAACTGCCTCTTTGGATAGTGAAAATTTACAATTAAAAAAAGAGCAAAACAATGTGACCCATTTATTACAAAACCTTGTAAACAAACATACCCTAGAGCTAGAGAACAAATTTTTAACATATAGTCATCCTGAAAATGATATTATGGTAAACATAGATGCTTTCCATTTTGAAAATGCACTAAACAACATTATAGATAATGCTGTAAAATATGGTGGTAAGCAAATTAAAGTTACCCTTGAAAAAAACACAATTGGTTTTACAGTCACTATTTCTGATGATGGAAAAGGATTGACCAAAGAACACAAAGACAAAATTTTCGAGAAGTTTTATCGCATACCTAAAGGCAACACACATGATGTTAAAGGCTTTGGAATTGGGTTGTATTACGCCAAAAAAATTATTGAAAAGCATGATGGCGCCATCCATTTAAATTTAGATAATCAATGGACAACTTTTAAAATTTCGGTGCCTAATGGATAAATCTAAGAACACCATATTGTTAGCCGAAGACGAACCAGCTTTAGGACAAATAATAAAAGAAAGTCTTGAAACTAGAAACTTTAAAGTACTGCACTGCGAAAACGGTGAAAAAGCCTATAACATATACAAACAAAGCAATCCTGAACTATTGGTGCTAGATGTGATGATGCCAAAAAAAGATGGTTTTACCTTGGCAAAGGAAATTCGTTTGGAAGATGACACTATTCCTATCATATTCCTTACAGCAAAATCACAAACCGAAGATGTCGTCGAAGGGTTTAATATTGGCGGAAACGACTATTTAAAAAAACCTTTTAGCATAGAAGAACTAATTGCAAGAATCAATAACTTACTCCATAGAACCCAAGTGCAAAAAACTGCTGATGTTTTAAAAATTGGAGCATACACCTTTAATTTCCCAAAGCAGCATATCACTTTTAAAAACTCCGAAAAAGTCCAACTCACACATCGCGAAGCGCATTTGCTATACCATTTAATAAAACATAAAAACCAAGTATTGGACCGCTCGTTAATTTTAAATAAACTTTGGGGCACCGACGATTTCTTTTCTGCTAGGAGCATGGACGTATTTATAACAAAACTGCGTAAAAAACTAAAACAAGACGAAAGCATTCAAATTGTGAACGTTCGTGGTTTTGGTTATAAACTAATTTGCTAAAAATGGTTTGATTTTTGTACTTTTCAAATTCTATTATGAATTACGCTAAGTACATATTTATTTTTCTTTCTTTCTCGTTGTTTGCGCAAGAGAAAATTTCAGTAAAACAGCTATCAAAACTACATTATAAGGACAATAACATTGTACATATAGATAAATTCGGAACGCAATACAGTTTTAACAATTCAACCTTTTACTCAAAAGGGCCTAAAGGAAATTTTGAATACACGAACCTTCAATTAGGAAATATAACCTCCATAAACGCTTTTAATCCGTTAAAAACCAATCTATTTTACAAAGATTTTAATACGGTAATTATTTTGGATAACAGATTATCTGAAATAAAAAAGATAGATTTTAATTCGCTAACGCCTTTTAGGATAGTTTCTAATATATCGTCGGCAAACGATAACAGCATTTGGTTATTTAATGATAATACGCAACAATTGGAATTGTTCGATTTTTACACCAGTAAAACTAAGCACACAACACTTCCAGTAGAAGGCAACGTATTGGATTTAAAAAGCAACTATAATTTTTGCTGGCTTTTAACAGACAAATATATTTACACTTACAATTACTTTGGAAGCCTCGTCTCAAAACAAGAAAATAATGGCTTTGAACAAATAGCCGGAACGAATGGCAATGTAGTTTTAAAATCCAATAATAGTTTATTTTTATTATCTAAAAATAGCAGTAAGATAACAGAGTTGGATTTACCTAAATTGTTAATAAATCGGTTTTTTGTAACCAATGAAACCTTGTATATTTACGACGGTGAAATGCTTCATCAATACCAACTAATAAACGAATAAAATATGCATGTTGCAGTAGCAGGAAATATTGGCGCAGGAAAAACTACACTCACAAAATTACTCGCAAAACACTATAAATGGGAAGCTCAATTAGAAGATGTCGTTGACAATCCTTATTTAGACGATTTTTACAATCAAATGGAGCGTTGGAGCTTTAATTTACAAGTGTATTTTTTAAACAGTCGTTTTCGTCAAGTATTGCAAATACGTCAAAGTGGTAAGGAGATTATTCAAGATAGAACCATTTATGAAGATGCACATATTTTTGCGCCCAACTTACACGCTATGGGCTTAATGACCAATCGTGATTTCGAAAATTATTCGTCGTTATTTGAGCTTATGGAATCTCTTGTAAAAGGACCCGATTTATTAATTTATTTAAGAAGCTCAATTCCTAATTTAGTATCGCAAATACACAAACGCGGTCGTGATTATGAAAACTCAATAAGTATTGATTATTTAAGCAGATTGAACGAGCGTTACGAAGCGTGGATTCATGGTTACAATAAAGGCAAACTGCTAATAATTGATGTAGATAATTTAGACTTTGTAGACAATCCTGAAGACTTAGGAAGCATCATAAACACCATCGATGCCGAAATTCACGGTTTATTTTAAGATAATTGTAACTTATTTTTTAGGTTAGTTTTATTACTTTAGTCTCCAAACTAAAGTTTATATAAATTTCCAACCAAAATTATGAGACAATTTACATTCTTGCTTATATTTTTATTAAGCACTTCTTTCATCTTTGCACAAGAAGAATCGCAAACACCAACCCCAGATTATAGATTAGCTGCAAAATATTCACCTTCCAATCTTGGAAAATTAGTACATTCTACATCTGTATTTCCAAACTGGTTAGAAACAGGAAATCGTTTTTGGTACCAATACAAGACTACCGAAGGTTCTAATTATTACATCGTAGATCCAGATAAGCGCACTAGAACAAAATTATTCGACAATGCTAAAATGGCAAAATGGTTAAGTGAAATCACAAAAGATCCATATGAAGCTAAACATTTACCGCGTTTTAATTTTGAATTTGTTAAAAATGACACAGCCATTCGTTTTAGAGTGACATCAGCTGAAATGGTAGAAGCTAAAGACGATGAAAAAGACAACGAGAAAAAAGCAGATTCTACCAAAGCCAAAAAGAAGAAAAAACCTAAAATGGAGAAAAAGGTATATTTTCTTGAATATCGACTTGGCGGAAATGGACTCACTATAATTGACAACTCTAAAGATGAGACAAAACGTATTCGTTGGGCCAATGTAGCACCAGATAGTTCTATTGTGTTATTCTCAAAAAAACACAACCTATATTGGATGGATAAAGAAAACTTCCTGAAAGCTGTTGAAGATGAAAAAGATTCAACTATTGTTGAGCACCAGTGGACTACTGAAGGTGTAGAGCATTTTGGCTACGGAGGTGGCGGAAGAGGCGAAAACAATGTCGACAAAGAAAAGAATAAGGACAAACGAAAAGGCATATTTGGTTTATGGTCGCACGATTCTAAAAAATTTGTTGTACAACGCTCAGATTCAAGAGAGATAAAAGATTTATGGGTAATTAATACAGCTTCTAAAGGTCGCCCAACACTGGAAACCTACAAATACCATATGGCTGGAGAACAAGAATTCGCAAAACCATATATTGAAATTTTTGATATTCCAACTAAGGGAATGACACAAGTGAAATTAGATACTACCGTACAGCAAACTGTTGGAATTTCAAGGCATTCTTATAAAAAGAACGACCCAAGCAAACACAAACCTGGAATGCTTGTTTCAAAAAAAGGAAAAATTTATTTCACTACTGTTAGTCGTGACCGTAAACGTGTAGATATTCATGTTGCCGATATAAATACTGGCGAAGTAACTACTATTATTAATGAGCATTCAAACGTGTATATTGAAGGTCGTGGACAGGGATTTGAATTATTTAATAACGAAAGTGAGATATTATTCTGGTCTGAACGAGATGGTTGGGGACATTTTTATTTATATGATGCAAATGGCAACTTAAAACGTCAAGTAACCAACGGTGAGTTTCATGTTGATAGATTACAAGGTATTAATGAAGCAGAGCGTATGATATATTTTACAGCCAATGGTGTAAATAAAAATGAAGACCCTTATTATGCACACGCCTACAAAATTAGCTTAAATGGTACAGGGTTGAAAAATTTAAATCCTGGTGACTTTAATACAAGTGTGAACACATCTGATTCTAACAAGTACTTTGTAAGTAATTATTCTAGAGTAAATACAGTGCCTAAATCTGAATTGAGAAATAGTAATGGGTCTTTAGTAATGAAACTTGAAGAAGCTGATCTTTCACAATTAATGGCAACAGGATATCAGTTTCCTGAACCTTTTAAAGCAAAAGCCGATGATGGTATTACTGATATTTATGGTGTGATGTATAAGCCTTTCAATTTTGATGAAAACAAAAAATATCCGTTAATAGAATATGTATATCCAGGACCTCAAACTGAAGCAGTAAGCAAATCTTTTTCTGCAAGAATGAATAGAACCGACCGTTTAGCTCAAGTTGGTTTTATCGTTATTACTTTAGGAAATAGAGGTGGTCATCCAGCACGTTCTAAATGGTATCACACGTATGGCTATGGTAATTTAAGAGATTATGGTTTAGCCGATAAAAAATATGTAGCAGAGCAAATGGCAGACAGACACTCTTTTATCGATATTGAAAAAGTAGGCATCTTTGGTCACTCTGGTGGTGGCTTTATGAGTACTGCAGCAATGTTAGTATATCCAGATTTCTTTAAAGCTGCAGTATCATCTTCTGGAAACCACGATAACACTGTGTATAATAGTTGGTGGAGTGAAACACATCATGGAATTGATGAAGAAAAAGATGCTGACGGCAAAATTAGTTATAAATACATGATTGATAAAAATCAAACATTAGCTGATAACCTAAAAGGTCATTTAATGTTAACTACTGGAGATGTAGACAACAACGTTCATCCAGCTGGCACAATTAAAATGGCGAATGCTTTAATAAAGGCTAATAAGAGATTCGATTTCTTTTTATTTCCAACACAACGCCATGGTTATGGAAATATGACTGAGTATTTCTTCTGGCAAAAAGCAGATTATTTTAGTGAACACTTATTGGGCGTAAATCCTAATGATGTAGATATGACTGAAATGAATAGAGAAACACCTAAAAAAAATTAAAATCTAATATTTAGATAATAAAAAACCACGCAATTAGCGTGGTTTTTTATTTAATTATTTTAAATTGATTGGGAGGTTATCAGAATCAAGATCTAATTTTAATAATTGAGCAATAGTGCTTGCAATTTGGTTTGAATAAAGCTGTTGTTCTTTGCCAATTTCTCCTATAGGGTTTACTCCAGCACCAAACGCAATTAACCAAACTTCATCGGCTCCATTAACACTCGAACCATGGCCTCTCCATGATTCTATTGGCTCTGTTCCACGGCCATGATCTGTAGTAATAATAAATGTTGTTTTATCTTTATAGGTTGGATCATTCTGGGCAAAGTCCCAAAGTTCTTTAATAAATCTATCAGTTGTATTTGCTGATTTTATATAAGCATCATAATTACCATCATGTGCAAAATCATCTGTTTCGCCATAAGAGATATAAACAAGACTTGGATGCACTTTTTTTAAGTACTCCATTGCAAAATTATGCGTAAACACATCTAACCTAACAGTACTCCATGGACTTGGTGTTGCCTCTTGTAGTTTATTTAAATATGTTTCATTGCTAGTTAAAGAAGTTCCTTCGGCTAAATCAAATCCTGAATTTACAGCTACACCACTACGTTCTTCATTTATGATAAAAGGAAAGACATCCCAACTTGCAAAAGCACCAACCTTCCCATTATACCGCTCATCTTGATTGGCCAGCTCTAAAATAGTTTTGTTTGGATTTGGCATTTTATCGTTACTTTGGATTCTATCATCATCTGCTTTTCCAGAAAGTATTTCGTTATAACCTGGATACGAAAACCAATATGAATTAGTAAGATTTACACGACTACCTAGTGTTCTATTACCATGTATTTGACCAATTTCTGGAACTACTCCCCAAATAAAAGGCAACAGTGTTTTTCGTCGTTCTTCAATAGAGTTTTTCCAAAATGTGTTTTTTAAACTAGCCGAATCACTCGTGAACTTTCTATTATTCATAAGCTCTTTGTCTATTCCTGTAAACAGTTCTTGCCACCTAAAACCATCTAATGTAATTAGGATTACATGTTGTTCATTAGAGTTACTTATCTCTTCTTGGTCTGTTGTTGATTTACAACTTGTAATAACTATGAAGAGGACTAAAAAAATTCTTTTCATTGTAATGGTTTTTAGATACATGAACCAAATTTATAATAATTTGAAGTGAAAGTTAAGTTTATTGAAAATAAAAAACCACGCTAATTGCGTGGTTTTTTATTTATTATGAAGTAAGAAGTATTAGTTTTTCTCTTCTACTTCTTCTTCAATAACTTTTTTAATCTTCTTCTTTTTTCCTTCTACTTTCAACTCAACATTTTCTAAAGCGTCTAACTGCGCTTTAACTTCTTCTTGAGTTCCTTCAAACACTTTGTCTTGTGTTGTAGTTTCACCATTTTTAGTAGTGGTCGTTGTTACTGTTGCTTTTGCAGTACCATCATCATTCTTTTCGATGTTAACTTTTACAATCTTTTCAGCTTCTTCAGTTAACATTGCCATATCTTCACCTTTAACAACATGCTTTTTACCATCTTCATCAATCCAAACTTTTTCAGTTTCTTCAATAGCATAAGCACTATCCCCAGTTAAAGCAATACTTGGCGCAATTACTAATGCCACTACAGACATTAACTTTAACAAGATGTTTAATGATGGTCCAGATGTATCTTTAAATGGGTCACCAACAGTATCACCAACAACAGCTGCTTTATGAGCCTCTGTTCCTTTTCTACCTTCTTCTTCAATTGTTTTCTTAGCATTATCCCAAGCACCTCCTGCGTTAGATTGGAAGATTGCCATAAGCACACCACAAGTAGTTACACCTGCAAGTAAACCTCCTAACATTTCTGCGCCTCCAATAAACCCTACAGCTACTGGAACTACAATTGCTAATAAACCAGGTAATACCATTTCTCTAATGGATGCCTTCGTAGAAATATCAATACATTTTCCATAATCAGCAACACCATCTGCTGCATCAAATATTTTTCTATCAGCATCAGATGCTTTAGACATATCACTATCATACTTACGCATTACTTCTAGAGCTGCTTTTAAAGCTGGAATATCTCTAAACTGACGACGAACTTCTTCAATCATTGCCATAGCGGCGCGACCAACAGCATTCATAGATAACGCTGAGAATACAAATGGCAACATACCACCAACTAACAATCCTGCCATAATTTTAGGCTGGGATACATCAATTGCAGTAACACCAGCTGTTTGCATAAATGCAGCAAATAATGCCAAGGCTGTTAATGCTGCCGAAGCAATAGCAAATCCTTTACCAACAGCAGCAGTTGTGTTACCAACAGCATCTAATTTATCTGTACGCTCACGTACTTCGCTTGGTAATTCTGCCATTTCAGCAATACCTCCTGCATTATCACAAATTGGTCCATAAGCATCAACTGCTAATTGGATTCCTGTGTTTGCTAACATACCTACAGCCGCAATAGCAATACCATATAATCCTGCAAAATGATGAGATACAATAATTGCAGCAGCAATTAAAATAATTGGAATAGCTGTAGACATCATACCTACACCTAAACCAGCAATAATATTTGTAGCAGACCCTGTTTCAGATTGCTTTACAATAGACATTACCGGTTTTTTACCAGTTGCCGTATAATATTCAGTTATTTTACCAACTGCTAAACCAGCTATTAAACCAGCTATTACAGCTATAAAAACACCTAAAGAGGTATATTCTACACCATTTAAGTTAAATGCTTCTGGAATAAATTCTTGAATTAAAAAATACGTTGCCACAGCCATTAATCCTGCTGAACCAAATTCACCAATATTTAGTGCTGTTTGTGGGTTTCCTCCATCTTTTACTTTTACGAAAAACGTTCCTATAATTGACATTATAATACCTACCGCTCCAAGTACTAGTGGTAAATACACCGCTCCTAAACCGTCAAAACTAGGAGTGATAATAACAGCTCCTAATACCATTGTACCTATAATAGACCCAACGTATGATTCAAATAAATCGGCTCCCATACCAGCAACGTCTCCAACATTATCTCCAACATTATCTGCAATGGTTGCAGGGTTTAAAGGGTGGTCTTCTGGAATACCAGCTTCAACTTTACCAACTAAATCAGCTCCAACATCGGCAGCCTTAGTATAAATACCTCCACCAACACGTGCAAATAATGCGATAGATGATGCTCCTAATGAGAATCCAGAAAGTACATTTAATACCATTCCTAAATTTTCAGCTCCAGGCCACATATTTTGATATAGCATAAATAAGCCACTTAAACCTAAAATACCTAAACCAACAACACCTAAGCCCATTACGGAACCTCCAGCAAAAGCAACTTCTAGTGCTCTACCAAGTGATGTTCTTGCAGCTTGTGTTGTTCTAACGTTTGCTTTGGTGGCGACTTTCATTCCAATAAATCCAGCTAAAGCAGAACAAATCGCTCCAACTATAAATGATACAGCTACCATCCAGTTAGACCCTTCTTCGCTACTCCCTTTAAAGAATAGCAATACTGCTACTGCCACAACAAAAATTGCTAAAACTTTGTATTCAGCTTTTAAAAATGCCATTGCACCATCTGCAATATTTTTGGCTATACGCGACATTTTGTCGTCACCTACGTCTTGCTTTGAAACCCAACCGCTTTTTATAAAAACAAAGATTAAGGCTAGAACTCCAAATGCAGGTAATAATTTTACTAATAATTCCATGAGTTAGTTGTTTATTTTTAAACTGCGCCAAAAATAGTAAAATATGGCATATAAAAAAAGCCACTCCCCATTTAAAAGAATGGCTCTATTAATTTTGCTAAAGCACTGTCTATATTGTAAAAGTACGGTTCTTTTTATGCTCACTTTCATCATAACGTTGTACACATTTATGATAAATCTCAACTGCTTGAGAAGCATTTCCCCAACCACCAACATCTACTTTTTTCTTTTCTAAATCTTTATAGACTTGAAAAAAATGTTCTATTTCTTTTAATCTATGCGGATTAATATCTTTAATATCATTTCTACGATTCCAAATTGGATCTGAAACAGGAACACAAATTATTTTCTCATCTGGTCCTTTTTCATCAGCCATATGAAATACTCCTATTGGTTTCACTTCCATTACACACATTGGAAAAGTCGGTTCAGCTGTTAAGACTAGAACATCCAACGGATCTCCATCTAACGCTAAGGTTTCTGGGATAAATCCATAATCACCTGGATACATCATAGATGAAAACAACATTCTATCGAAACGAATCTTGTTCAACACAAAATCATATTCATACTTATTTCGGCTACCTTTTGGTATTTCGATTAACACATCGAAAGTCACTTCTTTTTTCTCACTCATAGTTACTTTTCTTTTTGGGAGTGCAAAGGTAGGTATCGTTTTAACTTTTAACAACAAAAACTCGTTGATTTTGTAATAAAAAAAAACTAACTTGGTGCTCCTCCAAAATCAGACTTAATCAAAGCGCATTTTGATAATAAAAACACTAAAAACCAACCATTATGAATCGTGTACTAACCCTTCTCATCATTTTTATTTTAATTAGTTGTAAAAACGACACAAAGTTAACCGACGAAGAACAACGCTGGCAGCAACATGCCGAAAATGTTGAAATTATCAGGGATGATTTTGGTGTACCTCACATTTACGGAAAAACCGATGCTGATGCAGTTTTTGGCTTATTATATGCGCAATGCGAAGACGATTTTAATCGTGTAGAACGCAATTATATTTGGGCTATTGGAAGGTTAGCCGAAGTAGAAGGCGAAGCTTCTATTTATAGCGATTTACGAGCTCGTTTATACATGACTAAAGATGAGGCTATTGAAAACTACAACAACAGTCCGCAATGGTTAAAAGATTTATGCGTCGCATTTGCTGATGGCGTAAACTACTACCTAAAAACCCATCCTGAAGTTAAACCAAAACTACTCACACACTTTGAACCTTGGATGCCAATGTATTTTAGCGAAGGCTCTATTGGTGGTGATATAGAACGCGTGTCTGCGAGAAAAATTAAAGATTTTTACGATAATGACAATGAAGAAGTCTTAGCCGTAAACGATGGCTTGATAAGATTAAAAGATGATGAACCTAGAGGTTCCAACGGTTTTGCCATTTCTGGTGACAAAACTAAATCTGGTGACGCGATGTTACTAATAAATCCGCATACCTCTTTTTATTTTAGAGGCGAAGTACATGTGGTAAGCGAAGAAGGTTTAAATGCGTATGGCGCTGTGACTTGGGGACAGTTTTTTGTATATCAAGGTTTTAATGAAAAAACAGGTTGGATGCATACCTCAACAGGAACAGATATTATTGATGAGTTTGAAGAAACTATCGTAAAAGACAACGGAAAAACATCCTATAAATATGGCGACGAGCTACGTCCAATAGATTCTATGGAAGTGACTTTAAATTATAAAAGTGCTGATGGTGTAAAAGACAAAACCTTTATGATGTATCGTACACATCATGGTCCAATCACACATGCTAATGACGATAAATGGGTGTCTACCGCTTTAATGTGGAGTCCAATAAAAGCATTGGAGCAATCGTTTACAAGAACCAAAAAATCGAACCATGATGAGTTTTATGAGATGATGGACATTCGTACCAACTCCTCAAACAATACGGTGTATGCTGATGCAGATGGAACGATTGCCTATTATCATGGAAACTTTATTCCAAAGCGAAATGAAGAATTTGATTACACCAAACCAGTAGATGGTAGTAATCCTGAAACCGATTGGGATGGACTACATCCATTAGAAGATAATATCTTGGTGTTAAATCCGCCAAATGGTTGGATTCAAAATTGCAACTCCACACCTTTTACAAGTGCTGCTGAATATAGCCCTAAGAAGGAAGATTTTCCAGAATACATGAGTTCGTATCCTGAAAATTTTAGAGGGATGCACGCCATTCCTTTATTGCAAAAAGCTGATGATTTAACCCTAGACACATTACTTGATTTAGCTTACGACACCTATTTACCAGGAGCTGATTTATTAGTTACTGGCTTATTAGATGCTGCCGAAAAAGCACCAATAAAAACAACTGAAGCCAAAGAAGCTATTGCCTTATTGAAAAACTGGAATTTTAGAGTCTCAAAAGAATCGGTTGAAATGACCTTGGCGCAATTCTACTTAAATGCGTACTACAGGTCTGGAAACATTCCGTCTATGTCTGGAAACAAACGTATTACTAGATTGGGTCGCTTTGATTACATGAGTAAAACAGCAACTCCTGAAGAACGATTGGAAGTCTTTCAAACCGCTTTAGATAAAATAGCTGAAGATTTTGGTTCATGGAAAACCGCTTGGGGAGAATTTAACCGTTTTCAACGTTTAGATGGTAAAATCAGGCAAGAATTTGACGATTCAAAACCAAGTTTAGCTGTTGGTATGGCATCTGGTTCTTGGGGAGCGTTGGCGTCTTATGGAACACGCTTTGGCAAGGACACCAAACGTCAATACGGAACTTCTGGAAATAGCTTTGTAGCTGTGGTAGAATTTGGTGATAAAGTAAAAGCTAAATCTATGTTAGCTGGCGGACAAAGTGGCGACCCTAACTCGCCTCATTTTGACGACCAAGCTCAACGTTATGCAGATGGCGAATTTAAAGACGTTGCATATTACAGGGAAGATGTTGAAAAGCGTGCTAAGAAAACATATAAACCAGGAGACAAACAATAGGTTATGCTAAAAAAAAATATAAAACTAAGTGCCTTAATTTTTGCAATTATCTTTTTTCAGTCTTGCGAAGAAGAGGTTAAAGTACCTGCTGACTCATTTATGGTATCCGGAACCATAAAAGGACTAGACACAGACTATATGAGCAGAAGTTATAAAGATGCGCAAGGCAACCGAGTATCAGATTCTATTTTTGTTGAAAATGGAAGTTTCACTTATACCGCTAAAATTGATGAGCCAACACATATTATATTTTGGCCAAATGTAGAGCGCACTATTAAACGAAGTGGTCGCGGTTACTATCCAGCAAAATCCTCGCAATTTGCATTTTTAGCAAGTCCAGGTGACCATATTGTTTTTGAAGGTGAAGTGACCGATTTTATTAATGCCTATCCTAGTGGCACTAAAGCCAATGACGATTTGGCTAAAATTAACAGTAAAGTTTTTCCGTTAATGAACAAATCGGTAAACTTATTATTAGAGAAAAATAAGCTAAAAGAAAACGACCCTCAATTTAAAGTTTTAGAAGACTCTATTAATAATTTAGATGAAGCCGTTGTAAAAATGAAAAAAGCCTTTGTGATGGCAAATCCAAATTCGGAAGCTGCTGCTTGGTATTTATCTGATATGATGATACGTAGTCAAGTAACCGACGATGAAGCTATTACCGCTTTTAATAACTTAGACAGCAACTTAAATAACTATCCTTTTTACAAAGCTGTTAAAAAACGAGTCGCTGGTATTGAAGCCACACAAATAGGAAAAACGGTTGAAAATTTCACAACCAACAATACGTTCTCTGGCGATGCTTTTGAATTTAATTCGTTAAAAGGCAAATATGTATTGATAGATTTTTGGGGGACATGGTGCGGACCATGCATTGCAGAAATGCCTAAAGTAAAAGAATACCAAGAAAAGTATAAAGATAAATTAATTGTGTTGGGTGTGAATCAAGGAGATAGTAAAGAGCAAGTAGACAAATTTATTACCCCAAACGATTATACTTGGACGCACTTAATGAATGGTAAAGGCACTGACGATTTTGTGTTGAAATTTAATGTTGCTGGTTTCCCAACCAAGTTTATAATAGACCCTGAAGGCAAAATTCTACATCGCTTTGTGGGCGATAGTGAAGAGTCGTTTGCTGTTTTGGATGGACTTCTAGGAGAATGAAAACTTGACTATATAAGAAAAACTAACTTCATTATAACGTCTGATATAAAACGTTGTTTATAATTGCATTTTAGAGAATACCCAAGAAACATTGATATTTGAAACACACATTTTAGAAAAACCACTTGTAGAATATATCGAAACTATATTTTACTATAAGGATTTTAAACCTGACCATTCAATTGAACGTTTAGTTCCAACAGGACACGTTTTCATTATATTTGAATTAGATGGATTTGAATATCATACGTTCGATAGGGATACATTAAAACCAAACGGAACGTATCAAAACGTATGGATTTCTGGTATGCACAAAGACTTCCTCTCTATTTCGGCACATCAAGATTCTGAGATGTTAGTTATTCAATTTAAGACAAACGGAGCCTACCCATTTTTTAATAAACCAATCAATCAGTTTAACAATAAAGTAATTGAAGCCCAAGATTTTTTCGGGAACGAAATTTTAGAATTGAGGCAGCAAATTTTAAATGGGAAAAACGCTTCAGAAAAATTTAAAAGTGTAGAAAAATGGTTGAAAATAAAATTTGATATTGACAAAACTGCGAACACCGAGCTTTTAGATATTCTCTCACAACTAAAAACAAAACCAATTACAGAAAGTAGTGATATTATTTCTTCTTATCCTTATTCTCAAAAACATCTTATTAACCAATTTAAAACTTACTTTGGGTTAACACCAAAAGTATTTCATAGGATTTTTAGATTTAATCAAATGCTAAATAGAATACAAAACAAAGAGAATTTGATTTGGTCACAAATCGCATATGAATTTGGTTATTCAGACCAATCGCATTTTATTAAAGAGTTTAAAGAATTTTCAGGTTTCAATCCTCAAGATTTTATTAAGTCAGATTTTCATAAAGAAGATGAAACCAATTTTTTTCCATTGGATAGAAAAGGTTAATTTTTTACTATCAAATTAACTCTTAAAGTTCTTAATTTGTAATTCTTCAATTCAAAATTTATGAGAAAGACATTTCACACTTTACTTCTTTTGTTTCCATTATTAGTAATCTCTCAAACATCAAAAGAATCATTACAAAAAAGAGTTACTTCTATTGTAGATTCTTCACATACAAATAATTTAGTTTTAAAACAGTCCTTTGAAGTCAATGTAGCTCTAGATTCCGTTTGGAATGCATATACTACTAAAAAAGGCTGGGAAAGCTGGGCAACTTCTATAGCGGAAATTGATTTTAAAATAAACGGAATTATTAAAACAAATTATAACAAAGATGGCAAAATAGGAGATGATACAACTATCACACTTCACATAATAAATTATATTCCGAAACGAATGCTAACACTTCAAGCCGAAATCACTAAAAACTTTCCTGAATTTATGAAAGAAGATGAAAAAGACTTATATAATATGATTCTTTTTGAAAAAATAAGCCCAACAAAGACAAAAGTAATCTCTTATGGAATCGGTTATAAACATAATGAAAAGTATATGTCTTTAATCAAGTTTTTCATACAAGGAAATGAACAATCTTATCTAAACCTAATATCATATTTGGAAACAGGAAAACCTTCGGTTAAATATTAAACTATGGACAAAGCACTACAAACAATGATTGACAATATGCCTGAAAAAACAGGCAAATCACTAACCGAATGGAAATTGTTACTTAAAACCAAATCATTTACCAAACATTCAGAAGCTGTCAACTTCCTTAAAAAGGAACACGAGGTAACTCACGGTTTCGCAAATACCATTGTTTCATTATCAAAAGAAGAAAATAAAACACCTTCCAACCTTGTTGAAAACCAATATAAAGGCAAAGAGAACTTACTTTCAATATACGAAAACCTGATATCTATTGTCAAAGATTTTGGAGAAGATGTTAAGGTAGTACCCAAAAAAACAGAAGTAAGTTTAGACCGAAAAAAGAAATTCGCGGTAATTAAACCTGCTACAAAAACTAGAATAGATTTAGGATTAAAACTTAAAGGCAAGCCAACTTCTGAGCGTCTTGAAAACTCAGGACCATTTGGAACAATGTGTACGCATCGAGTTAGAATAACCGACATAAGTCAATTGGACAAAGAATTGAAAGAGTGGCTTAAAGAAGCATACAAAAAAGCAGAATAATTACTGGCTACAACATAAAGTATCATATACAAACTACCTAAAAATGAAACCCAAAAGTTCCAGTAACTCCAAACTTTCTAGCATCAGGGTTTTCAAGATAATTCCCTCTAAAGTTAAAGTCTAAACGGAAGATTTTAAAAATATTACCAACACCTAAACTGTATTCCCAATAAATCTCATCGCTAGGTGCTACTAATGGTATGTTGGTTGGACTATTAAGAGCAATATTCCCGTCTGAGAGTTCTCCCCAAACTCCACGAACACTAATTATTTCGCGTAAGTTGAGTTTACGCAATAATGGTATTCTAGAAAACAAACGACCATTAAAGTTATGTTCTAAATGCAATGAGGCATACGTATCAGTAACAAACTCGTAAAAATCCAATTGAGAAAATGTGTTGTAAATAGAAAAATACGACTGGTTCCCAGGCACCACACTTAACAAACCAAGCGGCACATCGCCAAAGGTTTTACCTGCTTCAATGGTGGTATATAAGCGCCCAAAACCGCCTATTTGCCAAGGCTGTAGATACGAGAATTGCAGTTTTGTATAATCAAAATCACTATTAAACATACTTTTATCTCCTAAACTTATTTGAGCAAACACACGTGGAAAATCGTCATTAGCATCATAACGTTCTACACCAAAACCTGTCATTTTTCTACCTGGAAATAAAGACACAGAAAAGGTCGTTTCAAACTGCTCGATTTTAGACGCAATCCCTGTTGGTGTATTGTAGTCTAAACTAAAGGTTGGTGATGCCGATTCTAAAGTTCGATAATTGCCTCCAAGTCGCATCACAAAGTTTCGCCAAGGTTCCATCTCAATGGCTGCACTCGTTAAATTAATAGAGGTGAGCTTATCATTAGCTCCTGTCCCAACTACTGACGACGAGGCTAAACTTCGTCCCAAAACATCCGTCGAAGTGGTTAAACTTGCGCCTATTTGTTCTACATCACGACGGTTACCACCAGAAATTATCAGTCGGTTTTTCTTATCAATCAACCATTTTCCTGAAATACCGTACTTAAACTTATCGTCTCTAAATCCGTATGCTAAAAAGCCTTCGAGTCGCCATAAATCATTTCGACTAAAATAGGTTCTCGCACCTGTACGTAATCGCAATCCTTCTACTTCATTAAATCCAAACGTGGAAAAAATAGGGCCGTAATCTAAGGGCAAACTATTAAACTCAACATAACCAGAGGCTAAAATGCTTCCTAAATTATACAAACGCTTAAACTTCTTAACCGTTTTTAAGGTATCTAACATTTTATAGACGCCTTTTTCGTCTTTACTAAGTTTTTCTAAACGTTTGGAACTCCAAAATTCGTCATCTCTATCATATACATCCTTATCATAATAATAAACCTCTTCATCATAGAATTTTTTATCCTTTTTAACGTCGAACATATAGTTATTAAATAAGGTCGTTCGCTTCCCGTAGATGCCTCGCGATTTTTCTTTTTTATTAAAGGCAAAATCCGACAGCATATAATCACGCTTTACCAAAAACAACGAGTCGTTTAGCACTTCAAACTCTTGCTCTATATAAATTTCTTTCACCCAATTAATATTAGCACTTTTTGTGGCTTGCATATTAATTTCCTTAATGGCATAGGTAGAATCGTTAACCCAAAAATCGCCCTTAAAAGTGAGTTCGTTTTTACGACGTGGATAATAAATAATGTTGTAGCACCACTTATTGTCTATAAAAGCACTATCGGACAAGACATAGTTGTAAGTTTGTATACCTGTTCTTGAAATAGGACTCACAAAACTCTTATCGAAAAACTTTAAATAGTTGTCGTAGACATTAAAATCGGAATATAAATCGCCTACAAAATCAATAATGACTTGGTTATCACTAAACCCTGAATTTTTGTTGCCTTGCAGAACTTCTTTTTCTTTATTGATGGTATTATCGCCATAGATTTTAGACACTGCTTCGTTGATGAACATGGGTAAATAGGTTTTACCTGTAACGCTAGACGTATCAACTTGATCAAACACAAATTCCATACCTCTAAACAGCTTACTTTTAATAAGTGAACTATCTATGGTATTGATGTCAAACTCTACTTTTTCATACTTGTCGTATTCGTATTGTTTAAACTGTTTGAGACCATTTTTACGTTTATGCTGCCAAATTTTACGTAAAATATCTATTGCTGGGTTGTTCTTTTTTGACTGTTTTCCAGAAACTATCATAACAGCGTCAAGTTCAGCTGCTGATTCTTTTAAAGTGATTTTTAAGTCGAAACTCACTTTTTTATCAAGCGTTAATTCTAAGGTTTCGTAACCAAGAAAAGATATAATGATGGTTTCCCAAGTTTCGTCAGACTCTAAATAAAACCGACCATTCTCATTGGTAATGGTTCCTTCGGAAGAATTCTTAAAAATGACATTGGCAAAAGATACAGGCTCGTTGTTTTCATCAACAACATGACCACTCACTTTTGTTTGGGCAAATCCAGAACCAATTCCGAATAAAAAAAGAAAGACTACTAAAGTGTATTTCATATATTAAAGAAAAAACTTCATCAACAATCGTGCTAATGAAGTTTTATAACGTAAAAATAACGGTTTATTTTATTTGTAAAGCACCTTTTTAACTGCTTTTACCACATCATTACTGTTTGGCAACCACTCTTCCAGTAACACAGGCGAGTAAGGTGCAGGCGTATCGGCAGTATTAATTTTTTGTATTGGTGCATCAAGATAATCAAATGCTTTTTCTTGAACTTGATATGTAATTTCAGTCGATACGTTTCCAAAAGGCCACGCTTCTTCCAAAATCACTAAACGATTTGTTTTTTTAACCGATTCTAAAATGGTATTAATATCTAAAGGACGAACAGTACGTAAATCGATGATTTCACAAGAAATGCCTTCTTTTTCTAAATCGTCGGCAGCTTTGTAAGCTTCCTTAATAATTTTACCAAACGACACAACCGTGACATCTGCTCCTTCTCTTTTAATATCGGCAACACCAATTGGCAATACATATTCGCCTTCTGGCACTTCGCCTTTATCACCATACATTTGCTCACTTTCCATAAAAATAACTGGGTCGTCATCTTTAATGGCAGCCTTTAACAACCCCTTGGCGTCATACGGATTTGAAGGCACTATCACTTTTAATCCAGGACAGTTGGCATACCAACTCTCAAATGCTTGTGAATGTGTAGCAGCCAATTGACCAGCAGAAGCCGTAGGGCCTCTAAATACAATTGGACATTTAAACTGTCCGCCAGACATTTGTCTAATTTTTGCTGCATTATTAATAATTTGGTCAATACCAACTAACGCAAAATTGAAGGTCATAAACTCAACAATGGGTCTATTTCCAGTCATTGTAGAACCTACTGCAATACCTGCAAAACCAAGCTCTGCAATTGGCGTATCAATAACACCTTTTGCTCCAAATTCGTCCAACATTCCTTTTGAAGCTTTATAAGCTCCATTATATTCTGCCACTTCTTCTCCCATTAGGTAGATACTTTCATCTCTACGCATCTCTTCGCTCATTGCTTCACAAACGGCTTCTCTAAACTGAATTGTTTTCATTTATCAAGTTTTAATCGAAGAGCAAAAATAACAATAATTAGAAAAATATGAGGGTTTCTTGACTTTAAAAATTTATTATGCACGCATAGGAAATTATTAGAATTTTGATTACCTTCGTAACCTCAAAATTTTACACTTAAAAAATCAAATAAATAAGATGAAAATATTGGTATGTATAAGTCATGTACCAGACACGACTTCAAAGATTAATTTTACTGAAGGTGATACAAAATTTGACACGAATGGCGTTCAATTTGTAATAAATCCTAATGATGAATTTGGGCTCACAAGAGCCATGTGGTTTAAAGAAAAACAAGGAGCAAGCGTTGATGTGGTTAACGTTGGAGGTGCTGAAACAGAACCTACTTTACGAAAAGCCTTAGCTATTGGAGCAGATAGTGCCATAAGAGTTAATACACCTGCTACTGATGGATTTGCTGTTGCAAAACAATTAGCAAAAGTAGTACAAGATGGTGGTTACGATTTAGTAATTGCTGGTCGAGAATCTATTGACTATAATGGAGGCATGGTACCTGGAATGTTAGCTGGCTTAACCGATGTTAATTTTGTAAACAACTGTATTGGTTTAGACGTTGATGGCTCAAACGCAACTGCGACTAGAGAAATTGATGGAGGAAAAGAAACTGTGTCTACAGCATTACCATTAGTTGTTGGAGGGCAAAAAGGCTTGGTTGAAGAAAGTGACTTACGCATCCCTAATATGAGAGGGATTATGATGGCTCGTAAAAAGCCATTAAATGTTGTCGAACCAGTTGATGCCAATGCTGAAACTGCTGCTGTGAAATTTGAAAAACCAGCACCTAAAGGCGATGTGAAATTAGTGTCTCCAGATAATATCGATGAGTTAGTGAGCTTACTTCATAATGAAGCGAAAGTAATATAAATCTCAATTTTCAAATTCCAAATTCCAAAAACAACTATTGGAATTTAGTTTTTTTGGATTTTTAATTTTTTAAAAAATATGTCAGTTTTAGTATATACAGAATCAGAACAAGGAACATTTAAAAAAGCTGCTTTAGAGGTGGCGTCATACGCCAAAGCGGTCGCTTCTCAAATGGGAACTACTGTGACAGCAGTAACATTCAATGCAAATGATGCTTCCGAATTAGGAAACTATGGAGTAGATAAAGTATTAAATGTCACAAATACCAACGAGTTTAACGCTAAAATATATGCAGATGTTTTAAAGCAAGCAGCCGAAAAAGAAGGTGCTAAAGTTGTGGTTGTAAGCTCAAGTGCCAATGCTAAATATTTAGCACCACTATTAGCGGTAGGTCTAAACGCTGGGTATGCCTCAAATGTTATTGAAGCACCTGTAAACACCTCGCCGTTTTCTGTAAAACGTACAGCGTTTACAAATAAAGCTTTTAACATTACCGAAATTAATACGGATGTAAAAGTCGTAGGAGTTTCAAATAACGCCTTTGGTGTGGTAGAAAATTCAGGAAGTGCTAGTGTTGAAGATTTTTCGCCTAGCTTAACTTCTTCTGATACCAAAGTGCAATCAGTTGATAAAGCAACCGATAAAGTCTCAATTGCTGATGCCGATATCGTAGTATCTGGAGGACGAGGCCTAAAAGGTCCTGAAAATTGGGGAATGATAGAAGAATTAGCAGATGTATTAGGAGCGGCTACAGCATGTTCAAAACCAGTATCGGATTTAGGATGGCGACCACATAGCGAACACGTTGGTCAAACTGGGAAGCCAGTAGCATCCAACTTATATATTGCTATCGGAATTTCAGGAGCTATCCAACATTTGGCTGGCGTAAATGCTTCAAAAGTAAAAGTAGTCATAAACACCGACCCAGAAGCACCTTTCTTCAAGGCTGCAGATTATGGCGTTGTTGGTGATGCCTTTGAGGTTGTTCCGCAATTAATCGAAAAATTAAAAGAATTTAAAGCGCAAAACGCATAATTTTTTTAACTTTAAATATCCAAGAACTGTTTAAATTTCCTTTAAAATGACCTTGAGGTTTCAAATTTCCCACGTTTAGCGAAATTTGAGGTAAGTTCGTCTTAATTCTGCCTTTGGTAGTTGGTAAAGTCCAAATTTAAACAGTTCTTTGTGTTATAAATAAATATGAGTTTAGTAAAACTAAATATAAAAGGAATCTCTTATAGCCAAACCCAAAATGGTGCGTACGCACTTATTTTGAGTGAGGAAAATGGAGACCGTAAACTTCCAATAGTTATAGGCGCTTTTGAAGCACAATCTATAGCAATCGCCTTAGAAAAGGAAATTAAACCTCCAAGACCTTTAACTCACGATTTATTTAAAAACTTTTCCGACAGGTTTGATATTGTCGTAAAGCAAGTCATTATACACAAGCTGGTAGATGGTGTGTTTTACTCCAGTTTAATTTGTGAACGCGATAAAATTGAAGAAATAATCGATGCTCGTACTAGTGATGCCATTGCATTGGCTTTGCGCTTTCAAGCACCAATATTTACGTATAAAAATATTTTAGATAAAGCTGGGATCTATTTAAAAGTAAATAAGGAAGACGAACAAAAAGCTGATAATATTTTAGTGGATGAAGTTCTGGCTGAAGAAATTGAAACTACAGCTGGAAAAGATAATTTTGCTGGTAAATCGTTGGATGAACTTCAAAAAATGTTAGATAAAGCTGTGGCAAACGAAGATTACGAAACAGCCGCCAGAATTAGAGACGAAATGTCGAAGCGCTAGAAGTCTTCCAAATCTCTTATCAAAACAAAATAAATCCTTATCTTGCTTTTCTAATTTTACAGAAAGCCAAACACCGTGAGTATTAGTCACCTTTAAATTTACTTTTATGAAAAAATATGTTTTAGCTATTGTAGCTATTTTTTTTGTGATTTCACCATCTTTTGCTCAAGAAGTTACAACAAGTATCATCCCAAGTGAAGGTGTCACTTTTACAAGTATTTGGCGTGGTGTTTTAGGAATGCTCATCTTGCTAATCATTTCATATTTATTGAGTAAAAACAGAAAAGCCATTAATTGGAGAACTGTTGGAATTGGTTTGGGAGCTCAATTGATATTGGCGATTGGTGTTTTAAAGGTTCCTATAGTTCAAAAAGCTTTCGAATTTGTTGGGAAATTATTTGTAAAAGTATTAGACTTTACAATGGCAGGGACAAAATTTCTTTTTGATTCATTTATTACAAAAGAATTGGATGACTCTTTAGTAACTTTTGCAATTACAATTTTACCAACAATTGTATTTTTCTCAGCTTTAACATCTGTACTTTTTTATCTTGGTATAATTCAAAAAGTCGTAAAAGGATTGGCCTGGTTATTAACTAAGCTCTTGCAAATTTCTGGCGCCGAAAGTTTGAGTGTCGCTGGTAACATCTTTTTAGGACAAACTGAATCACCTCTAATGATTAAGGCCTATTTGGAAAAAATGAATAAGTCTGAAATATTATTGGTAATGATTGGTGGTATGGCTACAGTTGCAGGTGGTGTATTAGCTGCTTATATTGGTTTTCTTGGAGGCGAGGACGAATTATTAAAGATTTTTTATGCTAAGCATTTATTGGCCGCATCCGTTATGGCAGCTCCTGGAGCGGTTGTAATCTCTAAAATATTGTATCCACAAACTGAATCAATAAATTCTGAAGTAAGCGTTACTCAAGAAAATATTGGTTCAAATATTTTGGATGCCATTGCTAATGGCACTACTGAAGGACTTAAACTCGCTGTTAATGTTGGTGCCATGTTACTAGTGTTTTTAGCTTTTATTGCCATGATAAATTTTGGATTCGAAAAAATTGGCAGCATTGCAGGTTTAAATAATTGGATTTCCAATAATACCGTATACGATAATTTGTCTTTAGAGTTTATATTGGGATATACTTTCGCCCCTTTAATGTGGCTAATTGGAGTAGCTAAAGAAGATATAGCTTTAATGGGACAACTTCTAGGAATTAAATTAGCTGCAAGTGAATTTGTCGGATATATACAGTTAGCAGACTTGAAAAACGCTACTAATGCCATTCATCTTACTCACGAGAAATCAATTATTATGGCAACTTATATGTTGTGTGGGTTTGCAAATTTTGCATCCATAGGCATACAAATTGGAGGTATTGGGTCTTTAGCCCCAGGGCAACGAAAAACCTTATCAGAATTTGGGCTTAAAGCTTTAATAGGTGGTACTATTGCATCATTATTATCTGCTACAATTGCAGGAATGATTATTGGCTAGTGGTGAATCGCCACAGATAAATTATTAATATTTGTATACAGATATTAGTTAATAACTTTTTAAATAAATTTAAGCGCTTAACTTTTCTGTTAAGCGCTTTTTTTTACTTTTATTTCCACGAAATTTTATGACTTTATGAAGCAGTATTTAGACTTGGCAAAACATGTTTTAGAAAACGGAAATGAAAAGGCAGACCGCACAGGAACAGGCACTAAAAGCGTGTTTGGATACCAAATGAGATTTGATTTAAGTGAAGATTTCCCAATGGTAACTACTAAAAAATTGCACTTAAAATCTATTGTATATGAGCTACTGTGGTTTTTAAAAGGTGATACCAATACCGATTACCTTACTGAAAATGGTGTGCGAATTTGGAATGAATGGGCAGATGAGAATGGCGATTTAGGGCCTGTATATGGACACCAATGGCGTAATTGGAATAGTGATGAAATTGACCAAATACAAGACGTTATAGACACGTTAAAAAACAATCCAGATAGCAGACGTATGTTGGTTTCTGCTTGGAATCCTTCAGTATTACCAGACACTTCTGTGTCTTTTAGTGACAATGTAGCCAATGGTAAAGCTGCGTTACCTCCTTGTCACGCATTTTTTCAATTTTATGTAGCAAATGGCAAATTATCTTGTCAATTATACCAACGAAGCGCCGATATTTTTCTTGGAGTGCCTTTTAACATTGCATCTTATGCCTTATTTACCATGATGATGGCACAAGTTTGTGGTTATAAAGTTGGTGAATTTATACATACGTTTGGAGATGCACATATTTACTCTAACCATTATGAACAATTGAACTTACAGTTATCTAGAGAACCTAGACAATTACCAAAAATGGTATTGAATCCAGCTATTAAAAATATTTTCGATTTCACTTTTGACGATTTTACGCTAGTAGATTACAATCCGCATCCACATATTAAAGGTGTCGTTGCTGTGTAATCTGTTTAATTAATTTACGACTCAATTACAGTTCGTCGAAAATTGTTTTGTCTTTGACGAATAAAACCTTAATTTAGTTATTTACAACCATCTATAAAATATATAACATTAAAAGATTATTTATGAAAAAATTATTACCCATTGGAGTATTTTTAGTTTTAGCATTTGTTGCTTTTAAATTTACGACTCAAAAAGAACAAAATAACATAGTAGACACTAATGATGCAGTTCTTATAAAAACAGCTAAAAAAACACCGGAAGCGAGAGCTTCATTTAGTGAAGAAAGAGCGAGATACGAATACGAATTACAGAGAAATCCTGCAACTGGATTAATACCTCAAGAAGAAAAGCATAGAGAATTTCAAAATGCCCTCAAAGCAAAAACAAGACTTGATGGTGGTGACAACTTAAGAGCTCCTGAAGCGAGTTTTGTTAACCGTGGACCGTCAAACCTAGGAGGAAGAACAAGAGCTATTGTAGCTGATGTTGCCAATTCTAATATAGTACTTGCAGGAGGTGTTAGTGGTGGTCTTTTTAGATCTACAGATAGTGGCACCTCATGGACAAAAGTGTCTGCAAATGATGAAATACATAATGTAACTACCATTGCACAGGACACTAGATCTGGGTTTGAAAACATTTGGTATTATGGTACAGGAGAAGGTCTTGGTAATTCAGCTTCTGCAGCTGGTGGTTCCGCAGGTTATGGGAACCAATATTTTAAAGGGCAAGGCATATGGAGGTCTACCGACAATGGTATCACTTGGAGTACAATGTCTGGCACCACTGGAGTAACTCATGAAGCTTATGATACTTTTTTTGATATTATCTATAAAATTGCTGTTAGCCCATTAACTGGAGATGTGTTTGCAGCCGTTGGTGGTCGCATTTATAGAAATGCTGGTGGTACATCCGGAACATGGACTATACCAATAACAAATGGTGGTGGAAGCACGAATTTCGCCACTGATGTAGTTATTGCAGATAACGGTAGAGTATATGTTGCTTTTTCTGGTAATCAAGATAGTAATAGAGAAGGTGTTTGGGGGTCAAGTACACCTTTTAATGGAGTACCTGCTAATGATTTTACTAGAATTAACACTACCCCATTAACAGTTTGGACGCCAGCAGGTAGAGTTGTCTTAGCACTTGGCCCAGACAATGGTTCAAGACAATTGCTATATGCTCTTTTTGTAAATGGTTTTTCACCAACTGAAGCTGATCTTTGGAGATATGATCCATCATCAAGTTTTTGGACTGATTTTACTGCTAGAATACCTAATGAAGGTGGCTCACCTAGCGCAGGAAATTTTGCAGTGCAGGGAGGCTACGATTTAGTTGTAAACGTTAAACCTGACGATGAGAATTTTGTAGTTATTGGTGGTACAAATGCATATAAAACACCAAATATCGGAACAACAGATTTTACTAGAATTGGTGGCTATGCTGGGCCATCGGGTTATTCAAGTTACGCAAATCATCATCCTGATATTCATGCCTTAAATTTTAACCCTCATAATACAGATCAATTATTTTCTGGAACCGATGGAGGTATCCATAAAACATTAGATATTACTGCTGGGACAGTGGCATGGACTAGTCTTAATAACAATTATCAAACGCAACAATTTTATCATGTAGCAATTGATCCTCAGTCTGGTTCGGACTATGTGGTTGGTGGTCTTCAAGATAATGGTAGTAACCATGGAGGTACTGCTGCACCAGGAGTGTCTGATTTGACTTCTCAAGTTAGAATGTTTAGTGGGGATGGGGTAGCTGTTGCTATATCTAGAGATGATCCTAGTGTTCCTGTTTTTGTTGGCTTCCAAAACGGTCCAGTCTATAGAAGAACACAAAATTTGGCAGTGAATTTTGGAACTAACATAAGACCTGCTGGATCAAATAGTTATTTTGTTACCTATTTCTATTTAGACCCTGATAATAATGAGACTTTATATTATGTTGGACTAACCGATTTGTATAGAACAAATAACTCATCAACCGTTAACACAACTGTTGATGGAACAACCAATTGGACTAATCTAGGCGCTCCAAATGGATTTCTAGGCGAACCAATTACGAGAATAGCCGCTACAAGAGGAGCTTATAATGCCGCTACTAGTTATATATTAATTGGTGGAAATTCTGGTTCTGTTACTAGATTGGATGATCCACAAAATGCTGCGGCAGCTTCAACAGGTGTTGATGTTACCCCAGGTGGTGCATCAGGGGTTGTTACTGGACTAGCAATTCATCCAACAAATAATGATATTGTGTTGTTAACATATTCAAACTATGGAGTAACTAATATCTTTCTCACAACCAATGCTACATCTGCAACGCCAACTTGGACAGTTGCCGAACGTAACTTGTCATCTCACTCCATTAGATCTGCTGCCATCACAACCAACTCAGCTGGAGAGGTTTTATATGTTGTAGGAACAGCAAGAGGCTTGTACAGTTCTAGAAATCCTGTTAATGGCGGTGCAGGTATTGATTGGGTTAGAGAAGCGCCTAATTTAATTGGATATGCAGTAACAAGCTCTATGGCTTATAGACCTGCCGATAATAAATTACTTATTGGAACGCATGGTAATGGTATGTTTGAAGCAACCATTAACCACATATTAAGTGTTGAAGATAATGAAGTAAGCAAAAGTATTAAGCTATACCCTAACCCAGTTAAGGATAGATTAAACTTAAACATGCCTTCAGAGTTAAGCGACGATGCATCTTATACTATTAACAATATTCTTGGTCAAAATGTCATGAATGGTGCATTAGAAAACAATCAAGTAAATGTGAATAATTTAGATACAGGTATTTACTTTATACAAATTTCTTCAAATGGTAAGAGAGGCGTAAAACGTTTTATTAAACAATAACATTTACAACATACATTAAGAAAGGGTTTTGGTTGATTCCAAAACCCTTTCTTATTTCTAATCGATTTTAACTAAATTTGTAATCAATACTTACCGTAGAAATATATGTTTGGGAAAAAGAAAAATACACCTTCTATAGATAGTGAACAATTAGAACTCATTGAAAATGCACAACGACGCGTAAAACAAAAAAAACGTTTGTACATTCATTTTGTAATATTTTTAATTGGCTCAGTTTTTTTAATATTGGCAAATACCGTTTTAGGTATTGGTGAAGATGTTAAGTTATTTGGAAAAGAATGGTTTCTTTATGCGATTTTTATATGGCTGTTTCTTTTTCTATACCACCTTTTCAATGTGTTTGTTACTAATAAGTTTATGGGGAAAGATTGGGAAAAACAACAACTTGACAAATTGGTTGCCAAACAGCAAAACAGGATTAATAAACTAAAAGAGGGCTTTTTAAAAGAAGAAAAACTTATGGCGCAAAGTAAAGCTTACAATGAAGTAAAGCCTTCTGAAAAAAACCCAGATACTTCCAAAAAAAAAACCTCTGAACTAACTCTTATTGTGGCTGCTGGTGAAAACGATGCCATTGGCAAAGACAACAAACTCATTTGGCATTTAAGTGATGACCTTAAACGATTTAAGCAGCTTACTAACGGTCATCATATTATAATGGGAAGAAAAACCTTTGAAAGTTTTCCAAAGCCACTTCCTAATCGAATACATATCGTTATAACACGTCAAGAAAACTACAAAATTCCAGAAGGAGTGATTGTAGTGAACTCACTTGAAGATGCCATAGATGCTGCAAAAAATGATGCTCAACCATTTGTAATTGGAGGTGGTGAAATTTACAAACAAGCAATGCCATTAGCTGATAAAATTGAACTCACAAGAGTACATCATTCTTTTGAAGCTGACACTTTTTTTCCAAAAGTAGATATGTCTATTTGGCAAGAAACGAACAATACATTTCATGAAAAGGATGAAAATCATGATTATTCTTTTTCGTTCTTGACCTACTCTAGAAGGTAAACTTGACTTTAGAGAAAAAAAGGCGAACTTAGCTTACTGAAATTTAATATAAAACATTGCATATCATCGCATTGGCTACAATGAAAAAAATACTACCAATATTGGTTTTTCTCTCTTTTGGAATGAACTTGTCATCCCAAAACACAAAGATTAATAATAAAATTAAAATTGATTCAACCGTTTTAAAATTAAGTCTTAATGGTCAGGTAGACTATATATATAGCACTTATGACAATAAAAATACGGACTCTTTAGTCTTCTCAATTGGAGAAATTTCAAAAGAAGGTATTCCCAATGTAAGAATTGATTTTTCTAAAATACCAAAAGTATATATTAACATTCGTTCTGATTATCCTCAATACGATGGTAACTACGATTTAAAAATAGAGTTTGAACATTATTATTTAGAAATAAACTCGGTCGATTTAAAAAATGGTGATATCCTAATGGGTCGTTTAAAAGGTAAATCCGAAAAATTGCCAACTAAGCTTGGTGGTTATCAAATAAATATTGATGGAGAGTTCAAACATATTATCGGAAAGTCTATTTTAAGTAATGGAGAAAGGACAATAATCATAAATAATTAAAAAACTGTAGCCAGTGTGATGATATGCAGCATTAAGCAAACTTTCACTTCAAAAACTCAAAATACTTTTTCATAGGAGTAAAATAATGCTCCTCCCAGCCTTTTTTATAATGCTCGCCTGATTCTGGTACATTGGTATGTTTTAGAGTTAAAGTAGTATGATTGTTATTTTCTGCAAGTAGAACTTCTATTTGAGAATCTGGTTCATCAACTTCAAAATTGGTACTTCTCCATGATTGTACAATTCTATTGTAAGGCTCCAAAATTAAATTTTCTCCTTTTATATAACCATCCCAAACAGTAAAAGCATCTCCTACTTTATCAGACACAAAGGCAACACCGCCAGTCATTTTTGTATGTCCTTGAGTGCTCAACCAAGATTTATAAATTTGTTTTGCAGTAGCTTTAATACTTGTTGTTAGTGTAAACTCCATTCTTTTACTAATTATCTTTTAAACTTATTAAATATACCTAATTTTGTGATATGGTAAAAGACATTCAGCTTCGCATTTCTTTGAAAGAAGAAAGAATCAAAGATATTCTGCTAAAGAAATCTTCTGAGTTTCTAAATGTCCCAAAAAATGATATTTCTGGCGTTAAAATTCTTCGAAAATCTATTGACGCAAGAAAGCCAAAAATCATGTTCAACTATAAGGTGTCTGTTTTTATAAAAGAGCCTTTGCCTAAAAATTCAGAATACTATTTTGATTATAAAGATGTATCTGGCTCAAAACCTATTCATATCATTGGTTTTGGTCCAGCAGGAATGTATGCAGCATTACGTTGTATTGAATTAGGCTATAAACCCATAGTGTTAGAGCGAGGTAAGAATGTACAAGATAGACGACGTGATTTGCGTGCCATTAATCAAGAGCATTTTGTGAATGAGGACTCCAATTATTGTTTTGGCGAAGGTGGTGCAGGTACTTATAGTGATGGTAAACTTTATACGCGTAGCTTGAAACGTGGTGATGTTAGACGTATTTTTGAAAACTTGGTGTATCATGGCGCTACAGAACAAATACTGATTGATGCACATCCACATATTGGCACTAATAAATTACCTAAAGTAGTCCAAAATATTAGGGAAACCATTTTAGAATACGGTGGAGAAATTCACTTTGAAAGTCGCGTAACAGATTTTATAATTAAGAATAATAACATTCAAGCTATTCAATTACAAAATGGTAAAGAATTCACTACCGAAAAAGTAATTTTAGCAACTGGACACTCTGCTCGCGACATTTTCTATTTACTCGATAAAAAGAATATTACTTTGCAAGCGAAATCCTTTGCCATGGGAGTTCGAGTAGAGCATCCTCAATATATTATCGACTCCATTCAGTATCATTGTTCTGGTGAAAGGGATGTGTTATTACCTGCTGCTTCCTATAGCTTAGTTCAGCAAGTAAATAATCGAGGTGTTTATTCGTTTTGTATGTGTCCTGGAGGTTTTATTGTCCCAGCCGCTACTGCGAATGGTGAAGTTGTTGTTAATGGTATGTCTCCCTCAAAAAGAAATAACGAATATGCTAATTCTGGGATTGTCGTTGAAATTAATGTTGATAAAGACATTCCAAAATATGAGCAATTTGGCGCATTAAAAGGCTTAGAGTATCAAAAGAGTTTAGAACGGTTGGCATTTACTTCTGGAGGAAGAACACAGACAGCACCAGCGCAAAGATTGACAGATTTTGTTGAAGGAAACCTATCGCAAGACCTCAACACCACTTCTTATCAACCTGGACTAAAATCGGCACCATTACACTCTTTATTGCCAAAATTAATTGGTAGTAGATTGCGAAAAGGGTTTGATGCCTTCGGGCAAAAAATGAAAGGTTATTACACGGCTGAAGCTAACATCATCGGTGTTGAATCTAGAACATCATCGCCAGTTAGCATCCCAAGAAATGAAAAATTACAACATCCAGACATTCACAATTTATTTCCTTGTGGTGAAGGTGGTGGTTATGCTGGAGGGATTGTATCTGCCGCTATGGATGGTGAACGTTGTGCTGAAACTGCATGTGAATAGAGTTTTCAGCCTTAGTCACAGAATCCACTCAATACTGAAAACTGCGACTGATAACTAATAATTAATTCCTATTTTTGCATCATTAAAATTTAATGTTAACTAAAAAAGTTCTTCCCTTAGGGAAGACGGAAGATGGGCATGAACGCATATATTTTTCCAGGTCAAGGAGCGCAATTTTCAGGAATGGGTTTAGATTTATACGAAAATTCTCCTTTAGCTCAAGAATTATTTGAAAAGGCCAATGAAATTTTAGGATTTCATATTACAGATATCATGTTTGAAGGGTCTGCTGAAGATTTAAAGCAAACCAAAGTCACACAACCAGCTATATTTTTACATTCGGTAATTTTAGCCAAAACTTTAGGCGATAGCTTCAAACCAGATATGGTTGCAGGACATTCACTAGGTGAATTCTCTGCATTGGTTACTGCAGGAGCTTTAACCTTTGAAGATGGTTTAAGGTTAGTATCTCAGCGTGCTCAAGCAATGCAGAAAGCCTGTGAAATACAACCAAGCACCATGGCTGCTGTTTTAGGTTTAGATGATGATATTGTTGAAAAAATATGTGCCACTACTGATGGTGTTGTAGTTGCTGCCAACTATAATTGCCCAGGGCAATTAGTAATTTCTGGTGAAATTGATGCCATTAATACTGCTTGTGAAGCTTTAAAAGAAGAAGGTGCACGTCGTGCTTTAGTATTACCAGTTGGAGGTGCTTTTCACTCACCTATGATGGAACCAGCAAGAGAAGAATTAGCTGCAGCGATTGAAAACACAACCTTCAGCAAACCAAATTGCCCTATTTATCAAAATGTGACAGCTAGTGCCATTACAGATGAAAATGAGATTAAGGAAAATTTAATATCTCAATTAACTGCACCAGTAAGGTGGACGCAATCTGTACAACAAATGATTAATGATGGCGCAACGCATTTTATAGAAGTTGGCCCAGGAAAAGTACTGCAAGGGTTAGTGAGAAAAATAAATAGAGAAGCGCAAACAGCTTCAGCAACTTTAGAAGCATAATCTAGATGAATATATCTCGTAACGCATTTATCATTCTATTGGTCATTGTAAATATTGCAGCCGACCAAATATCAAAATTTTGGGTTAGAGCTACAGTTGAACCTTATAGTAGTTCTCCAATAATTGGCGATTATCTTACTTTGAGAAATGTTGAAAACGAAGGCGCTTTTTTGGGAATGGGAGGTGATTTAAACCCTACCCTGAAGCTTATTTTATTACTTATCATTCCAGCAGCAGTCCTATTATATGTATTATACTACTTGTTTAAGGAAAAACAAATGGACAAACTCGCTTTAATTGGGTTTTGTTGTGTTGTTGGAGGTGGTATTGCTAATGTATTTGACAGATTCGTTTATGGTAAAGTAACCGATTTTTTGTTTATAGACCTAGGGTTTGTAAGAACTGGTATTTTTAATATTGCCGATTTGTCGGTAACCACTGGAATGATTTTAATACTCTGGTCGAGTTTAAAACAACGAAAAAAAGATAAAGTATAAGCTTAGGGCTTTTTTCTAATTTTCTGCTCCCATTTCCAAGCAGACGCTAATGCATCATCAAGAGTAGATTGTGCTTTCCAACCTAAAACAGTGTTAGCTTTTTCAGTATTGGCATAAGCTTCAATAACATCGCCTGCTCTTCTATTGGCTATTTTATAATTCAGCTTTTGACCAGAAACCCTTTCAAAAGATTTTATAACATCCAAAACACTACTACCCTTTCCTGTACCAATATTAAAAGTTTCGTAATTGGAATCATTTTTAGATTTTAACAAACGTTGTAATGCTACAACATGTGCTTTTGCTAAATCAACCACATGTATATAATCTCTTATGCAAGTACCATCGTGTGTTGGATAATCATCTCCAAACACAGATAATTGCTCCCTTAAACCGATAGCTGTTTGTGTAATAAAAGGCACTAAGTTTTGAGGTACTCCAATGGGTAGTTCACCAATATTAGCACTTTCATGAGCTCCAATTGGGTTAAAATAGCGTAAAGCTATACCATTAAGTTTGTTATTGATTTTACAAACATCTTGTATAATCTCTTCACCAATTTGTTTCGTGTTGCCATAAGGTGATTCTGCTTTTTTCACAGGCGCATTTTCGGTTATAGGCATTTCATCGGCTTGACCGTAAACTGTACAAGAAGAACTGAAAATAAAATTTGAGCTTTCAAGTTTTTGTACTTCTTGAAGCATATAAACCAGAGTATTGATATTGTTTTCGTAATATAAAAGTGGTTTTTCAACACTTTCACCTACTGCTTTGCTTGCCGCAAAATGAATAACACCTTGTATATCATTATACTTTTTAAAAAACGATTCAACTTTAGATTTTTCCTTTAAATCAAGTTTTTCAAATTGCGGTGTTATGCCTGTGATAGAAGTAATTCTACCCAGAATATCCATAGATGAATTTGATAAATTATCAATTATAACCACTTCAAATCCTTCGTTTTGGAGCTCTACAACGGTGTGGGAGCCAATAAAGCCTAAACCTCCTGTTACAAGTATCTTAGCCATTTATAAATTGTTTTACGGTATTGGTAATAAATGTAATTTGTTCGTCATCTAACTCTGTGTGCATTGGTAGCGAAATAACTTCTTTAATAAGCTGATTGGTCACTGTGAAATCAGCTTCATTATATCTAGAGTCCTGATATGCCTTTTGACTATGTAAAGGCACAGGGTAATACACACCACAAGGAATGCCTTTGCTGTTTAAATGCTCGACAAGTGCATCTCTCTTCCCATTAGTTATTTTTAAAGTGTATTGATGAAACACATGAGTGCTTTGTGAGTCGTTTATAAATGGTGTAACGATATTTTCTTCACCTTTAAAGGCATTAGTATACTTTTCCGCTGCATTTTGTCTAGCTTTATTATAAGCATCTAGCTTTGGAAGTTTGGTGTTCAATACAACTGCTTGAATAGAATCTAATCTAGAATTCACGCCAACCACATCATGGTAATAACGCCTATACATGCCGTGATTTACAATGCCTCGAATAGCATGCGCCAAATCGCCGTCATTGGTGAAAATAGCACCTCCATCACCATAACAACCAAGGTTTTTAGAAGGAAAAAACGATGTCGATGCAACATGACCAATAGTACCTGCTTTTTGTTTTGTGCCATTTTTTGAAGTATACGTTGCTCCTATTGCTTGCGCATTATCTTCAATGACAAACAAATTATGCTCTTTGGCAATATCCATAATAGCATCCATATTAGCACATTGACCAAATAAATGCACAGGAACAATCGCTTTTGTATTTGGTGTGATGGCTTTTTTTATAGCGTCAATATCAATATTAAATGTATCTGGCTCTACATCAACTAAAACTGGTGTTAGTCCTAATAAGGCAATCACCTCAACCGTAGCAGCGAAAGTAAAATCGGCGGTAATAACCTCATCTCCAGGCTTTAAACCTAAACCCATCATGGCTATTTGCAAGGCATCTGTACCATTAGCACAGGGAATAACATGTTTTACGCCTAAATAATCTTCTAAGTTTTTTTGAAATTCATGAACCTTTGGTCCATTAATAAATGCTGTAGAATCTAAAACTTCTAACACCGAAGAATTAACCATTTCTTTAATAGCTTCATACTGACCTTTAAGGTCTACCATTTGTATTTTTCTCATGAGTAGAATTTGAATTTCTTAGATAGCGAAAATACAAAATTCGTAGGTTTTTGCGAATGTATTTTAGATTAAAGAATGTATTTTAGCTTTATAGAATTTACATTGAAAAATCTTTACAACATATTAACGCATATTGCTGCATTTCACATAAAAATAGCAGCCCTTTTTAACCGTAAACTAAAACTTGGCGTCAAAGGTAGAGCCAACACTTTCACTATTTTAAAAAACAATATAGATGCTGAAGACCAAGTCATTTGGTTTCATTGTGCTTCTTTAGGCGAATATGAACAAGGTTTACCAGTTTTTGAGGAAATAAAAACCACACATTCCGACCATAAAATTGTGCTGTCGTTTTTTTCACCCTCTGGTTATGAAATACGAAAAAACACACCCATTGCCAATTGTGTGGTCTATTTGCCGTTAGATACAAAACAAAATGCTAAACAGTTTCTAGATTTAGTGCATCCTGAATTGATTGTTTTTGTGAAATATGAAATTTGGCCTAACTACCTATTGGAAATTAAAAAGCGACAGATTGATGCTGTATTGATTTCGGCATTATTTAGAAAAAATCAGAGCTTTTTTAAGTCCTCTGGAAAGTGGATGCAAAAGGCATTGTTTGCTTTTAATCATATTTTTGTTCAGAATGAAGAGTCAAAAGAATTGCTGAATGACATTGGTTATAATAATGTAACTGTTTCTGGAGACACACGGTTTGACAGGGTTTCAAATCAATTAAAAATTAACAACAAACTAAATTTTATTGAGACCTTTAAACAAGATAATCTTTGTGTTGTAGCTGGTAGCACTTGGCAAGAAGGCGAAGCAATGCTCACCGAATTTATAAATAATGACACTTCAAATACAAAATACATTATTGCTCCTCACAATATAAAGAGTGGACAAATTTTAAGTTTTAAAAACAGACTTAAAAAATCAGTCGTTCTATATTCTGAAAAAGATACAGCTGATGTATCGGAAGCCAACGTTTTAATAATTGACACCATTGGTATTTTATCAAAAATATATAGTTATGCCGATGTTGCTTATGTTGGAGGTGCTTTAGGAACCACTGGCTTACACAACACTCTAGAACCTGCTGTGTTTGGTGTGCCAATTATTATTGGACATAATCATGAGAAATTCCCTGAAGCCCAATCTATGATTGACAACAAGGGCATGTTTAGTATTAAAATCCAAACGGAATTCAACACCATTCTAAATCAATTAATTAAAAATGATGATTTTAGAAATACAACTGGAAAACTTAATGCTAACTTCATTTTAAAAAACAAAGGTGCTGTTGCCTCAATAATGGCTTACCTGAACAAACGTTAAAGCCTTCATATTGTTTGGATAATATATAAATATCGAATAGGTTTGTTAGACGTCCTTGTCAAAGGACTATTCATAATTACAAACTAAATTCACACACATTATGTTTAAAACCAACCAACCCATATTCAAAGTATTTTGGATATGTATGTGTCTCGTTTCTGTAAATGTCTTTGCGCAGTCCGATTACAGAAACAACAACCAAATAACCAATGCGCTTAAACAAATTAAAAGCAAACATGCGGCAAATGTCAAACTGCAATCGCTAACAAAAACTGTTGGAGGTCACGATATTTGGGCATTGACTTTATTTAAAGGAAAACCTGAAAATAATCCTGCTATAGCCATTGTTGGAGGTGTTGATGGCAGCTTATTATTGAGTAGGGAAATGGCTGTAAACATTGCCGAAAACATACTTGACAACCATAAAGATGTTTTAGATAATACTACGTTTTACATATTTCCAAACATGAGTCCAAATGCGTCCGAACAATATTTTTCTTCGCTGAAATATCACAAAAGAGGAAATGCTAAAAAAACAGACGATGATAGAGATGGTCGTCTAAACGAAGATGGATTTGAAGATTTAAACAATGATGGATTAATTACCATGATGAGGGTTGAAGATGTTACTGGAGATTACATAAAACTGAAGGAAGATGAGCGAATCATGTCCAAAGCAAATGCTAAAGAAGGTGAAATAGGTGCATATAAAGTGTTTACCGAAGGCTTAGATAATGACATAGATGGCGAGTATAATGAAGATGGTGATGGAGGTGTTCATTTCAATAAAAACCTCACTTACAACTACCCTTACTTTAAATCAGGTGCTGGTGAGCATTCGGTATCTGAAAAAGAACATCGTGCGTTATTGGACTTTCTATACAAACAATGGAATATCTACGCCATATTAACTTTAGGCCCAACAAACAATTTATCAAACCCTTTAAAGTATAATGCAGCAAATGCCAGAAAAAGAGTAGTGACCAGTATTTTAAAAGATGACGAAGCTCTAAACAAGTTTCTTTCAAAAAAGTATAATAAAATTACAGGTACAAAAGGAGCGCCACCTGCTAAAGGAAAAGGCGGCGGATTTTTTGAATGGTCGTATTTCCACTTTGGAAAATTAGCCATGAGCACTCCAGGTTGGTGGGCACCAAAATTTAAAGGCGATTCTACTGTTAAAGCCAAAAAGAACTATAAAGCAAACTTTTTACAATGGGCAGAACAAGAAGGTCTATCAAACTATTTTGTAGACTGGAAAGAAGTTAACCATCCAGATTTTCCAAATAAAAAAGTAGAAGTAGGTGGCATTGCACCATTTGTAATGACCAATCCCTCCTATAGTAAGGTTGAAGACATAAGTAAAAAGCATACTGATTTTGTTGTAGAAGTCACAAAAATGCAACCAAATATTTCCATTGAAAATGTCTCTACTGAAAAAGTAGATAACGGACTTACAAGAGTTACGCTTAACATTCACAACCAAGGGATTTTACCAACACATACCGAAATGGGTAAACGCTCACGCTGGTTAAGGCGCATAAAAGTTGATTTAAAATTAAACAGCAACCAAGAAGTTATTTCTGGAAGAAAAATACAGCTTATAAATAGTATTGATGGCGATAGCTCAAAAGAATTAACTTGGCTAATAAAGGGTAAAGGTTCCGTAACCATTCTAGCTGGAGCTGCACATACAGGCACCGATACAACAACCATCAACTTAAAATAAAATATCATGAAATCACATAAATATATATTACAAGTAGTATTGCTTTCAATGATGTTTCCATTAGCAGTACTAGCACAAAAAACAGAAGACATTTATAGAGCAGCAGGCTCACCACATAATCCAAAAGTTCAAATTTCATTTAACAAATATTACACATCTGAAGGATTAGCAGCCATAAGCAAAAAAATAGCAGACGCGCATCCAAATCTAGTAAAAAGGGAATCCATTGGAAAATCTACCGAGGGAAGAGACATCTGGATGATGGCTATTACCAATTACAAGGTTGGTGATGCCGACAGAAAACCAGGTTTTTACATCGATGGAAATATCCATTCAAACGAAATTCAAGGTGCCGAAATTAGCACCTATACTGCGTGGTATTTGACCGAGAATTTTGGCGATGTTGATTATATCACAAACATGCTTAACGACCGTGTATTTTATATTGTACCGACCATCAATCCTGATGCAAGAAACAATTATATGAAAGAAGCCAACACAGGAAGTAGCCCAAGGGCAGGTATGATTAAAATGGATGATGATAGGGATGGCCTATTTGATGAAGATGGGTTTGAAGATTTAGATGGCGATGGTTCGGTTACAAGAATGCGTCGTAAAAACCCTAACGGAAATATGATTGTGGACCCAAAAGACCCACGAATGATGATTCAAGTTGGTCCTGATGATGTAGTCACAGCGCAACGTTATGAGTTTTTAGGCTCAGAAGGCATCGATAATGATGGAGATGGTCGTGTTAACGAAGACCGTCCTGGGTATTACGACCCAAATAGGGATTGGGCTTGGAAATGGCAACCAGATTATATTCAAGGTGGTGCTTACAAATATCCTTTTTCTGCTCCAGAAACGAGAGCAGTTGCCGATTTTGTTTTGAAACACCCAAACATAGCAGGAGCACAAAGTTTTCATAACTCAGGCGGTATGATTTTAAGAGGCCCTGGTGCCGAAGAAGATTTATCTACCTACAATAGAGCAGACATTGCCATTTATGATGCTATTGGTAAAAAAGGCGAAAAAATGATGCCTGGGTACCGTTATATGGTCGTGTATAAAGATTTATATTCGGTGTTTGGCGGTGAATTGGATTGGTTTTACGGCGGACGAGGTATCTATACCTTTACCAACGAAATTTTCAGCTCTTTTGCTTATTACAAAACCAAAGACAGAGACCCAAACCAAATGTATAATTTTGAAAAAGATTTACTCATGGGAGATGCCTTTACTGCATGGAAACCATATAATCATCCAACTTATGGAGAAATTGAAATAGGTGGTTTTAGAAAAAATATTGGTCGAGCAACACCTGGTTTTATGCTAGAAGAAGAATTACACCGTAATATGGCGTTTACCTTTTACCATGCATTCCACATGCCACTTTTAAGTGTTGATTCTGTGAAAGAGAAAAAATTAGGAGGTGGATTAACCGAAGTTACTGCTTATATTAAAAACGAAAGACTCATGCCAACACATGCAAGTCAGGATTTAAAATATAATATTACAAGACCTGATTACATTTCTATTAAAGGAGCAAATGTGGTTGCAGGTATGATAGTAACCAATGAAGATTTTGGGTTTACCGAAGAACAAAAAGTAAATCCTGAAACATTAAGGGTAGCAAATATCCCAGGAAATAGCGTTGTAAAAGTCCGTTGGATAATTAAAGGAAACTCAAACTATACCATTACTGTGGATAGTGAAAAAGGAGGCGTTGTATCAAATAAATAGGATAAAAACACTTCGTTTCTAAAAATAAAAAAGGCTCTAAATGAATAGTTTAGAGCTTTTTTCATATATTTAGATTATGGCTGATGGTATAAAAATGATTCTTGCGATGGCACTTTTCTTTGGTGTCATGTACTTATACTCATGGATGCCAGAAATAATTCAAGCTCGTCGAGAAAAAAAACGAGAAAAAGAACAACTTCAAATACAAGCAAATAGAGAGACTGAAAGGCTCAAATTACAAAAATTAAGAGAACAAAAATTCCAAACCGTTGAACAAAGACGCTTAAAAATTAAAGAGCATTTTGAGTGGCTTGAAGGAATGAATACTAAAATCAATCAGATTAAAAATAAATGAGAATCTTACTACATTGTCAGATTTTTTATTTTGTAAAAATCCAAAATCGTCTTATTAACGTAAATAGTAATAGTTATTTACAATAGACGATTCTATTGGCTAAATAATTATACATTTGAAAACTAATTTAAACACTAAAAATTTACTAAAATGAAAAAATTGATTTTAAGTTCTGCACTTCTTTTAGCATTGAGCATTTCTTTCACGTCTTGTAAAGACAAAAAAGCTTCTGAAGAAGTTGAAGAAACAATGACTGAAGTTGTTGAAAACACTAAAGAAGTTGTTAAAGAAACTGAAGAAGCTGTAACTAAAGCTAAGGAAGCTGGTAACGAGCTTGTTGCTAACGCAGAAAAGGCATTAATGGAAGCAAAAGAAGATGCAAAAAATGCAGTTGGTGATGCTAAAGTAGCAGCTGATAAAAAGGTTGAAGAAGCTAAAAAAGCACTTGAAGATTTAAAAGCATTGTCTAAGGAATCTGTTGAAAAAGCAAAAGACGCTGTAGAAGATGCTAAAAAGGATGCTAATAAAGCAGCTGATATGATTAAAAACTAGAACTTATTTAAGTTCAAATTTTAAAAGCTCTAGAAATTCTAGAGCTTTTTTTGTCTTTAGTTTTCAATCAATATATTTCTAATTTCCAATTAAATAACACATCGGTACTACCAATTTTAATAAAGTTGTTTTTTTCTAGAACTTTGAAAGATGCCGTATTGGTTTTATTTGTCGAAGCAATAATGACCTTTACTTCAGGCTGATTTTTTGCCCATTCAATCATTCCGCTTACAATTTCTGTCATATATCCTTTCCCTTGAAATTCGTCATAAGTCCCATATCCAATTTCTATTTCACCTATAGCATTTGGCTCACCAACGATACATAAATCGCCAACCATTTGATTGTCAATTTTTGAAATTGCAGTCCAAAGCGTTGAATATAAGTAGTTCTTACTGTTATCTGCTACATTTGGAAGAATTGTTTGTTCAAACGCTTCTTTTAATTCTTTTGAAATGGTTCTAGAACTTTCATTCAGGCTCAATTCTCTTTCCAATGAGTTATCGCATTTAACATACTTTATTAACTGTTCGTAAGTTAAAGGTCTTAATATTAATCGGTTTGTTTCTATCATTTTTAAATCGTTGTTTGTTATAAAAATTAATAATAACTATTAATCACACGCTTCACTAAAGCTTGCAACGTTATCTATATGCATCCAGTTATTAGTACTATAGGCTACATCATCAACTTCTATACAGGTTAAATTAGGATTGCCTGTTGCATTAAAAAAATTATTATCAGCATTATTATTGCCGTTTTTTATATTTAAACTTTCGAGTTCGTTATTAGCACATGATAAATGGAATAAAATTGTATTAGCACTTACATCTAAAGTTGTTAGATGATTGTTAAAGCAAGTTAAGTATTCTAACTTTATGTTATTACTTACATCTAAAGTTATTAACTCATTTCCTACACATTGAAGAATTTCAAGATTGACAAAAGCCTCTATACCTTGTAAACTATGAATATCTTTACTTATTACGTTTAAATTAGTCACTGCCTCTGCATCTACTTTTAAAATGTTTCCATTTAATCCATTAGTGTCGTAGCCTAAATCTATTAAGGCTTGCTCAAAATTTGTATCTGGAATAGTGACGGTGTTACTTTCTGGGTTGTCATCATCACTACTACATGAGATAAATAGTGCTAGTATTAATAATAATCTTAAAATTATGTGTCTTGAATTTTTCATTGTTTTGGTATTTTGTTTAAGAAAACCACCATTCTCATGATGGCTTTCATAATTTGTTTTGTGTTTATAAAAATCACTACTTATATGCTATAAAAAGTGATTTCAACTATTAATTACAATCTTCACTAAAACTAGTTTGTGCATCTATATGAATCCAATTATTATTACTGTAAGCATAGTCATCTACTTCAATACAATTTAAGTATGGATTATAAACTGTATTAAAATATTCCATATTTATATTGTTTCCATTTTTAACATTTAAGAATTCCAACTTATTAGAACCACATGATAATACCTTTAAGTTTGAATTATTGCTTACATCTAAATGTTTTATTTCATTATTAAAGCAGTATAAGGTTTCTAAATTTAGATTATTACTCACATCTATACTTGTAAGGTGATTGGATACACAAAACAAAGACTCTAAATTTGTAAATGCTTCAATACCTTGAAGGCTAATAATGTTTTTCTCATTTAATTCTAAATTTGTTACCGCTTCAGCATCTACTTTAAGAATGTTTCCATTTAGTCCGTTAGTATCAATACCTAAATCGATTAAGGATTGTTCAAAGTTTAAATCTAGTATATTGACTGTGTTAGTAATTGCATTGCCATCATCAGTATCATCACTACTACAAGATGTTAGTGATGCAAATGCTAAAACCATATAGGCAATAGCCATTGCATAGATTAAATAAAACTGTGCTTTTTCTAATCTGTGTTTTTGTTTTTTTATTATTTTTTTCATCGTGTTTGTTTTTATAGTTTGTTAAAGAAAACCACCATCGAGATGATGGTTTTCATCGCTACTAATCAGTTCATGTATTTAATAAATACAAAGTGTTAGTTTATAATTAACTTTTTTGTGGTTTGACCTTTAGTATTTGAAACATTGACTAAATACAGCCCTTTTTGTAGATTGCTAACATTTATTGGTTGATTGTTTACAACTACTGTAGTTAAAATGACTCTACCATTAATATCATAGACTTTTATTTGTGAATCTTCTTGAAGCCCATTTATTTGAAACACATTTGAAGATGGATTTGGATATAAACTCACTGTGCCTAATAAAATGTCTTCTTCTACACTTAATGCTCCTGCACAATCTTCGCTAAAAGAAGTTTGTGCATCTATACTTGTCCAATTTGTAGTGCTGTATGTTGCATCATCTACTTCTATACACGTAAGATTAGGATTTCCTATTGCACTAAAGAAATTTACGTTAGTATTATTTCCGTTTTTTACATTCAGGCTTGTTAATTGATTGTTGTCTACCAATAAAAAATCTAAGACGGAACTGTTGGTTAAATCTAAATGAGTTATACTATTATTAAAACAATTTAAGTTTTCTAATAGCACACTGTTTTCTAAGTTTAAACTTGACAAATTATTCCCTCTACAATTTAATCCGATTAATGCTGGATTATTATTAATAACCAAATTGCTTATTTGGTTGTTTGAGCAATCTAATGATACTAATGCTGTATTATGGCTAACATCTAAATTTGACAATGAATTATCGTAACACAATAAATGAAGTAAGTTTACAAAACCTTCAATACCTTGTAATGAGTTGATGTTTTGGTTACTAACATCTAATGCTGTAACTAGTTCTGCTTCACCTTGCAGAATATCACCTGTAAGTCCATTGGTGTCATAACCTAAATCTATTAAGGCTTGTTCAAAATTTGCATCTGGAATTGTAATTGTAGGACAAGATTGATTAAAACTAGTTTGCGAATCTATATAATCTGACCAGGTTGCATTACTATAGGTTGCATTATCTACTTGAACGCAGGTAAGATTCGGGTTATTTTCTGCATTAAATACGCTAATATTTGTATTGTTTCCATTCTTAACATTTAAGTTAGTCAATTGATTATTATTAACTCTAAAGTGAGTTAAATTTGGGCTATTACTTACATCTATATTTGTAATTTGATTGGTATGACAAACTAATTCAGTTAAAGCAGGATTATTGTTTACTATTAAATTTGTAATTTGATTATTATTACAATCTATGTCTTCTAAAAGTGTATTATTACTTAAATCTAAATTTACTAATTGATTGCTAAAACAGTCCAATATTTCTAAATTCGTGTTGTTTGCTAAGTTTAGTGTTGTTAGATCGTTTCCATCACAAATTAAATATTTCAAAAGTGTATTATTAGTAACATTTAAATTTGAGAGTTGGTTATTAAAGCAATATAAATACTTTAACGCTGGAGAATTACTAACATTAAAACTCGTTAATTGATTAGAGTTACAAATTAATGTTTCTAAACCAGAAAGATTAGACCCCAAAATAAGGGATGTTAGTTGATTATTTCCACATTGTAAATTCGTTAAACTGATATTATTACTAACATCTAAACTGGTTAATTCATTATTACTACAAAGTAGAGAGGTTATGTTTACAAAACCCTCTATACCTTGCAGACTGCTAATGTTTTTCCCATTAACATTTAGTCCATTTACAGCAACGGCTTGAGACTGTAAAATGTTTCCATTTAGTCCATTTGTATCAATACCTAAATCTATTAAGGCTTGTTCAAAATTAGGGTCTGGAATAGCAATTGTTTGCGCTATTGTTGTTTGTAGCATTACAATAAATGCAGTAAAAAAAAGTAATTTAGTTTTCATGATAAATGGTTTTTAAGTTTTTGATTTTGGCATAAGAATGCCTTGTCAGTCATACTTTTGTATGCTGAAAATATTTTTTATGTTATTTGAATTTTTTAGTCTTTTATAGCGTCTTTATTTTAATGACAACTTTGACTTTCTTTTATAGAATATGAATAAACATACACCTAATAAGATGAGACAGATACTTGTATAAAGAGGAACATAAAACATGTTTTCTTTATCTATATTGATGCTGATTAGCATTGAACCAACTGATATAAGGCCAGCAAAAACCGCATAGCTTTTTTGATTATAAAACCAAGCATAAGGAAAAAGGTGAGCTCCAGTGATTATGGCATAAGTCATTACAAAATAATCTGGATTTGCAATAAGAATAAAGATTAGAAAAGGGAAGTAAAATAATTGCGCAAAGTTTAACCATAAACCAAGTGGTTGCAACGGGTTGTGTTTTACTTTCCATTGTGTTTTTAAAATTTTTGATAATAAAAATGCTAAAGGCAATAAGATTCCGCCAATCATAAAGGTGAAAATACTTTTATTATAGGATGTATAAGATAGCATCCAAATTATTGTAATTGCTATCCAGATAATTCCGGCTGAAAAAATAAAGTCAATTCCGTTTTTAGCTTTTAAGGATAATTCTAATTTTAGGTTGTTTAAGTTGATTGTTTTCATCAGATTATGTTTTAATGATTTGTTTTAACTATTTGTATTATTTTTTGTGCGACGTAATTTATGTCTTCAACAGTAGTGTACTTGTTTATTCCTAAACGGAAAGAAGATTTTATAATCTCATCATTGACGCCTAAAGCTGAAATAACATGAGAAGGTTTTGGTGAAGAACTCGAACAAGCAGAACTTGTAGAAAACATCACATTTGGTAATAATTCTTTTAATCGTTCTCCAGATATTGAAGGAATTGAAATATTTAAATTGGCAGGATGTCTGTTTTCTGGGCAACCATTTAGTTTAATTCCATCAATAGAAGTAAATAGTTGCTTTTTTAAATAATCTCGCAAATCTCGAATTTTAGCAAATGTTTCTTTTCCATTTTGTTGTAATAATTCGCAAGCTTTACCTAGACCAACAATTGCTGGTACGTTATGTGTTCCTGGTCGTAATCCATTTTCTTGTCCACCACCAAGTAAAATAGGTTCAGTCGCAATTCGTGGATTTGTTTTTTTAATATACAATGCGCCTACACCTCTTGGTCCATAAAATTTGTGAGCAGCTAATGCTGCCATATCAATGTTCATTTTTATTAAATGTATAGGATACCATCCAACACCTTGGGTAATATCACAGAAATATTTTGCACCATTGTTTTTGCATAACTCACCAATAGCTTCAATAGGTTGTACGGTTCCAATTTCATTGTTGATCAACATAATAGCTACCACTAAAGTTTTATTAGTAATTGATTTCTTTAAGTCTTCGATATTAATTCTACCAACAGCATCAACGTCTAGCATTGTTACTTTATAGCCTTGTTGCTTTAAATGAGCGACACATTGCAAAACCGCTTTGTGTTCAGTACGTTGAGTTATAATATGATTTCTATCACTTGTATTGGCTTTTGCTAATCCTAAAAGCGCCATATTTATCGCTTCGGTTGCTCCACCTGTAAATGTAATCTCTGATGGTTTTGCTCCAATAAAATTGGATACTTGAAAACGTGCATTTTCTAAGGCTTCACTAGTTTTCCAACCCGCTTTATGATTACCGTTGCCATAATGCTCAGTAAAATAAGGCAACATAGCCGAAAGCACATCTTGATCCACAGGTGTAGATGCATGCGAATCAAGATATATATGTTTCGTTTTCATTTTTAAAATGTTAATGTTTGTGCGCCTTCTAATAACCAATCTAACATTGGTCCAGCTCCCACAACATTGGTGCCTTGTACTGTGTCTTCAGCATCTAAACCTCTGTGGTTAAAACATGGTGCACATGACCAGATAACGCCTCCATTGGTTCCGAAAGCTTCGATAAGTTCATTCAATTTTTTGAATGGTTGAACATGTGTGAACTCTGTGGCTCCATCTCGACTTAATTCGACACCATCAGAGGATAGAAAAATTCCGACTTCCATGCCTTTAGATAATGCCGCATTAGCGACTGTAAAAGCTACTGTTGATACATCATTTTTAGCGTTAGCTGAAAGTGTTACGATTAATTTTTTTGTGTTTGACATTGTTTTTGATTTTAATTATTAATTTGATTTATATTGAAATTTGAAAATTTAAGCTTCTCGGAAATAGACATTGACTCTCTGAACAGGCTTGATAATACAACTCGCCTTCTAGTTTTGTGTTTGAAGCATTCTTAATAAGTTTTAATCTAATTGTAACTTCAAATTGATTAGAGATAACCTTGTGCATAGCTCCATTAAGGCTTATCGTTTCATCTTGTTTTAAAGAAAATTCTTGACTTACTATTTCATAAGCATTGTTTTCTTTTAATGTGATTTTCGTTGTAATTAGTTCCTCTGAAACTTCAGAATTAGACTGAATGTGATAAGTTTCTAAAACTTCAAAAGGAAGTGTTATTGTAACATAATCGTTGTCTTTTTCTACTGTGATTTCAGCGTCTTTAAATTCAACAAATTGTTCGGTTTCATTACCAACTATTGATAACACGAAACATAGTATAAGGCTATAATAATTCATCTAATTTCTTTTTAAGTTCAACTAATTTTACATCGAAATTCTTGGTGTCTAGAAGAGACATAAACTGAATCTTACCTTCTGGATCTATCAACATGTTAGAAGCCAACATAATTTCGTCTCTAGCTAATTCTGGTAATACATCTGCTGGTGCAAAACTTGCCGCAACAAGACCTTCTGTATCTAACAGTACTGGAAATGATAATTGGAATCTGTTTTTAATTCGCTCTTGAACCAATGCTTTTGTCTCTTTAACATCAATGATTAAAACTTCTACATTTTTATCGTGATATTCTTTATAAATTTCCTCTAAATAAGGTGCTTCAGCATTGCAGTATGGACACCATGTTGTCGCAATATGAATGACAACAAATTTTCCTTGATAGTCAGATAAACTAACTGTTTTCCCGTCTGTAGATTTTAAACTGAAATTTTTAACTTCAACGGTTTCGTAGGTTTCATTAGATGCTGTTTCTTGACCATAAGCCAATGCACTTATTAATGATAATCCTAAGAAGATTTTTGTGATATAATTTTTCATGAATTCTGTTTTTTTTATGAATTATTTCTTAATAGCAAGAATTGAAATACTCTTGATACCAAATTGCTTTGTAGCGCCTTTTGCATTATCAGAAATGAAAGCATAAGGGTTGTCTTTTACGCTTACAATCTCTAAACCTGCATCATCAATAAGTTGTTTGTAGGCATCAATTTGCATAGCTCCTCCAATACATGCAGCCCATAATGTAGCGTTGCATGTTATGTTTTCTGGTAATTTTACTTCTGTAACAATATCAGAAATAGCTAATCGTCCTCCTGTTTTTAATACTCTAGCAGCTTCGCTAAATACTTTTGCTTTTTCACTTGATAAGTTGATAACTCCATTGCTGATTACAGCATCAACACTATTGGACATGATTGGCAGTTCTTCGATATAGCTCTTTCTGAAAGTCACTTGACTAAAACCAACTTCGTCTCTTAATCTTGATGATTTTTCTAATTGTTCATCAGTCATATCAATACCTATGATTTCACCCGTTTCTCCAACTTGTGTAGCGGCAAAAAAGGCATCCATGCCAGAACCACTTCCTAATTCTACAACAGCTTCACCAGTTTTTAATTCAGCTAAATCAAAATAGTAACCTACTCCAGAAAATGAGTCAATGGCTTGACTAGGAATCTTATCTAAAGTGCTTGAAGGATAATGCACTCTTTCAGCTAATTTTCTCCCCATTTCAAAATGGTATTCTACTTCAGGATGTAGTGCCACTTTTTTATACATATCCTTTACTCTTAATTCTAAATCGTGTCGATCTACTTTGTTGGGGTTTTTACTAATTGTTTTCATAATTATTGTTTTAATTTATTTTTGTTTTAATTCTTTTTACAAGTCCATGTATCATTATCTAATAACCACTGACGCCTGTATTCCATCCAAGACATTTCATGGTTATTATCTAATTGTCTATTGCATTTTTTCATTGTTCTTATGATGTATTTTAAATATTTCATAATGTGTTTGTTTAATTAATAATATGCTGCCGTTTATTGACTTGTTTTGATGTTACAAATCTATAACCAGCTCTAAAAGAAGGCATTAACAAATGAGTCAAACACATGCACTCGTGTTGCATCTTAAAAAGAGGCCTGTTTTTTCGATTTTTATTAAGAATAACCTATTCTGTGTACACATGTTGCAATGGCATGTGCACATGTTGCATAAAACTCATTTAAAATCGTAAAACACTGAAAATCAGTGATGTGTGTTAGTATTGATTATGAAATTTTTATTTTATTTTTTATACTTTTATAAAGTGAATAGTCCTTAATAGGTTGGGCCTATTATAGTATTGTTGTAAAAAAACGATCTCTATATTCTTATAATACTTAAACAATATTCATTTTGATTAATAACATTTCACTTCATAGAACATCACTTAAAAAGGTGTTTTTTCTGTTTTTAATCTTTATCAGTTACGCTTTGTTCTCTCAAAACAAAGAGCATACTATGAACTTTGAACATTTATCAATTGAAGATGGACTTAGTTCGCTATATATCACAGATATTTTACAAGATCATCAAGGGTTTATGTGGTTCGCCAGTGCTTTTGGTCTAAACAAATATGATGGATATTCAATTACCACTTATAATTTTGATAGTAAAGACCCAAATAGTATTAGTGATGATTTGACTATGGTTTTATTTGAAGATAGTCAAGGAATTCTATGGATAGGAACTCAGAATGGAGGGTTAAATAAGTATGTTAGAGAAACAGACTCGTTTGTTCGTTATGAAAATAAACCTTCGGATTCCACAAGTATTAGCAACAACTTTATTAAAACAATCTATGAAGATAAAAAAGGAACTCTATGGATAGGAACTATGGCTGGAGGGTTGAATAAAATGGATAAAGATAAAGGAACCTTTACACACTATTTATCAAATCGTAATGATAACACCACTATACCTAGTAACTATGTTTATGATATCTATGAAGATAGCTCAGAACGTTTATGGATTGGAGCTTTTGGAGGTTTGAGTTTATTAGATAGAAATACTGGGAAATTTTCAACATATAAAAATAATCCCTCTAATCACAAGAACTCTAACCATAATAGAGTGCTTTCAATTTTAGAAGATCATCAAGGAACTCTTTGGATAGGCACCAATAGTGGGTTAAGTAAATTTAATGAAAATGATAATACATTTTCGTCTTATATTATTGATCAACAAAACAATAGAAATTATATTCAAAATATTAAAGAAGATAGTTTTGGTAATTTATGGCTTGGTAGTTCGGGAATAAATGGATTAATTAAATTTAATAAAACATCGAAAACATTTTCTATCTATAAACATGAATCTCAAGATAAGAATAGTCTTGCAGATGGAGCTGTAACATCAGTATTTGAAGATAGATCAAATATTTTATGGATAGCAACAACTTTGGGAGGCGTAAATATCTACAAACCTCAAAAAACTTCAAATTTTATACATCATAAAAACAATGCTGCTACTAATGGTTTAAGTGATGGAGCCATAATGTCTATAAGTGAAAATTCTGAGGGTGATATTTGGTCGACAAATGACAAAGGAACAGTAAATAGAATTGATGTAAATGGAAACACAACACATTATAATCGTTTCGAAAAAGAAGGTCAAGATTATAAGCCATCATTTGTTAATGATCTTATTATAAATAAAAATAAAGATGTATTGATTGGTACCGATAAGGGCTTATATAAATTGAATAAATCAACAAATATATTTGAACATCAAAATGAAATAGATGACATCGATTTCAATAATTATCCTCTAAAATCAATTGAAGAAGATAAAAACGGAATACTTTGGTTAGGGATAGTATCAAATGGTTTGATTAAATACAATAAAGAACAAGATAAGCATTCTTACTTCGGATCATCTTCCTCAAATTTAAGTAGCAATTACATGACTGAAATTTATGAAGATCCTTTAGGAACGCTTTGGATTGCAACTTCAGATGGATTAAACAAAGTAAATAGTGATACAGATAGCTTTACAACATTTCATAATAATCCTTTAGACTCAACAAGCATAAGTAATAATTATATTCTTAACCTTTATAAAGATTATTATGGATCTTTATGGGTTGGCACCAATTATGGATTAAATGTATTAGATGAAAAAACAGGAGAATTCCGTCATTTTTATAAAGAGGATGGCTTACCTGAAAATATTATAAATTCTATTATAGAAGATAATAGTAATAATTTATGGATTGCTACTAAAAACCACTTAAGTAAATTTAATCCTAAAACAGAAACATTTAGAACTTTTAATAAAGGTAATGGAATGTCTATTAATGAGTTTTATTCTGGAGCAGCTTTAAAGGGAAGTAATGGAAAATTATACTTTGGAGGCGTAAATGGGATGATTGAATTTTATCCTGATAGCATTAACATTAATATTCACAAACCACCTGTGGTCATAACCGATTTTAAAATATCCAATAAATCTGTAACAATCAAAAAAAATACATCAAATAAAAAAGGTGAATTTTATTTGAATAAGAACATTGTTATTAAAGACAGCATCACTTTGTCTTATGAAAATAACATTTTTTCTTTTGAATTTGCTGCATTAGATTATACACACTCATCAAGCAATCAATATGCATATAGAATGAAAGGTTTTAATGAGAATTGGATTTATACCGATTCTAAAAATCGAGTTGCAACCTATACAAATTTGAACCCAGGAACGTACACCTTTAATGTAAAAGGATCAAATAATGATGGATTGTGGAATGAAGACTTTAAATCTGTTGTGGTTATCATAACACCTCCTTGGTGGAAAACCAATTTGGCTTACGCGTTATATGTAATCTGTTTTTTATCATTATTGTTTGGATTTATTCAATGGAGAGCCTTAAAACTAAAGCGTGATAAAAAAGCGCTTTTAGAACGGGTTAATGTTAAAACAAAAGATTTAGCAAACAAAAATAGTCAGTTAGACAAACAAAATTTACAATTACAAAATCAAGCTACCAAACTACAAGAGTTAGATAAAATAAAAGCCAGTTTTTTTGCTAATATTTCTCATGAATTTAGAACACCTTTAACTGTAATAACTGGGTTAGCAAATAAACATATTTCTAACAACGAAAATGATGCCAATACGCAAGATAGTCAAACCATTAAGCGAAATGCACATCGTTTATTACAACTAATCAATCAATTATTGGATTTATCTAAATTGGAAAACAGTCAAGTGAATCTTAACATTTTAAAAACAGACATCCTTCAGTTTACTAAAAAAGTCATATTACTCTATCATTCATTAGCAAAAGAAAAACAAATAAAAGTATACTTCAATGGAAAACGTTTAAGTAAATCTCTTCCAGCCAAAAAAATTAACCTGTATTTCGATAAAGAAAAAATGCAGAAAATTATAACCAATCTAATTTCTAATGCTATAAAATTTACTCCTAATAATGGTGAAATTAAAATATCAGTAAGCACGTTAAATTCAAATAAAAAGAACCCTATAATTAGCATTAAAATTTCAAATACAGGAAGTGAAATTCCAAAAGACAAACTGCCTTATATTTTTGACAGATTCTATCAAGCAGGAGATATTAACACTTCAGAAACTGAAGGTACAGGAATAGGTTTGGCTTTAGTTAAAGAACTAGTTGAATTGCATAATGGAACAGTTAACGTAAAAAGTAATTCAACCGAAACTACCTTTGTACTAAACTTTCCTTACGATAAAAAGTTACTAAAAAATAATACCACAATTCCAGAACTTAAAACTATTGAAGAAAATATAATCACTCCAACAATTGATAGCGATGAAATAATAGGTGGTGAAATCTCTACTAAATTAGAGCTATTAGTTGTTGAAGATAATCCAGATTTAAGAGATTATATTACTAGTTTGTTAGATAAAGATTATAGTATTACAAAAGCTGTAAATGGTGTTGAAGGCCTTGAAATGGCAAAAAAATCTGTGCCAGATTTAATTATTAGTGATGTTATGATGCCAAAAATGGATGGTTATGAATTATGTGATAAGTTAAAGACAGACGAAACCACAGATCATATTCCTATTATTTTACTCACAGCAAAAGCTTCGCAAGACAGTAAACTAGAAGGTTTAAAAACCGGAGCCGATGCGTATTTAACAAAGCCATTTGACGAAAAGGAATTAAAAATTAGAATTAAAAACTTAATTGAGATTAGAAAGAAACTTCAGAAAACCCATAAAAATGAATCCTTTTTGAAGCCAAAGGATGTAAAAGTAACTTCGGTTCAAGAAAAATTCTTGTTCAAAGTAAAAGAAATAATAGAAGACAATAT
>CAKZMU010000013.1 GCA_937129145.1 uncultured Lacinutrix sp. | reverse complement strand
AACGATATTTTAAATATTAAAGGACCATCCGCAGTACAACAATACTTAGTAAACGAAGTACAAGAAGTATATCGTTTGCAAGGTGTGAAGATTAATGATAAGCACTTTGAGGTTGTTGTAAGACAAATGATGCGTAAGGTTAGAATTCAAGACTCTGGAGACACTATTTTCTTAGAAAACCAATTAGTTCATAAATCAGATTTTATTACTGAAAATGATGAAATTTTTGGAAAGAAAGTTGTTGAAGACGCTGGAGATTCTGAAAACTTAAAAGCTGGACAAATTATTACGTCTAGAGAATTAAGAGATGAAAATTCTATTTTACGTCGTGAAGATAAGAACTTAGCTGTAGCTCGTGATGCAAACCCAGCAACAGCAACGCCTATTCTTCAAGGTATTACAAGAGCATCGCTTCAAACAAAATCATTTATCTCGGCAGCATCCTTCCAAGAAACGACTAAAGTTTTAAACGAAGCAGCTGTAGCAGGTAAGGTAGATACTCTTGAAGGACTTAAAGAAAACGTAATTGTTGGGCATAAGATTCCTGCAGGAACTGGACTTAGACATTACGAAAATATTATCGTAGGTTCTAAAGAAGAGTTTGATGAAATGATGCAAGCTAAGCAAGAAATGAATTACAATTAGAATTGTCATTCCTGCGAAGGCAGGAATCTATAAAATAAAAGCCTTCACGCATTAGTTTGCACGAAGGCTTTTTTTATTAAATTAATTATATAACCAGACTCCCTTAAAAACGGAAGTTTAAACAAATTAAAGATGGCAGATAATAAAAATAAACCTAAACAAGGGCAAATAAATATAGAGTTAGACGAAAAAGTAGCTGAAGGAACGTATTCCAACTTAGCAATTATCAATCATTCGGTGTCTGAATTTGTACTGGATTTTGTGAGCATTATGCCTGGAACACCAAAAAGCAAGGTAAAATCACGTATTATTTTAACGCCACAACACGCAAAGCGTTTGGTAAAAGCTTTAGGAGATAATGTACAGCGTTTTGAACAAGCACATGGTACAATAAAGGACTACGAGAAAACGCCTATGCCAATAAATTTTGGACCAACAGGACAAGCATAAAATTAAAAACCCTTTGTGATTCACAAAGGGTTTTTAATTTTTATAGTATGATAAAAGTTTAGCTTACTTTTCTTTTTGCAGTATTTAACGAATACTGTAAAGCACCAGAAGGACATTTGTTTATTTGTTCAATAATGCGTTTGGTTTCTGTTCCATCCAAATGAATCCATGGAATGACTGAAGTTCTAAAAACTTGAGATAATTCTTTGGCACACTTTTCAGCGTGAATGCACTTGCAAGGTTCAAAGGTTACAGTAATATCTTCATTACTGAAAATGTTGTCTTGAGTTTTCATAAGTAGTTCATGTTTGGGGTTATGAATCTATTTTAAATGTAAAAACTAAGGTTTTAAACAATTATAATTACCGACGAAATGTACGATAATTACGATTAAAAACAAATAAATGTTGCTTTTTCAGATGAAATACATTTTGTTGTCATTAGAAAAATAATATAACTAATTGATTATTAGTTATATTCTGAAGTTAAATGAAATTTAATACTTGGATATTTTTGCTGAGTCATTTGCAATGTAAACATGGAATCTGCCAAAAATACAAGTTGGTCTTGCTTGTCTTTTGCTAAAAAACGTTGCTTGACACGTAAAAACTCTTTGAATTCTTCGTTGTTTTTATCTGTTGGTTCTACCCAACACGCTTTATGCACATTCAAATTTTCGTAGGTACATTTGGCACCATATTCATGTTCTAATCTATATTGAATAACTTCATATTGTAAAGCACCTACTGTTCCAATTACTTTTCTTCCGTTTAAATCAAGTGTGAATAATTGTGCCACACCTTCATCCATAAGTTGGTCAATACCTTTATACAGTTGTTTAGATTTCATTGGGTCGGCATTGTTAATGTATCTAAAGTGTTCTGGTGAAAAACTTGGAACGCCTTTATAGTTTAAAACTTCGCCTTCGGTTAAGGTATCTCCAATTTTAAAAGTTCCAGTATCTTGTAAACCAACGATATCTCCTGGATACGAAATATCAACGATTTCCTTTTTCTCAGCAAAAAAGGCATTTGGACTTGAGAATTTTACTTTCTTATTATGTCGTACATGAAGGTAAGGTTTGTTTCTTTCAAACGTTCCAGACACAATTTTTACAAATGCTAAACGGTTTCTATGATTAGGGTCCATATTGGCATGAATCTTAAACACAAAGCCCGAAAATTTTTCTTCATCTGGTTGTACCATACGCTCTTCACTTTGCTTTGGTCTAGGTTTTGGTGCAATGTCTACAAAGCAATCCAATAACTCACGAACTCCAAAATTGTTCAATGCAGAGCCAAAAAACACTGGTTGTAAATCACCATTTAGATAACTTTCTTTGTCAAATTTCGGATAAATGCCTTCAACTAACTCAATTTCCTCTCTTAAAGTTTCAGCTGCATTTTCGCCAACTAATTTTGTAAGTTCATCTGATGCTAAATCTGAAACCTCGATGGTTTCTTCTATATCTTTTCGGCTATCACCACTAAACAAGTTAACGTTCTTTTCCCATAGGTTATAAATACCTTTAAAGTCATAACCCATACCAATTGGGAAACTCATTGGCATTACTTTCAATCCTAGTTTTTGCTCAACTTCATCCAATAAATCAAACGCATCTTTTCCTTCACGGTCCAATTTATTTATAAACACAATCATAGGTATATTACGCATTCTACAAACTTCAACGAGCTTTTCTGTTTGCTCCTCAACACCTTTGGCAACGTCAATAACCACAATAACACTATCTACAGCTGTGAGTGTTCTAAAGGTATCTTCTGCAAAATCCTTATGTCCAGGTGTATCAAGAATATTTATTTTTATGCCATTATATTCAAATGCTAAAACAGAGGTTGCTACCGAAATTCCACGTTGACGCTCAATTTCCATAAAATCACTTGTCGCACCTTTCTTGATTTTATTACTTTTTACAGCACCAGCTTCTTGAATAGCACCACCAAATAGCAACAGTTTTTCAGTTAATGTTGTCTTACCAGCATCTGGATGCGAAATAATACCAAAGGTTCGTCTACGTTCTATTTCTTTTAAAAAACTCATATTCTTTCTTACAATAGGGTTGCAAATATAGGATTATTAGGCCTAATAAATATAATTGATAAGATTCGTTTTTAAATCTATGTTTAGGTAGTCGATTTTATAAAATATCTTGGTATTTTTACAATATGAAAGAGGAAAAAGTTATTCTAGTAAATGAAAATGACGAACAAATTGGTTTAATGCCCAAAATGGAAGCACATGAAAAAGCGGTTTTACATCGTGCATTTTCAGTATTTATTTTTAATGATAAAAATGAATTGATGTTGCAACAACGAGCGTTGCACAAATACCATTCACCTGGACTTTGGACCAATACTTGTTGCAGTCATCAACGTGATGGCGAAAGTAATATAGATGCTGGAAAACGTCGTTTGATGGAAGAAATGGGATTTGTTACCGAGCTAAAAGAAACCACCTCCTTTATTTACAAAGCACCTTTTGATAATGGATTGACCGAACACGAACTAGACCATATCATCGTTGGTCATTACAATAACGAACCTAACATAAACCCTGACGAAGTAGCTTCGTGGAAGTGGATGGATTTGGAAGATGTAAAAGTAGATATGGCGTTGCACCCAGAACTATATACAGCATGGTTTAAAATTATTTTTGATAAATTCTACCAACATATAAACTTAGTTGACAATGAAGGTAACCGTTAGTAGAAAAGCACATTTTAATGCAGCTCATAGGTTGTACAGAAAAGATTGGAGCCATGAAAAAAATGACGAAGTTTTTGGTAAATGCAATAACCCAAACTTCCATGGTCACAATTACGAGTTAACTGTAAGCGTTACAGGAAACATTGACCAAGAAACTGGCTACGTTATCGATATGAAAGTGTTGAAAGACATCATTAAAAATGAAGTTGAAGATGCTTTTGACCATAAAAACTTAAACGTTGAAGTTCCAGCGTTTAAAGACCTAAACCCAACAACCGAAAATATTGCTGTAGTTATCTACAACAAGATTAAGCCAAAACTTGATGGTGAGTTAGATTTAGAAATTACATTGTATGAAACACCTCGTAATTTTGTAACCTATTCAGGAAGTTAACTCATGAAGCATCATTTGTATCCTATAAAATTTCAACCCATTTTAAAAGAAAAAATTTGGGGTGGCACTAAGCTTAAAAAATTGCTCAACAAAGAAAGTAATGCCTCAAATGTTGGCGAAAGCTGGGAAATAAGCGATGTTGAAGGAGACACGTCTATAGTCTCTAATGGCGAATTAAAAGGCGCAACACTCAAGCAATTGTTGGCAACCTATCAAGAAGAACTTATTGGAAAAAAGAATTTTGTGGTGTTTGGAGAAAAATTCCCATTGCTAATTAAATTCATTGATGCAAAGGAGGATTTATCCATTCAGTTGCACCCAAATGATGAATTGGCTGCAAAGCGACACAACTCTTTTGGCAAGACCGAAATGTGGTATGTGATGCAAGCTGATGAAAGGTCAAATTTAATTGTAGGATTTAATCAAAAAGTAACACCAGAAAAATATTTAGAGCATCTAGAAAATAAAACACTTTCAAAGATTTTATATTTTGATAAGGTCAGCAAAGGCGACACCTATTTTATTGAGGTTGGTCGTGTGCATGCCATTGGAGCAGGAGTGATGCTAGCCGAAATACAACAAACCAGCGACATTACCTACCGTGTGTACGATTGGGATAGAAAAGATGACCAAGGCAATGAGCGTGAACTGCATAATGATTTAGCCATTGATGCTATTGATTTTGGTATGAAAGATGATTTTAAAGTTGCTTATTCTAAGCAAGAAAATGAGCCAAACAATATGGTTAAGTGTCCTTATTTTACAACAAATTATGTGCATCTTACTGAGACAATCAAAAAGGATAATGTTCATGATTCATTCATTATATACATGTGTGTTGAAGGTGAAGCTAGCATAACTATTGATGGATTTTCTGAAACAATCAAAACAGGCGAAACTATTTTGATGCCAGCCGCTTTAAAGCAATTTCAATTAGCATCAAACAATGCAAAACTTTTAGAGGTTTATGTGTAAAATTCCGTAATTTTGCAGAAATTAATTTTATTATAAAATGGCAAACGTTAGAGATTTAAAAAAGGATATAAACTACGTTCTTGGCGACATTATTGGAGCAGTTGCTGATAATGACACAAAAGAAAGCGAAGCAATTATTGATGAGGCAATTCAAACTTTTGACGAGTTAATCGTAAAAGTAAATGACAGAAGTGTTGACAATAAGAAAGAACACTTTAAAAGCATCAATCAAGAGCTTGAAACTAGAGGTCGAGCATTAATAGACAAGATTAACAAACTATAATAAAAAAGGCGCTTTTAAAGCGCCTTTTTTATTGATTACTTTCTTCTTCTTTTCGCTGTTTGATAAACGTATCCAATTCAATTCCATACTTAGAATTGGCTATGTTTTTTGGAAGAGATTTGTAAATTGTATCTAGGTATGTAATATTGGCATCATAAACTTCAGCTAAGGCAATGTAAGGAGCAACCTCACTATCTTTATTGTTTAATGCAAAATTTATGGCGTATAAATACTTTCGTTTTAGTAAGCTATTTGCTTCATCAGTTTTTGCATTGGCTACGGCTGTATCACCACCTACTTGAGCTTCTAATTGTTCTTTAACAATATCTAAATTCTTATTGTTAAATTGACTTATCATTTTTTTGAACTCTTCATATTTTTGTTGCTGAGAAGAGCCTTTAATAGTATGCTTAAAAGGAAAATCTTTTAAGGTTGCATTAATTTCTGTAACTCCTTTATTTGCAAAAAAAGCGATTCTAGAATCTTCTGAACTATTTTTATCTAGCATTAATAATAACACTTCTGGTTCTTCAAGATTACTTTCTAATATAAAAGGTTCTTCTCCATTTATTACCATGGAATCTAAAGCTACCAAAGACGAATCTTTTAGCTGCTGAAGATATACAGTTCCTTTTTTTAGACCTTTTATGGTGCCAGTAACCGTTAAGTTGACTTCTTTTTTGCCACAAGAAATGACAGTAAGTACTACTAATAAAAATGTGAGCTTTTTCATTTGCAAAAATTTATGTCGGCAAATATCTTATAATAATTTATTATATGCTAACCAGCAGCTGCGATTTTCATTAATTCTGCACAAAACATGGCGCCATAAGTACCCACTACATAACCAAAAACAGCTAGTAATACACCTACAGTTGCTAAAGATGGGTGGAATGCAGCTGCCACAACTGGCGCAGACGCAGCACCTCCAATATTTGCTTTACTACCAACTGCCAAGAAGAAATATGGTGCTTTAATAATTTTGGCAATTAATATCATTAAAGCAACATGTATCGCCATCCAGATTAATCCAACGACAATTAAACCAGGATTATCTGCAATTTTAGTTAAGTCCATTTTCATACCGATGCTTGCAACTAAAATCCAAATGAAAACGCTTCCTAATTTACTAGCTCCAGCACCTTCATATTGTTTAAATCTTGTGAAAGACAAAGCGATTCCTAAAACTGTAGCAATAGTAATCATCCAAAAGAATTGTGAACCAAATGAGGACATAGCAGACGTCGTATCTTGTACTGCTTCAACATTCGACTTAAGAAAATTGGATATTCCTGTGGCTCCAAAGTGCGAAATACCAACGACAGTAAACGCAATTCCAAGAATCACCATATAATCTGTTAAGCCTGGGTTTCTTGATATTTTTTCAGAATAAGTTGATACCTTTTCTTTTAAAACTTCAATAGCACTGTTATCTGCTTTTAACCATTTATCTATTTTATCAGATTTACCAATCCCTAAAAGTAGAATTGCCATCCAAATATTAGCTACGACTATATCAACAATAACCATTCCTGCATAATTGTCGGTGTTATAACCATAAATTTCTAACATGGCTGCTTGATTTGCACCACCACCAATCCAACTTCCAGCAAGGGTAGATAATCCTCTCCATACGGCATCAGGACCAGCGCCACCAACAGTTTCAGGAGATACTATGGATACTAATAATACAGCCAGTGGACCTCCAATAATAATACCAACAGTTCCTGTTAAAAACATAATTAATGCCTTTGGGCCAAGGTTGTAAATGGCCTTTAAATCTATGCTTAATGTCATTAACACTAAAGCAGCTGGTAGTAAATACCTACTTGAAATATAATATACTTGTGATGTCCCATATACTTCAACTAATGATCCTTGTTCATTTTCAAGCCCCCATTCTGGTGATATAATTTTTAAAGTTGTTAATACGCCTGGTAGCATATATGCTAACAAAAGGGCTGGAATATATTTGTAGAATTTTTTCCAATGAGGTTTAACACTTGAGGATGTGTAAAATATAAAGCCAAGTAAAAGCATTAATAAACCAAAAACTATTGTGTCATCAGTAAAAAACGGTGTAGTATCTTTCATTTTAGTTAGTTTAAATATGTTGTAAAATAAGAAAATAAAATATTCTTTGAGGTTGGTAGTAATAAAAAAAGCATCATTTTTTCAATAGAAAATGATGCTTTTTAGGGTTGGTTGTTAAAATAATTAGATATTAATCCAGTAGGTTAATTTTACATTAAATGAGCGTACGCGAGGCGCAAATACATTATCTGTGAAATAATTATCGTTATACACTACAAATAAATCTGATAGAGGTGCAAAACGCCATTGTAATCGTGTGTTGACACTAAAATTATCTCTCTGGCTACTATATTGTATAAAGGTTGCCCAAAAAATATTTTTGCTAAAGGTAACGTCAAATTTTGGGCCTATTAACCAGATAGATGCATCTGGGTAAGGGTCTGGTAAATTAATTTTATCATAATTTATTTGTATAGACGTAGAAAAATAAGGTTGAAATCTCCAAGACAGACTGCCTCCTAACGAGTATTTTTCGCCATTGTAAAATTGACCAAATGACGGACTTATATTATACGAAAACGCTTTTCGTTGGTCAGACCTATAACTAGCTTCAAAGCTTGTGTAATAATAGTCTTTGTTTCCTGGAAGTGGTGTGCCACCATCTGTTCTTGTTGGGTCGAAACCATCATAAAGGTGCGTAAACCTATTATACATTTGAATCTCAATATTTGATGTGTTTTTCATTTCTGCATTCCAACTTGTAATAATAGTATGGTCAGATTTTTCAAAATTCAATTCTGGTCTCCAAAGCATGAAAGGCATCACAGACAAACTATGTTTTTGAATAGCACCAGTTTTTGGCCAGAATACACGTTCTACTTTTGGGCTAATTTTAAACACATCGGTCCTTCTAATAAATCCTAAGTCAGACCTAAAATTGTCGCCAACATAAATTGCTCCAAAGCCTAGATTCCAATTTCGACTATTATATTCGGTAGATGCACCAGTAGAAATGTCTTTTCCGCTGGTATCTGGCGAAAACGATTTGTGGAAAAAGTATTTACCAATCCATGAATTGTCTTCGGAAGCCAAACGGTAATCTACACCAAACACACGATTGTATTTGTCTTCATTTGCCAAAAAATCATAATCTTTTGTTGCTTGTTTATTGATAAACATAAAGCTAATATTTGAGCGACTAAATAGTTTATGTTGTGCAGTTATAACAGCATTGTTTGTAGATGGAATCTCATTGGCTAAATCTTCGGCAGTTTGCATGTTCAATATTCCTAACCGTAAGTTATTGCTAACTTTTCCACTTAACCTAGCACCAGCAATAATATTATTTTCTATGCTATTTCCATCAACATCCCTAGCAATACCAATACGTCTTGAAAAGAAAGGGTTGGCATCTCTGTTGTTTCCAAAATCGGCAAATAAATCGCTATTTTCAATAAAAAACTGTCGTCTTTCAGGTAACGATACTTCAAATCTTGTTAGGTTGGTGACTTGCTGGTCTACTTCTACTTGTGAAAAATCTGGGTTAACCGTTAGGTCTAAATTCATACTGTTCCCAATGGTCATTTTTGCATCACCACCATATTTAAAATCTTCGGTGGTTGTTCCGTTTTCATAATCTTTTCCAACTAAGCCATTTACAAATGGGATTATTGAAATAGGCGTTTTTGAATTTCCCAGAGGCTTTTCAAAAATCATGTCACCCATATACGCCAAACTAAAAATGGGTTGGTTTTGTGGAATTTGCATCCATGTATTGCGCTCATTGGCTTGTGTGTCGAAATGGTAACTATTAAAACGCCATTTGGTTTCGCCTTCGCGATATTTGAATGCCGAAAAAGGGATAATCCATTCAACAATATAGTAAGTGTCATGCACTACAGTCTCACTTCGCCATTTGGTATCCCAAGCACCATTAAATCCTCTTAATTCATTGCCACCACCAGACAATAAAATTTCACGCTGGACTCCTGCAGGATTGGTGCCAAATATGAAGGCGTTTGTTCCGTCGTTAAATGTGTCAAACAAAAGTGTGATATTATCACTACCTCCAGCTCTAAAATCACGGCGTAATGATGGCACTACAAAATTATTTGAAGGCGCATTGACTTTCATTCCAATATACAGGTTAGTATCGTCAAACAACATTTTTATGTCAGCTTGCTGTGTAGCTTGTAAAGAATCGGTAGGGAAGTATTGCCAAAAATCTTTTGCGGATTCTGCATTATTCCAAACGGATTCATCAAGTTTTCCATCTAGAACTATAGGTGTATCTATATATTTAACAGTAAATGATTTGTTTTGGCTGAATCCAACAAAAATGCTGAATAAAGCGACTAGTAAGAAAGTATTTTTCAATGTAAACTTTGGTTGGTTAGCATAAAATTAAAAGAATAATTTTTAATACTACTGCAATTGAAAAATTTTAAGAATGTTTTAAGAGTCTTTTTTAGGCTTTTTTGGTTCTCGTTTTGCGTCTTTAAGGCTTTGCATAAGCATCCATTCTATTTGACCGTTGGTGCTTCTAAATTCATCAGAAGCCCATTTCTCAATAGCTTTTAACATATCTTCATTTACTCGCAATGCGAAAGCTTTCTTTTTCGCCATGTTTCTTTATTTATTCAATTTTTTCATATATACAAAAAGTATAATTGGTAGAACAACACTAACACCAATAACGACGGGAACAAACCATGTGCCGAGATTGAATTGTTTGCCAAAAGCAGATTCTATAATCATGTATGTAATATAGGTCATTAACAGCACACAAAGAAAGTTTACAATTCTTAACGTGCGCGTACTAAACCTGTAATTCTTTAAAGCATTGTCCTCGGTAATATTTACCATATAGTTATGTATATGTGGGTATTTATTTATAATAAACATCCCAATATAGAGAACTGTTGCAATTAGCGGAATTATCCAAATGGTGTGTTTGCTTCCGTAAGCATCTGGTTCGCCAGCAGCATTAAAATGCGTTGGTATGGTTTCAGGTAGCTCCATATAATTGATGATGCAATAACACCACATTAAAATAAGTAGTGTAATTGAGACACCCTCAATAATAACATCAACTGTTTCAAAAGGAACTTTTATACGTGGTCTCTTGGTGTTCATTATCTATTTTTATTACGTTCAAGCACGACACTTGCCCATCCTTGTCCTACATGCTTAACGACCCAGCCTTCTCGTGCATACTGATTTAGAATATCTTCAAAATTTTGAAATCGGTTTCTAAACCCTAATTTTGGTTGTATCACTTTATACTCTTTCATATATTTTTGTCTTGTTTAAAATAAAATACTGCTATTAATATACCAATTATTAATCCTAGCATAGAACCAAATACAATTCCTAGAGCTATATTGTTTAGTACAACACCAAACGTAGTGCCAATGCTTGAGCCTAAAGCGCTACCTATGGCAATACTGTATGTTTGATTTTTGTTCATTTTAAAGGGTTTTTATTTCAATTCTGGTATTTCGTTTTTTTAAAGCTTCAATAAAGGGTTCTACTTGGTTTTCAAGTGTTCTAAATACTAAGTCTTTTTTTCTGTTGTTTTGAAATACTATGGTTACGTCGGTTTCAAGTTCTTCTTTATCAACATCTATTCTTTTTATTTGATTGATATAAAGTTTTTTTGACCAATTTTTTCTAAAAATCAAATAGTAGAATAAATAAATTATAACTAGCGCTCCTATAATTTTTAAAAGAATGCTTATGTAGTCGCCAACAGATGAAAATATCTCTGTTTTTTTAAAATCATGATAAAGGCTCATTACAATTAAAGCAAATAAGATTCCAACAAAACCACTTTTTTCTTTTATTTCGGTGTATTTTAGTTTTAAAAATAGTTGTTCGTTGTTTATTTCAACATAACCATTTAAAAGAACAAAACTTTCCAAACTTTTATGCATTCTAGTGATTTAAAGTTCCTGTGTTTAATACTGGTGATGCATCTTTATCGCCACAAAGAATGACCATTAAATTACTTACCATAGCAGCTTTACGCTCTTCGTCAAGCTCCACGATGTCTTTTTTGCCCAATTCTTCAAGAGCCATTTCTACCATGCTTACAGCACCTTCAACAATTTTATGTCTTGCGGCAACAATGGCAGTTGCTTGTTGACGCTTAAGCATAGCATTTGCAATTTCTTGAGCATACGCTAAATACCCAATACGTGCTTCTAGTACTTCAATACCTGCGATCGACAAGCGTTCGTCAATTTCTTTTTCCAGAGCGTTACTTACTTCGTTGACACTTGAGCGTAGTGTAATATCTTCTTGATGACCTTCATCTGCAAAATTATCGTATGGATACATACTTGCTAGTTTACGTACAGCAGCATCAGTTTGTACACGTACAAAGTTTTCAAAATTATCTACATCAAATGCAGCTTTGTAGGTATTGTGTACTCGCCAAACCAAAATAGTACTAATCATTACGGGGTTACCCAATTTGTCGTTTACTTTTAAGCGCTCACTATCAAAATTACTAGCTCGTAACGATATTTTCTTTTTGGTGTAAAACGGATTTACCCAATAAAAACCATTTTTTTTAACAGTACCAATGTATTTTCCAAAAAGCAATAAGACTCTGGAATTATTAGGTTGTACCATAATAAACCCTGGCGCAATTAAAATAGCCAATATTATTATTGGGATATATTCTGGCTGTTTTGTTGTAATAGCCATAATTATTGGACCAAAAAACAATATTAAAAACACAAGCAACATAAGATAACCGTTAGCTGGGACAATAATTTTCTCTTCTTTCATGATATTTAAAATTAAATGATATTAAAATGATATCATAAAGATATATAAATAAATTAATATTTGCAAAATATTTTTAAATTTTAATTTTTTGGCACGATGATTGAAATGATATAACTGTTACTGCAAAAGAGTTTTTAAAAGTGTGGTTACTTTATAAAACGTAGTAACAATTTTTGGTTGGTTAGTAGAAAAGCCTCGTATCTATCTAGAACGAGGCTTTTTCATTTTTAGAACTCAATATAATATATATATCAGATGTGCATTTCATCGATAAAATAGATAATATTATCTATAAATGTTAAAATTATATGCATTTCATCGAATTAATAATGTTGTTTAGCGATATTTTGAATATTAATTTTACATTTGGTGTGTACTAAAATTTAGTTTTTAGTTCAATGGATTAATTAATTAATATTTGCGTTATGTAATAGAATTAGCGACCCTAAATCTATCACCGTAATAAAAAGCAAATAAGAAAGCCGAGGTTGAGGGACCTCGGCTTTTGTTTTATATTATTGTTTAACTTAGTGGTTCTAATTAAAACATACTATGAAACGATTGTTATTTGTTTTTTTAATCTGCTGTGTATGGTCATGTACATCTCAAAACGACCTTCCAAAAGGGTTTGACTATGTGCATAACGCCATTCCAGATATTCAATTGGAGTTACGTTATTTTGAAAATGATAATTTTATTGGAAAGCCTATTGATGGGTATAAAAAAAATGTTGCCATCATGACCACTGAAGCTATAAATGCTTTAAAGAATGTGCAAGACGAATTAAAACAGTACAATTTGTCTATTAAAATATTTGATGTTTACAGGCCGCAAACTGCAGTAAACCATTTTGTACGTTGGGCAAAACAATTGAATGATACGCTTAATAAGCAAAAATTTTATCCTAAAGTAAAAAAGCAACATTTGTTTGAAGAAGGGTATATATCTTCTAAATCTGGTCATACACGTGGAAGCACAATAGATATGACTTTGGTGGATATAAAAACTGGTAGAGAATTGGATATGGGAAGTCCTTGGGACTTTTTTGGACCAGAATCTTGGGTTGCTAATTTAGAACTCACTTCTCAACAAAGAGCCAATAGAATGTTATTACAAACAGTTATGCGCAAACACGGTTTTAAATATTATACTAAAGAATGGTGGCATTTTACTTTACGAAATGAACCATTTCCTGATACTTATTTTGATTTTCCAGTGAATTAAATATTGATTGTTCCTTGAAGATATTTTACTGCTTTACCTTTAATTATCACTCGGTCTCCAGCGAGTTTGCAAAACAGTTCGCCTTGACGGTCAGAAATTTGAAAAGCATGTAAGTCTTTTTTATGTAGTCGTCCTGCCCAAAAAGGAACTAGCGTACAGTGTGCCGATCCTGTTACTGGGTCTTCAAAAACAGCAGCTCCTGGAGTAAAAAAACGTGATACAAAATCTGAGCTATTACCTTTTGAAGTCACAATAATACCTCCAGGACTTAAATTTATTTGCTCTAAAATTGATGCACTTACTTTTAAGTTTTTTATGTCATTTTCTCTGTCATAAACCAATACATAATCCCTTGCTTTGTAAATTTCGGTGGGTTGTTTACTTAAAGATTGCGATATAATTTCTGGGAGTTCAGCTTTAATTGGTGGTCGTGATGGAAAATTCATTTTTAAAAATTCATCATCTTTTGTGACTCTTAATTCGCCGCTCATGGTTTCAAACACTACGGCATCAAAAGTATAGTTCAAACAATTTAAAATCAAAAACGCGGAAGCCAATGTAGCGTGACCACAAAGGTCTATTTCAATTTCTGGAGTAAACCATCGTAAGTGAAACACATTGTCATGCTTGTGAGTAAAATAAGCAGTTTCAGCTAAGTTGTTTTCTTTTGCAATATTTAATAATACTTCATCAGAAAGCCATTCCTTTAAAGGGCAAACTGCTGCTGGATTGCCGCCAAATATCTTATTTGTAAAGGCGTCTATTTGATAAATGTCTAGTATCATTCTTTTTCTTTATAACCAGGGCCTCTAACCACTTGTCCAGGAGTGGCACCTGTATGCTCTCCATCTTTAAGGACTTGTTCACCATTTACGAATACATGTACCATACCTGTTGCATATTGATGAGGTTCGGCAAACGTAGCATGGTCTTGAATAGTTTCAGGGTTAAAAATAGCCAAATCAGCAAAATAGCCTTCTTTTAAATGTCCTCTATTTTTAATTTTTAAATTGGAAGCTGGTAAAGAAGTGAGTTTCCTAATGGCTTCTTCTAACGGAATGACCTTTTCATCACGAACATATTTTCCAAGCACTCTCGAAAAATTACCATAGGCTCTTGGATGTGGATTGGAATTTAAAAACAAGCCTTCGGGAGCCATAGAGCCTGCGTCACTACCAAAACTCATATAAGGTAGTGCCATTTGTTTTTTTACGTTGTCTTCGCTCATTAAAAAATATACAGTTCCAACACGACTACCATCTGCAATAACTAAATCCATCGCAGTTTCCTCAGGGTTTTTTCCATGAATTTTAGCGACTTCCGCTAAGGTTTTTCCTGTATAATGACGTAAACTATCGTTGGCAAAACCAACAAGTATTAAATTATCTGGCGTTCCTGCTGCGTACATTAAATTTTCCCAATCATCCGTAGGTGTGGTCATTTCTTTATACACACGTTTTCTAATGTCTGGGTCTTGTAGTCGCTCCGCCCATTTTGTATAACCGCCTTCTTGAACCCAAGGAGGCATGGAGGCATCCAACCCAGTTGCTCCAGCAGTATAGGTGTACATATCTGTTGTAATATGTAAACCTGCAGCTCTGGCTGAATCTATTTTTTTAACTACAGCGTCAAACTTATTCCAATTATCTTTACCTGCCATTTTCAAGTGATAAATCTCTGCTCTAATATTTGCTTCATCAGCAATGCGAATAAGCTCATCCATACTTTCTAATAAGCGATTTCCTTCACTACGCATGTGTGAGATATACATGCCATCATATTCGGAAGCGACTTTGCATAGTTCAATTAACTCTTCAGTTGACGAATAAAACGCAGGTGCATAAATTAATGACGAACCAACGCCCATAGCACCTTCTTCCATGGCTTGTCGTACCATGTTTTTCATAGATGCCATTTCTTCGTCGGTTGGCGGACGATCTTCATAACCAATATGGTTTACTCGAACTGTAGTGGCACCAATAAAAGATGCGACGTTTGTTGAAACACCACGTTTTACAAGTGATTGTAAATATTCATCTAGGGTGTTCCAATCAATATCAAATTTTAATTCGCCTTGATTGTCTTGCCATTGTTTTTTTCGTTCTTCTGTAAGTGGTCCCATGGACGAACCTTCACCAAATACTTCAAGCGTGACACCTTGACGAATATCGCTTTGCGATTTTCCATCAGCAATTAACGATTCGGTTGCCCAAGACAACATATTAATAAATCCAGGAGCCACGACTAAACCTGATGCGTCAATTTCTATGTTTCCTTTGGCATTTTTTAGTTCGCCAATAGCTGCAATGGTATCGGCATTAATGCCAACATTACCAATATAGGTTGCATTGCCTGAGCCATCTGCAATGGTGCCATTTTTTATTAAAACGTCATATGTAGTGGGTGAGGAGCAGCTGCTAATAACTATTAGTAATAGAAAACATTTAAGAAATTTCATAATTATAAGGTTGGTTGTTGATTCATTAAAGATACAAAAACAAAAAAACCGCTTCGATATTTCGAAGCGGTTTTAAAATTTGATTGATTAAGTATTGTTTTACTCGTCTAATGCTTTTTTGGTTTGCGTATAACCAGCAAATAAACCAAGACCTGCCATTAAGAAAATAAGTGCTGGATAAATCTCATTACTTAAGTCGGTATAAGTATCAAGTAATTGTGCGATGAATACACCTAAGCCAATTCCCATTAAAAGGAATGCTAAATTTATAATAATAACTTTCCATGAGGAGCCTGCACGTTTACCACTAGCAAATATGCTTGCATCCGCACCTTTTTCTATTAATGCTAAGCGTTCTTTGTTTCTTGAAGAAATAAATAAATAAAATACTCCGAAAATCGAACCGAATATAATTGCCATTATTGCTACTTCCATAATTGTTTGTTTTTAATTGATTATTTTTAATGTGTTCATAGCTTATGACGACAGCTTTTGGATATTGGTTACAAAAAAATTAAAATTTATTTTTTTTCTTAAAAAGTGTAACCAAACGCATACTTATACAGTCATAGTAACAATGACCACCAACGACCAAGTTTATATAGATGCGATTTTAAATGGCGATGCGAATGCTTTTACAGTATTGGTCAACCGTTATAAAGATTTGGTATATACCTTATCGTTGCGAATGATGAAGCATACCGAAGAAGCTGAAGAAGCTGCTCAAGACACCTTTATTAAAGCATATAAGTCTTTACATAAGTTTAAAGGTGACTCAAAATTTTCAACATGGATTTACAGGGTTGCTTACAATACGTGTCTGGACAGACTTAAAAAGAACAAACGACAACAATATACAGTCGAGATTAACGACTATACAGAGCATCAAATAAAAACCTTGGATAATGCGCTAGACCAAATAGAGGCAAAAGAAAAGGAACAAGCCATGCAAAATTGTTTAGCGTTATTGCCTAGTGAAGATAGTTTTTTATTAACTTTATATTACTTTGAAGAACTATCGTTAGAAGAGATTGGAAAAATTGTTGGTTTAAAACCTAACAATGTAAAAGTAAAACTTTTTAGAAGTCGCAAAAAATTGGCGACGATTTTAAAAAGTAAATTAGATAACGACATTATTGAAAGTTATGAAAGAACATACAGAGCAGCATTTAGATAATTTAGCAAAAAAGACGATGACATCGTCTGGATTAAAATCGCCTTCGGTAGATTTTACTGCTAATGTGATGAAAGAAGTTGAACATGTTACCATTGGCGATACTGTGCAGTACAAACCACTAATTACCAAATATGGTTGGTTTGCTATCATCGCTATTCTTACAGGCGTTTCAATATATGTGATGTTTAATAATACTGGAAATTCTACCTTGATAGATGCCGTGGATTATAGTGTGATTTCTAATAATAAAGTGACAAATATCCTTTCTGGAATTACATTTTCAAAAACATTAATGTATGCTGTAAGTTTCTTTGGACTGGTATTTTTTATACAAATACCATTAATGAAGCACTTTATGAATAAGCGTTTGGAATATTAATCTTTAAAATGCCAAAACGGAATGGTGGCCACATTCCTATAGGTTGTGTCTTGGTTTTGAATAGCTCTTCTTCTTACTCTTAAAACATGTTTTCCTTCGGTTAGGTTTTTTGTAGGGATATAAGTTTCAAATCCTGGTTTGTTTTGAATATTACTAGCAAATATAAACTCGTTATCATAAACAGTAGAGTCAATTTTTACATAGTAAATGTCATTAAAAGTTTTTATGTATTCTTTACGTAAACTATCCCGTTTTCTAATATCAATAATTGGTCCTCCATTAATTGTAATATTCGACCCTAAACCACGCTTATCTTCTTTAGGCTTTAAGCCTTGGTTGTAGTTATACATGCGATTTTCAATATTTTCATTAAACTGAACAAACACTTTTACATAAGCATCGGTAATCACTTTAGATTGTATGGCAACGTCATCAATAAAGCTGGTTTCAGTTAATAAGTCTTCGTAGTTATTGTTGTTTGCAATAATTTCGGTTGATGTTGAGTCAATGCTAAAATAATTAGACGTTTTGTGTTTAAGCGAAGTCATTAAGGTTATAAGTATATAAAAAGGCACTAAAACAAAACTTAAACGTTTACCAAATTTATTGTCTAAAAAATTATACACTAAGGGCCTGTATAAAAAGGATAATGTAATGAAACTAAACACCCAATAAATTGGAAAGTAGATTTTAGAAAGCCATTTTTTCTTTTTTAAGAACCCAAGAGTAATAAAATCTATAACCGTGAAGAGCATTCCAAAAATAATAAATAGCATAAGTGTAATCCCAACACCTTTAGATAACCAGTTAGGTAAATCATCGCTATCTATTAAATAGGTAGCAATTAAAGCGATTGTTACAAGTGTAAATGTAATAGCTACAACATAAAAAATTAATAAGAAGGAAATAGCAAAAATGACACTACAATAATTTTCTAAAGTAGCTATGTATTTATCGAAAGAGCCAACACGTTTTTTTAAATATCTAGTAAATTTTGGGCTATATTTTAAACTATCATAATCAATATCTCCAGAGACATAACGTAATCCTAAAGCGCCAATCCATAAGCCTCTTAATAACACATGAAGCAAAAGGTTGAAAATTAAAATTTTGCATGATGCCCAAAGTATAGAATAGATAACAAACGCATAAATTTGCTGTGTAAACTGAGCATCAAAAACCCTAAATTCTATGGTTGGAAGTGCAGTAAACAAACCAAAAATTGCAAAACCAGAAATTAGCAACTCTAACTGCCAGCTTTCTTCTTGAAGTTTTTGTAATAATTTTTTAAAAGCTGGATTGTTGTAATCTTGACTCATTTACTTATTATTTCTTTAAAGATAATGACTTTATAAAGAAAGTAAACAGTTACTTTTAATTTATCTATTCAAAAAGTGAAACCTTTTAATTTTTTATTCGTTTTTAATTTTGAAAGCACTAACCAAAATAAATGAAATCTAACATAGAAACTCTTATTGTAGGATGTATAAAAAATGACGAAAAATGCATGATGCAACTCTATGATAACTATTGCAATGCTATGTATAATGTGGTTTGTAGATATGTTAAAAATGATGAAGATGCAAAAGACGTGATGCAAGAAGGGTTTTTAAAAGCATTTTTAAATATTAAAAACTATAAGCCAGATTTTACTTTTGGAGCTTGGTTAAAACGCATCATCATAAACCAAAGCATTGATTATTTAAAGAAAAGAAAACTAGAACTGGTTAATACTGAAGTTGAAGATTTGCAAATTATAGACGACGAAGATTGGAATTTTAGCTCTCAAATAACAAAAGACCAAATTATTGAGCATGTTGAACAATTAAACGAAAAGCACAAAATAGTTGTGAAACTGTATTTATTTGAAGGTTATGACCACGAAGAAATTTCGCAAATATTGGCTATACCAATAAAAACATCAAGGACACATTTACGACGCGGACGCATAAAATTACAAGAACTTTTAAAAGAAAAGAGATATGGAACAGGATATTAGAAAGCTGTTTAAAGATGAAAATAATTTAAAAATACTTCCTAAAAACCACAGAGAAGATTTTTTTAAAAAGCTTAAATCTCAAAAAAAGCCAAAGTTGCATAATTATTTATGGTTAAAGGTTGCAGCAATATTCATAATTGGTTTAGTGTTTATTTACCCGTTATTAAAAAAAGAAACTATTGAAAAGCCTTCGCAAATTATTGCACAGGTTGAAGCCGAATATCTCAGCAGTATTGAAACAGAATGGCGAAATTTTTTGGCTATAACTAATGATGAAAAACTAATTAAGCGTTTTGAAAAAAAGCTAGACGAATTAGATGCCGATTATAAAGAAATTTCTAAAGCATTTAAAATAGACACAAACAACATTTTAATCTTGGAAAGTTTGGTAGATAACCTACAAACACGACTTAAAATTTTAAAAGATATACAAGAACACATTAAAATATTAAATCAAAAAAACGAACAGCATGAAAACACAATATAAGTTTCTGTTTGTATTGCTCATCACAATGCAAACGGTTTTAGCACAAAATGTTAAGGTCTTCTCTAAAAGTTTTAAAACAGATAAAAATACAACTGCATATATTGAGATACCTGACGGTTCGGTGAAATTTGTTGTTTCGCCAGATGATAATATTCATATAGATTATGATATCAATTTTATTAAATTACCTAAAAAAGACCATAAACGAATATTAGATAGTACAAGAATTGAAGCGACTCAAGAAAACAATTTTATAACTATAAAGAAATATCCAAATAATAAAAAGCCTGTTGGTCTCGATCATATTACTGCCTTTTCATTAGACAGACACTTATATGCGAAAAAGGATACTACAAAAACAATATCTAGAAAACTAAAAGCAGATATTTCAAATGAAATCACAGAAATTAAATCGTACAAATCTTTTTTTGAAGAACGTGCAAAAATAACGTATGCTAATGATTTAAAACGAAAAGAAAAGTATCTAAAAAAAGCGGTCAAAAGTGAAAACAGAAGAAATTTTAAAAGAATTTTTATAATTAAAGTTCCAAAGAACATTAGTCTTAAAATTGTTGCTAAAGGCAGTTTGCTAAATTTTCATGACGAATTTGACAATCAACTATCCATTCGTTTAGATTATGGAAGACTTTATATTAATAAAATAGACAACCCAAAAAATGAAATAAAAATTAATAATTCTTTATTGGTTGCAAATGAAATTTCTGGAGGAAAACTAGAAACTGATAGGGTTTTTAAGGCTTTAATAACAAAGTTAAATAATGTAGATATTGAATCTGAATTCTCTAAAATAGAAATTGGTGAATTAGGAAAAGGGAATAAAATTACAGACTTTAATAGCGAGTATTTTTTTTATAATTGGGCTGAGAATTTTCAACGGTTTAATCTATTTTCTGAATACTCAAAAATTCATTTTTACTATCCAGACTTAAACCATAGTCTAGAAGTGATTGGTTACAATACTAGAAATTTACTTGGCGATGATAATTCTGAAATTACAATGCAGCCTAAAAGTAAACAACGTAATTTACTAATGTCTAAACCATCAAAGCCAGAAGAGAAAATCTCTGGACACATCTTTTTTGATATTGTCAATGGTATCATTTATTCACATAACGATTCAATCAAAACAATAAACAAAAATTAAATTATGAAAAAACTAACAGCATTAGCCGTAGCATTAGCTTGCTTCGGAGCAACAACAGCACAAGAAAGCCAAGTGGATTTCGACAACCCAAAAGGATTAAAAATGGAAACTGAATATTCATCAAATATAGAAGAGGTGAGGGATGTTCTAAGTTTTGAAGGTATAGATTACATGAAAATTAAGTTTTCAGGAACAGATTTAAAAGGAAAAAGTTATCATTTGACTGTTAAAGAGATTTGGGATGGTAAAATTGTAAGAGATACTACCATTGTTAATAGTAAAAAGCTATCCTATGAACAATTTCAAAAAATAAATGACACTCTTTTTAATTTAAAAGTTATTTCGAAATTGACTTATAAAAATAAATTGAAATTGACTTTTAAGATTGGTAGAATTGGATTTACAAGAGAATTTGATGCAATCGAATCTGATGAATATAGTTTAAGAAATTTGGCAGATGAAAGTAAATTAGAAATAGATTACAATAAAAAATTCTATTTGTTAGCTTATATTTTACCATACGAAAGAGAAGATGGTTCAAAATCTTGGTGCGAAGTTGGTACAAGTGGTAAAGACATAGAAAATTGGGGAAAGAAATTTGGCATTAAACATTATCTCCTTTTTGAAATGAAATTTGAATAAAAATTGAGGACTTACTGTTTTGGCATTCGAACCTTTATAACCAACGACGATAAAACAGTAATGCACCCAATAAGTAAAATGGCATAGTCCATACCAAAAACATCTGCTACAATGCCTGAAATAATTGCACCAAAGGCATAGCCTAAATCACGCCACAATCTAAAAGACCCAATGCTTTCAGCGCGTTGGGTTGGTGTTGTGGCATCTGCAATAGCAGCTAAAAAAGTTGGATAGACTATCGCAGTTCCTAAACCTAAAAGCGCCGAAATAATTGCCAACTCATAAAAACCTTCGCTATATGGAATTAAGAGTATGGCAATACCTTGTAACAACATTCCCCAAAACAACATGGCTTTTTTATTATAATGGTCTGCCATTTTTCCTGTAAATAATTGTCCTAATCCCCAAACGGTAGGGTAGATAGCTGCAATAATCCCAATGTTTTCAGTAGAATAATTTAGTGATAGTAATACCATTGGTAATAATCCCCAAATCATCCCATCATTTAAATTATTGACCAATCCAGCTTGTGTTATAGAGCTTAATGTTTTGTTCTTAAATGATGTTTCTATAAATACGTTGGATAACTGTTCTGTTGTATTGGTGGTATGTTCTTTTTGCATAAAAACCCTTGTGTCTTTTACCAAGAAAATGGAACACAATAATCCAATAATGGCAATACCAATTCCTAAGTAAAAAGGATATGGTGTAATACCATAAGTATCGGCAATATAACCAGTTAAAAAAGCAACGATACCTACAGCAAAATAGCCTGCAAATTCATTGAGTCCCATGGCTAAACCACGATTTTTTTCACCTACCAAATCTATTTTCATCACAATGGTACTGCTCCATGTAAAACCTTGACTTATTCCTAATAAAATATTAGCAAACACTACCCAATTCCAATGGTTAGCATAGATTAGAATAAACGGAATAGGCAATGCAATAATCCATCCAAAAATCAATAGCTTTTTTCGTCCGAATTTGTTGGCTAACCGTCCTGTAAAATAATTGGCTAAGGCTTTTGTAATGCCAAAAGGAATGATAAAAGATAACACAGCTGAGGTTGTAGCAACTCCAAACTCAATTTCTGCAAATTGAGGAAAGATACTACGTTCCAACCCAACCATACCACCAACAAAGGCGTTGACAATAACCAGAATGGTAAATTGTTGCCAGTTTTCTTTGAGGCCTAGTTTAACAGTAGTTGTCATTATTTTTTGAGAAATCTAGCCAGTTGTACACTTTTATATAAAGGAATTGCTTCATTATTGATAATTAATTGCAAATGCTCTTGGTTTTTTTCTCTATCAAAAATCAGTCTAAAAAAATCAGCAATAGAGATGCTGTTTTTAGCTTTTTCAACAAGCTCAAAAGTGTCTCCAACAGTAACATTTCCTTGTTCTAAAACACGTACGTAAGTACCAGGTTTGCCATGATTAGCAAATTGTTGCATGATACCTAAGGTTCCCATTTTAGCAGCAAACGTGGTACAAGGTTCTCTAGGTTGTGTTATTTGTATAAGTGCATCTCCAACTTTATAAATATCTCCTACGTGTAATTGGGTTTCATCTAAACCTTCAACGGTTAGGTTTTCACCTAACATGCCATATTCCCAATTTAATTGCGGGTATAAATTTTTCCAATAAGGATAATTATCTGCTGAGAATAAATAGCAAGCTTTATAGATGCCTCCATGTACCTTTCGGTTAGTGACTTCATCGCCTCTTACATTTTCTTTTTCAAGATAAATAGGTTGTGTGGTTGGCTTTTTATGAATACCAGTGCGTTGGGTTTTACCATTAATGGTAACAAATCCTGGTTTTGCTATGTTGGTAGAGAGTATTTTCAATGTGTGTGTTGACTTTTGAGCAACTAAGTTACTCACTTTATTTTATAAAATTGATAACCTAATACCAACGCTTCTTTTTCTTTTTGGAGGCTTGACTTTTACGCCCTTTTTTATGCTTACTTTTTGGTGTTTTAGATTTATGAATTACAGGTTTTGCTTTTGGGTCTAAAGGATATGGATGGTCGTCAATAATATCCAATTGTAAATTAATAAGTTGTTGGATGCTTTTTATATACGACTTTTCATCTGCCGAACAAAATGAATGCGCCACACCTTTGTTTCCAGCTCGTGCTGTTCTTCCAATGCGATGAACATAAGTTTCAGGTACATTTGGCAAATCAAAGTTGATAACCGCATCTAGATTGTCGATATCAATACCACGAGCAGCGACATCTGTAGCAATTAAAATATTGACTTTATTCATTTTAAAATTTGCTAGGGCATTTTGTCGGTCGTTTTGTATTTTATCCCCATGAATACTCGCAACTTTATAGCCATTTTTAAGTAATGTTTGTTCTAACTTATCTACACCAAATTTGGTGCGTCTAAAAATAATGATATTGCCTTTTATGGTATTACGTAGCAAGTGCAAACACAATTCTATTTTATTGCGCTTAGGCACATAATATAATGCCTGATTTACGTTTTTAGAGGTGGAAGCGTTTGGTGTCACTTCAATGCGTTCAGGGTCTTTTAAAATAGTGTTTGCCAGTTGTTCAACTTTATAAGGTATGGTTGCCGAAAACAATAAGGTTTGCTTGGTTTCGGGACATAAGCGTTCAATCTTTTTAACATCGTCTATAAAGCCCATGTCCAGCATTAAATCGGCTTCATCTAACACCAAAATTTGAATGTAATCAAGGTTTACTAAATCTTGTTTATGCAAGTCTAATAAACGTCCTGGAGTGGCGATTAAAATATCAATGCCTTTCGCTAAAATATCTTTTTGAGGTTCTATGGATGTACCACCATAAATAACTGCAGAACGTAAATTTGTGTACTTACCATAAGTTTTAAAATTAGAACCAATTTGAATTGCCAATTCTCGTGTAGGACTTACGATTAATGCCTTTATTTTCTTTCCTTTTTTTGGTGCGTCTTGATAATCGAACAATAACTGTAAAATAGGCAACGCAAAAGCAGCTGTTTTTCCAGTTCCTGTTTGCGCTGAGGTAATCACATCCTTTTTGTCCAATACTAACGGAATGGTTTTTTCCTGCACCAAGGTAGGGTTGTCATATCCAGATTCGGCAATGGCGCGTAATAAAGGTTTGTTGAGTTTTAGGTCTTTAAAGGACATATAATGTTGTTATTTTCAATCTTAGTAAGACTGCAAAGGTAGGGAATAGGTTTTGGATTTTTTTAGAGCGTTTTTGGGTAATTTCGTTTAACGGTATTGTATAACGCTTCGTTGCGCTGTATTTAGATTTAAAGTTACTTAAAAATTTATCATTTTTCGCTTCCGCGAATCATTCCGATGGAAACGACTGCAGCAATGAGCGTTATACGTTGTTATGTGTGGTGACTCTATTCTTTATTTGGATTAATTAATCTATACCACCATATCTCCCATCCCATAAAAATCAATGGCTTTTGATTAAGAGGATTTGTACTCCACTCTGACCATTCACCATTATTAGGATTTGAAATTAAAGTTTTTGCTATGATGCCTAGTTAAATTCAGCTTTTAGGGCTATATTCTTCTGATTCAATATGACAATTTCAAAGTCGGATTTATCCAAAACTAATGTAGCCCTCTTATCATCCGTCTCTTGTATATCATAAGGAACGGCTTTGCCGACTTTCTCACCTTTTTTGTAGGCAAGTACCAAACATGGGCACTGGATATTTTCTTCAACAAATGATATTTCCACTTCTTTACGATCACCATACACCATCCATTGCGGACGATCGTACTTTTTACTTCTTGGATGGAAAACTGCTATGTCATACCTGAATGTGCCCATAGGAGGTAAATCAAGAGAGGTTTCCTTTCGTTGCTGACCAAATAGCTCACCAGATTCATTGACAAAAACACTAGGTCTTTCTAGATCTGTAATCTGATAATACGAGTTTTCGTAATCTCTGTTACCCTTTTCAGAATAAATTGTCTGACTTATGGTTAATGGGTCAATTCCTGTAAATTCCGTCAATCTCCCTGCCATTGCCTTTCCCCAACCCATAGAACTGTTAGGCATATCTCCTTCGTACACATGATCAAAACCACAATGAATTAAAATCTTTTCGTTGGGGTATCGATTTAGATAGGATTCAATATTCCGGGCTTGATTAATTTCTCTTTCCTTCCCATTATTATGTCCACTGCTTTCGTACCCAAATATATTGAACCCCATATCAAAGGCAGTTCTTATTAAATTGCCATATTGAGGTTCTTGTGTATAATATCCAGAATCAAGAATAGGATAACCATTGGCTTGCATAATTGAATCTGCTTGTGGCGTATTAGAATATCCTTCCATTCCTAAGTGCTTAAAGCCTCTACTTTTGAGTCCTTCAAGTAGTCGAGTGGTAAAAATTCGATGTTGGGGCATTTGATGAGCTTCATTTATGATGACTACTTGGTGCTCTTCAGCTTCATTCAATATGTAATCTATTGCATTCATTGCTTTGTAGAAGCCAAAACTATCTCGTTGTTCCTGCGTAAGTCCAATTTCAATTGATTCTTTCGTATCCCAAATCTCATGCATCCTTTCTATGTTTCCGATTTTGGCAAATTCCCATGCTGTTCTATCGACAAATGTAGGAAAGGTATCCCAATATGAAGAAAAATTGTAAGGCATCTCATTTGACTCTGTATCAAAATGAAAGTCAAACTCCACAAAATCTAACTTTTTCTGATCTTCATTTTTGGTATTACAGGCAATGCTCAGCAAAAAGATAGCAACAATAAATACGTGTTTCATTAATTAGTTTTTTATGCCAAACATTCCATCGAATCTAGTTGTTTATAAAATGGAAAGCTTTTCATTATTTATATTTTCGATGTTTTTGGTTGTTTCATCACACATAACTTTGGTGATATGACTTTGTTTTAATGACTTATATCAGACGTTAAACTAATTTCGACTATTTTTTTGAGAAAGTCAATAAAAAAACCACTTCATTTGAAGTGGTTTTTAAATAAAAATTAATAGTTATTACTCTATTTTTTTTGCTGGCACTTTTTGTCCACCTTGATGTAAGGTCGCCATGTTAACAATGCCATTGTCATCTTTACTAAAGACCAGTTTTGCTGGAACCACTTTTAAAAAGAAGTTGTCTTCACTTTCTGCAAATATTTCAAACTGAGGTTGCCCTGTTAATTGTGCAAAAATTTGATTTCCGTTTACAGTTACTTCTAGAATAGCTCCAGGTTGTAACTCATATTTCCCGATATATTGTTTTAAAACGTCTGCTGATAGTGTGATTTCTTTTTGTTGAGTTGGAGGTGCTTTATCTATTTCTTGACCAATAACAGTGACATCTGTTACAAACTCTGCTTGCTTTTTACCATTTTTCACGCTAAAATGATAAGTGATATCGCCTTCTTCAAAAATGAATTTTGATTCAGACATTGGGTAAATTTCTAATTTTGTGCTTCCTTCTCGTTGACTGAAAATTTTGCCGTTTTCAACAGTAATATATCTAATAGCACCATCTGGAAATTCATAAACTCCTTCCCATTGCTTTAGTTTGGCTTCACTTAGTGTAATAGCATCTGCTTTGTCTAAAAAGGGTTTTCCAATGGCTAAGGCAGCAATTTTATTTGCTACGCCTCCAGGGTTAGTACAGTCACAATTTGTAAGAACCGAAACAAAAACGTCTTCTTCTGGCATATAGATTCCCATTGTAGAATAACCAAAAATACCTCCACCATGAGAAATACTTTTTGAACCTTGAAGTTTTCCAGCTCCCAAACCGTAACCATAAGCAATATGTTCACCACTATTTAATGACGAGCCGTTGATAGCCTTCTCGTAACTTTTTTGAGTAATTAATTGGTTAGTGTTTAATGCTTTTTGCCATATTAAAAGGTCATCTACATTAGACATTAATGAACCAGCAGCATAAGGTAAGGTTAAACTTAAATAATCTGCATTTGCATAACCATTCTCGGCTTGTTTATAACCATAAGCCCTATTTTTGATGATGTTTTTCATACTACCATAATAGGAGTTTTTCATTCCTAGTTTATCAAAAATATTCTTCTGAATAAAATTAGCATACGAATCACCTGTAATAATTTCAATGATATGACCTAGAATTACATAACCAGAATTATTATATAGAAATTTTTCACCTGGATTAAAGTCCATAGGTTCGTTTTTGAATTTGTCAATAAGCTCAGAGGGTGTCATATCTGTTCGAGCATGTTTCATAAAACTCTGTAAACTTGTATAGCTTTTAATTCCTGAGGTGTGATTTAATAAATGATGAATGGTTATGGTTTTTCCTTGAGTTGGATAATCAGGAATATATTTTGTCATATCGTCTTCAACCTTCAATTTACCTTGCTCTTCGAGCATTAAAATAGCAATAGCAGTAAATTGCTTGGTTATTGAACCAATTTCGAATACGTGTTCAGGTCTCATGTCTACGTCTAATTCTAAATTAGCGCTTCCAAAACCTTTACGATATATAACTTGACCATCTTTATATACTAACGCTGTGGCTCCTGGTTCGTTAGGTTTATAGCTTGCGTTTAAAATATCATCAATTTGAGATTCTAAATTTTGAGCTTGCGTAGAAAATGAAAAGAGTAGGGTTAAAGTGAGTAAGGCAATCGTTTTAGTAAAAAGTTTGTATCGCATGATGTTTTTTTTGATTGGTTATAAATTATTAACTATTAATTTGACGAGCATTAATAAAAATAGTTACAGTTTATTATTTTTTATCAACTAATCGATTAATGTAATAGTAATTAACAGCATCAGAATTACTTTCAATAATATCCAATCTATTGTCGTTATTTAAATCGGCAAGAATAATATCGTAAGTTGCTAAATCTTGCTTCCTTAGTTGTATTTCTTTCCAAGAAGCTTCTTTGTTAAAATTTAGAAACACCATGTTTGGTGTTCTTGAATTTGCAACAACAATATCTTTACTACCATTACCATCTATATCGCCAATGCTTAATGAATATGAGCTGTTTGAAGATGCATCAAATTGAATGCTTCTTGAAAAGCCCATTGATTTATCACCAAAGTAAATAACATTAGGTTCTCTAATATTTGCGGTAATGATGTCTAAAAAACCATCGTTATCTATGTCAGCTATTCCAACAGCACGTGTCTCGTCTGTTCCTGTTCCAAAAGCTATTTTTTTGGTAAAGTTTAATTGTCCATTGTTTAGGTAAATAAAGTTTTGTTGTTGGTCTCTATTTGCTAATACTAAATCGTTATCACCATCCTTGTCTATATCTACTACTTCAACATCGATGGTAGAATCATCTTTAGAGCCGAATTTTATGATTTCGGTAAATTCTCCTTTTCCGTTATTTAGGCATATTTCATTTTCTTTGCCTCGATTGGTGATTAAAATATCAATATCACCATCTAAATCGATATCTATTGTTTTTAGATTTCGAGTAGGTGAGAAGTCATTTCCAAAATTACTTGCTCTTGTAAAATTTCCCGAACCATCATTTAAATAAATAGCATTTGGTGCCATATCGTTGCCAACAGCTACATCTAAATCACCGTCGTTATCAAAATCTGCTGATTCGGTAGCGTAACTAGTTTCGTTAATATTGTCTAGTAATTTCGATACTGTGAAGATACCGCGGCCATTATTAAAAAACACCATGTTGGGTTCTGGCCAATGTCTGCCATTAGCCACTAGAACGTCTAAATCGCCATCATTATCAATGTCACCAACACTAATGGATGCTGATTTTTCAACACCATTTCCTAAAACAGTTCTAGAATTAGTACGAAATTCTAGCTCTTGTGAGATGCTGGACAATTGAAAAAATAAAAAGAAAATAGTAATCGGATACTTCATGCAATTATTGTTAAACATTTTCTGGTAATGCATCAAATTCTGCTTTTTTGCTTTTCAACCATTCTTGCATTTTATTTGAATCTTGAGTTTGCATTAATTGACGCATTTTTTGCATAGCTTGTAAATGAGCTTCATCATTTTTTTGAAACATTTCCATGCCATGTTGCTTACTCATATCTGAAATTTCATCAAATGTATTTGCGTGAAATTCCATATCGCAAGCACCACCTAATTGATTACAAGTCATTGTTTTCATATCGCTCGTTTTAAATTTTTATCAAGGTAACAAAACAACTGAAATAAAAAAACCACTTCGTTAAGAAGTGGTTTTAATAAGATTCTTCGCTTTGCTCAGAATGACAAAGGTTATTTTATCATATCATAACTGCGCTTAATAAAATTTGTTAACTCTTCACCTTTTAAAAGGCCTTGAGATAAACGTGCTAAGTCTAAACTTTGATTTATTAAACGTTCTTGTTTTTTACGTGTTTTGGTGTTTAGAATATCGTTAACCAATTCAGAGTTTGTATTCACCACAAGGTTGTACATTTCTGGCATATTACCCATCCCAAACATGCCTCCGCCACCAGTTTGTTGCATCTCTTTCATACGACGCATAAATTCTGGTTGAGTGATAATGAATGGTGACGCATTACTATCCATAGCCTCTAATTGTACCATGAACTTCTCAGAAGGAATCACTTCTTTTAATAATTCATCTAAAGTTTTCTTTTGGTCGTCATCTAACTTAGAAATTGTCGTTTCGTCTTTCTTAATTAAGTTATCTATATGGTCACCATCAACACGTGCAAAAGATATATTTTCTTTAGTTGTTTCTAACTTCTGGATTAAGTGCGAAACAATAGGAGAATCCAGCATTAATACTTCATAGTCTTTGGCCTTAGCAGCTTCAATATAACTGTGTTGAGTATCTTTGTCCGAAGCATATAAAATCACTAATTTATCATCCTTATCTGTTTGTTTTGCTTTTATCTTATTGTAAAGCTCTTCGTAAGTGTAATACGTACCATCTACCGTTGGATATAATGCAAATGCATCAGCTTTTTCGAAGAATTTTTCTTCTGAAAGCATTCCGTATTCAATCACTATTTTAATATCGTTCCATTTAGCCTCAAAATCTTCTCTGTTGTTATTAAAAAGAGATTTTAATTTATCGGCAACTTTACGTGTGATATAAGAAGAAATCTTTTTTACGGCACCATCAGCTTGTAAATAACTACGAGACACGTTTAAAGGAATATCTGGAGAATCAATGACTCCTCTTAACATTGTCAAGAATTCAGGTACTATACCTTCGACATTGTCAGTAACAAATACTTGATTTTGATAAAGTTGAATTTTATCCTTTTGAATGCTCATATCATTCGTCATCTTAGGGAAATATAAAATTCCAGTAAGATTAAACGGATAATCTACATTTAAGTGTATGTTGAATAAAGGTTCTTCAAATTGCATTGGATACAATTCACGATAGAAATCTTTATAATTTTGCTCTTCTAAATCTGCTGGTTGTTTGGTCCAAGCAGGATTAGGATTATTGATGATATTATCTACTGTTATTTGCTTATGAGACTCAGTTGTTTCTTTACCATCTTTATCTGTAGTTGTCTTAGGCGTAAAATCTGGATCGTTTACTTCTTTAGTTCCAAACTTAATTGGAATAGGCATGAACTTGTTATACTTTAATAATAGCTCTCTAATTCTACTTTCTTCTAGAAACTCTGTAGAGTCATCAGCAATATGAAGAATAATTTCAGTACCTCTTTCAGTTCTGTCAGAAGCTTCTAAAGTAAATTCTGGGCTTCCGTCACATGCCCAATGCGCTGCAGGTTCATCTTTATGAGATTTGGTGATAATTTCAACTTTTTCTGCAACCATGAACGCAGAGTAGAACCCTAGACCAAAATGACCAATAATACCAGCATCATCAACTTTATCTTTGTACTTGTCTAAAAACTCTTCAGCACCTGAAAAAGCGACTTCGTTAATGTATTTTTCAACTTCATCAGCTGTCATACCGAGACCTTGGTCAATGATATGAAGCTTCTTAGCATCCTTATCAATTTTAACTTCAATTTGCGGATTACCATATTCTACTTTTGCTTCACCAATGTTGGTAAGGTGCTTCAATTTCATTGTGGCATCTGTCGCATTACTTATAAGCTCACGTAAAAATATTTCGTGGTCGCTGTACAGAAACTTTTTAATTAACGGAAAGATATTCTCTACCGAAACATTAATATTTCCTTTTGTCATGATATGTTATTTTATTTGTGTCACCTCGAGCGGAGTCGAGAGGTTTTTTAGTTCTCGACTCCGCTCGAACAGACAGATTTGTTAAATATTATTTTCTTGAAAGAATAAGTCAAAAAAAATACCATACCTCATTTTGTGACAAGTTGGCATAAAAAAAGCCATTCTTTACGGAATGGCTTTTTCAAAAGTTTTTAATAGTTTAATTTTTCAATGTATTCTCTGGTGCTGTAACCGTTGGCTTGTTTTTTACATGTTCTTCCAGCCATTGGTCTTGTTCCCAAAGTAAATGCATGACAGATTCTCTTGCTCTGTATCCATGGCTTTCTTTTGGTAACATCACTAATCTTACAGGAGCTCCTAGACCTTTTAACGCATTAAAATAGCGCTCACTTTGTAAAGGGTAGGTTCCTGAATTATTATCGGCCTCACCATGAATTAACAACATTGGTGTTTTCATTTTATCGGCATGCATAAAAGGCGACATGGTGTAATATACGTCTGGTGCTTCCCAATAGCTACGTTCTTCACTTTGAAAACCAAAAGGCGTTAATGTTCTATTATATGCACCACTTCTGGCAATGCCTGCCGCAAATAAATTTGAGTGCGACAACAAGTTGGCAACCATGAATGCACCATACGAATGGCCTCCAACAGCGACTCTGTTTCTATCAATATACCCTAGCTTATCAACTGCATCAATGGCAGCTTTACCATTAGCAACGAGTTGTGACCTAAAACTATCATTTGGTTCTTTATTCCCTTCGCCTACAATTGGGAAAGAAGCGTTGTTCAATACTACATAGCCACGAGTTACCCAAAAAATTGGCGACCCATAAGATGGATATGTAAACTGGTTAGGATTAGAGGTGCTTTGCGACGCACTACTTTTATCTTTATACTCTCTTGGATACGCCCAAACTATCATTGGATACTTTTTACCTTTTTCATAATTGGTAGGCAAATACAATTCTCCAGAAAGGTCTAAGCCATCATCACGTTTGTAATTAATAACCTCTTTATGTACATTTTGAATGCTTTTAAAAGGATTTTCAAAGGTTGTTAATGGTACAGCTCCTTTTTTACGTTTTATGTTTTTTACAAAATAGTTAGGAAACTTATTTTTAGATTCTACTCTTACCAAAATTTCTCCCTTTTTAACATCAAGAATGTCACTGATGCTCTCTAGTTTATTGGTCGCTGTAGATTGATATAAGCGTTTGGTTTGCTTGTTCTTTAAGTTAAGTTTATCAATAAAAGGAAACTTTCCTTCTTTACTGTAACCAGCACCAATTAGGTAGGCATCATCACCACTTAATTCTAAGGTATATCTACCATATTCGTTTCTTTCGGTAGCAAACCTTCCTGGGTCGCTATAACGGTCTTGGTAGTTTCTATCCCAAAGTAATTGTGGTGTCTCTTTATTGTTTGAAGGATTAAAAATATAGGTTTTGGAGTTTCTGGTGTTCCACCATCTATCCATAGCAATGGCTGTATCATCGTCGCCCCAAATAATGCCTGCATAACGTTGTTTTAATTTTACAAGCGATTTAGGTGTCCCATTAAAAGGTGCATCCAATTCAAATACTTCATCACGATACGCCACATCAATTGCTGGGTCACCACCATCAAGAGCTTCTGCCCAAAACAAGGTTGAAGGCTTATCGGCTCTCCAAGACACACTACGTTTGCCAGTTCTGGTTGACATAAATCCTTTTGGTAACTCTTCAATAAGTGGTGTTTTTAAAAACTCGCTTACTAAATTCCCGTTAGTGTCATAAATATTAGTGTTTGATGGAAAACGTCCGTAAGTAACGATATAAGAGAACGGTTTTTGTATGGTGTTTACCATAATGTATTTGCCATCAGGTGAAAACGACATTCCTGTGTACATATCGTCTCCTTTCCATTTGGTTTTTGAACCATCTAGCGATACTTTATAGAGTTGCGATAATGCCAATTGCTCAAAATTATGCTCATCGTTTCTATTCTTTAATAAATCTTGATAGGTTCTGTTTTGTGCTTTTACACCTTGTTCACTTACCGAAATTGTTGGTCCTGTAGGTACAGCAGTTTTGGTGTCAATAAGTGGTTTTCTGTTATCAGACAGTATTTTTACGAGAAGAGAATTGTTGTCTTTAAACCATGCAAACGGACTTCTCATATTAGCATTTATCGTAGCATCAGTTATTTTTGAAGCCATGGCTGTATTAAAATCCAACACCCAAAGTTCTACACCAGTTTCGGTGGTGTTGGTAAAGGCGACTTTGGTTTCATCAGGTGAAAAACTAAAATAAGCATAACGACCATTTGCAGGTAAGCCTTTTACAGCAACATTATCGCTATTTCTGCCATTTCTAATTTTAATATCTGTGTAATAGTTTTGGCGGCTACCAATGTTAGTTACAGGATTAATACGTAATCCTCCAAGGCGCATTTCGGTTTCCGATAATTCAGAAATGGTCTTAAAATTACTTCTGGAAAGAAATAGCATTTTATTGCTGTTACTATCCATTCTTAGTACTGGAGCTGCTGTGGCATCTGCGAGTTCTAAAATATTATCATGAGGCGTTTGGTAACTTACGTTTTCTTGTGCTTGTAAAAAACTTACAAAACACATAAGTGCTAAAGCAATTAATTTTTTCATTTTGGTTGGTTTAAATTAAAGGATAAAATAAATGAGCTTAAAGTTACATAATTTCGACTTTTGTTGAGGTTATCATTACGTTAAAATTTTTAACAGAATGATTAAATATGAGCTTTTTACATCTCTTAATTGTAATAATTCATTACATTTAAAATTCAAATTAATTTAAGATAATAAGTTGCCTATGTATAATTCGAGAATAACTGGACTTGGAAAATATTTACCTGAAAACGTGGTTACCAATGATGATTTATCCAAAATGATGGATACGAATGATGCATGGATACAAGAACGAACAGGGATTAAAGAACGACGATGGATAAAGCAAGGAACTGAGGACACATCTGCTATAATGGGAGCAAAGGCATCTAAAATGGCAATTGAACGCGCAGGAATAGATAAGGATGATATCGATTTTATAGTGTTTGCTACCATGACACCAGATTACTATTTTCCTGGTTGTGGTGTGCAAATTCAAGATTTGTTAGAATTGAAAAATGTAGGCGCTATTGATATTAGAAATCAGTGTTCAGGTTTTGTCTATGCCATATCTGTGGCCGACCAGTTTATAAAAACTGGGATGTATAAAAACATTTTGGTTGTTGGTGCAGAGTACCATTCCAATGGATTGGATAAAAGTACTCGCGGAAGAGGTGTGACGGTTATTTTTGGTGATGGTGCAGGAGCATGTGTATTATCTAGAGAAGAAGATTCTAATAAGGGTATATTATCTACACACTTGCATAGTCAAGGTAAGTACGCCGATAAACTCATTGTTGAAGCACCAAGCATTAAGCATTGGGTTCCAGAAATAATGGAAGCAGGAGATGATGATTTATCATATTTCCCTTATATGGATGGTACGTTTGTGTTTAAACATGCTGTGGTACGATTTAGTGAAGTGATTATGGAAGGATTAATGGCAAACGGCTTGCAAAAGGATGATATTGATATGCTTATTCCACATCAAGCTAATTTACGAATTGCCCAATTTATACAGAAGAAATTTGGTCTGTCTAATGACCAAGTATTTAACAACATAATGAAGTATGGTAACACGACTGCAGCCTCAGTAATTATAGCTTTAACTGAAGCTTGGGAAGAAGGCAAGGTTAAGGAAGGCGATAATGTGGTTTTAGCTGCTTTTGGTAGTGGATTTACTTGGGGAAGTGCTATTATTAAGTGGTAGTAAGTGTCTGTCATTACAGGCTGATGAGCATAGTTTAGTTGCATATTTGGCGCTAAGATTAGTTAAATGTTTTAATCTAAAATGAGTAGTATTTTTCATGAATATTTTATCCTTAAATTAATTCTAATAATAGTTTTAATTTCTTCATATTATGCATTAAATATCAAGAAAATATCAAAGCTTATTTTTGCTCTTATTGCAATAATAGTAACATTAGGTTTGATAAATGATTTTTTTGAAGGTCCAAGCTTAAAAAGTAATTTGAAAATTAATAAAAAAATTCGTAATCTTTCAAGTAATGATTTAGAAAGCATTAAAATATTTCAAAAGAATGCTGTCTATTATATTGAAAAAGATAGAGATTTCGATAAAATTATAAGTAGCATTAAAGAAAACCGTTTTGGGATTTTTAACCGCCCTGAATATGTAATAGACTATAAAATAATTTTTAACTTAAAAGATAAATCTATAATCCAATTTAAAATTGTTAAAGCGAAGAGCGATGATTATGGAATAATTTTGCTAAACAATTATGGTAATAAAATTCATGAAATAGGAACTTATTTGAATGATGAATTAGTAGATGTTGTTGATAGTTTGATTAGAAAAGAGGTTGAAAAGAAACAATAAATTTCGCTGGCATGATAAATGTTTCAAAAAAATGAATCAATTGTTTAGTAAACAAAGTGATTTAAATTAAAATGGTTAGGTCAAGCCTTAAATTAATTGATGCTATTTTTAAGTTATTTAACTAGTTTTATTGTTATAAAGGATAATTGTATAATCAAAATAAAAAAACCCAGAACAAAGACGTTCTGGGTTTTTTTGCTATTAACCAACATTAACATTTAAACTAAATGCTCTTGTTAGTAAGACGCTAGTTTTTACTTTTTATTTCATTACATCTGTTAATTTAACCAATTTTAACATAATTTCCCACGAAAGCGGGAGTCTTAAAAACAAAACCCGAAGTATTGATACTTCGGGTTTTTTATTAATAACCATACATTAACACTAACCATCAACTATTACGTAGGTTATTAATGAGTTTCTATTTTTAAAAGAGCCCTCCTCCGTCTTTTTCGTTGTCATCTCTTTGTTTACGTGATTTAGCTCTATATTTTCCACCACCAAAACGATATGATAAGTTCATACCAATAGTTCTACTTTCCCATTGAAAATGTATTCTTTGCTCATAAGGTCTTGTTCCCACACCTTTAAATTCCATAGTGTTAAATACATCATTAAAACTTACGCCAATATTACCTTTTCCTTGAGCAAAACTTAAACGTGCACCTAAGTTTACAAAGAACATAGATTCGTTATCAAATTGTAAATTTTCGTTAGGCGCTTGGTAGAACCCAAAGGCTGTAAAAGTTAGGTTCTTAGTTGCTTTAAAATTGTTAAACATTCTAAAGTTCCAAGCAACCACATCTATTTCTCTTACTTCCATGACAATGTCATTTATTGTAGCTGTTTCAATTGGTGCAGTTAAGCTTTCAGAAATTCCTTTTTGGGTTTGAGAATATAAATCGAAACTAGAGTTAATACTCCACCATTTTGTTGGGCGATAATTAGTTGATAGTTCAAATCCATACGCTGAGGTGTCATCAAAATTATCATGTGTTAAAATGACACGTCCAGCACTAACATCAGACCTATCAACAAATAATGCTTGATTTATTTCATCAGAAATTGAACGGTAGAACACACCAGCTGTTACACTTCCTTTTTCAAGTCCGCGAGTATAGTTAACCTCTAATGAGTTGGTAAACTGTGGCTCTAATTCTTGATTTCCGTATTGAGATACTAGAGGTGTACTCCATTCTTTTATTGGGTTTACTTGTCCAATACCTGGTCTATCTACTCTTCGGCTATAACTTAATTGATATTGATTTTTTTCACTTGGTGTGTATGTAAAAAACGCCGAAGGATAAACTCTTACATAATTATTATCGAAAGCAATTGGTGTAGTGTTTCCTGAACCTATTTCGGTTTCAAGAGCTAAAGCATCTACATTTACACTTTCAACACGAGCACCAATTTGATATGTCCATTTCTCAAACTTTTTACTGTAAGTTGCATATCCAGAGTAAATATCTCTTGTGTAATCAAAACGTGTGTCTGGTGTTGGACGCAACATACCTTGACTGTCTAAAGATTGTCCAGTTGAGGAGTATGTTATATCTGTGTTAAACAACCTTGCTTGTAAACCAAGTTCTAGCTTAGATGTTTCAGAAATTGGATTTACATAATCTAAGTTAACAGTAGTTCTTACTCTGTCAGTATCATTAGAATCTATATAATCGTTAGTTCCAGTAATGTCGTCATATACAACAGGTCCATCGCCATTATATAGGTTATGGTCTACTTCCAACTCAATATTTTCACCTTCTTTAGCAAAATCTAACTTATAATCGAAATTATATTGCGATGAGTTATTTTTATTACTTGCATCAAATTTTTGCATTTGGTCAAACGAAGGATTGTTATAAAACAAAGCGCTAGTTGTACCAATAGTTCCATTATCTGAATTACTTTGATTAGTAAAGAATGACATTGTATTCTTGTCGTTGATGTAGAAGTCAACCCCAACTTTAAATAAATGGTTTTTTCTTTCGTCTAGAATGTCGAAAAACATTTCAGAGTTATTAGTTGGTCTAAAAACCCGCCCAATATTCTGATTTTTACCTAGGTTATTGCTATAACTACCATATAGATTAAACTTTCCATTACGATAGTTTAAATTTAATGCACTGTTGAATTTCACTTCTTTTTCGTAGCTAATTCCAGTACTTATACTTCCATTAAAACCTACCATTGTATTTTTGTGAAGCACAATGTTAATGATACCACTCATACCTTCAGGATTGTATTTTGCTGATGGATTTGTAATTAACTCTATAGATTTTATGGCCGTTGAAGGAATTTGTTTTAGTAATTGAGCCGTTGGAATATTAGATAATTTCCCATCGACCATAACTCTTACATTAGAGTTTCCCCTAAGGCTAATATCTCCAGATTGCGCATCTACACTTACCGACGGAATTCCGACCATAAGCTCTGATGCTGTTCCAGCAGCAGCAAGGTCTTTACCAATAGTAATTACCTTTCTATCAACTTTTTGTTGAATAGTGGATACTTCAGCAACCACGGTTACTTCGTCCAAACCCGCAGCTTCTTCCTCCAATCGTATATCGCCTAAATCGAATTTTCGATTTTTACGAGTAATGGTTAATTCTTTTACTACCGATTTGTAACCAATATATTGTGCAGTTACAGTAATTTTTCCTTCTGGAATTTTAGTAATTTTAAATGTTCCGTCGTCTAGTGTAATAGCACCAGTAACGGTTTCACCTTTATCGTTTTTAATAATAATGTTTACGTAAGGTAAGGGTTCGTTAAGTGTTGCGTCTAATACTTTTCCAGTAATAGAGCCATCGATTAAAGCGTTTGAATTGTCGTTTTTTGCTTGAGTGTTTTGTACAATAAAGAATATTGCCAAACACAGTGTGATTAGTTTTTTCATTCGTTTTTTGATTGATTGATGATGAATTATATAAACGTATTTTACTACATTTATACTTAACAGACGACCATATTGATTTGCTGTTACTTTTTTTAACACGCATTAACATTTTTTTAACATTTATATGAAGAAAACTTTAGTTTTTGGAGCATCATTAAATCCAAATAGGTATTCGCATTTAGCGATTCAGCGTTTATTAGCTCATAACCACGAAGTCGTAGCTTTTGGTTTACGCTCTGGTGAGGTGTTAGGTGTGAAAATTGAAACGGTTTTGCTTCCTTATAAGGATGTCGATACCATAACCTTATATATGAACCCTAAACGCCAAAGGCAATATTATAATCATATTGTTTCGTTACATCCTAAGCGTGTTATTTTTAATCCTGGTACTGAAAACCCAGAATTATATCAAATACTTAAGGAAAATGATATACATTTTGAGGTAGCTTGTACCTTAGTCTTGCTTTCTACTAATCAGTATTAAACCAATAAATGTAAGTAAACCGTTAATTGGGAGTAATTCGTAGCCAACAACATAGCCTCCAAGATTTTCTGCTGGAATATTTCCAATAACAGCAGTAAGTACTACAGATATAATTGCAACTATCCAAACATACTTGTCCTTTATTTGCTTTTTGGTGAAAATACCAAAGGCAAACAACCCTAGTAATGGGCCATAAGTATATCCAGCAACTGTTAATAAGCTATCTATAACATTACTACTAAGCACATATTTAAAAATGATGATGACGATAACCAGCATCACACTCATGGCAATATGAGTCTTTTTACGGATGCTTTTTTGCTCGTCTTTTGGTTTCTTTTCAATGTTTAAAAAGTCCACGCAAAAAGACGTTGTAAGTGAGGTTAAAGCACTATCCGCACTACTGTAAGCAGCTGCAATTAAACCTAGCATAAAAGTAATGGCGAGCGTTATTCCTAAGCCACCATTTAATGCGATTTCTGGGAATAGTAAATCTGTTTTTGGACTACCATTCATAAGCGGAATACCTATGTTGTGTTTTTCAGCATAAATAAATAAAAGCGCACCTAAAAGCATAAATAAAAACGTTACACCAACTAATACAATACTAAATGATACCATATTTTTTTGAGCATCCTTTAATGATTTACAAGTCAGGTTTTTTTGCATCATGTCTTGATCTAAACCAGTCATACAAATAGTAATAAACATGCCACCAACAAACGATTTAATAAAATGTGTTCTTTCTAAAAAGCTATCAGTAACCAATACTTTGCTGTATTCTTTTAATTCATTGGAAGCCAAAAATTCGCTAAAACTCCAGCCCAAGCTATCATTTATAAAATAGATGGATAAAATTACTGCCAAAATCATGAACAAGGTCTGTAAGGTATCAGTCCAAACTATGGTTTTTATGCCTCCTTTATTGGTGTAAATCCAAATAAGTAAAATAGAAATCACAACCGTAATTTCAAATGGGACATTCCAAGCATCAAATACAAATTGTTGCAATACAATGGCCACTAAATACAGTCTAAATGCAGCACCAAGAACCCTAGATACAAAGAAGAAAAACGCGCCAGTCTTATGACTCACAAAACCAAAGCGTTGGTCTAAATATTCATAAATGGAAGTAACATTCAATCTGTAATAGATAGGCATTAACACATAAGCCACCACAAAATATCCAAACATATAACCTAAAACCACTTGAAAGTAGCTAAACTGCGAACCATCAACCCAACCAGGAACCGAAATAAATGTCACACCAGACAATGATGCGCCAACCATACCGAAAGCAACGACATACCAAGGAGATGTTTTTCCAGCCTTAAAAAAGTCGGCATTACTGTCATTTTTTCCAGTGAAATACGATATTAGCAGCAGTACTCCAAAATAGGCAGCTATGAGTAAAAGAATTTGTGTTGGATTCATTTGTTCTAGTATTGGGTTTCAAAGTACAAATTAAAATTTTCAAATTCCAAATAATTCAAATTCTTTCCTGTTTGAATGCAGGATAAAAATTGTAAATTCGCAACTATGGAATTCTCTTCAAAATTACTTGAAAAAGCCGTAAACGAAATGTCGCAACTACCAGGAATTGGTAAGCGCACAGCATTACGTTTGGTATTGCATTTATTGCGTCAACCTAAAGAACAAACTAGCGATTTGACCAAAGCACTAACAAACATGCGTGAAGAGATTAAGTTTTGTAAAAGTTGCTATAACATTAGTGATGTTGCTGTATGCGAAATATGTGCCAATCCTCATCGAAAAACAGATATTATTTGTGTAGTTGAAGATATTCGTGACGTAATGGCAATTGAAAACACAAGTACATTTAGAGGATTGTATCATGTGTTAGGAGGAAAAATATCACCTATGGATGGTGTTGGTCCGCACGATTTAAATATTAATTCTTTGGTTGAGAAAGTAAAAGAAGGTGAGATAAAGGAATTGATTTTTGCTTTAAGTTCTACTATGGAAGGCGACACAACCAACTTCTATATCTACAAGCAAATTCAAGATTTTGATGTGGTTACTTCTACTATTTCCAGAGGTATATCTGTAGGAGATGAGTTAGAGTATGCCGATGAGGTGACTCTTGGAAGAAGTATTGTAAATCGTGTGCCTTTTGAAGCCTCTTTAAAAATGTAACCTTTTTTGAACCTCTCTATTGTCATATTAAATTATAATGTTCGCTATTTTCTAGAACTTTGTTTGCATAGTGTTAAAGCTGCTACTGCAAATATTGATGCTGAAATTATTGTAGTAGATAATAATTCTCAAGATGATAGTTGCAAAATGGTAAAGCAACTATTTCCTGAGGTTACACTAATCGAAAATAAAGAAAACTTAGGTTTTTCAAAAGGGAATAACCAAGGTGTTGCAATCGCTAAAGGAGAATATATTTGTATTTTGAATCCTGATACGGTTGTCCCAGAAGATGCGTTTTCACAGTTATTGGAGTTTTCAAAAGCTAAAGAAAATTTTGGCATTATTGGTTGCAAACTGGTTGATGGTTCGGGGGAATTTTTACCAGAAAGCAAACGTAATATTCCTGTGGTGAAAATAGCATTGCAAAAAATAAGAGGAAATTCTACAAACTATTATGCAAATCATGTTCAAGAAAATGACATTGCTAAAGTAGACATTCTTGTAGGCGCATTTATGTTTATGAAACGAGCTGTATATAATCAGTTAAATGGTTTTGATGAAGACTACTTTATGTATGGCGAAGATATCGATTTGTCGTACAAAGCCATAAAATCAGGACTCGATAATTACTATTTAGGAACAACTTCAATAATTCATTATAAAGGTGAGAGTACTTTAAAAGACAAGTCTTACGCGAAGCGTTTTTATGGAGCGATGCAAATTTTTTATAAAAAGCACTTTAAGTCTAATATGGTGTTTGATGTGTTTGTTTGGTTGGGAATAAAATTGGCGTTTTTGTTTCGCAAAGAAGCAAAAGAGATTAATAGAAATTCAAAAAACATCTTTGCGTTTTCAAATGAAACAGCTGAGTTTTTAACTGGAAAGCTTCAAAAATCAATTACATTAATTGATAACCTAGAGAATGTAGAAGAATATAGCACAGTTATATTTGACACTTCATCGATGACATATAAAGAAATCATTTCTAATATGATAAATTTGAGTGAAAAGAAAGGAGTTTCATTCAGAATATTAGTGAATCAATCTAATTTTATAATTGGTAGTGATAGCTCGAATAGTAGAGGTGGAGTTATCGTATTTTGAATTGAATTTATTGAAAAAACTGCAACAGAATTAATCATTTTTCTCTAATTTTGCAGTCAATAACCTAAAAATCGCATTTGTATTAACGATATGGCAAAATTTGAACTTAAGTTACCTAAAATGGGAGAGAGTGTTGCTGAGGCAACAATAACATCTTGGTTAAAAGAGGTGGGAGATACTATTGAAGCTGACGAGGCTGTACTTGAAATAGCAACAGATAAAGTAGATAGTGAAGTGCCTAGTGAAGTTGATGGTGTGCTTGTTGAAAAATTATTTGAAGTTGATGATGTTGTTCAAGTAGGTCAAACCATAGCTGTTATAGAAATTGAAGGTAGTGCTACTGAAGCTCCAGCTGCTCCAAAACAAGAGGTTGTAGAATCAAAAACTGAAGCACCTGCAAAAGCAGTTGCCGATGTTGCGCAAACAGTGGTCGCTGCTAAAACAGCAGTTGAAACTCCTGTAAGTTCTACTGAAGATAGATTCTATTCGCCATTAGTAAAAAATATAGCAAAAAAAGAAGGATTATCTCAAGCAGAACTGGATAGTGTTTCTGGAACTGGAAAAGAAGGAAGAGTCACTAAAAATGATATTCTAGCATATCTTGGAAATAGAGGAAGTCAACCAGTAGCAGAACCAGTCGCTCCTCAACAAACAGCACCAGAGCCTACAAAAACTCAAAGTACTCCAGCTACTCCAAAACCTGAGGTTAAAGAAACACCAGTTGTAGTGAGTGGAGGTGATGAGATTATTGAAATGACAAGAATGGGCAAATTAGTAGCGAAGCACATGGTGGATTCTGTGCAAACATCGGCACATGTACAGTCGTTTATTGAAGCAGATGTTACCAATATTTGGAACTGGAGAAACAAGCATAAAAACGACTTTAAAAAACGTGAAGGTGAAAACTTAACGTTTACACCAATTTTCATGGAAGCGGTTGCTAAGGCATTGCGTGATTATCCAATGATGAATATTTCGGTGCAAGGAGATAGTATTATCAAGAAAAAGAATATTAATCTTGGTATGGCTGCGGCTTTAGGAGATGGAAATTTAATTGTTCCAGTTATTAAAAATGCCGACCAATTAAATTTAATTGGTATGGCTAAGCAAGTGAACGATTTAGCAAATCGTGCTAGATTAAATCAATTAAAACCAGACGATATACAAGGAGGAACCTACACGGTCACTAATGTTGGAACCTTTGGTAGTATTATGGGAACACCAATTATTAATCAACCACAAGTTGGTATTTTAGCCTTGGGTGCTATACGAAAAGTACCTGCGGTTATTGAAACTTCTGAAGGTGATTTTATTGGTATTCGTTATAGAATGTTTATGTCACACTCTTACGATCATAGAGTGGTAAATGGTGCGCTTGGAGGCCAATTTGTAAAAACTGTAAAAGAGTATTTAGAAGCTTGGGATTTAGATAGAGAAATATAACACTTTCCTGCGTAGGTAGGAATCTCATAAATAAAAACAAAAGCACAGTTTTAAACTGTGCTTTTTTATTTTCTAATATTATTTAAAGTGTCCTACACGTTGTTGTGCTTTAGTTTTATTTTTCATTTATATTTTAAAGTTCTCCTCTTAATTCCTTGTTGATAAGTTTAATAATCAATGCAGCTCTTTCTTTTTGTTTTCTAACATTATTACTTGTTTCGTATGCATATGATAGTTCTAGATTTACTATTTTCTCAAATTCTTTAGTTTTAAACGCTTTGATCATTTTAGATTGATCATATTTTGAAATAAATGAAGGTTTGCTTGGGTCAAATGGACGTAACTCGCCAGTAAAACTAGAAAAACGACTTTTAGATACATAACTTCGTTGCTCATAAATATCTAATCTCCCATAATATTGGGCAATCGCATTTTTTATTGTATCCTTTCTTATCAATTGAAGATTACCTGTGTTGATTAATTCATCATAATAACTCCTCGTTGCAACAGAACCACCTCCTGAAAACACACCTCCATATGATATTTTATTTAAAAAATCTAATGTGTCAATAATTTGTATATCATTTTCAATATATTTTTTTGCAAGATTAAGGCCTTCTAATTTTCTCTCCATTCTATCTGTTATTATTCTTGCATCCAACTTTGTATTTGACTCTAATTCCTTTTTAAGATTTAATAAATATTTAATTTCATTTTTTTTATCAATGCGGCTTTGATTTAAGGTGTTTATTTGCAATGCAATCAAAATTCCAATAACGACAAGAACTATTTCTCCAATAGCATATTTTATATACTTTCCAGTTTTATTTTTTTCCATAAGATCGTAGCGTATTTTTCGAAAGAATTTTATCATTGAAAGAATAGTTGATTTTTATAAAGATAATAGATTTATTCAAATAAGGTTTTTAATTGTAAAGCCGCCTTTTTTGTTTATTCTATTTACCTTTGTATAAATTATAATAGTGCATGAATCTTAATTTAAAAAAGCCAATGTGTTTCTTTGATTTAGAAACCACTGGAATTAATATTTCTCAAGATAGAATCGTCGAAATTTCTATCCTTAAAGTATTCCCAAACGGAACCGAAGAAAGTAAAACGTGGTTGGTAAACCCAGAAATGGTTATTCCAAATGAGGTAATTGCTATTCATGGTATAACGAATGAAAAAGTAGCTAACGAACCTACTTTTAAAGAGATAGCAAAAGATGTACACAACATGATTAAAGATTCCGATTTGGGAGGCTTTAATTCTAACCGTTTTGATATTCCGTTATTAGCTGAAGAAATGCTAAGAGCAGGGATAGATTTCGATATGAAAAATCGCGTTGCAGTAGATGTGCAAACCATTTTTCATAAAATGGAGCAACGTACCTTAAGTGCAGCTTATAAGTTTTATTGTAATGAGAGTTTAGATAATGCGCATAGTGCCGAAGCTGACACCAAAGCAACTTATGAAGTATTGAAATCGCAATTAGATAAATATGATGAATTAGAAAACGACACAAAATTTTTAGCTGAGTTTAGCTCAAGAAAAAAGTTTGCCGATTTTGCAGGATTCATTAATTATAATAAAAAAGGAGAAGAATGCTTCTCATTTGGAAAGCATAAAGGAAAACTAGTAACCGAAGTTTTAGAAAAAGAACCTGGATATTTTGGTTGGTTGTTAAATGCCGATTTTCCATTATATACAAAAAAAGTGTTGACAGCTATTAAGTTACGTAGCTTTAATAATAAATTGTTTTAATTGTCATTCTGCACTTGATGCGGAATCCACTAATAAATAAATAGTTAATTAATAAACAAATTCCTGTCTTCTCAGGAATGACAGAATATGAAACTAATTTGCATAGGTAGAAATTATACCAAACATATTGAAGAATTAGAAAACGAAAAACCTAAAGATCCTGTTGTGTTTTTAAAACCAGACACGGCTATTCTATTAAAAAAACAACCGTTTTTTATTCCAGATTTTTCTAATGATGTACACCATGAAGTTGAAATTTTGGTAAAAATCAATAAAGTAGGCAAACACATAGACCGAAAATTCGCACACAAATATTACGATGAAATTGGCTTAGGGATAGACTTTACAGCACGCGATTTACAAAGCCAATTAAAAGCGAAAGGATTGCCATGGGAAAAGGCGAAAGCCTTTGATGGTGCTGCGGTTATTGGGAAATGGCTTCCAAAAACCCAATTTAAAGATGTTAATAATTTGAGTTTCAGTTTATATAAAAATGGTGCTATTGTACAAGACGGAAACACCAACTTCATGCTTTGGAAGATTGATGAGTTAATCGAATATGTGTCAAAATATTTTACTTTAAAGATTGGAGATATTATCTTTACAGGCACGCCAGCAGGAGTTGGCAAAGTTATTGCTAACGATAAACTAAAGGGATTTATAGAAAACGAAGAAATGTTTTCAATAACAGTAAAATAAATGGAACAATATTACAAACTCGACAGAGTAAAAGAATTGGCTGATAACGACACCGATTTTATCAAAACCTTGGCTATGACATTTATAGAAGAAGTGCCTGAAGATGCATTACTTCTACAAACAGCTGTAGTTAGTAAAGACTATTTGGCTGCCTACAAATCTGCCCACAAAATGAAACCTACTATAGACTTATTTGAACTTGGTGTTCTAGATGACCTAATAGAAGTTCAGGATTGGGGAAAATTTGAGCAACGCGACAAGGATATTCTTGCTAAATTAGAAATAGTTCTTGACGCAGTTGAAAAAGCAGTAGAAGAAATCAAGTCCGACTTCAACCTATAATGCAAGCAGAAATAATTACTATTGGTGATGAGATTCTCATTGGTCAAGTAGTTGATACCAATTCGGCATTCATTTCAAAAGCGCTGAACAAAATTGGTGTGTCTGTATACCAAATTACATCTGTTCAAGACGATAAAGCGCATATTTTAAAATCTTTAAAAGAGGCTGAAGAAAATGCCGATATTATTATTGTTACTGGTGGTTTAGGACCTACAAAAGATGATATCACTAAAACTACGATTGCCGAATATTTTGATGACACTTTGGTGCAAGATGATGCTGTATTAAAGTATATTGAATCTCTTTGGAAAAAGTATATCAAACAACCATTATCCCAAGTTAACATCGACCAAGCCTTAGTGCCTTCAAAAGCAACGGTTTTAATGAATCTTTTTGGGAGTGCACCAGGTATGTGGTTAGAAAAAGAGGACAAGGTATTTATTTCACTCCCAGGTGTACCTTATGAAATGAAAGCATTAATCAACGATGAAGTGCTACCAAGACTTCAAGAGCAGTTTGAATTGCCCTTTATTTTGCATAAAACATTATTGGTATATGGTATTGGCGAAAGTAAATTAGCTGAAAGAATTGAAGATTGGGAAAATAATCTACCACATTTTATAAAACTTGCATATTTACCTAATTTAGGAATGGTAAGATTACGTTTATCTGCAAAAGGAACTAATGAGGAACTTGTGATTAATGAAATGAATAAGCAAGTAGCGTTATTACTTCCACAAATAGAAAAAGAGTTTGTAGGTTTTGAAGAAGATGGAGCGCTTGAAGTTTTAATAGGAAAAAGGTTAACAAGTCTTGGAAAAACATTAGCTACAGCAGAGAGTTGTACAGGAGGTAAGATAGCTGAGAGAGTTACAGCTAACTCAGGAGCATCAGTATATTTTAATGGAAGTGTGGTAAGTTATGCGACACAAGCTAAAATTGATGTATTACATATTGATGAGGGTATTATAAAAAAGCATTCGGTGGTAAGTACTCAAGTAGCCGAAGCTATGGCAAAAAGTGTACAAAAAATATTTAAAACAGATTACGCAATCGCTACTACAGGAAATGCAGGTCCAACTAAAGGAGATGCAGATGCTGAGGTTGGCACTGTATGTATTGCTATTGCTACACCTAATGGTGTTTTTTCAGAAATCTTTAGTCTAGGAAATCACCGAACAAAAGTGATAAATAAAGCAGTGAATAAAGCTTTTGAAATGCTTCAGAAAGAAATTTTTAAAAATTGATAAAATAAAGTTTGTCAAACATTAAAGAATTTGTAAATTTGCACCTCGTTTTAAAATAACAATATTTTTAAAGTTAGATATCATGTCAAGAGTTTGTGAACTTACTGGAAAAAAAGCGATGGTTGGAAACAATGTATCGCATGCAATGAATAAAACTAAGCGTAAGTTTAATGCTAACTTACTTAAGAAACGTTTTTACATTCCTGAAGAAGATAAGTGGGTAACTTTAAAAGTGTCTGCTGCTGCATTAAAAACAATTAATAGAATTGGTATTTCTGCTGCAATCAAAGACGCTAAATCTAAAGGATTTTTAAAATAATAGCCTAATCGTTAAAGAGTAGTAAAATGGCAAAGAAAGGTAATAGAATTCAAGTAATATTAGAGTGCACAGAGCATAAAGCTTCTGGACAACCAGGAACATCTAGATATATTACAACAAAAAATAAAAAGAACACGCCAGATAGAATGGAGATAAAGAAATTTAATCCAATCTTAAAGCGTATGACTGTTCATAAAGAAATTAAATAATTAGGAATTTGCGAAGAAAATTTCAAATAACTTAAATTAGGAATTTTCATAGAAAATTTCAAATAATAATAATAAATAATTGAATCATGGCAAAGAAATCAGTAGCATCATTACAAACTGGATCTAAAAGATTAACAAAAGCTATTAAAATGGTAAAGTCTCCAAAATCAGGAGCTTATATGTTTGTTGAATCAATTATGTCACCAGAACAAGTAAACGACTTTTTGAATAAAAAATAAGATATTTTTTATAATCAAGATATTTTAAGCTGCTTTCTTATCGATAGCAGCTTTTTTTATGCCTTATAATAGGCATTCTTCAAGAAATATTTATTTTCTTTATACACGATTTTATGACAATGTAGCAGAAATTGTCTTTAGGCAAGACTATTGTTACTTTCAGATTGAATAATACATAACATTACATGAGTTTATTTAAAAAGATTTTTTCTTCAGAAAAGAAGGAAACACTAGATAAAGGATTAGAGAAGTCTAAAACTTCATTTTTCAACAAACTAAATAAAGCAGTTGCAGGAAAATCTAAAGTCGATGATGATGTTCTTGATAATTTAGAAGAGATTTTGGTGACTAGCGATGTAGGTGTAAATACTACGTTAAAAGTTATTGATAGAATAGAAGCTAGAGTTGCGAAAGATAAATACTTAGGAACGTCAGAATTAAACCAAATTTTAAGAGAAGAAATTGCTGGATTACTATCCGAGACTAATTCTGGAGAAGCTACCGAGTTTACAATTCCAGATACTCAAAAGCCACATGTAATTATGGTAGTTGGGGTTAATGGTGTTGGAAAAACAACAACCATTGGTAAATTGGCATATCAATTTAAAAATCAAGGTTTAAATGTTGTTTTAGGAGCTGCTGATACTTTTAGAGCAGCTGCGATTGACCAATTACAAGTTTGGGCAGACCGTGTAGAAATACCAATGGTAAGGCAGGAAATGGGGAGTGATCCTGCGTCTGTAGCCTTTGATACATTACAAAGTGCAGTAACTCAAAATGCTGATGTGGTGATTATAGATACTGCTGGAAGATTGCACAACAAGGTTAACTTAATGAACGAACTTACCAAAGTAAAACGTGTCATGCAAAAAGTGGTTGACGATTCTCCTCACGATGTGTTGTTGGTATTAGATGGCTCTACAGGACAAAATGCTTTTGAACAGGCTAAACAATTTACAGCAGCAACTGAGGTAACTTCATTAGCAGTCACAAAATTAGATGGTACTGCTAAAGGTGGTGTTGTGATTGGTATTAGTGATGAATTTCAAATTCCAGTAAAATATATTGGCGTTGGAGAAGGTATTGAAGATTTGCAAGTATTTAATAAATATGAGTTTGTAGATTCTTTTTTTAAGTAATAACTTGTCATTCCTGCGAAGGCAGGAATCCAATTTTTAAGTAAATGAGTTACAACATCTATCATAATCTAATAATCAAAGCTTCTCCAAAAGAAGTCTTCGATGCCGTATCCTTACCACAGCATTTAGATAGTTGGTGGACCTTAAAAAGTGCTGGGAAACCAGAACTAAATGCAGAGTATAATTTAAACTTTACCGATGATTACGATTGGTATTGTAAAGTATCTCAAATAATGGCAAACGAATCCTTTCATTTAAAAATGACAAAGTCTGATGATGATTGGAACCCTACCACATTTGGCTTTGACATAGAAGCGACAAATCACGGAACATCCTTAAAATTTAGTCATGTAAATTGGATGAAAAACAATGATGAGTTTAAACAATCGTCATTTTGTTGGGCTATGTTACTTAACGGTTTAAAAAACTACCTAGAAAAAAGAGACATTATTCCTTTTACAGAAAGAAGCTAAGCTTTTTGTCATTCCTGCGTAGGCAGGAATCCACAGTTTTACTAATAACATTCAATTTTTTTATTATTTTAGTGCAAAACACTAACTATGCGTCACATTCTATATTTTTTTCTAATTGCCCTTATTTTTTCTTGTAAAAATGACACCTCTAAAAATGAGGTCGTAGAAAGAGAAATTCCACCAGTTGTAAGAGATTCTACCGATTTTAGGGAGTTTAGAGTTTTGGATTCTAGATACATTGTTAAGGACGACCTATGGAAACCTTTCAGTAAAAATTTGGAAGATTTTACCGAAGAAACATACAATAATCTAAAACCACTGGTTTTAGAACAAGATATTCCAACGCTTCAAAAGCATATCTCTAATGGTGATTTATCGTATGAATTACTAACTAAATTTTATTTGTATCGAATCCGTAAGTTTGATAGAGAGAATGATTTGTCATTAAACTCGATAATTGCTTTAAACCCAGATGTTATACAAGAAGCGATTGACCTTGATAATGATGATTATGACCCAAAAAAAACACACCAAATTTTTGGGATGCCAATTCTACTTAAGGATAACATTAATGCTTCAGGAATGATGACAACAGCTGGAGCTGTGGCTTTGCGAGATAACAATGCAGAAGACTCATATATTACCAATCGCTTAAGAAGTAATGGCGCCATTATACTAGGAAAAGCCAATTTAAGTGAATGGGCTTATTTTTTCTGTGGTGATTGCCCAAGTGGTTATAGTGCTATTGGTGGACAAACCTTAAATCCTTATGGAAGACGCACCATGGATACTGGAGGCTCAAGTTCTGGTAGTGGTGTTTCTGTAGCAGCTAATTTTAGTGTAGGAGCTGTTGGTAGTGAAACCTCTGGGTCTATTTTGTCACCTTCTAGCTCTAACTCAATTGTAGGATTAAAACCAACCATTGGTTTGTTGGGCAGAAGCGGTATAGTGCCTATTTCTTCAACATTGGACACACCTGGACCAATGACCAAGAATGTGATTGATAATGCCATATTACTAGATGCAATGAGCGGTTTTGATGCTGCCGATTCAAAAGCAATTAAAAGTCAAGTAACCAGCTATTCCGAATCTCTAAAGAAAAGCAGTCTTGAAGGAAAACGATTTGGCGCTTTTAAACGTTTAATGGAAGATTCTTTATACGTAGCAGCTATTAAAGTGTTAAGGAATAAAGGTGCTGAGGTGGTTGAAGTAGATGAAATAGAGGTAAAACGTTCTGGGTTTATTAGCTTATTGAATTTGGATATGAAAAAAGATTTACCTGAATATCTAGCTAATTCAGCATCGAAGTCAGTAGAAATTACTTCAGTTCAAGATGTGATTGATTTTAATAATCTAGATTCGTTAGATCGCTCGCCTTATGGACAAAGACTATTTAAAGGTATTGTTGATGATCCAGGAAGTTTGCAATATTTAGATTCTATTAAAACAGATTTAAAAACAAAGAGTAGATTGTATTTTGATACGCCTTTTGAAAAACAAAATCTTGACGGATTTTTATCCATAAATAATTTTCACGCTGGTTGGGCTGCAACTGCTGAATATCCTGCGTTAACCGTTCCAATGGGTTATCAGGAAACTGGGCGTCCAAGAGGGTTAACGTTTATAGCAAAGCCTTTGAAAGAAAGAAGTTTATTGGAATGGGCTTATGTCTATGAAAAAGCATCTAAGATGCGAGTACCGCCAAAAAATTATAACTAGTTAATTAAGGTGCTTATCTTTTCCCAAAGGTCATTGTCAAAAGAAGAAAGAGCAAAGTTTATATTATCAGCAGAATCTCCCATTCTAACAATAACTAGTTTTTTACTAGGAGCTATATAAATTTTTTGGTCATTTTTCCCTAAAGCACTGTACATATCGTTTGGTGCATTAGGAACTAATTTTCCTTGAAATTCTAATTGACTTTGTGGTAAGTGATATGTAGATTTTCCATTAAGCCACCATAAATAACCGTAAGCTTCATTTATGTTTTGCGAGGTATTTATGGCTTCATTTAAATAATCACTAGAAATTATTTGCTCATTTTCCCATTTCCCATTTGCATACATTAAAAGCCCAAAACGAGCCATACTTTTTGTATTACTCCAATACACATTAAAATCATTATTCTGCACCCAAGAACCAGACATTCCAATTTTATTTTTCAGCTTTGAGTTAAAATAATTTTCCCAAGTTTGATTACTAGTTTGAGCGACAACATCTTGTAGCTTTACATACACATTATGATAAGCCCAACGGTTTCCAGCATCTGATATATATTGTAGATTTTCAGATGATGTACCATCTCCTGAACTATCATCTAAACCCGAAGTCATAGATAGGAGGTTTTTACAAGTAATGAGATTTTCTTTATCCAAAGGAGCACTTGTCCATCCAGTTCCTATATAGTCTGATACTTTGTTATCAATGTTTATTAAACCTTCTTCTTCTGCAATCCCAA
>CAKZMU010000012.1 GCA_937129145.1 uncultured Lacinutrix sp. | reverse complement strand
TCCTGGGGCTGGAGAAGGTCCCAAGGGTTGGGCTGTTCGCCCATTAAAGTGGCACGCGAGCTGGGTTCAGAACGTCGTGAGACAGTTCGGTCTCTATCTACTGTGGGCGTTAGAAATTTGAGTGAATCTGACTCTAGTACGAGAGGACCGAGTTGGACTAACCTCTGGTGTACCAGTTGTTCCGCCAGGAGCATTGCTGGGTAGCTACGTTGGGAAGGGATAAGCGCTGAAAGCATATAAGCGCGAAACCCATCACAAGATGAGATTTCTTTAAAGGGTCGTGGGAGATTACCACGTTGATAGGCTACAGGTGTAAAGGCAGTAATGTCATAGCCGAGTAGTACTAATAACCCATAGGCTTATTGAGCCTCCCCTTTCCCCTCCAAGGGAGGGGGGACGAATGTCTTTTTTAAGGGCACATAAAATTGTTTACTTCATGTAATTTTTTCAATATGTTAAGATATTAGCAAGCAGAGCTTGCAGTTATGTAACCCATAACTTAAAACTTAAGGTGGTTATAGCGATGGGGCTCACCTCTTACCATTCCGAACAGAGAAGTTAAGCCCATTTGCGCCAATGGTACTACAATCGTGGAAGAGTAGGTCGCCGCCTTTTTTGAATCCCGATATTCTTTTGAATATTGGGATTTTTTTGTGCTTTTTTGTAAGGGGTTGGTAATTGTTAGACTAATACACCAATAATTTTTTTATTCAACCTAATTGCCTATTTTAGTTTTATGAATATTATCATTCAGTCATCCATTCATACTTTAAATGAATCTAGAAATCTTTTAATTTCTCTTACTAATAAAGATTTAAGTAATCATTCAATTTCTCCTTATTATTCATGTATTGGTTCTCATATTAGACATATTTTGGATTTTTATGACTGCATTTTAGAAGGAATCGATAGCAAAGAAATAGACCTTACCAATAGAAAAAGAGATGAACGCATGCATAGTGATTGTGATTACACACTTGGCCATGTTGAACGGATTATTGATTTGCTAAAAAAACTTGATGGCATTGATTTTACCCAAAATTATATTGTGAGTGATGATTTGGGTATGGGAAAGGTTGATATTACTTATACATTAGGAGCGATTCTTGCACAAGCAAATAGTCATGCTATTCATCATTATGCAATTATCAATTACATTTTGGATAGATTAGGAATATCTATGAATGATGATACTTTTGGATATAACCCAACAACTCCTACCACAGAAATTAATTTGAATTAGATTTGTTGTCAAACATACTATTCATAATAGTTTGAAGCCCTTTATAGGCAAAGAAAATTGCTCCAGTACAAATAAGAAGACTAATAATTAATAATGGAATGTAAAATGGTTTTTCTTTATTGGTTGTAACTATATAAAATAGTGTTGGTCCAGCGAACATCATGACTAGTGATATTATCATTTTTTTTATGCCTTTTACCAATACGTCTTTATTTGTTCTATTTGTTTCCATTTTTATATGCTTTTACTGATGCCCTCACACTTTGATGTTTATCCAATAAACTAGACGCTTCTTTAGCAGAAATGTCTAATTCATTCATTACCATTTTTACACCTCTATCTACTAATTTATTGTTACTTAACTGCATATCTACCATCTTATTTCCTTTCACTTTACCCAATTGAATCATACTTGCAGTAGTAATCATATTCAATACTAATTTTTGAGCAGTTCCAGCTTTCATTCTGGAGCTTCCAGTTACAAATTCTGGACCAACGATGACTTCGATTGGAAATTTCGCCGTTTGAGATAAAGGACTGTTATGATTACAAGTAATGCACCCAGTAATAATAGTATTCTTATTACATTCTTCAAGTGCTGAAATTACATACGGAGTGGTTCCTGAAGCAGCAATTCCAACGACTACATCATCACTAGAAATATGGTATTCTTGTAAATATTTCCAGCCTTGGGTTGTAGAATCTTCGGCAAATTCAACTGCTTTTCTTATTGCTGCATCTCCTCCAGCCATTAAACCAACCACAAGCTCATGAGGAACACCAAATGTAGGTGGACATTCGCTAGCATCAACAATACCTAAACGACCGCTTGTACCAGCTCCTATATAAAATAAGCGTCCACCAGATTTTAATTTTGCAACAACTTGAGCCACTAAAGCTTCAATTTGAGGCAATGCTTTTTCTACTGCAAAAGGAACGGTTTTATCTTCGTTATTTATATTGTTGAGCAATTCTGAAACACTCATCTTTTCCAGATGATTGTAGTTAGAATCTTGCTCAGTTGTTTTTGTGAAATCCATTCATCAAAAATACACAATTTGCGAAGAGTTATTGAACTATGTATGTAATTTCATCAACTTCGGATAAACGAAAATGACCAAGTGGGAAATTATCTGGATTAGTTTCATTAATACAATTTCCTCTCACAGTTGCTGGTGTCGTTTCAAAAGGACCACCACTACCATCACTATTTTGCAGTAAAAGAATAAACATATATTCGAAGAATGCTTCAGATACTCCATGATTTTTAATGGTTACCTCGTGTCCTGTAGTTAAATCTTCTTCAGTATAAAATCCAAAAATTTGGTTTCCGTCGGTAAACTCATCATCGTAAACTTCTAGCGTTGGATATGCTGTAAAATTATTGCTGAATTCGAAGAAATAATAGTTTTCTTCATTTTCAGGGTCGGTATAATAGGCCTTTAATTCGGTTTCTTCTCCAGTAAATCCACCATCATTTTTTTGTTCGACATAGTCAATTGGAACAACAGATTTTAATACTTCTGTGCCAGAATAAACATCGCCTTCATAGTTTATCTCAAGCGAATATTCGGCATTTAAAACAGGTATAAATATATTGTTTTTATAGATGCCAGTTGCACCATCTTCAATGAATTGGAACTCATTTCCATTGGTATCAAAAATTGATATTTGTGCATTATTTGCAGGAGGCGTTTGTAAATTATAAAAAGGAGCAGACAGAGATAACTTAATTTCTTGCTCGTTTCCGCTCGTTCCTTTAATCCAATCAATAGATGCTTCAATAATTAATTTTGGTTCAGAAGTGTTTAAATCTAAATCAATTACATCTTCACAGGATACAAAGAATATGCTTATAAATAGTATTGTAAACTTTTTCATTGTTTTAAAATTTAAAGTTATAGGAAATTGAAGGAATTATCCCGAAAAGCGAAAGTTTTAAAGCTTCATTCGCTCCTGTCATTGTATTTTCCCTGAAACTAATTGAGGATGCATTTTTTCTGTTATACGCGTTATAAAGACCAATTACCCATTCGGATTTCCATTTTTTATCAGAGTTAGGTTTAGGAATGTATTTTGCAGATACATCCAATCTATGATAATTTGGAATTCTGCTAGAATTTCTGGCTTCATAAATAGGGACGGAAATGCCATTGTATTCATATTGACCGTTTGGGAATGTTGCTGGCAAGCCAGTTTGAAATAAAAAGTTGGAGCTAAAACTCCATTTTTCATTTAATTTATATGATGCTGTTACTGACACATCATGGGTTTTGTTATAAGGCGTATTATACCATAATCCGTTGTTTATACCAGTTTCTACAGGAGTTCTGCCTTGGGTTTGCTGTTCTGATTTTGATAAGGTGTAAGCAATCCACCCTTGAAAAGCGCCTTCATTTTTTCTAAATAATACTTCAAGTCCATAGGCTCTTGCTTTACCATTAAGTATTACTTGCTCGATGGCATTGTTGGCGATAAGGTCGGCGCCATCAACGTAATCTATTCTGTTTTTTATTGTTTTATAGAATGTTTCAATCTCTAAATTGTAGGTATTGTCATTTATGGTTTTAAAATACCCAAAGGCAAATTGATGCAAAATTTGTGGTTTAACATATTTGCCACTTGGCGTCCAAACATCCAATGGTGTAGGCGAACTGGTGTTTGAAAGTAAATGTAAATATTGACTCATTTTGTTATAGCTTGCTTTTACCGAACTCTCCTCGTTTAGCTGATATGCTAACGATACACGCGGTTCTATGTTTGAGAACGATTTAATGACATCACTTCGTTTAAAACTTTCGGTGCCCGTTGGGTCTACTTTTTCGTAAATTTTGAGGTCAGAGTTGAAAATTAATGGATTGTTATTTTCATACACATTAAGTTCATCTTGTCCTAATCTAAAAAAGGAACTAAATCGCAATCCATAACTCAATGCTAATTTATCGCTTACTTGATGTTCGGCATCTATATATATGGCGTTTTCAAAGGCGTATTTATCAATTAATTTAAACGGATTGATACCAGAAGTTTCGGTAGAAGGCTTAATATCTCCTGGATTAAATTTGTAATAAATGCTATTTAAACCATAATCCAATTTAAAATTATTTGAGATATAATGCTTTAAATCATATTTAAGATTGAAATTTTGAATTCCTGAATCCCAATTAAATTCCACAAAATTCAGTTTCAATCCATAGTAATAATCAGAATAAATCAATGATGCATTTGAAAAAAGCTTATCTGAAAACAAATGATTCCACCTGAAATTCACAACTGTATTTCCGTAAGTGTTATCGAAACTATCAGCAATGGAAAACACATCCCTTCCAAAATATCCAGATAAATAAATATTGTTTCTGTCATTTAATTTATAACTTAATTTTGTGTTCAAATCATAGAAATAGGCAATATTATCAATGTTAAATAATGGTAAAAACAAATGTGCATAACTACTACGTCCTCCTAAAAGGAATGAACCTTTTTCTTTGGTAATAGGGCCTTCTGCCAGTAATCTGCTAGATACCAACCCAATGCCACCATTCATTTTAAACTCGTTACTGTTTCCTTCTTTTTGATAAATATCCAAGACTGAAGATACGCGACCTCCATATTTTGCTGGAATTCCTCCTTTATAAAGTTTAATATCTTTTATGGCGTCTGGGTTAAATACAGAAAACAAACCAAATAAATGCGATGAATTAAAAATGGTAGCTTCGTCCAACAGAATTAAATTTTGGTCTGCTGCACCACCACGTACATTAAATCCAGAAACACCTTCGCCAGCAGTTGTAACTCCTGGAAGCAGTGTAATGGATTTTATTAAATCTACTTCACCTAACACCACCGGAATTTGTTTTATAGTATTTATGGATAAGGAATTTAAACTCATTTGCGGTTTCCTGATGTTGAGTTTTTCAACATCTTCAACAATAATAATTTCATCTAAACTTAGACTATCTTCTGTTAGTTTGAAGTTTAAAGTTTTGTCTTTATCAAGGGTTATGGTTTGGACAATACTAGCATAACCTAAATAACTTATTTGAAATTCATATACACCTTTATCTAGTGTAATGGAGTAAAAACCATATTCATTACTCATAGTTCCAGTTTGTAGTGACGGAATTATGATGTTGGCACCAATAAGTGTTTCGTTGCTACTTTCATCAGTTATGACGCCACTTAATGTGAATTTTTCCTGAGAAAAAAGAAAAAGTGGTAGTAAAAGAAACAATAGCAACAATTTCTGAGTAGACTTTATCATCGGCGATTTTTATGTAAAAATAAAAAAGCCCCATGTGTAAAATGGGGCTTTTAACAGTAACTTAATATTTTTATAAATTATTTAAGATATCATTAAATATTTTACAAGGTCTCATAGCTTGAGATGCAAGTGTTTCATTTGGTTCGTAATAACCACCTATATTGACTTTTACGCTTTGTATTTTGTTTAGTTCTTCAACAATAACGCCTTGGTTAATTGCTAAATCTTTGGCAACATCAGTAAATAGGTTCTTTAACTCTAAATCTTCATTTTGAGCAGCTAATTCTTGAGCCCAATACATTGCCAAATAAAAATGACTTCCTCTATTATCCAATTCGCCAGCTTTTCTGGAAGGGCCTTTTTTGTTTTCCAATAACTTTTCGGTGGCATCATCCAAAGTGTCTGCTAAGATTTTAGCTTTTGGGTTGTTCGTGGTTTCAGATAAATGCTCAAGTGATACAGCTAAGGCTAAAAACTCGCCTAATGAATCCCAGCGTAAATGATTTTCTTCAACAAACTGTTGCACGTGTTTAGGAGCGGAACCTCCAGCACCAGTTTCAAATAAGCCTCCACCATTCATTAATGGTACAATAGAAAGCATTTTTGCACTAGTTCCCAGTTCTAAAATTGGAAACAAATCGGTTAAATAATCGCGTAACACATTTCCAGAAACCGAAATAGTGTCTTTACCACTTTTAATTCTGTTTAATGTGAACTTTGTTGCTTTTATTGGTGACAAAATTTGAATATCTAAACCACTCGTATTGTGATTTGGCAAGTACATTTCTACCTTTTTTATTAATTCTGCATCGTGCGCTCTATGTTCATCTAACCAGAAAACAGCAGGTGTATCAGTTGCTCTTGCTCTTGACACCGCTAGCTTAATCCAATCTTGAATTGGTGCATCCTTAACTTGACACATACGCCAAATATCGCCTTCTTCAACAGTATGCTCAATTAGTGTATTACCATTCGAATCAACAACTCTTACAGTTCCGTTTGATGCTATTTCAAAGGTTTTATCATGTGAACCATATTCTTCAGCTTTTTGTGCCATGAGTCCAACATTAGGAACTGTTCCCATGGTTGTTGGGTCAAAAGCACCATGCTCTTTACAAAAATCGATGGTTGCGGTATAAATTCCTGCATAACTACTATCTGGAATAACTGCTTTGGTATCTTGTGATTTTCCTTTGGCATTCCACATTTGCCCAGAATTTCTAATCATTGCTGGCATTGAGGCATCAATGATGACGTCACTTGGCACATGCAAATTGGTAATACCTTTATCGGAATTTACCATTGCTAAATCTGGATTGTTTTTATAACAAGCATCGATATCTGCAAGAATGTCTTTGCGTTTGTCTTCTGAAACTTCAACTAAGTTTGCTAATAAATTTCCGAAGCCATTATTAACATCTACACCAATGTTATCAAAGGTTTCGGCATGTTTTTTAAAAACGTCTTTAAAGAATACACGAACTGCATGACCAAAAATAATAGGGTCAGACACCTTCATCATGGTCGCTTTCATGTGTAAGGAAAACAATACGCCTTTGTCTTTGGCATCTTGTACTTGTGTTACTAAAAAGCGTAATAAGACATTTTTTTGCATGACTGAAGCGTCAATAATTTCGCCTACTTGTAATGCTAAATTATCTTTTAAAATTGTCGTTTTTCCGTTAGCATCAGTATGTTCAATGTTTACTGTTGTAGCGTTTGATAGTGTTACAGACTTTTCATTATGACAAAAATCGCCTTCTGTCATGGTAGCAACATGAGACTTAGAACTCGAACTCCATTTTCCCATGGAATGCGGATTTTTTTTCGCATAATTCTTAACTGCCTTAGGCGCACGTCTATCAGAATTCCCTTCTCTAAGCACTGGATTTACAGCACTTCCTTTAATTTTATCGTAACGTGCTTTTATAGCTTTTTCTTCATCGTTTTCAGGTTCATCAGGATAGTTAGGTAACGCAAAACCTTTAGTTTGCAATTCCTTTATGGCAGCTTTTAACTGCGGAATTGACGCACTAATATTTGGAAGTTTAATAATGTTGGCTTCTGGTGTTTTTACCATTTCTCCTAATTCAGCCAAAGCATCGTTTTGCTTTTGTTCATCTGAAAGAAAATCTGGAAAATTTGCTAGAATTCTAGCTGCCAATGAAATATCTTTTGTTTCTATAGAAATGCCTGACGACTTGGTAAATGCTTTAACAATTGGGAGTAGGGAGTAGGTTGCTAATGCTGGAGCTTCGTCAGTTTTTGTATAAATTATTTTCGACATAGTATGCGAGATTTTTTAATGTTATTGAAGGTTGAAACGCCCAATAAAATGGATTGATTTTTTCGTCTTGCGAATATACAAAATTTGTGTGGTAATGCCTTTTTATAGAACCGCGAAGTATGCTCTATAATGTATATTTAGAGCCTCACAAAAATTGAGGGTTGTTTTTTGAAAATTTCGTAAAAATTGATAATAAAAATTATTCAATTACTATTTGGTGCATGGATAAAAGCCCTTCAATATTGGATTTTGAAAATTTTGCACCTTTTAACTTATTCACATTTGGATTGAAATTGATGTTGTAAGCTGTTCTAAAATCTGCTGCTTCCAGTATGGTGTTTTCAAAAATAGCATCTTGTAAATTACAATTATCAAATGTAGATTGGGTTAAGTCGGCTTCTGCAAAGTCTGTTTGTTGCAAGCTAGAGTCTTTAAACGTTGTGCTTTTTAATTTTAAATTGTTAAATACCGCTAGGCCTAAATTACAAAGGCTGAAAGTAACCGAAAACAAAAAGAGATTGCACTCGTAAAAGGGCATACCAACTAGTTTGCACTCTGTAAAGTTTACATCTTTAAAAGTGGTTTCCTTTAGCTTGGAGTTGGTGAGATTACAATTAATAAACTCGCACTCTATAAACTGTATTGCCGATAAATAGCAGTCTTCAAAATTACAACCCATAAAAGTACAGTTGTCATATTCGGCTTTGTCTAAGCTAGTTTTGGTAAAATCTTGATTGCTAAATGTTTTGTCTAGGATAAGTGGTAACATGGTTCATAAATCTTAAGCGAAGATATAAAAACAAAAGCCATATCACTTAGAAATTAATCTATGCTGACATGGCTTTCTATAAAACAGTGTACATGACCTATTTAACATTGCTGCTAACTTCAATTAAGCATCCTTATGTTTGCCTAATCTTTTCGATTCAAGTCTCACCATTTTAATTGAAACTCTGTAACTTTCAAAATGTATTGACCTGTTACAAGATGTTTCATGTTAATTGTTTTTCTTGATACTTTATCACTTGTACCTCATTTGCATGGTTTACAACTTTTAAAGTATTGCTTCCTGCTACAGTATTCACTTTCGCTACTACTATCCTTGGAAACTTTCAATTTCATCAGTTACTATCTGCATAACATATAGCACTACTTAAAATATCATGATATTTTAACTACACATGCATACACATGCTGTCTCAAAACCTCAAAAAACAATTAAAATAAAGAACGTTACTTTACCAAATTAGAGTTATTACTTTCGTAACTTTACATCAATTTTCATGATGCGTCCCTAACTCTTTTGCTAATGTAATATAACCTTTCAAAAAAGCAAGTTTTTTAATGATTTAGATATCAATCATTTATGAACCTAGGTTATGAACAATTGTTAACAACGAAAAAGCCCTGACATACGTCAAGGCTTTTATTATTCTTTAAAAATGTGGTTAGACTAGCGTCTACGTTCTTTAATTCTTGCTTTTTTACCAGTAAGACCTCTAAAGTAGAAGATACGTGCTCTACGAACACTACCTCTTTTATTCACTTCAATTTTTTGAAGCGCAGGTAAATTAACTGGGAAGATACGCTCTACACCAATAGACCCAGACATTTTTCTAATTGTAAAAGTTTCAGAACTTCCAGTTCCTCTGCGTTGTAAAACAACACCTCTAAAAAACTGGGTACGTGTTTTATTTCCTTCCTTAATTTCGTAATATACTGTAATAGTGTCACCAGCTGAAAATTCTGGTAAGTCAATTCTTGTTACAAATTCGTCTTGTACAAATTTTACTAAAGATTCCATGTTAATCTTTTTAATAGTTTTCTCGAAACAACATTCACGATTATCGCCAGAGGTTGACCCGAAATTGGGTGCAAAGATAATTAATAATTGATAATGAACAATTAATAATTAAAAAATATAACGTCATTACGAGGAATATGTGACGAAGTAATCTTTTTAACTAAAACTTAAAATAGGCAGATTGCTTCTACTGACTGTAAAAGTTAGTCTTGCAATGACGAGTAATGCTTAATCTTCCAATAGATCAGGTCGCCTATCTTTTGTGCGTTTGTAAGCTTGTTCTTCACGCCACTTGTCTATTTCTGGAAAGTTACCACTAAATAGTACTTCGGGCACTTTCATGCCTTTATATTCTCTTGGCTTGGTATAAATGGGAGGCGCTAATAAATTATCTTGAAAACTATCGGTCAATGCCGAAGTTTCATTGCCTAATACACCTGGGATTAGGCGTATGACTGCATCGCACAACACTGCTGCTCCCAATTCACCACCAGACAATACATAATCGCCAATGGAGATTTCTTTGGTGATAAAATAATCACGTACACGTTGGTCCACACCTTTGTAATGTCCGCAAAGGATGATGATATTTTCTTTAAGCGATATTTGGTTGGCAATACTTTGATTGAGTGTGTCTCCATCTGGAGTCATATAGATGACTTCGTCGTAACCACGTTCAGACTTTAATTTGCTAATGCATTTATCAATTGGTTCCACCATCATGACCATACCTGCGCCACCACCATATTGTGTGTCGTCAATAGATTTGTAGTTGTCGGTTGTATAATCGCGAAGGTTATGAAAATGGACTTCTACCAAACCTGCCTCAATAGCACGTTTTAAAATAGAGGCTTCAAACGGACTTTTAAGTAATTCGGGCAAAACGGTTATGATATCTATACGCATACTGCAAAGATGCAATTATTAGCTTAAAAAGAAAAGGGTTGGTTTTTGATTCACTAACGGTCTCAGCTATAAGTAGTTGTGTGGATTGGAAACTAACTTTTTAATATATACTAAATTGGAAATACGCTAGTATTTTTCGAGTACTTATAAGCTTATTAATTGATCATTATCTTCTTGCAAAGTTAAATCACAAAACATCCAAAATCCGCTCCAAAGCCATCCCTCTAGAGCCTTTAATTAATAGGGAAGTGTCTTCGATATTAGAGCTTTCTATTTCAGATTTTAAATTATCAAAGGTTTTACAAAGTGTTACTTTAGAAGATTTATATTTTGTGTTATAAAAATTCTCACCTACTAAAAAGACTTTGTCAATGCTAGAGTTGTTGGTGTAATCTGCAATATGTTTGTGTTCCTTTTTAGAATCTTCACCAAGCTCGAACATATCACCAATAATAACTATTTTGTGTTTTGCAACTAGTTGATTAAAATTATCTAGCGCAGCTTTCATACTTGTTGGATTCGCATTATAGGCATCTAAAATAATTTGGTTACTCCCTTTATTAATTATTTGCGATCGATTGTTCTCAGGCACATAACTTTCAATAGCATCTTTTAAATCGTTTGTTGTAACTTTAAAATAATTACCAATTGTTATGGCTGCTGAAATATTATTAAAGTTATAAGCACCTATTAATTGGCTTTCAATTCTTTCATTGTCATACTTTACTACGACAAAAGGATTAGCTTCTACTAATTTAATATTGCAATTAGATGAGTTATCTCCAAAACTAAAAGTGTTTTGATAGTTGTTTAGTTGCTTTAATTGTGTAGCGTCATTTGTGTTGATGAATATTAGTTTGTCGTTTGCTTTTAGATAATCGTACAATTCACTTTTACCTTTAATAACACCTTCAATACTTCCAAACCCTTCTAAATGTGCTTTGCCAAAGTTGGTGATATATCCAAAATCTGGTTGTACTATTGCGCATAAAAACGCAATTTCTTTTTGGTGATTGGCACCCATCTCAACGACACCAATGTCGGTTGATGAATCCATGGATAGTAATGTTAACGGAACACCAATATGATTATTTAAGTTGCCAATTGTAGCAACTGTATTGTATTCTTTTTTTAAAACAGAATTAATAAGCTCTTTGGTTGTGGTTTTACCGTTGCTACCTGTAAGTGCCACTATTTTTAAACCTAAATAATTACGATGGTAAGTTGCTAACTCTTGTAGCATTGTAAGCACATCATTTGCCAGAATATAATTGTCGTTTAAAACCACATTTTTGTCATCTACAACAGCATACTTTGCGCCTTTTTTTAAAGCATCTTCAGCAAATGTATTACCGTTAAAGTTGTCGCCTTTTAGGGCAAAAAACAAACAGTCATTGGTTATTTTTCTGGTGTCTGTGCATACCTTTGGGTATTTTAAAAATAGCTTGTGAAGTGCTTTGATTTTCATGGATTAAATGTAATAAAAAAGTCCCAACGAAACCGTTAGGACTTTAATTTTATAACTTAAAAAGTTTAATTTTTCTTTTTATTCTTTTGTTTAGATTTAGAACCAATTCTAGACATGGCACATCTAAATCCAATATAGTCTGTTGCCATATCTTGTGGGAAATAACGACGTTGAGCAGGATCTAACCAATAAGCTCTATCTCTCCATGAACCACCTTTATAGACACGTACTTCATCACTAATTAAAGATGTTCTATTGTTAGTTTTGTCATACTCTCTAATTAAATTTCCTGCAGAATCAACTTCTACATTATGTCTTGGAGCATTGTACATCTTTTTGGTTAATGACACACCATCTTCCTCTTCTTCATTAAAGCTTTCGAACTCACGAGACGAACGCTTGTCACCATCTCTAAAGTTACGGTTATCACTTGTGTCAAAGTTATTTCTTAGGTACGTTTCGTTTTCGTCAACAGCGACTTGAGCAATTTCACCAGGTAAATTTCTAGCAATTACTTTACCGTTACTTAAAGTGTCATAAACAATGTCGTTAACTGTTACTATTTTAACTGTACCATCATCGTTAATGGCGTTTTTAGTATATACATTGCCACGATAGTAGTTAAAGTCGTTAAACTCATCATCTACAATAGGTCTGTAAACATCTGCAACCCATTCGGCAACGTTACCAGCCATATCATAAAGCCCATGATCGTTTGGCTCGTAAGACCTTACTTGAGCAGTAATATCTGCACCATCATCAGACCATCCTGAGATTCCACCATAATCACCTTTTCCTTGCTTAAAGTTAGCTAATTGGTCACCTCTTACTTTACGGCTTCCCGAACGTGTGTATTGACCATCCCAAGGATATTTTTTACGTCCTCTATATACATTATAACTTCTAAGTTCTGTTAAACCTAAAGCAGCATATTCCCACTCAACTTCAGTTGGTAGTCTATATTTAGGAGATAAAACTCCTGTGCCTCTGTTAGCGTAAACGTTGCTTTCGTTACCGTCAGCATCTGTTTTAATATTATTGTTATCGGTTCTTACAACTTCCTCATTACCTCCATATACTTGTTTTGGAGCATTAATGTAAGTGTCTGTACTAAAATTAGCATCAGCAGTAGCAGTATAACGAGCATCACGAGACAAATAACCTTGTCTTTCTAGGTACATTTCGTTAACTCTATCTGTACGCCAGTTTGCATATTCTACAGCTTGAATCCAGCTAACACCAACTACAGGATATTCGGCATATCCAGGATGACGTAAATATTCGTTGGTCATCATTTCGTTGTAGCCTAAACGGTTTCTCCAAACTAATGTATCTGGAAGTGCACCATTATAGATGGCTTTAAAATTTGGGTCTTCTGGTGGATAAACTCCTTTAATCCAATCTAAGTACTCCATGTACATCATATTGGTTACTTCGGTTTCATCCATATAGAACGATTGTACGTGTTGCTGATTTGGAGAATTATTCCAATCATGCATCACATCGTCTTGAACTTTACCCATGGTAAAAGTTCCTCCTTCAATAAATGCTAAACCAGGAGCAGTTGCTTGCTCTTTAAAGTTTGTATTGTATTGAAATCCTCCATCTTTTGAGTTAATTGCCCATCCAGTTCCTCTAGAAGTGTTCTTAGAATTAGATGATTTTTTACAACTAAACATTGATAGTGACAATGCTAGAACTAGCATTATTCTTAGTGTTGCGGCGTTTTTCATATCCATACTTTTTAAGTAAGTCAGTTTAATATTTGGTGTTGCAATATAGTAATTAAAGATAATAACACAAGGTTTTTTTGAAAAAAATATGCATTTCATCCTATTTTTTATACAGAATATCGGATTTTTCATCCTATTTCTACGTATTTTTGTTACTCTAAAACGCAGTTTATCATGATTTATTATCGTAACTTTGAACAAAATTAATATTGCTATACTATACCCAAATAACCAGCGTTAATTCTTTTATGAAGAAATTACTTTTTTCTGTTATTTTATTAACCACATTCATTAGCTATTCTCAACAAAAACAATTTACTATTGATTGGAATGGCACTAGAATACTATCTACTGGTTCCTCAAAAGTAGAGGTGCCTTCATTTAACGATTCTAATTTTAGCTTCGACCATATAAGTGGTATAAAATATATTGCTGTTTGGAACGCTACAGGTTTAATTAATGAAAGTTCTTTAAAAGTTACTAATATTTCTTACGAAACTATTTCAAAAAATGAGTTGAAAGATATTAGGTTAGAAACTATCCCAAAAAAAATACAAGCTCTAATAAAAAACACGAATAGTAGAGATAAGCGCTCGGTTTATTTTGAAATGTCGCCAATTATTAACGACAATGGCATTTATAAAAAAGTTAAGAGTTTTACGCTATCCTATAATTTTAACCAAGCTAATAGAAGTGGGTCATCACGTCGAGTTATTGTAAACTCGGTTATGAATCAAGGTGATTGGTATAAATTTTATATTGAAAAAACAGGCGTATATAAATTATCAAGAAACTTTTTAAGTGGTTTGGGCATTAGTATGAATAATATTGACCCAAAATCTATTAGGGTGTTTGGGCAAGGAGGCAATATGCTGCCAATGGAAAACTCAATACCTTACCCTATAGATTTAACTGAGAATTCAGTAAAAATAGTTGACGGAGATGATGGTAAGTTTAGTAATAACGATTACATACTGTTTTATGGCGAAGGACCTACAGGCTATAATAGCGAAAGCAATACCAATATTAATGTATATACAGATAAGGCCTATTACTTTATAAATGTAAACTCTGGCAGTAATGCGAAACAAGTACAAGATTATATTGAGCCTTTAGGTGCTGCAAGTACAGCTATTGATACATTTCATGATTATCAATTTCATGAACTAGATGAATACAATCTCGCAAAATTAGGCAGACGTTGGTTTGGAGATAGGTTTGATTTTGACCCAGATAAGGTGTTTGATTTTGAAGTGAAAAATATAGTTGCTTCCGATCCTGTTGCGCTAAAGGTCTATGCAGCAGCTGTGGGAGTCGTGGAAACGAGCATGCGTGTTAGGGTAAATGGGACTGATGTGGATAATTTTACATTTCCAGCCATAAATGACCCTATTCTTGCAACTCAAGATTTTTTTAGTAATAATATAAATGTTACTTCAGGCAATATATCGGTAAACCTGACTTACAATAATAATGGAAATCCAACTTCCGAAGGATTTCTCGACTATATTTCTATTGAAGCTACCAGAAATTTAGCAGGGACCAACGAACAATTCTTATTTAAAAATAATAATGTTCCGTCAATGTCTGGAATTGGACAATACACTATATCCAATGCCTCAAGCATAAATGAAGTTTGGGATATTACAGATAAGTATAATATTACGTCCATACAAAATAATGATGCCCAAGCTACATTAAATTTTAATGCAGCATTAGGAGAAGAAAAAAAGTATGTTGCTATAGATAATTCAGATTTTTATACACCAAAAAGTGAGTCAAAATCTAGAGTTTCCAATCAAAACATAAAGGGGACTGTTTTTGAAAATGCCCAAGGTCAATTTCAAGATATAGATTATATTATTATTGCGAGAGAAGACATGCTTGGTCAAGCAGAAAGATTGGCACAAATAAATAGGGACCAAAACAAATTAAATGTTAAGGTTTACACTTTGCAAAATATTTACAACGAGTTTAGTTCTGGAAATCAAGATGTGTCTGGGATTAGAAATTTTGTAAAATATGTTTACGATAATGCAAGCTCGCCAACAAATAGATTAAAGTATTTGTGTTTGTTTGGTGATGCATCATACGATTATAAAGATAGAGTGTCCAATAACACCAATGTTGTTCCTTCATGGCATTCCTTAAACAGTTTTAGTTTGTCAAATTCGTTTGTATCCGATGATTTTTATGGTATGATGGATATCAATGAAGGTGATATGCATTCTTCAGATAAACTAGATATAGCAGTTGGACGAATTTTAGCCGATACACCACAAAGAGCAAGAGAACTTGTAGATAAAATAGAGTCTTATTACCAAGAAGAAGCTTATGGCAACTGGCGAAATAACATTATGGTTATTTCTGATGATGTCGACAAATCTTGGGAAGGTATTTTACAACAAACTACCAATGATATTGCCGATGTCGTCACCCAAAACAAACCATTTATCAATGCCGTAAAAGTACATACAGATGCTTTTGTACAAGAATCAACAGCAGGAGGAGAAAGATACCCATCAGTAAACAAAGCTATTTTTGACAATATAGAAGTAGGTGCCTTAGTTGTGAATTATTTTGGGCATGGAGGTGAGGACGGATTGGCAAGTGAGCGAATTTTCGATAAAATAAATGCTCAAGAGCTTAAAAACATATGTAAACTTAATTGTTTTGTAACCGTAACTTGTGAGTACACAAAGTTTGATAATCCTGCGCGTGCAACAGCAGGAGAGTATTTGTATTGGAATAAAAAAGGAGGCGCTATTGGATTAATTACAACCACGCGTCAAATATTTGTAAGTGTAGGTGTGGCTTTTAATATAGTTTTAGAAGAATACCTTTTTGGGTTTGGCACAAATGACTATCCTACCATGGCTGAAGCATTGCGTTTAACAAAAAACGACCCTCGTATTTCTGGCGTAAGCCAAAGAAGATTGGTGTTCTTTATTGGTGACCCAGCAATGAAATTAGCGTTACCTAAACCAAGTGTCAGACTTACCGAAATAAACGATGTACCAATTTCTGGCAGTGTCGATGTGTTACAAGCATTAGGTCGTGTAAATATTAAAGGTGAAGTTGTAGACGAACTAGGAAATGTATTAACTAATTATAATGGCGTAGTTACCACCACTATTTTTGATAAAAACATCGACAGGCAAACATTAGCTAATGATGGTACAGTAAATGCAGGACAAACAGTAATTTTAGATTATAATACGTTAGGTGAAACCATATTTAGAGGACAAGCAACTGTTACTAATGGTGTTTTTGAATTCGATTTTGTAGTGCCTAGAGATATTGGTGTGCCTGTAGGAAATGGAAAAATAAGCTTCTATGCAAAAAATGATAATCCATTGCAAGACCAATCAGGGGCTAATTTTGATATTCAAATAGGAGGTATTAACAATAATGCGCCTGAAGATAACGAAGGGCCTATTATTAATTTATTTATGAATGATGAAAGCTTCGTTTCTGGAGGAATTACCAACGAAGCACCAACCTTATTGGCTAAATTGCAAGATGAAAACGGAATTAATACCGCAAGCGGAATAGGACATGACATCATTGCCATTTTAGATGGCGACGAAACCAACCCTTTTAAATTAAACGACTATTATACAACCGAAGTTGACGACTACCAAAACGGAACAGTAACTTATCCATTTAGAGATTTAGAACCTGGATTACATACATTAACCCTCAAGGCATGGGATGTTTATAACAATTCATCGACTGCTGAGATACAATTTGTGGTGTACGACGAAAATGAGTCACTAGTTATCGATAATGTGCTGAATTATCCAAATCCTTTTGTTAATTACACAGAATTTTGGTTCAACCACAATAGTTCGGAGGTTTTAGACGTTTCAGTACAAGTATTCACGGTTTCTGGGAAATTGGTCAGGACTTTAAATGGACAAACCAGTGGAGGCTTAAAGTCAACAAACTCGGTATCTAAAGACATTGTGTGGGATGGAAGAGACGATTTTGGCGAAAAAATAGGAAAAGGTGTTTACGTTTATAAATTAACAGTACGCTCAAATCAATTAAATAAACAGGTAGAAAAGTTTGAAAAACTTGTAATACTATAATAATAATTATATTTACCAACATATTATGGCTGTAAAAGCAGCAACTTAAATCAACATTTACTTATGAAAAACTACATTTTAGCCCTAATTACACTAGGTTTTTTCGTTCAAGGTAATGCACAAACATTAACCGAAATTATTCCCTATTCAAACGATAGTAGGGTTATCACAACAGGAGTGCCATTTTTATTAATTGCAGCCGATGCAAGAGCAGCAGGTATGGGAGACATGGGAGTTGCGACTTCTGTAGACGTATATTCACAACAGTGGAATCCTTCAAAATATGCATTTTCAACTGCTAAGTCAGGAATAGGAATAAGTTATACACCTTACTTGAGTAAGTTAGTTAACGATATTTCAATTGGTCAGGTTACTTATTTCAATAGATTAAATGAAAGAAGTGCTTTTGCAGGAAGTTTTAAATATTTCAGTTTAGGAGAAATTGAGCTAGTCGATGGACCAAGTGATACACCAAGAATTGCAAAACCAAATGAAATGACTATGGATTTGTCATATACATTACGTTTAGCAGACCAATTCTCAATGGGAGTAGCCTTACGCTATTTGCGTTCCGATTTAAAAATTATTGGAGTTGACCAAAACCCAGCACCAGCAAGTACTATAGGTGTTGATATTTCTGGATTTTATCAAGGAGAAGAACAGGCTTACAGTGATTTTAATGGTCGTTGGAGAGGTGGATTTGCAATCCAAAATTTAGGACCAAAAATTAAATATGATGATGCAGGTAGAGAAAACTTTATCCCAACAAACTTACGATTAGGTGGAGGATTCGATTTTATATTCGACCAATACAATAAATTAGCAGTGACAGCAGAATTCACAAAACTATTAGTGCCAACACCACCAGTATTAGGTAGAGAAGTTGAGTTTGAAGACACAAACAGTAACGGAACTTACGAAGAAGGTGTTGATACATTGATTAATGAAAAAGATAATGTTATTATAGATGGACAATCTACTGATGTTAGTTTTATCTCTGGTGTATTCCAATCATTTGGTGATGCTCCAGGAGGTTTCAGTGAAGAGCTTAAAGAGTTTACGTGGGCTTTAGGAGCCGAGTATCAATATCAAGATTCGTTTGCGTTAAGAGCAGGATTTTTTAATGAAGCCGAAGAAAAAGGAGCAAGAAAATTCTTTGCACTTGGTGCAGGATTCAAATACACAACTATTAATGTAGATATGTCTTATTTGTTTTCAGCATCTAAAGTTCAAAGTCCATTAGAGAACACATTACGTTTTTCTCTAACCTTTAATTTTGGAGATGGCGAGTATAACGAATATTAGAAAAGAATAACATATTTAAGATTATAAAAAAACTATTGTATTTTACAATAGTTTTTTTGTCTAAAAAAGTTACTAATGAAGGAAATAAAAATAGAATCGACACTTTACGTTTATAACGCTATAGAAGAATTACCAAATGAGATTCAAAATTTAATGAATAAAGCTACTCAAGCACGTGAAAATGCTTATGCGCCTTACTCAAAGTTTAAAGTAGGGGCAGCTATTTTGTTAGATAACAATGAAGTGGTAACAGGAAGTAATCAAGAAAACGCTTCGTATCCTTCAGGACTTTGTGCAGAGAGAACAGCCATTTATTATGCGGGTGCTAAATTTCCAGATGCAAAAATATTGAAAATGGCCATTATTGCTGGTTCAACAAAAAACGTGACTTCAAAACCAATTCCACCATGTGGTGCATGTAGGCAAGCCATTGCCGAATATGAAGTAAAACAAGATAACCACATTGAAATCTACTTTATGGGAGAAACAGGTAAGGTTGTAAAATCTAATTCTCTAAAAAATCTATTGCCATTGGTATTCGATAAGTCCGTGCTATAACGTTTTCGGTTAAAATTAACTCATAACAGTTTTTAGGTTAATAACTAAAGTATTACTTTTGTTATTCGCTTAATTAAAACCAAAATTAGTCGATGCAAAAAATCACTAAAGAAACGTATATAAAATGGTATGAAGACATGCTGTTTTGGAGAAAGTTTGAAGACAAACTTGCAGCCGTATATATTCAACAAAAAGTTCGTGGATTCCTTCATTTATATAATGGTCAAGAGGCTGTTTTAGCTGGAGCCTTGCATGCTATGGACTTGTCTAAAGATAAAATGATAACCGCATATAGAAACCATGTACAGCCAATAGGCATGGGTGTTGACCCAAAACGTGTCATGGCAGAATTGTATGGAAAAGCAACAGGAACCTCGCAAGGTCTTGGTGGTTCAATGCACATTTTCTCAAAAGAAAAAGGATTTTATGGAGGACACGGTATTGTTGGAGGACAAATTCCTTTAGGTGCTGGAATGGCTTTTGGCGATAAATACCATGATAGAGGAGCAGTGACTTTATGTTATATGGGAGATGGAGCAGTGCGTCAAGGTTCGTTACATGAAACATTTAATATGGCAATGAATTGGAAGTTACCCGTAGTGTTTGTTTGTGAGAACAATGGATACGCTATGGGAACATCAGTAGAAAGAACTGCAAATCACACAGATATTTGGAAATTAGGTTTAGGCTACGAAATGCCTTGTGGTCCAGTAGATGGTATGAATCCTGTAAAAGTAGCCGAAGCAATGCACGAAGCAATTGAAAGAGCGCGTCGTGGCGATGGACCAACATTTTTGGAAATGAAAACCTATAGATATCGTGGACATTCAATGAGTGATGCACAGCACTATAGAACAAAAGATGAGGTTGAAGAGTACAAAAAAATAGACCCAATTACGCAAGTCAAAGATATCATATTAGAAAATAAATATGCTACTGAAGATGACTTAGCAGTAATTGATAAGCGTGTGAAAGACTTGGTTAAAGAGTGCGAGAAATTTGCAGATGAGTCACCATATCCAGATAAGAACATCATGTATGATGTTGTTTACGAGCAAGAAGATTACCCATTTTTACAACATAAATTATAAGCTATGGCAGAAATTATAAACATGCCTCGTTTGAGTGATACTATGGAAGAAGGAACTGTGGCGAGTTGGCTTAAAAAGGTTGGAGATAAAGTTGAAGAAGGAGATATACTAGCCGAAATTGAAACAGACAAGGCTACTATGGAGTTTGAATCATTCCACGAAGGGACTTTGTTGCATATTGGTGTTAATGAAGGTGAAACCACGAAAGTAGATGAACTTCTAGCAATAATTGGAGACGAAGGTGAAGATATTTCAGGCTTGTTAAATGGCGCAGCTTCAGAATCAAAAATTGTAGATAAAGAGGATGTTACTCCAAGCGCAGTCGAAGAGTCTGCTGAACCAGAAGAAACTCTCAACATACCAGAAGGAGTGACAGTAGTAACCATGCCACGTTTAAGTGACACCATGGAAGAAGGAACAGTTGCTTCATGGCTTAAAAAAGTTGGTGACACAGTTGATGAAGGAGATATTTTAGCAGAAATTGAAACTGACAAAGCCACTATGGAGTTTGAATCGTTTCAATCTGGAACATTATTACATGTTGGTTTAAACGAAGGTGAATCTGCTAAAGTAGATGCACTACTAGCTATTATTGGTCCAAAGGGAACGGATGTTTCTAATATTGCAAAAAACTTTAAAGCTTCGACAGGCTCAGCTTCCGAAGACAATACATCAAAAAAAGAAGAAGCGCCAAAATCTGTTGAAACACCTAAAACAGAAACGACTGTCACTTCGAGCGCAGTCGAGAAGTCTCATAATACTCCTCAAACAAATTCTTCTAACGAAAGAATATTTGTATCACCTCTTGCTAAAAAACTAGCAGAAGACAAAGGCATCAACTTATCGCAAGTGCAAGGGTCTGGAGAAAATGGACGAATTATAAAACGCGATATAGAAAACTATACACCTGCAACTTCGGCTGCATCAGTTGGTAAATTTGTACCATCTGGACAAGAAGATTTTGATGAGGTAGCCAACTCAAATATGCGTAAAGCGATTGCTAAAAATTTAGCAAAATCTAAATTTACAGCACCACATTATTACTTAAATGTGGAATTTGATATGGATAATGCCATTGCGTTCCGCGAGCAATACAACAGTTTGCCAGACACCAAAATTTCGTTCAATGATATGGTGGTGAAAGCATGTGCTTTAGCATTAAAACAACATCCACAAGTAAATTCGCAATGGTTTGATGATAAAATGCGCATGAACAATCACGTGCATATTGGTGTGGCAGTTGCTGTACCTGACGGATTGGTTGTTCCTGTGGTTAAATTTGCAAACGAGCAATCGTTACCACAACTTAATGCAGCAGTTAAAGACTTTGCAGGAAGAGCAAGAAATAAAAAACTAAAGCTTGACGAAATGGAGGGCAGTACCTTTACGGTGTCTAACCTTGGTATGTTTGGTATTGAGAGTTTTACCTCAATTATTAATCAGCCAAATTCAGCAATTTTATCTGTTGGAACTATTGTGCAAAAACCAGTTGTTAAAAATGGTCAAGTAGTTCCTGGAAATACCATGAAGTTGTCTTTGGCGTGCGACCACAGAACAGTTGATGGCGCAACAGGAGCTATGTTCTTACAAACATTAAAAGGATATATTGAGAATCCTGTGACGATGTTGGTTTAACATTTTAGGATGTGATAAAAATATTAAAACCTACCCTTTTGGGTAGGTTTTTTCTTTTATAGCTTTTTGTACATTTAAACTTCAGACAAAATTCTATAAATGAAGCGTTTTTTTGGTATTGTAATAGTATTGCTATTTCTTTCAAATACAATTTTCAGTTTTTCTCAAAACAATGAAATTGAATTAAGAGAAAAGATTAAAACAGCCAAAGACACTACTTTGATAAATGCCTATTTAAGCTTGGCAAAGTACTATTACCAAACAACAGGTAAAGGAGACTCTTTAATAAAATTCAGTAATAAAGCATTAGAACTTTCAAAGAGGTTAAATAGTGTGAAGCATACCTTAGAAGCCTATAAATATAGTGGTGTCGGCTATTTGGTTGCTAAAGAGTTTGATAGAGCAGAAGCTAATTTTAAGTCAAGTCTAAATTTAGCCATAGAAAATAACGACCTTAAAAACCAAGCAGATTTATTTAACAAATTAGGGACTTTATATCAAAATAGTGGTCAAGAAATTCTCGCAATAGAAAACCTTCTTAAAGCTGCAAAATATTCAGAAGAAATAAGTGATTATAAAAATGTTGCTCAATCATATTATGGGATTTCACATATTTATGCAAGGCAAAAACAGTTAAATAAACAGCTAGACTATATTGAAAAAGCTCTTTATGTTATTGAAAATAAGAATATTAATGACCCTTTAATGGAGAATGTTATTTTCGGTTTTGCATCTCAGCAATACATGGAATTATACACAAAAAATAACGACCAAAAATATTTGTCTAGCATTGTCAAATACGCAGAAAAAGCATTAAAGATAGCTGAGAATAATAACTTTAAATCTAGAAAAATAAGCAGTTATAATGTTTTGAGTACTTATTATTTGGCTATTGAAGATTATAAAAATTACGAATTTTATATAAAAAAGGTTCTAGAGAACAGGCATTTAGTTAGTGAACAGATTACTATTAATGCCTTTTTTAATCTTGCTAACATTTACAAATCTCGGAACCAAAAAACTTTAGTTTACGCTTATATTGACACTTTAAATAGTTTAGAAATAAAGTCTGAAACTTATTATGGCTCTCGAATATCCAATTTTTCTTATGAAATATATAAACATTTTAACGATTCGGATTTAGCCTTAAAAGCCCTAGAGGAAAGGGACGTTTTTTATGAGGAACTTAATGATAAAGAAAAAAGTAAGTCAATTAATGAACTAGAAGCCAAATACCAAACTCAGTTAAAAGATGCAAAAATTAAGAGGCAGACAACACAATTAATTATACTTGCTTTAATTATTGTTTTTCTTTTGCTTATTGGTGCAATTGTTAGGTTAAGATATTCACGAAAACAGAACAAAGCTTTAAAATTGGCAATAGATAGGCAACAAAAACTAGAGAAAGAACTTAGTGATGTAAGAGACGAAATAGCTCAAGATTTTCATGATGATTTGGGAAACAGATTAGCAAGAATGTCATTATTATCTAACCTCATAAATGAAGAAAAATCGTTAAGAAATCCAAAAATTAAATCAAAGATTAAGCAAATTACAGATGATGCAAATGGATTATATACAGGCACTAGAGATTTTATTTTTTCACTTAAATCCAATAGTGATTATTTAGAAGAGGTGATTACGTATCTTTCAGATTTTGGTGAATCATTTTATAATAAAACCAACGTTAAATTTAAACTTAAAAAAAGTATTGATGGCAACATTAAATTGCCACATTATTGGAGTAAGCAACTTGTTTTTATCTTTAAAGAAGCGATGACAAATGCTCTTAAGCATGCACACTGCAATAAAGTGTGTATGTCATTTACATATCATGATAAATGCTTAACTGTAGAGTGCATTGATGATGGGATTGGTATAAGTGATATACATAAAACTTCTGAAAATGGACTTCATAATATGAAAAAACGGGCTCAAAAAATTAATTGTGAGCTACTTGTAGATACTTCTTCTGAAAAAGGAACAACGATTAAATTTAAAGGCTTTATAGATTAAATATGAAACGCAAAGTGGTTATAATTGAAGATAATATTCCGTTAGGCGAAGGCTTTTCAGAAATAATAAATCAAACACCAAACTTTAAAGTTGTTGGTAATTATAATAATTGTGAAGAAGCTATTAAAAATTTGGTGTATGATAAACCAGATATATGCTTGATGGATATCGAACTACCTGGAATAAGCGGCGTAGAAGGCACCAAACAAATAAAGAAATTGCTGCCAAAAATTAATATTATAATGGTAACGGTTTACGAAAATTCTAAAATAGTTTTTGATGCCTTATGTGCAGGAGCAACTGGATACCTTACAAAAAACGTGTCTCCAAGTGAAATTGTTGATGCACTCAATGAAGTTGAAAGTGGAGGCGCACCAATGAGTATAAAAATTGCTAAAATGGTAGTTGGGTCATTTCAAAAAGCGCCCAGCAAAATAGAATTATCTAAACGCGAAAAAGAAGTATTAATCTTGTTGGCTGAAGGAAATAGCTACGATGTTATTGCTGATAAACTCTACATAAGTAAAAACACCATTAAGTTTCACTTAAAGAATATCTACATAAAACTTCAAGTAAATTCTAATATAGAGGCTGTCCAAAAAGCAAATAAAGAAAATTTGCTTTAACGCCATTTAATTAACTGAAAATCATGTAATTCTACCCTTTTGGGTAGTACATTGCTTTGTCTTCAAATTTATCTTTACCTCAAACTTTAAACCTATTTATTATGAAAATAAAACTACTTTTATTAGCGGTAGTCTTAACAGCTCATTCATCTTTTTCGCAGAATGAATTCATTACAACTTGGGAAACTACTACGCCAAACGAAACTATTACGATACCAACTACTGGTACAGGTTATAATTATGATGTTGATTGGGAAAACGATAGCACTTTTGATGATGTTGGAGTAATGGGTAATATTACGCATACCTATGCGGCTCCTGGTATATATACGGTAGCCATACGAGGTAATTTCCCTCGTATTTATTTTAATAATTCTGGTGACAAACACAAAATTAAGTCAATTCTGCAATGGGGAAATATAGTTTGGGCATCAATGCATAGAGCATTTGATGGATGTAATTATTTAGAAGTAAGAGCTTCCGATGCTCCAAATCTAGCAAATGTTACTGACGCATCTTTTATGTTTCGTTGCACTCTCTTTACACAACCAACGGTTACTTGGCTATCCATAAATCATTGGGATGTAAGTAGTGTAATTAATATGAGAGGGATGTTTCAAAATCAACAACATTTTAATCTTCCCTTGAATTCTTGGGATGTAAGTAATGTAACTAATATGAGTTACATGTTTGATTTAGCACATAGATTTAATCAACCACTGAATTCTTGGGATGTTAGTAGTGTTGTTAATATGAATGGGATGTTTAATGGGGCAAATTTTTTCAATCAACCAATAGGAAATTGGATTGTTAGTAGTGTCACAAATATGGGTCTTATGTTTCAAAACGCCCAATTTTTTAATCAACCTTTAAACAATTGGGATGTTAGTAGCGTTACCGACATGCATGTGATGTTTTCAAATTCAGCTTTTAATGAACCAATTGATTCATGGAATGTAGCTAATGTCACTAATATGTCATTTATGTTTTCGCGTAATTCAGTATTTAATCAACCTTTAGATAGTTGGGATGTTAGTAGCGTGACGAATATGTCATATATGTTTTGGGACACAACGTCTTTCAATCAGCCAATAAATAGTTGGGATGTAAGTAATGTTCAGAATATGACATATTTATTTAATAATGCCCAAAATTTTAATCAACCTTTAAATAGTTGGGATGTTAGTAATGTATATACTATGTATGGTACGTTTCAAGGCTCAATGTCATTCAATAGACGTCTAGGAGCTTGGAATGTTAATAATGTTACAGATATGACGAGTATGTTTCAAGGAGCAACAAGTTTTAATCAACCCCTTGGTAATTGGGATGTAAGTAACGTTACCAATATGTCCAATATGTTTAATGGGGCTACAGGTTTTGACCAAACTTTAGGAGTTTGGGATGTAAGCAGTGTTACCATTATGTCTAACATGTTTTTAAATGTTAAGCTTTCAACAGTAAATTATGATAATACATTAATTAATTGGGATGCTTTAAACTTACAACCTAATGTTTCTTTTCATGGTGGTTTAAGTCAATACTGCAATGCAGCAAGCCAACGAACAAATATGATAAATAATGATGGTTGGGTAATTGTTGATGGAGGTCAAACTATATGTCCGCCATTAAATATTAGTGATGAAGAAAGTATAAAGTTTGCAGTTTATCCAAATCCAGTTGAAACTAATTTTTCAATTGAAAGCACTAAAACAATTGACCAATTAACGATTTATAATTTACAAGGACATAGGGTAAAAAGGTACAAGTCTCAAAACCAGTATGATATATCAGATCTATCAAGCGGAATTTACTTTATAAATATTAAAACAAGCAAAGGAGAAACAACAAAAAAACTGATTAAAAAATAAATTAATATAAACCCCAAATTTTAAAATTATGAATACAATTAAAATTTTTATGCTGCTTGTAATAGCAGTAATGTTTACATCATGTAGTAATGATGACGAACCAAAAAACCATGCACCAGTTTCTGAAGACATGGAAATTAGCATGGATGAAAACCCAACATCCGATTTGTTGACTACTATTGTTGCAACAGATTTAGATGGTGATACTTTAACCTATTCCATAGTCTCACAAACACCAGTTGGAAGTGTTATAATTAATGAAACAACAGGAGAGTTATTTATAGCAGATATTAATGCATTTGATTATGAACAGAATACAATAATAGAGGTAGTTGTTAATGTTAGTGATGGAACTAATAGCACTCAAATGGAGCTAATAATAAATATTTTGGATGTACATGACCCAAGTTAATCATGTTATTTAAGTTTCAAAAATATAGACTCGAACTATTTTTAATAGCTTTTTATGCAGCTTTATTAGTTTGTTTTTTTAATTATTAGTTAGACCCAAATCTTAAGAATCCTGTTTTATTTAAAGCAGGATTTTTAGTTTAACCTACCCAATTTGGGTAGGCTTTTTTGTAAGTATAGTTTTGTACTTTAGTCTCTGTGAGAATGCTATTCCAATTTTTTTTATTGATTTCAATTGTCAACGCCTATGGACAAGCAAATTGCGCTTGCAATCATATTGATTTTAACAAAAGTGAAGTTAATATTGAGTTAGATTCCTTGTTGTTGTTTAACAAATTAAAAACTCTAAAAGCATCTTCAAATACTATTTGTGTTTTTGAAGCTTTAACTCTTGAACTTGAGTTTAATATCGAAAAAAAGCGTGATGAAGAAGCTTATGAAACTCTTATAAAACAAGAAGATATTCTTAAAACTATTGATTGTAGTGATTTATTTTTAAATCAATTTTATGTTAATAAGGCAAATTATTACATGCTTATTAATGATTTAGATAAGCTGTCTGAGTTTGGTTTTATCGCATTAAGTAAAAGTGAAGAACAAAAAAATAAAGAACTAGAATTAGAATCCCTAAAGGCAATTATTTATCTTTTTATGCGATTGGATAGGGATGCTGAAAACTGGGAGTACATAAAACGAGCACATGATATAATTATTAATTTACCTGAAAACAAGAGTAAGGCATCACAATATATTTGGTTAGCCTACGAATTCGAAAATCAATATATACAAACTCAAAGAAAATCATTAATAGATTCAAGCTTCATTTACGCAAATGAAGCAAAGAAAATTGCAAGAAAATATGCATTGAATCGTGAATTAGCACAATCATATAGAGCTAATGAAGCTATATCTTATCATAAAGGTGATTTAAAAAATGCTTTGAAGTATATAGATTCAGCAATTTATTACGGAAAAAAAACCAAAGGTGTATTTAATCTTTCTCCATTTTATATTGCGAAAGCTTGGGACTTGGTTGACCTTGGACGACTCAAAGAAGCCAGTAAATGCATTGATACTTCTTTGGTGATTGATAATAAAAATGATTTAGGCTTTTCTGCTAATGTTTGGCACGAGGCAAAAGAAATTTATGGCATCACAGGAGATACAGCAAAAGCCTATAACAGCTTTAAAATGTATGCAAAACTAAAAGATAGCCTTTTAAATATTGAGCGCATAAAATCTGCTAATGACGTAGAGGCTAAATATAAAAGTGAACTAAAAGACGAAAAAATAAAGAGCCTTTCATTCTTGCTTATAATAGCTATAATTACCATAATAATAGCTTTATTAATTTTCAACTTGTTTCGATTACGAAAAGAAAGGGAGAAGGATAAAGCCATAAAATTAGCTTACAAACAGCAATTAACTTTAGAAAAAGAACTTGCAAATGTTAGAAATACCATTGCTAAAGATTTTCACGATGATTTAGGTAATAAATTGGCAAAAATAACAGCATTATCAGACTTAATGACTGTAAAAGAAAGAACAAAATTAGAATTAAAAAACGCTTTAAATACTATAAAATTAGACGCTAATGAATTGTTTGATGGAACAAAAGATTTTATGTTTTCATTAAAATCTGACAGCGACAACTTAGAAGAAATCATCACTTACTTAACAGATTTTGCCACAGAATTCTTCAATGATTTAAACATAGATTTCTCATTAAGCATAGATGTAAATAAAAACGTTACACTACCCAGTTATTGGAACAGGCAAATAGTACTTATTTTAAAAGAAGCTATGACTAATACTGCTAAGCACTCAATGTGTACTAAAGTAATTTTAGAAATTTCATTTTCAACTAATAATTTAAAAATAAAGTTAATAGATAATGGCATTGGGTTCGACACTCAAATAGACCAAAAAAGAGGTCTTTTACACATGAAACAAAGAGCTAGTACAATTAATGCTGAATTGGAAATAACATCAAACAATAAAGGCACCATCGTTCAACTTATATGCATGCTACCTAAAGAAGGTAGTACAATTGAGTAAAGTTTATAATAATTTGCAAAACCTATGTCTATTAAAACTAAAATTGTAATTATTGAAGATAATGAAGAGTTATGCGAAATCTTTGTTGAGGTTATAAATAATACAGAGCATTTAGAAGTAGTTTCTTCGTACAACAATTGTGAAGATGCCTTAAAATATCTTAAAACAGACCTTCCAGACATAGTTTTGATGGATATAGACCTGCCAGGTATAAATGGTATTGAAGGAACAAAACGTCTCAAAAAACTTTCGTCAAAAGTAAAAGTGATAATAATTACGGTATTCGAAAATTCAAAAACAGTTTTTGATGCTTTATGTGCAGGAGCTATAGGCTATTTAACTAAAAATGTAACGTCACACAAACTTATTAATGCTATTGATGAAACTATTTCGGGAGGTGCACCTATGAGCATGAATATTGCAAAAATGGTAGTGCAATCATTTCAAAAATCACCAAATTCCATATTAACTTCTCGTGAGACGGAAGTGCTCACAATGCTTTCAAAAGGCAATAGTTATAAATCTGTAGCCATACATTTGGAGGTGAGTCCAAATACTATTAAATATCATGTAAAAAACATATATGATAAACTTCAAGTGCATAATAGAGAAGACGCTATAAAAAAGGCTTCAGATAATAAATATATATAACCTCCCTACCCAAATAAGGTAGTACTAGCAAACCCTTTCGTAATTATTTTTGGTCTATTAATATTAAACCAAATTTATTATGAAACAAACACTACTTTTTTTATCACTATTAGTTTCATTAACTTCTTTTTCCCAAGTAAGTTTAGTGAAAGATATACAATCAGGTCCGTCATCAGGCAATCCTCAAAATTTGACCATATTTAACAATGGGTTTAGTGACAAACTTTATTTTTCAGCAACAACACTCGCTCAAGGAAATGAAATTTGGATTTCGAATGATGGTACTGGGCCACAAACTTCAATTTTGGCAAATATAAATCCCAATTTCGGAGCTGGAAGTTTTCCTCAAAAAATAACAGCTGCAGGAAATTTTAGAGTGTACTTTACTGCGGATGATGGTTCTCAAGGACGAGAAATTTGGTACAGTAATGGTATTGGTGCCAATATTTATCTTGATTTATATGCAGGTAGTCAAGGAAGTAACCCAACAGAATTAATTTCTAATGGAGTTAATGGCGTATTTGCTGCATGCTACCCATTTATTGGGGGAATAGATTACGGCACTGAAATTGTAAATGTGGTAAATAGTGCAGCAACAGATATTGCCACAGGCGCATTAAATGGAGAACCAGAAAACTTATATTATGACCCCGTAAATGGAATATTATACTTTTCTGGAAATAGCCAATCTGGAGATGGTAAAGAGTTATATCAATGGACTGGTAGTGGCTCTCCTGCAGCTTTGATAGCAGATATAAACTCAAACCCAATGGGAGATAGTAATCCAAAACATTTTGTTAACCTTAATGATAAAATTTATTTTACTGCTAATGATGGTAATTCTGGAAATGAATTATTTGAATTAGATTATAACTCAGGAAATCAAGTACTCTTAGTGAAGGACATTAATACTAATACTATTGATAGTAATCCTGGAGAAAAAATTATATTCAAAAATAAAATCTATTTTGCTGCTGATGATGGAGTAAATGGTATTGAACTCTGGGAATCGGATGGTACAGACTCTGGAACACAATTAGTAACAGACTTATATTCTGGACCGCAAGGGAGTGAGCCAGAAAATTTTACAATCTACAACAACAGGCTGTATTTTACTGCTAATCACCCAATATTAGGCAAAGAATTGTTTTACGTTACAACATCTGGAAGCGTTATAAATGCTTCAAATATTGCTTCTGGTTCATCGAGTTCTAACCCTCAGTATTTAAAAGTATATAATGGTAAGCTATATTTTAGTGCAAATGATGGTGTAAATGGCATAGAACTTTGGGAAACAGCAGGAACATCATTTAGTACAGTTATGACAGCAAATATTAATCCTACAGGGTCTTCAGACCCAAGAGAACTAGTCGTTATGGATGGTGTTAAACTATTATTCTCAGCAGATAATGGTAGTACAGGAAGGGAGCTTTTTAGATATTTCGACCCTAACTTGCTGTCTGTCAATGATTCAGAAATTAAATCTGGTTTGCAATTATACCCAAGTCCAACAGAGGGTAATTTCTCAATCAAAACAAATCAAATTATATCAAATATTACAATTTTTGATTTACAAGGGAAATCAGTAAAGACATTTCAAGGAATGGAGAAGCAATTTAATATTGAAGAATTGACCTCAGGTTTATATTTTATCAACATTAAAACAGATAAAGGAGAAACGACCAAAAAATTGATAAAACAGTAAAAAATAATAACCCCAAATTTAAAATTATGAACACTTTTAAAACCTTAGCATTGTTGTTAATAACAATAACACTCACATCTCGTAGTAATGATGACGAACTAAAAAACCATGCACCAGTTTCTGATGATATGGTAATCAATATGGATGAGAACCCAACATCAGACTTGTTGACTACTATTGCTGCAACAGATTTAGATGGCGACGAATTAACATATTCCATAGTATCACAAACACCAGCAAATACAGTTACTATAAACTCGGCAACAGGAGAAATTTATATAGCAAACGCTAGTGCTTTTGATTATGAACAAAATACCACAATAGTTATTATTATAGCTGTCACTGATGGTATTGATACTACAGAGTCTACACTTAGAATAAATATTTTGGATGTTAACGAAAACGGATAGAAATGATTTCTAAACTAGGAGAATATAGACTGGAACTGTTTTTAATAGTCTTTTATTCAGCTATTTTACTCTTATTAGTAGTTGTTAGTTTTAGTTAGACCCAAATCTCCAAAAACCTGTTTCTTATTGAAGCAGGTTTTTTATGAGTGTTGTTATTTATTTAGTGTTTTCCTGATTATTACATGGCTTATATAACCTAAAATTTGCTTCCAAATTATGAAGATAACCACTGGTTTCAAGAACCATAATATCAGGTGTCTTAGAACTCATAGTTAAAAAATATAGCTTTTTATAAGGTAATAATTTTTAGGAAATTACACTAGATAAAAAAATAGGTGATGCAAATGTTAAAGCCTTAATTTACTATTGGTAGCATGATTAAAACTTAACTATTTTAGTATCTTTAAGCCTTAAATTAAAAACACTATGAAACGCATATCTATTATTGTATTACTGGCATTTACTATTATTGTTGGATGTAAAAAGAAAGAAGACGTGAAACCAATAACAGTTTCTAGCGAATATGTTAAAGAGATTGTCACGTATTTAGCGTCTGATGCATTGGAAGGTCGCAACACAGGCTCTCAAGGCATTGAAGAAGCTGCGAATTACATTGAAAATAAATTTAAAGACTATGGTGTGAAACCGTATTTTGACACCTATCGTGATGATTTTAAAATAGATAGTTTAGATGCGTTTAATGTTGTTGGATTTTTAGAAGGTACAGACCCAAAACTAAAAGATGAAGTTGTTATAATAGGTGCACATTACGACCATATTGGCAGACGCGCGAAACCAGTGGAAGGCGATTCTATTGGAAATGGTGCTAATGACAATGCTTCTGGGACATCAGTTGTGATAGCTATGGCAAAGAATTTTGCAGCTAGAAAGAATAATAAGCGTAGCGTCATGTTTGCGTTGTTTTCTGGTGAAGAAATGGGATTGAGAGGGTCTAGACATTTGGCTGAACGCTTAAAAAACGAAAACTTAAATCTCTACACTATGGTAAACTTTGAGATGTTAGGTGTGCCGTTTCCAGATAGAGATTACCAAGTGTTTGCCACAGGTTACGACTTGTCTAATATGGCTGAGGTATTGAATAAATATGCAGGAAATAAACTGGTTGGAAAATCAGATGAAGCGGCAAAATTCAATTTGTTTAAGCGTTCCGATAATTACGCCTTTTATCAGCAGTTTAAAATGCCAGCACAAACAATTTCATCTTGTGATTTAACCAACTTTGATTTTTATCATCACGTAGATGATGAAGCAGATATTATGGATTACAACCACATGGCAAGTGCCATTAACAATTTATTTCCAGCTATGGAAGGCATGATTAATGCACCAACCCAAGAAATTAAAATGAACGATGAGTAAAAACATCATCATTACAGGCACAAGTAGAGGTATTGGTTTTGAGTTGGTGCATTTGTTTGCAAATGCAGGACATAATGTATTGGCGTTGTCACGAAATGCACAACCAGTAAATAATTTGCATTTTGATAATATCACATCTATTGCGTTTGATTTATGCAATCAAGAGGATTATAAGAAAGTTGAAGCCTTTGTAAAAGATAATTGGAAAGGTTCTGTTGATATTCTTATTAATAACGCAGGAGCTTTATTAAACAAGCCATTTAGTGAAACAACCATGGCAGATTTTGAACACGTCTATAAAACCAACGTCTTTGGTGTTGCAGAACTTACAAGAGTTGTCTTGCCATTTATGAAGAGCAAAAGTCACGTAGTAACCATAAGTTCCATGGGAGGTGTTCAAGGCAGTATGAAGTTTCCAGGATTGGCTGCCTACAGTTCTAGCAAAGGCGCAGTCATTACTTTAACCGAATTATTAGCTGAAGAATACAAAGAATCTGGAATAGCATTTAATGTATTGGCACTTGGCGCAGTACAAACCGAAATGCTGGAAGAAGCATTCCCAGGATATCAAGCACCAACAACTGCCTTGGAAATGGCTCAATATATTGCAGACTTTTCATTAAATGGAAACAAATATTATAACGGAAAATTGTTACAAGTGTCTAGTTCGACGCCTTGATTTTTTGAGTTTTGTTTAACAGTGTCGTATAGGAATAGTTGTGTTTTCGTTTAATTCCAAGTTCAATGAAATTAAAAATCACATTCTGAATTTTCAGCTTTCCATATAATTATTCCATTATCCAGAATTGTAGATGGTATATCCTGTTCTCCCATTCCTATAATGCCAATATTATTTCCCTCACAATTTTTGACAAGAAAGACTGAATTTATTAAAGGGTTACAATTGGCAAATACAAAAACAGTTTGGTCATTATGTTTAGTTTGTGTTACATAATTATATTCTTCTTCATTATTTTTCAATAAATCAATTTCAGATTTTAACCAATTTAAATTTTCTATTGGGTTTCCAACTGAGCAAGCTAGATTATTATCGTCACTAGAACAAGACATAATTAGTAATAAAAAGAAAGAAAGGGAAATGATATGTTTCATAAGTATATGTTTTTTGTTAAGATGCAAAAACATCAAATAGTTGCGTGAAATGAAACACAATGCAATGATATGCAATGTTCCAATGTTTTATATCAGACGTTAAACGAAGTTTGGCTTTTTTTTCTCACAAAGCCAATACGGAATTCCAAGTATATTTTAATATCGCTTTTAAATGGGCTATTTTAAAGCATCCCACTCTTCTTGCGTGGCAACAGATTTTTGATATTCCATAACACCCAACCATTTTCCATTTTTCTTTACCACTAACATTTCAAAATGAATTAATTGGTTTGCTAACTCTTTACCGTTACTATCAATAGAGGTGTAATGAAAAATACCTGTTTCATGTGCTGTGGTATCATCAATTATTCTCTGCGAAAATCGAAATGTTACATCGCTTTTTACTTTACCAGATTTTGTATCATCAAAACCTTGCTTCCAACCAGCCAATGCTACTGACAATGAATTTGATATTTTATTTTTGCCAGTCGCAAAAATAACCACAGCATCTTCATGATACGTCGCACCATAACCTTCAAAGTCACCTTCACGGACGGTTCTGGATAATTCTTTCCAGTAGCTATTAAGTTCAGCTAGTCTTGTTGAATCTTGTACAATGCCTATGGTATTTATCTCATTATTTGAGTTGCTATTAGCATTCGAAATGTTAATTGGACTAATAAATAAAAGAGCTGTAAAGAATACTATTTTTTTCATGATTTTGTAAGTTTAATAAGTTAACATGCTTATGGTTTTTCCATCTAAGGTTTGGTATTTTTTCATCAAATCCGCAGTCATACAACTATGTACTGGTAAAACCAAAAGCGTGTCACCAACTTTATAGTGCTGTAAATCGTTTTCAGGGACTTTAACAACGCCATGTTCTTGTGAAATTGCTCTAACATACGTGTTGGCAATAAGCTCGTTCCAACCATTGTCGGATTTTTGTGCAACATTGCCATAAATCGTTCCAAAAGTGTCATCAATCATTCGGTCTTTTGATAAATGTATGCCTCCTCCATAAATAACCACTTCATTTTGTTTTGGATGAATGCCAACTATTGGGCACTCTAAAGCCACAGCAATATTACTCACGTCACATGACCCAATTTGCACTTGTACCATATCGTAAAACACGAAGTTTCCTGGTCGAATTTCGTCAATGCCTTCAAAATTTTCAGCAACACTACAACTAGGTGTGTCGCCATACGACGCTATAATGTTTGGATAGCTGGCTTTATATTGATTTTTTAAACTGATTAATTTCTTTTTGGCTTCCTCGTGTACAGCAATGATGTCTGCTTTACTTCGGCATTTGTAGGTTTGTCCTGCATGACCTAAAAAGCCAATAAAATGTACCTTATCACTATTTTTTGATGCTTCTAGAAGCGCATCAATGCCTTCGGTATCGAAATGTAATAAGCCAGCTCTATTATTCCCAATATTTATTTTAATATAAAAATTAACAGGGTGTTTTAAATGGGTTTTTAAGAATTCTAAACTTGTTTCGGATTCTATCAACACATTCAAAGTAACCTTGCTTGCCAAGTCATTAATAGTGTCAATTTCTAGAATATTTACTGGAAATGCTACTGTAATATCGTTCCATTCTTCAGCAAAATAGCTTGCCATATCTAAAGACGATACGGTAATTTTAGTAACCCCTGCGTCTTTAAACCATCTACCAACTTCAAGGGATTGATGTGTTTTAAAATGCGGACGAAGTTCTACATTAAATCGTGTGGCACGTTTCGCCATAAAGGTAATATTGGCTTTGCATTTGGTTTCGTCGAGCAATAAAGTGGGTTTGCTAATCATGCGTTTTTGGTTTTCTGGATAAGGCAATAAGTCCTAAAATTGGGCCTATCGCCAAAATCATATATAGGTAATTTGAATGATAGTTTAAATGTAGGTAATTTAACAACTGAATACTAATAATGGTAATGGCAAATCCAATACAGTTCACAATGGTTAAAGCTGTGCCTTTATATTTTGGAATGGCATTTTGTGCTACCAAAGTTGAAAACAAAGGTGAATCGGCAATAACAACCATTCCCCAAAAAATTAGGAAACTAAGTAGTACAAATTCTAAATTAGCTAAAAGAATCAAAGGCGAAATTAAACAGCAAAGACATGATAATAATAACGCAAAAAGCGCTACTTTTTTTGTTTTAAAAACAGATGACAAATAACCACCAATAACACAAGATAGACCACCAATGCCAATAATAATAAATGACCACAACGGAATATTTAGAGTAGATTCAGAGTTGTTCTTGGTATAAAAATTCAGTAGCACTGGAACAAAAGCCCAAAAAGCATAGAGTTCCCACATGTGTCCAAAATAGCCAAATGCTGCCGACCTAAATTTCGCATCTTTAAAATTTGTTAACCATGCATTCAGTTTTAATGTCTGACTCTTTTTTCTATATGGTCCATTAGGCACAAACAAAAGCATCAAAATACCTCCAAACAGCGATAACAGTGATATAAACACAATTACATATTGCCATGAAAACCCAAACGAATATCCTTTTAATAAATGCGGAAATGCGGTGCCTAGAACCAAAGCACCAACCAAAAAACCAAGCGATTTTCCTAAGCCTTTATCAAAGTAATCTGCGGCTATTTTCATACCAACAGGATAGATGCCTGCAAGGAAAAAACCAGTAAAATATTTTAAAACAAATAATGAAAGAAAGCTGTTGCTTTTAAGAATAGTTCCTAAATTAAAAATGGCTGCAACGAGGGCACAAACAAAAAATACTTTTGATGGCGAAAACCTATCAGCAATAGTCAGTATTGCAAAAATTAATGTACCGCTAATAAAACCAAATTGTACTGCCGAAGTTAAATGTCCTAAAGCACTTTCACTTAAATTGAATGTCGAAATCAAATCGGTCATCACACCATTTCCAGCAAACCACAACGAGGTGCAGCAAAATTGTGAAAACACAATTATTGGAAGGATTATTTTTGATTTCATTACTGTAAAAAAATGACTTTTAACGCTTACTAAAATAGACGTTTTATTATGCTAGAGCAATTTAAAAATTTATTTTTGTGTTGATGCGAGATAAGTTAAAAGACTATATTCCAGAAAATGCTTTTCAAAAAGTTTTAAGATTGCTTGACGACGACAATTTGGTGGTTAAAATTAAGCGTGAACGCAAAACACGTCATGGTGATTATAAACGATTGCTCAATGGACAACATCAAATTACAATCAATTCAAATTTAAATGAGTATAGATTTTTAATAACATTGCTGCACGAAATAGCACATTTTGAAACCTATAAAGAGTATAGTAGAGAAATAAAACCACATGGTAAGGAATGGAAATATACATTTCAGCTCATCATGTTGCCTTTTTTGAATCCAGAAATTTTTCCAAACGATTTATTACCATTGTTAGCAAAACATTTTAAGAATCCAAAGGCATCAAGTGATACAGATGCTAATTTAGCATTGGCATTAAAACAATATGATGAGCCAAATGGTAAAACCTATGTTTTTGAAGTACCATATGGCAGTACTTTTAAGTTACATAACAAACGCATATTTAAAAAAGGGAATAAACGCGTAAAACGTATTGAATGTGTTGAGGTTAATACAGGAAAGTTGTATCTTTTCAATCCGAATGCAGAGGTGGAAATCGTCATTCCTGCGAAGGCAGGAATCTCATAAATCATTATTTGTAATATTAAATAGAATAAAAATCAAACATAATGCCACGACCAATAGGTCTCGCAATGACAACTAAAATTGATGAACAAAAACAATTACGCCATTTTAATGGCAGGAGGAGTGGGCTCAAGATTTTGGCCTGTAAGCACGCAAGATTTTCCAAAACAGTTTCACGATATGCTTGGAACTGGCGAAACCTTGATTCAAAAAACATTCAGTCGTTTATCCAATATCATCCCAGAGGAAAATATTTTCATTCTTACCAACGAGCGTTATAACGACTTGGTGTTCGAGCAATTGCCAAAAGTCACTAAACGACAAGTAGTATTAGAGCCTGCAATGCGCAACACAGCGCCTTGTATTTTGTTTGCAGCCTTAAAAATTCAGAAGGAAAACCCAGACGCTGTGATGATAGTCGCACCAAGTGACCATTGGATTGAAGACGAAGCAGCTTTTACCGAAAATGTACAGCAAGCTTTTAATTTTTGTGCTAGCAAAAACGCACTAATGACCTTGGGTATAAAACCAACATTCCCAAACACAGGATATGGTTATATTGAATATGATAAATCTTCAAATGAAGAAATTAAAAGTGTTAATCAGTTTCGAGAAAAACCAGATTACGATACTGCAAAATCGTTTTTAAAACAAGGAAATTTCTTATGGAACGCAGGCATTTTTATGTGGAGCGTTAATAGTGTGATTTCGGCGTTTAAAAATAATCAACCAGTATTATTTAGGTTATTTGAAAAAGGCATAGATGTATATAATACCGATTTTGAAGATGTTTTTGTAAGGGATAATTATGGTAAAGCTGAAAATATTTCGGTGGATTACGCCATTATGGAAAAAAGCGATAACGTGTTTGTATTGCCAGCAACGTTTGATTGGAACGACTTGGGGACTTGGGGTAGTTTATACGATAAAATAGATGCAGGAAACAATAAAAACGCTGTTGTTAATGCCAAAGTGTTAAGTAAGCATGCCTCTGGAAATATGGTCTATACCGAGAAAGAAAAGATAGTTGTTTTAGAAGATTTAAATGATTTTATCATAGTTGACAAAGACGAAGTTTTACTTATCTTTCCAAAAGAAAAAGAGCAAGACATCAAAAATTTACGAAAGAGCGTGGGTGACGAGTTTGGAAATAAGCACATTTAAACATGGAAGAAAACAAGTTTAACTTTTCAGAAGATGAGCAAGACGCTCAAAAAAAAGTTGTAGAAGAACAAAAGGAAGCTATTGTAAAAGATGCTAAAGGGCTTTTAAGTAATTCCAAAAGTTTTTTATATGAGGTTTTTAGCTTCAGAAAGGATACAGACCGTGATGCAACCATTGAGGCCATAAAAGCAGATATTCCTTTTAAAGGTGCTACTGCTTGGATTTTAATCTGTTCCATTTTTGTCGCTTCAGTTGGTTTAAATGCGAACTCAACAGCAGTGGTGATTGGAGCCATGTTAATCTCTCCATTAATGGGGCCAATATTGGGAATTGGAATGTCTATTGCCATCAATGATATTGATACACTTCGTAAATCCCTTATCAATTTTGTTGTAATGGTCGTTTTAAGTGTTTTAACAGCATATTTATTTTTTGAGTTTTTTCCGCTAAGACAAGATTCATCGGAACTTTTAGGTAGAACACGACCAGATATTCGTGATGTGTTAATAGCATTTTTTGGTGGTTTAGCTTTGATAATCGCACGAACAAAAAAGGGAACAATTGCCTCAGTAATATTTGGTGTAGCTATTGCAACAGCTTTAATGCCACCGCTGTGTACAGTTGGTTACGGATTAGCCAAAGGTTCAGAAGCTGGTGTCACAGAAGGTTCAACAGGTTTCACATATGCTTTGGGAGCCATGTACCTATTTACGATTAATACCATTTTCATTGCGTTGGCAACTTTTATTGTACTAAAGTTGTTGCGTTTTCCAATGTTACGTTATGCAAATTCTGCAAAGCGACGAAGAATTGCCAAACTTGCAGGTTTACTGGCAATAATTGCTATGATTCCTGCTGGATGGACATTTTATAATGTTTGGGGAGAAAGTAAACGGGAAAATGATTTCAAACAGTTTCTTGAGAATGACATAGATAAAAACGAGTCGTTATGGTTACAACGAGAAAAAATAGACCCTGATAATAAGAAAATAACATTGTATTTTAACGGTGAAATTACTGATGCTACTGAAAGTGATTTGCGTAATGAACTTAATAAGTACAACAGTATAAAAGATTTTGATTTAGTGATTAACGGAAATAAAAACGTAAGTGCTGAGCGCTTAATGGATTTATACGATAGAGCACTTATAACCATTGAAGAACGTGATAGTCTTTTACTAGTGAGACAAAAAGAAATAGATAGTATTAAGAGTCAATTTGCTGAAAAGAGCAATATTTTAAATGCAAACGATTTTACATTACTAGCAAAAGATGCTAAAATTCAATTTAGTGATTTGCAATATTTTGGATATGCAAAAATGTTGGCATCATCCGATTTTAGAAAAGCCGATACCATCGCCATTGCAAATGTGAGATGGAACACAGCTCTTTCTGATAGTATAATGACAGTAAAAGAAACTGAATTAAGCAATTGGTTAAAACAAGAATTGAAATTGAAAAATGTGATAATAAAGAGAAATTAACTATTGTTTCTCCTCTAAATACATTTTACGAACTTTTTTAAATAATTCCGAAGAATACACAAAATCGGTGACTGCTTTATTGTCTGTTCTAAAAATGGTATCTTTAGAGCCTTCCCACTCTTTAAGACCATATTGTAAAAACACGATTTTTTCGCCAATTTCCATAACCGAATTCATATCGTGTGAGTTAATTACGGTTACGATATTATATTCATCGGTTATTTCTTGAATAAGATTATCAATAACAATAGCTGTTTTTGGGTCTAAGCCAGAATTTGGTTCATCACAAAACAAATATTTTGGATTATTAACAATAGCTCTGGCAATAGCAACACGTTTTTGCATTCCACCTGAGGCTTCACTTGGCATTTTGTGATGCGCATCATCTAGATTGACACGCTTTAAAACTATGTCTGCTCTATCTTCCATTTCGCTTTTACTCATTTTAGTAAACATACGTAATGGAAACATCACGTTTTCTTGTATGGTCATAGAGTCAAACAAAGCACTGCCTTGAAACACCATACCAATTTCGGCTCTTAAATCTCTTTTTTGGTCTTCGGTTAATTCTGAATAGATTTTTCCATCATACGATATAGTGCCTTCATCATAAGGAAATAACCCTAAAAGACATTTAATAAAAACTGTTTTTCCAGAACCACTTTGCCCAATAACTAAGCTTGTTTTACCTTTTTCAAAAGAGGCATCAATGCCCTTTAAAATATGAGCATCTCCAAACGATTTATGTAAGCCTTTTACCTCTATCATTATCCTAAAAGCATATCAGTTAATATATAGTTTATTAAAATAATGACTACACTCGTCCAAACAAATGAGGTAGTACTTGCTTTACCAACCTCAAGAGCGCCACCTTTCATATAATAGCCATGAAATGATGGGATGGTTGCTAAAATAAACGCAAAAACAAAAGTTTTAAGAAATGAATATGCCATGTGAAAACCATCAAAATCCATTTGTACACCAGTAATATAATCTTCAAGCGTTGTGTAGCCACCATATACACATGCTGCCATACCACCTAAAATGCCTAAAAACATCCCAATAGCAATAGCAAAAGGGTACAGCATCATTGCCACAGCTTTAGGAAAAACTAAATAGTTTAAGGAGTTAATCCCCATAACTTCAAGGGCGTCTATTTGCTCGGTAACTCTCATCGTACCTATACTTGAAGTGATAAACGACCCAACTTTACCAGCCATAATTATAGATGTAAAAGTTGGAGCAAACTCTAATATTACCGATTGCCTAGTGGCAAAACCAACCAAATATTTTGGAATTAAAGGATTGGTAATATTCAATGCAGTTTGAATAGTAATAACACCACCAACAAAAAAAGATATGAACGCTACAATACCTAAAGAACCAATAACAAGGTCGTCAATATCCTTTAATATCAAACCCTTCATTACCGACCATTTGGTGGGCTTGCGAAACATTTCTTTAATCATTAAAAAATAAAGACCAATATTGCTTATAAACGTCATATTCAATTTTGTTACCGCTAAAGTAAAAAATACAATATTATTTAACGTCTAATAAACATAAGAATTATTAAAAAACGTATTTTTGGTATGTTAAATAAATTATTTTAAAATGAAGAATTTCCTGTTATTTATATTGAGTGTTACGTTTAGTTTTTCATGCGTTGCACAAAAACAAACTAACAACCCTAAAAACAATAAAACAAAATTAGTGGTTGGTATTGTAGTTGACCAAATGCGCTATGAGTATTTAACACGATTTCAAGATAAATTTGGCAATGAGGGTTTTATGCGAATGGTGAATAATGGGTTTAACTGTAAAAACAATCATTATAATTATGTGCCAACTTACACAGGACCAGGGCACGCTTCGATATATACAGGAACTACGCCAAAATATCATGGCGTGATTTCCAATAGTTGGTATGATAAAGATATCAAGAAAACCGTGTATTGTGCAGGTGACGATTCTATGGTTTCAATAGGAGCAGAAGGTATGGATGGACAAATGTCGCCGCATAGAATGAAAACCACATCATTTGCTGACGAAAACAGGTTGTTTACGCAAATGAGAGGAAAAACCATTGGGATTTCCATTAAAGATAGAGGTGCTATTTTGCCCGCTGGACACACCGCAAATGGAGCTTATTGGTATCAAGGAGAGCAAGAGGGTAATTTTATTACAAGCTCGTTTTATATGAATGAATTACCAAGTTGGGTTAAAAAATTCAATAACAAAAAATATTCTGAAAAGTATTTAAAAACGTGGAATACGATGTATGATATTTCAACGTATGTGGAAAGCGGAAACGATTTAAATGACTTTGAAGGTGGATTTAAAGGAAAGGAAACTGCAACATTTCCGTATGATTTAAAAAAATTAAGTACCGATAATGGAGGCTACAATATTCTTAAATCGACACCTTTTGGCAATAGTATAGTTGCCGATTTTGCCATAGCAGCGATTGATGGTGAACAATTGGGACAAGATAATCATACCGATGTTTTGGCTGTGAGTTTTTCCAGTACAGACTATGTTGGTCATAATTTTGGAGTTAATTCCAAAGAAGTACAAGACACCTATTTGCGTTTAGATAAAGATATCGAGCGTTTATTCAATGCATTAGATGCTAAAGTTGGAAAAGGTAATTACACCGTATTTTTAACCGCAGACCATGGTGCTGTGCATGTACCATCGTATTTAAAAAGTGTAAAAATTCCAGCAGGTTACGTAAGTTCTACCCAAGCACGAGTAAAATTTAAAACGTTTTTAAAAGAAAAATATAATTCGGATGATTTAGTAGAAAGCGTAAGTAACAACCAAGTGTTTTTAAATAGAGAAAAAATAAAAGAACTCGGTTTGGATTTGCACGAAGTACAAGATGCCATTGTCAACGAAATTATTAATTACAGAGGCATAGATAAGGCATATACTGCGTATGCTATGACCAATACTGCTTTCGGTTCTGGAATTGAAAAACTTATTCAAAATGGTTTCAATCAAAAGCGTTCTGGAGATGTGATTTATGTAAACGACCCTGCAACTATCTCATACAGTCGTACTGGTTCCACGCATGGTAGCGGATTGAATTATGATACACATGTACCACTCCTTTTTTATGGACATGGTATAAGCAAAGGCAGCACTATGGAACGCACCGAAATTGTGGACATAGCACCTACAATTTCATCTTTGTTGGGAATTAGTCTGCCAAATGGTAGTACAGGACAGCCAATACAGCAAGTATTTGAAGATAATTAATGCTGACTCAATTGATTGTTTATAGACTCAATGTAGTCTAACAATTCTTCACGACCTATTTTTTTTGAAGCTGAGGTGACAAAGTGGTTTGGCATTTCTTCCCAAGTTTCTAGAAGAATAGTTTTGTAATCTTCAATATGGGTGTCAATAGCCTTAGGTTTTAACTTATCGGCTTTTGTAAATATGATTGAAAACGGAATTGTGTTTTCTCCCAACCATTGCATAAATTCTAAATCAATGGGTTGAGGTTTGTGACGAATATCTACTAAAACAAAAGCAGATACTAATTGTGTGCGTTTTTCAAAATATGCAGTTATAAATTTTTGAAATACTTTTTTAGTCGATTTTGATACCCTTGCATAACCATAACCAGGTAAATCAACCAAATACCAATTATTATTGATTATAAAATGATTGATGAGTTGTGTTTTTCCAGGTCGTCCCGAGGTTTTGGCTAAACTTTTTCGTTCGGTAAGCATATTAATTAACGACGACTTACCAACGTTACTTCTGCCAATAAATGCATATTCGGGAATATTGTTATTTGGGCATTTAGCAACTTCTTGATTGCTAACTACAAATTCGGCAGACTTTATTTTCATGTTTTCTTTCCGTGAAAACGGAAATGTTTAAGTTTAGAATTCTCTTTTCTTCAACCAATCAAAAAGCAATTTATTGAAGGTTTCAGGATGCTCCATCATGGCTGCATGGCCACATTTATCAATCCAAAATAAATCTGAATCTGGTAAAAGTTCATGAAATTCCTCAGCAACATTTGGAGGAGTTACATTATCATTTTTACCCCAAATAATACATGTAGGTGTATGCATTTTTGGTAAATCTTTAGCCATATTGTGTCGTATGGCACTTTTGGCAATGGCTAATGTTTTTATAAGTTTGTTTCGGTCGTTTACTGTAGCGTAAACGTCATCGACAATCTCTTTGGTAGCAACTGCTGGGTCATAAAAAACATCTTGTGCTTTTTTCTTGATAACTTCATAATCACTACGCTTGGTGTAGCCGCTTCCCATAGCACTTTCGTACAATCCAGAGCTTCCAGTAATGACAAGCGCTTTTACCTTCTCATGAAACATTTTTGTGTGGTATAATCCAATATGTCCTCCAAGAGAGTTTCCTAATAAAATTACTTCATCATAACCTTTAAAATCAATAAACTCCTTAAGGTATTTTGCAAAATTCTTAACATTGGTTTTAAGTAACGACATGCTATAAATAGGAAGTTCAGGAATAACAATTTTATAACCATTTTTGCTAAAAAAATCGGTAACACCATCAAAATTACTCAAGCCACCCATTAATCCATGTAAAATGATAATTGGCTTGCCTTCTCCTGCTTCAATATAGCTGTAATCTCCTTCTTTTTTTAAAGTATGAGCCATGTTTTAGTTGTGGTTTCTCTGTTTGGCAAATCTACATAAATTTATTTTAAAGTAGGGAATGGTTAATAGACATTGTCTATACCTAAAAAGTAAAAAATTTTAGTGATTGCTCAATCAATGTTAATTAAACTTTGGCACTTTATAACGCATTGACAATCAGGCTCTCTTCAAGGTTATTTTTATGCATTTCATCGAATTTTTTGCAGTTTGACAAAAAATTATCAACAAAGTGGTAGAAAGTGGTAGAAAGTGGATTTTTTTTTATTAGATTTGAAGCTTATATACAAATACCAAGCAAACACTTGAATTCATTAATTGGAACATACGAATGTAAAATCGACTCGAAAGGGCGATTAATGCTGCCTTCTGCTTTTAAAAAGCAGTTATCATCGGTGATGCAAGAAGGTTTTGTATTGAAGCGTGCTGTGTTTCAGCCTTGTTTAGAATTATATCCTATGAGTGAATGGGAGACTTTAATGCAAAAAGTAAACAAGCTAAATCGTTTCAAGAAAAAGAACAACGATTTTATTCGTCGTTTTACAGCAGGTGTAAAATTTATTGAATTGGATGCTTCTGGAAGATTGCTAGTAGCAAAAGATTTAATTGCATTTGCAGGTATGTCAAAAAACATAGTGGTGTCTTCGGTAGGTAATATACTTGAGATTTGGGATAAAGAGAATTATGAAAAAGCTATTGATGATGCAGTTGTGGACTTTGCAGATTTAGCTGAAGAAGTTATGGGTCAAGATGAAGATGGAATATCATAATCCAGTTTTATTAAAAGAAACAGTAAACGGTTTAAATATTAAAGAAGATGGCATTTATGTAGATGTTACTTTTGGTGGAGGTGGTCATAGTCGCGAGATTTTAAGTCATTTAGGTGATAAAGGAAAATTAATTGCATTTGATCAAGATCAAGACGCTCTTTTAAATACAATAGTTGATAGCAGATTTACGCTTATAAATGAAAACTTCAGGTACCTCAAGAGGTTTCTGAGGTTTCATGGCGTAAAGAAAGTGGATGGGATTTTGGCAGATTTTGGAGTCTCGTCTCATCAATTTGATGAAGCAGAAAGAGGTTTTTCAATTCGCTTTGATGCAAAGTTAGATATGCGAATGAATCAGCAAGATGAATTATCGGCATTTCATGTCATCAATGAATATGATGAGGTTGCTTTAAGAAAGATGTTTTGGGAATATGGAGAATTAAGACAAGCGCCAGCATTAGCAAGAACTATAGTTGCTGAAAGAAAAGAAGATTTAATTGAAACAACCGAGCAATTAAAAAATGCTTTAAAAAAGTATTTGCCACCAAGAAAAGAAAACAAGATTCTAGCCCAAATCTATCAAGCTATAAGGATAGAAGTGAATCAAGAAATTGAGGCATTAAAGGAATTTTTAACACAAGTTCCAGAATTATTAAACCCAGGAGGGCGTTTAAGTTTTATCTCTTATCACTCGCTTGAAGATAGGTTGGTTAAGAGATTCATAAGAAATGGGTTGTTTGAAGGAGAGCCAGAAAAGGATGTATTCGGAAATTTTGAAGTGCCTTTAAAAAAGGTTGGGAAGTTGATTATTCCGTCACAAGAAGAAATAAAAATAAATAATAGAGCTAGAAGCGCAAAGCTTAGAATAGCAGAAAAAGTCTAATGGCAAAAAAGAAGTTTTATAACATTTTAAAAGGCACATTTTTAGTAAGTGATGACTCTTTTAGAAATTGGAGGATGATTATTTTCTTGTCATTTCTAGCCATAGTAATGATAGCAAGTTCACATAGTGCTGATAGAAAAGTGCATGAAATTGCACGACTTGGTGAAGAAGTTAAAGAGCATCGTTCAGCATTTATAGAAGGACGTTCTGTATTAATGGAATTAAAAATGGAATCAACCATTAGAGAAAAATTAGCAAGTAAAGAGGTGTTGCCTTCCACAGAGCCACCAAAAAAAATAAAAGTTAAATCACAAGAATAAAGTTCAACCTTGGCAGTAACCGAAAAGAACATATTAAAACGATTATATTTTGTGGCAGGATGTATGTTCATCTTCGCACTACTAGTAGTGTTCAAACTTGTTAATATTCAGTTTGTTCAAGGAGAGCAATATCGTGGTTTAGCCGAAAAAAGAACCTTGAAAACAGTTGATATTCCGGCAAACAGAGGGAATGTATATTCAGCTGATGGAAGCTTATTAGCGACCTCAATCCCTAAATATGATATTAGAATTGATGCCTTAACACCTACTGCTAAAAACTTCAAAAAACACTTAAAGCCCTTGTGCGATTCTTTGGCAAAGTTTCATGGTAAATCGTCTGGATATTATCAAAAAGCCATCAGAAAAGCACGTCAAGATAAAAACAGATATTTTTTATTGGCACGTAATCTTGGGTATTCAGAGTATTTAAGATTTAGAAATTTTCCATTGCTCAACATGGGAGCTTTTAAGGGCGGATTAATAGTAGAGCAAAAAACAAAGCGTGAGCATCCTATGGGTGGCATTGCAGAGCGTACCATTGGTTACGAGCGGAGGGATGATCAAGGTAATGTGACACGACCAGGAATTGATGGTGCTTTTGGAGAGTTGTATTTGCGAGGAACAAATGGAAGACGGTTAAAGCAACAAATAGGTAAAGGACAATGGAAGCCTGTAAGTGATGCTAACGAGGTGGAGCCACAAGATGGTTACGATGTGTATACAACTATAGACGTAAATATCCAAGATATTGCGCATCATGCCTTATTGGAACAGTTAGAAAAATATAGTGCAGACCACGGTACAGTAGTGGTTATGGAAACTAAAACAGGTGAAATAAAAGCAATTTCAAACTTGGGAAGGAGCGAGTCTGGAACATATTATGAAAAAAGAAATTATGCAGTTTGGGAAAGTCATGAACCTGGTTCAACTTTTAAGCTTATGGCATTAGCTGTAGCATTAGAGGATAAGGTTGTTGACACCTCTACTGTAGTAGATACTGAAAATGGAATTTTAACATTTTACGGAAAAAAAGTTAGAGACTCAAAAAGAGGAGGTTATGGTAAAATTTCTGTGGCTAAAGCGTTTGAGGTGTCTTCAAATACAGGTGTTGTAAAGGCAATCCATAATAGTTATAAAGACAACCCTAAGAAATTTGTGGATGGTTTATATGATATGAATCTGCAAAACACATTGGATTTACCAATTATTGGTGAAGGAGAACCAGTTATTCCAGACCCAAGAATTAAGAATGGGCTTTGGAGTGGTATTACGCTTGAGTGGATGGCTTATGGATATAATGTAAAATTAACACCATTGCAATCTTTAACATTTTATAATGCGATTGCTAACAATGGCGAAATGGTACGACCTAGATTTCTTAAAGAGGTAAAGGAATATGGAAATGCGCTTGAGGTTTTTGAGAAGGATGTTATCAACAAGCAAATCTGTTCTAAAGAAACAGTGGCAAAACTTCAGAAATTGTTGACAAATGTTGTTAAAAAGAAACATGGTACGGGAAATGGTTTGTATTCTGAAAATTTTTCCATGGCTGGAAAAACTGGTACAGCTCAAACTGAATATTGGATGCCAGATTGGAATGATAACAAACGATATATCTCATCTTTTACAGGTTATTTTCCGGCCGAAAACCCAAAATACTCTTGTATTGTGGTAATTCATAAACCAGATATAAGTGTTGGTTATTATGGCGCCGATGTGTCTGGTCCTGTATTCAAAAAAATTGCACAAAAAATATACACAGATACACCAACTATAGATGCTGTTGAAAATTTAGAAGAAACACATGTGGATGTAAATAGAAGTTTTGAAACGTATTATGATGTGGCGCAAACGTATAAAACTATTATGCCAGATTTAAAAGGTATGCCAGCGATGGATGCGCTTGTGTTGTTGGAAAATATGGGAATGAAAGTGCGTTTAAAGGGTAATGGGAAAGTGAAGAAACAATCGGTGTCTTCAGGTGTAAAACTAAAACCAAAACAAACTATAATATTGGAATTATCGTGATAGAATTAAAAAACATATTGTATAAGGTTACCCTCGACGCTGTTGTAGGTGATACAAGTGTGTCTGTTAACGAGATTCAATTTGATTCTAGAAAAGTATCAAAAAATGATGTGTTTGTTGCTATAAAAGGGACTGTGGTCGATGGACATGATTTTATTGAGCAAGTCATTGAAAAAGGTGCTAACACTATTGTTTGTGAGCAAATACCTGACATCACTATTGAGGGCGTTACCTATGTTAAGGTTGATAATACCTCAAAAGCCTTGGCAATCATGGCATCTAATTATTATGGTGTACCATCAGAAAATTTACGTTTGGTTGGCGTTACTGGAACCAATGGTAAAACAACTATCGCATCGCTATTATATCAACTTTTTAAGAAAGCAGGCTACAAAGTGGGCTTATTATCAACGGTTAAAATATTGGTTAATGAAAAAGAATACAAAGCAACGCATACTACCCCAGATTCATTAACAATTAACAAGTATTTAAGTGAAATGAATGATGAAGGTGTTGAGTTTTGCTTTATGGAAGTGAGTTCTCACGGTATTCATCAATCTCGTACCGAAGGGCTTCATTTTGAAGGTGGAATTTTTACCAATTTGTCACATGACCATTTAGATTATCATGAAACATTTGCTGAGTATCGCGATGTAAAAAAATCCTTCTTTGATAAGCTTCCAAAATCAGCATTTTCATTAGTGAATGTTGATGATAAGAACGGTTCTGTGATGTTGCAGAATACAGTATCAAAACAATATACCTACGCGCTAAAAAGCTATGCAGATTATAGAGCACAAATATTAGAAAATCAGCTAAATGGCTTGTTTCTAAAGATTAATGATAATGATGTTTGGACGCGATTAATAGGAAATTTCAACGCTTATAATTTATTGGCAATCTATGGTGCAGCAGATTTGTTAGGCTTGGAAAGTGTTGAGATTTTAAGACTTATAAGTGAGCTGGATAGTGTAAGCGGCAGATTTCAGTATTTAATTTCCGATGAAAAAATCACAGCTATTGTTGATTATGCACATACACCTGATGCTTTAAAAAATGTATTGGAAACCATAAATAGTATTCGCACGAAAAACGAAGAACTTATTACAGTTGTTGGGTGTGGAGGTGATAGAGATAAAACCAAACGTCCAAAAATGGCGCATATAGCATCAGCTTTAAGTGATAAAGTGATTTTTACGAGTGACAATCCACGAACCGAAAATCCAGAGCAAATTATTAAAGACATGGAAGTTGGTGTGCAACCACAAAACTTCAAGAAAACAATGTCGATAGTAGATAGAAATCAAGCTATTAAAACTGCTTGTCAATTAGCGAATGCGAATGATATCATTCTTATAGCTGGCAAAGGACATGAAACTTATCAAGAAATAAATGGTGTAAGAACCAATTTTGATGACTATAAAATAGTAGAAAAATTTTTAAAACAATTACAAAAATAGATGCTGTATTACTTATTTGAATATTTAGAAAAAGAGTTTCAGTTTCCAGGAGCATCCTTGTTTGGATTTTTATCCTTTAGAGCAGCTATGGCAATTATTTTGTCGTTACTTATTTCTACTATTTATGGTAAACGTATTATTAAGTTTCTACAAAAAAAGCAAGTTGGAGAAACTGTTAGGGATTTAGGTCTTGATGGACAAGCCGAAAAAGCTGGAACACCAACAATGGGTGGAATTATCATCATTTTAGCAACTTTAATTCCTGCATTATTATTAGCAAAACTAGATAATATTTATGTTCTCATAATGTTGGTGACTACAATAGGTTTAGGAACCATAGGATTCATTGATGATTACATCAAAGTATTCAAAAAGAATAAAGCTGGATTGGCGGGTAAATTCAAAATTGTAGGTCAAGTAGGAATAGGAATGGTAGTGGCTTGTATGTTGATGTTTAATGACAATGTGACTATAAAGGAAAAAGTTGAAAATCAATTTCTTGATGGTTTCGTTGCGAAATTGGGAGGTCCAGATAAGGTAACTGTTACTTCTGCAAAAGATACAAGCGCAACTTATTCTTGGGTGGAACATCAATCTACAAAAACAACGTTGCCTTTTTTCAAGAATAATGAATTCAATTACCAATGGTTTTTGGGTTGGATGGATAATGACGGAAGAGCAAAATGGGCTTGGTTGATTTTTATACCAGCTGTAATAGTTATTGTAACTGCTGTTTCCAATGGGGCAAATATGACCGATGGAATTGATGGTTTGGCCACTGGAACTTCAGCCATAGTTGGAGTTACCCTAGCAATTTTCGCTTATGTGTCAGGTAACATTATTTTCTCAGATTACCTCAACGTCATGTTTATCCCAGACTCTGGGGAGTTGGTGGTATTCATTAGTGCATTTGTTGGAGCCTGCATTGGTTTCTTATGGTACAATTCATATCCTGCTCAGGTTTTCATGGGAGATACAGGAAGTTTAGCCATAGGCGGAATAATAGCTGTGTTTGCAATTGCAATTCGAAAGGAATTATTGATTCCTGTTTTGTGTGGAATATTCTTAGCGGAGAATTTATCGGTAATGATCCAAGTAGTCTATTTCAAATACACTAAAAAGAAATATGGAGAAGGAAGAAGAGTGTTCTTGATGGCGCCACTTCATCACCATTATCAGAAGAAAGGAATGCATGAATCAAAGATTGTATCTAGGTTTTGGATTGTAGGAATTTTCCTTGCGATAATAACAATTGTAACACTAAAGCTAAGATAAATGAAAACTGTTGGTCAAATATTAATGTTAGCGTTCGTTCTTGCCTGTGGTACTAATGATTTATGCTGGGATAAATTAGATCAATTGGAAGACGAACAATATGTGTTGAACAACAGTACCAAAGCGAGTTATCAAAATAAAATAAAACTAAATAAGGAGCTTTTGGTAAAAATTAAGGTTTTAAAAAAGAGCTACAACTGTGAAGAGATGTTCATAGCAAAATATAGATACAATTGTGATAAGCTGATTTATAAAGGAGAAGAATACGTCAGTAAGTTAAATGACACAAACAGTCTGAGCGGAGTCGAAGACTAAACGAGAATAAGAAAAGAATGAAACAAAACAAAAACATAGCAATACTTGGAGCTGGCGAAAGCGGGGTTGGAGCAGCTGTGCTTGCTAAAAAGCAAGGGTATGAGGTATTTGTTTCAGATTTTGGTAAAATAAAACAAGGGTATAAATGCTTGCTTGAGCAAGAGCAAATCGAGTGGGAAGAAGGGACACATTCATTGGAAAGAATATTAAATGCCAATGAGATTGTAAAAAGCCCTGGTATTCCTGATAAAGTTGAGGTAGTAAGGTTGGCAATTGAAAAATCAATTCCTGTCATTTCTGAGATTGAATTCGGAAGTCGATATACAGATGCTAAGTTGATCTGTATTACAGGTTCTAATGGAAAAACTACAACTACAATGCTCACTCACCATATGCTTGAAAAAGCAGGATTAAATGTGGGGTTAGCAGGAAATATTGGAGACAGCTTTGCGATGCAAGTTGCTACTGAAAACTATGATTACTATGTGATTGAATTGAGCAGTTTTCAATTGGATGGAGTTCGGGAATTCAAAGCGGATGTTGCTATTTTATTGAACATCACTCCTGATCATTTAGACAGG
>CAKZMU010000011.1 GCA_937129145.1 uncultured Lacinutrix sp. | reverse complement strand
GATAATTTAATTGTGTTTTAACGCCATTGTCATATACTTGATTTTCTTGTATAAGTCGTTGGTCATTTATAAGGTCAAAATTTGTAGCATCCAAATTATATTTAGACACATAAGCTTGAATAGAGGTGGAAAAATTTGAGTTCCAATCTCTAGTGTAATCTACCGAACCTGCCAAATTACTTTGTGTAAGATTGCTGTTTAATTCCTCATCTACGTCATTGACACTAGATTGCTCGTTGTAATTTAAGTTATTGAAAACGTTTAAAAAATTAGCTCGTATTTTATCTTTTTTTGAGATATCATAAAGAAATTTTACCGTAGTATCGTAAAAATAAAATTGCTCGTCTTTTGTTACTGAACTCCTATTTTGGTTAGTAAGGTCTGTATCCTGAAAAACACGTTTAAAGTACTGGTCATAAGTTGGTGTAGCTATTACATCGGTTAAGGAACGTCTAGCCGAAAGTTGCACCTCCATTTTTTCACTTAAAGGCACTTTGGCGTACACATCACCATTAATAAAATTAAAACCTCCTCCACCTGATGCTTTTTTACTAATGATGTTTGATGAGCGCATATCAATAACGCTGGATATACCATCACCATACATAGCACTTGTACCATTTTTTGAGACATTAACTGTTTCAGTCAAATAAGGGTTAAAAGCAGAGATTAAACCAAAAAAGTGCCCAGATTGGTACATTTTTATGCCATCCCAAAGCATCAAATTTTGGTCGTGAGTACCACCACGAATATTTACGTTAGACACACGTTCGTCAACACTAACAATTCCAGGAAGCGATTGTATGGTTTGCAACACATCAGGCTCAATAAGTCCTGGTAAAATACCAAAAGACTCAGGTTCAATATTGGTAGAACCATCATTATTTAAGGAAATACCCTTGGTTAAATAATTGCTAATAACAACTTCTTCTAGATATTGTGTGTTAAAAGATTTTTGTTCTGGCGTTTCTTCTTTTTTAAAAACTAAAATTCTATTGTTAATGGCTTCAAAAGCAAGATTTGTGTTGTTGGAGATATACTTTAGAACATCTTGCAACGATAAGTTGTTTGAAGGTGTGATAATGGTTTTACCTTTAATATTGGCATCAGCATAAGAAAAAGAAACATTATGCTTTGTTTCAATTTGCTTTAAAAAATCAACAAGTGGAATTGTTTCTTTATTTGTTTGAGCAGTAACCGTCAAAAAACTAAAGAAAAATAAAAGACTATATAGAATACGTAATGTTGCTCTATTCACGTGATAGCTCAATGGTGGTTTTATTTTTAAAATTATAAGTTACATCTAAAGGTAACGTTATTTCTTTTAATGCCACATCTAAATTGTTATGGCTAAAACTTCCAGTAAATAATTGTTTTACATCTATGTTTTGAGGGTTTATAGACACATTGTATTGCCTTTCGAATTCACGAATAACGTACTCGAAAGGCATACTTTTAAAGTAGCTTTCATTGTTAATCCACGAAGGATTTAATGAGGTTTCTTTTTCTCTAGCAATTAATTTCCCATCAATTTTTAAAAAGCTATTTCCAGGTTTAAGTATTACAATGTCATTATTATGTGTTACTTTAACGGAGCCTTCGTAACAAATTACTTCAAAATAATCGTCACGTTGCTTTACGTTAAATTCTGTTCCTAAAACGGTAACCATACCGTGTTTTGTTTTTACATTAAAAGTTGACCCTTTTGCCACTTTAAAAAACGCTTCACCTTCTAAAGTTACATCACGATGTTTATCCCAACTACTCTCATTAAACGCTAAACTCGACATAGCATTTAACGATACATTTGATGCATCAGGCAACTCAATAGTCGTTTTTTGAGCTGCAATTGTGGCAATATTGGTGTCCAAAGTAGTGGTGTAATAATACACCGAAAAAGAAATAGCCAAAATAGCAGCTATTCTTAAAACTGGACGTAACCAATGTGTTTTGGATTCTTTTTTAGACGTATTAATATGACGTAACGCAACGTTAAGCTCTTCCTGAACATTGTATTCAGGGGCTTTAAATCGTTTTAGGTTATTAGATAATGTAGTTAATTCCTTGTAGTCTTCAAGCTTTTTAAATGCTTCAAGTTCCTGAGAATTTAACTCATCATCTAACCATTTCTTTATTAAATCTTTGCGTTCCATATTATTAATTACACCTATATAACAATCTACTTTTAAAAACTCCTACCTTCTTTTAAAAAAAAGTTTTCAGTCACAGTCACAGTCACAGTCACAGTCTCAGTATTCAGTCGCAGTCACAGTTAGCAGTAGCTGAAAACAAATGTTTAATTAGATAATATTGAAAACTGCGACCGCGACTGAAAACTAAATCAAAGTCCATCAATATCTTCTCTCAATTTTTTTAATGCTCCATAAATTCGTTTTTCAACTGCTTTTTGAGAAATATCTAAAAGCACCGCAATTTCTTTATGTTTTTTGCCTTCAATTCTATTAAGTAAAAAAGCAGTTCGTTGAGCTTCAGTTAAATTCCCAATAGCTTTTTGGAGCTTGTCCATATATTCATTTCCTTCTAAAATAAATTCAGGCGTTTCGTTTGTGTGTGTTTTGGGTTTTGTTTTTTGATATTTTAAAACCACTTTTTGATGTGAGGCTTCATTCAGCATTAAATTATTGGCTACTGTAAATAAAAAAGATTTTGCTTTACTTGGTGTTACCTTGCCACAATGTTCCCATAATTTAATAAAGGCTTCTTGCACTTTATCTTTTGGATTAAAATGCTCACCAAATTTATAGTACAAAAAATCGTGAAGGTTTTTTGAGTGCTTTTCAAATAGTGATGAAAACAATCGTTCGTCACAAATATTATCGCTTATATCTTTACTCATTAATATGTCTTGGTATGGTAAAAATAAAAAAAAGAAGTTGGAGGGTAGGAGTTTTTAAAGTTTAATTGTTTTATAAGAAAATTGTATAAACGAAAAACCTACATTATGAAAACGAAATTAAACTACACGCTATTATTAGCCTTTTTTGCCCTTTTAACTTTCTCATCATGTCAAGATGAGGTTATTGAAATCACTGAGCCAAATTCTGAAGAGACTTTTCAAGCCGATTCGAATTTGGCAGATTTAATAAGTCTAACATCAATTAATGATGGGTCTAGTGATAATATTATTGACGGAGCCAACGAATTATCTGTGAACTTACCTATTACTGTTACAGCAAATGGTGAGCAAATTACTGTAAATTCTGAGGAAGATTTCATCCTTATAGAAGAAACATTCGATGCCTATGAAGATGATACTGACGAGCTTGAAATTCAGTTTCCTATTACTGTAACTTTAAGAGACCACACCGAAGTGGTTGTAAACAATCGTGGAGAATTGGATAACTTAAGAGACGATGACCCTAACGAAGAGGATGACGATATTGAGTGCATCGATTTTCAATACCCAATTACATTCTCTACCTATAGTACAAATTTTCAAATTATTGATGTAGTAACTATTAATAGTGATAGAGAGTTATACCGATTCATGAAAAGCCTAGAAGCAGGTGTTTTGGTGAGCTTAAACTTCCCTGTAACTATGGTTTATAAAGATGGAACCACTATTGATGTAAATAATAATTTAGAATTAATAAGAGTTATTAGTGAAGCTAGAAATGCTTGTGATGAAGATGATGATAACGATTGGAATGATGACGATTTCACGAAAGAACGTTTAGATAATTTACTAGTAACATGCCCTTGGATTGTGCATGATGTTAGACGAAACAGCACAAACTTAGCAAACGAATATAGAGAATACTTAATGGTATTTAGAGAAGATGGTGTTGTTAAGGTAAGAGCTAGAAATGGCGATATGATTACTGGAGAATGGAGCACCAGAGTTTCAGACCGAGGAGCAAAAATAAAACTGGAGTTTGATAGTTTTGTAGACTTTACCTTAGATTGGTATGTATATGAGATTAGATACGGAAAAATTAAATTATTTACCGAAGGAGGCAATCGTATCATCCTTGAAAAAAATTGCGACATTGTTGTAGACCATTCTATAGATAGAGTTAAAAATTTCCTTAAAGAATGTATGTGGCGAGTAGCACGATTAAGTGTTGATGGAAATGATAATGAAGCCGATTATATTGGTACGCCTTTAAAATTCTTTGGTAATAACGAAGTGAAGATTCGAGTTAATGGCGAGTTTGTGTCAGGTACTTGGGATGTGGTAGAGTATAATGATACATTTGTACTGCAAATTAATTTAGATGGTCGTCCAGACCTACAATTAGAATGGATTATCACATTCTTAGAGCCACATTTAATTAAATTGGAAGATAGAGATAACAAGATGATTCTTAAAAGACATTGCCCAGATGCAGATGATGACGTTGCCTATATAAATGATGTGCTTATCGATGGTGAGTGGGAAGTAGCATTATATGATGATGGTTTAGTGCATGTTGTTGACCCAACCGAAAATTATTTTATGTATGTAGTAAATTTCCTAGAAAGCGGAAGAGCTAAAATTACCGACCCAAATAATGGCATAACGTCAGGTTCTTGGTTGGCTTACAGAAATATTGAAGGGACATTAAAACTTGGATTAAAATTTGGTGATGCACCATTTAACGAATTGACTCATAGATGGAAAATTGCTGAAATCACAGATGATAGAATTGAGTTAAAAGACTATTCAGCAAACGGTGAAGTAGAAAGAAAATTAGTATTCGAGAAACTTTAATTCCACAAACAAAAGTGTATATATCCACACAATGATATACTGAGCTTTCAAACAAGCTTAAGTTGTTTTTAGTTATTGGTTAGAGAAAAGGGTTGCAATTTAATTGTAACCCTTTTTTATGTGCTTATAACTTCTATTATACACTTCAAATTATTAAATTTGCTTCCGAATCATCGGAACTAAAAATTAGAAGAATAATATGTTTAATAATTTAAGCGATAAGTTAGATAAAGCACTCCACGTCCTAAAAGGACATGGTAGTATTACCGAAGTAAATGTAGCAGAAACTTTAAAGGAAGTGCGTAGAGCGCTTTTAGATGCCGATGTTAACTTTAAAATCGCTAAAGAATTTACCAACAGAGTTAAAGAAAAAGCACTAGGCCAAAATGTACTTACTACATTACAGCCAGGGCAACTTATGGTTAAAATCGTTAAAGATGAATTAACCGAATTAATGGGTGGTGATGCAGCAGGAATTAATCTTTCAGGAACGCCGTCGGTGATATTGATGTCAGGTTTGCAAGGGTCAGGTAAAACCACATTTTCTGGAAAACTTGCCAATTATTTAAAAAACAAAAAAACAAAAAAGCCACTATTAGTTGCTTGTGATGTGTATCGTCCAGCGGCGATAGACCAGTTACATGTTGTAGGTGAGCAAATTAATGTTGAGGTATTTAGCGACCGTGGAAATAACGACCCTGTAGCCATTGCTCAAGCTGGTGTTGCTCATGCAAAAGCTAACGGATTTAATGTGGTAATTATTGATACCGCTGGTCGCTTAGCTGTTGATGAAGCGATGATGACCGAAATATCGAACATTCTTAAGGCAGTACAACCTGAAGAAACATTGTTTGTGGTTGACTCCATGACAGGTCAAGATGCTGTAAACACAGCAAAAGCCTTTAATGATGTGTTGAATTTTGAAGGTGTTATCCTAACAAAACTAGATGGTGATACTCGTGGTGGTGCGGCAATTTCAATTAAGTCGGTTGTAAATAAACCAATCAAGTTTATTGGTACTGGCGAAAAGATGGATGCTATTGATGTATTCTATCCTGCACGTATGGCAGAGCGTATTCTTGGTATGGGAGATGTTGTGTCTTTAGTTGAACGCGCTCAAGAGCAATTTGATGAAGAAGAGGCAAGAAAGCTTCAAAAGAAAATAGCAAAAAACCAATTTGGGTTTGACGATTTCCTAAAACAAATCCAGCAAGTCAAGAAAATGGGTAGCATGAAGGATTTAATGGGGATGATTCCTGGTGCTGGAAAAATGATGAAAGATGTCGATATTGATGACGATGCCTTTAAAGGTATTGAAGCCATTATACATTCAATGACACCTGATGAACGCTCAAACCCATCAATACTTAATGCTAGTAGAAAAAAACGTATTGGAAAAGGGTCTGGAACCTCTGTTCAAGAAGTAAATCAGTTGCTAAAACAATTCAACCAAATGAGTAAGATGATGAAAATGATGCAAGGAGGAGGCGGAAAGAAAATGATGCAAATGATGAAAAATATGCCACGTTAGTTTCGGTCTCAGTTTACAGTCACAGTCTCAGTTTACAGAAATAATAGTTAAGAATTAAGTTGAAAATATGGATTTTAAAAAATTATTAGCGTATCAAAAAGCATTTGATTTAGCTATGTCTATTTTTGAAATCAGTAAATCGTTTCCAAAAGAAGAAACCTATTCTTTAACTGACCAAATAAGAAGAAGTTCCCGTTCAGTCTGTGCAAATATGGCTGAAGCATATAGAAAAAGAATATACCCCAAACATTTTATAAGTAAATTAACCGATGCTGATGGAGAAAATTCAGAAACCAATTCATGGTTGGATTTTGCATTAGCGTGTAACTATATTTCATCTGAAGATTATTTTAAATGTTCAGAAGAAGGGAAAGAAGTTGGAAAACTAATAAACTATATGATTAACAATCCAGGAAAATTCGGAGTAAAAGTTGATTAACACTTTTTACTGCGACTGCAACTGCGACTGAAAACTATAAAAACATGATAATTCTAGACGGTAAAAAAGTAAGCAACGACATTAAAGATGAAATAGCTGCACAAGTAGCAATTATGAAATCTAAAGGAGAAAAAGTTCCACATCTAGCAGCCGTTTTAGTTGGAACCGATGGCGCAAGTATGACCTATGTTGGTGCTAAAGTGAAGGCTTGTGAACGTATTGGCTTCGAATCTACGTTAATTGATTTACCTGAAGAAACAACCGAACAAGAATTGTTAAGTCACATCCATAATTTAAACAATAATGATGACATTGATGGATTTATAGTGCAGCTCCCTTTACCAAAACATATTGATGAGCAAAAAGTGTTAATGGCAGTAGACCCTGATAAAGATGTCGACGGATTTCATCCAACAAACGTTGGCAGAATGACCTTGGATTTACCGTCATTTTTACCAGCAACACCTTTCGGTATTTTAGAATTGTTAGAGCGTTACAACGTTGAAACATCAGGAAAACATGTAGTAGTTATGGGACGTAGCCATATTGTTGGTCGTCCTATGAGTATTTTAATGAGTCAAAAACGTAACGCTGGAAATGCTACTGTTACTGTAGTTCATAGTCGTACTCAAAATCTTGCTGAATTTACTCGTGACGCAGATATAATTGTTGCTGCTATTGGTATTTCCGAATTTTTAAAGGGAGATATGGTTAAAGATGGTGTGGTAATTATTGACGTTGGTATTACACGTGTACCAGACGACACTAAAAAACGTGGTTACAGACTTGCAGGTGATGTAGATTTTGAAAGCGTGAGTAAAAAAGCAAGTTTCATTACACCAGTTCCAGGAGGTGTTGGACCAATGACCATCGCCATGCTACTTAAAAACACCTTATTGGCAAGAGAAATGCGAAGCTAGAGAAATTTTCACTTTGCTCTCTCAAACAACAACCAAGAATTTGGGTCAATAACGACGTCTTTCACTTTCGCTTTTGCATCCAATTTCGCTGTTGCTTTTTTATCTTTTACAGATAAGGTCACAATTTCAGAGGAGTCATCTTCATAAACCAATTTCAACTCTATTGGAAATGAAAATACGACATCGGTCTTTTGAATTTGTTCTATATTAAACGTTAGGTTTTTATCATTTGATGTCCAAGAAGTTTTTAAAATTGGGTGTCCAGGTTGTTCTAACCATTGTGTAAAAAAGGCATCCAATTCTTTTTTGGTAACATCTTCAAACACATTTTTTAAATCTTCACTTGAGGCATTTTTCAATGCGTATTTTTTATAATAAGCTCTAATACTATTCCAAAAAGGCACATCACCTACTTTTTTACGTAACATATGTAATACCCAAGCTCCTTTTCTATAAGAGTTGGCATTCAATAATCGCATCAAACTTTTGGTTTCGGTATCTAAAACAGGGGTTAATTGCTCTTTTGAGAATTTAATAACCGCATTACGTTGGTCATGAACCAATTCTAAAAAAGCCTCTCTACCCTTCATTTTTTCAACATATAAGTTGGTGAAATACGTTGCAAACCCTTCGCTTAACCACACATGTGTCCAATCGCTTTCCGATGCCGAATTACCAAACCATTGGTGTGCAATTTCATGTGCGATGAGGTTTTCAATTTTACGTTCACCACTTACCGAATTTTCAAAATAAAAGATATTACTCGCATTTTCCATACCACCAAAACGTGTTTTAGATTGTACGTTTGCTAGCTTAGAGTATGGATAAGGACCAACATTTTCTATAAAGAAATTGATGATGTCTTTTCCCATGGCATAATCGTAAAATCCAGCGTCTTTGTTTTGAGGATATACCCAAGACGAAATAGGAATATTATTGGTTTCGCCAATATGTTGTACTGCAAAACGCGCAATACCAATCACCATCACTTTTGTAGGAATTGGCACCTCAGTTTTCCAAACATAATAGGTGTTTTTATTGTCTAAATTGGTTTCTTCAACTTGAGTACCATTACCAACCACTTGATAATGAGAAGGTGCTGTGACATGCCATTCTACCAGCGCTTTATCCGAAGGATGGTCAACTGTTGGTAACCATTGATGCGCTCTATTTGGCCAATTATCGCCAAAAAAAGTACGATCGCCATATTTGTTTTTAGAAATCACCAAGCCATCTTTTGGAACACCATGATAGCTGACTAAAAGTGTTTTCTCTTCACCAGAAGATATATTGCTAAAAACGGTAAGCATATTATTTTGATGCTCAAATTTCACAGGATTGCCATTCTCTGTAATTGAAGTCACCATCATGCCTTTGTTGGTTTCATCAGTATTTTCCAAATCCAACTTAAAACTTTCTAAATTTGAAGTCGCAACAAGGTTAATTTTTGCTTTTCCTTGCATGTCATTGTTATCGTCATTTACAGCAATATGAAACTCATATTTTTGAACATCAATAGCGCCATAATCTGTGTAAACACGTTGGCCAAAAGTTATTAAGCTGAAACAAAACGCTATTAAAAGGAGGATGTATTTTTTCATGATGCAGATTAATTATTTAGCAAATAGTTGACTCATATCTTTAAAGGCTTTAAACTCTAAAGCATTACCAGAAGGGTCTAAGAAAAACATGGTGGCTTGTTCGCCAACCAAACCTTCAAATCTAATATAAGGTTCGATGATAAATTCAATGTTTTTTGCTTTTAGAGATGCTGCAAAGGTTTGAAATGTATCCCAAGGGAGTACCACTCCAAAATGAGGTACAGGCACATTTTTTCCATCTACTGGATTGGTGTGTACAGCGTCGCTAGATTTTTCTTTGTAATGAATCACTAATTGGTGTCCAAAAAAATTGAAATCTACCCAATGGTCGCTGCTACGTCCTTCAACGCAACCAAGTGTATCTCTATAAAATGTTCTGCAAGTGTCTAAATTCCATACAGGAATTGCTAGGTGAAAAGGTGAAATAGTTGACATGTAAATTATATTTTCATGTCGAATTTACTATTTATTTTTATTCTTTTCAGATTTTATGATTAAATGTATAATTAAAGCAATTGGTATTAAAATGGCAACACCAATTGCGATAATGCTTCCTATGTTCATTTTGCTTTAAATTTTAACTGTTTATTTGCTTCTTTTGCAGTCTATTTTCCAAGTAGGATACACAACAGTTTCCGTTTTGTCAACCCATTCGCCAATCCATTTGTAGCCAGTTTTACTCATGTCGTAAAACGTTAGTCGAAAATAACCTTCTGTTCCGTTTGGTGCAGCTTGTTCTTTATATAATACAATTTTATCATCCTCTTTATTTCCTTCCCAAACAGGAAATTTGGTTGATGGTGTTTTAGATGAATACCAATGTACATACCATTTGCTGCTATCGGCAATAAATTGCCTAATGCTTCCAGAGTGTGCACCATCTGGTTTTAAGGTTTCATCTTGAACAGCATTACCATTCATAATGTATTTCCAGTTCCAAATAATGTCTTCTGGTTCGTTCCAATTTCCATCTTGCTTTCTCGTGGTCGATGTGCAATTGCAAGAACCAATCATGGGCTCAAAATCTTTAATTTGTTCTGGAGCCTCAGGATTCGCTTTTCCGTAGGGAAATTTTTTAGATGCATCATATTTGTATTGTGCAAAAGAGATGGTAGTGAGTAATGTTAGACTAATGGTGAGTAATAATTTCATAACAGTTATTTTTAGATTGAATTCAAATCAAACTAAAATATACGTCTATTACTAGCATATTGCAGAGAACAGTAACTTTTTTGCAGTAAACTTGGTTAATAAAATACTAATTAAGAAAATCCTTTACTGTTTTTAAATTGCTTTTCGACACAGGAATTTGCATCTCATTTTCAAGAATTAGATTTGGCGAACCAGATATATGTAGCTCTTTGGCAAAGGACATATTAACGATAGCTTTTCTATGTACTCTTAAAAAATTTGCACTTAGTTTGTCTTCTAAAGCTTTTAGCGAACTACGCATGGTGTAACTGCCATTGTTGGTTGTATGTACTTTTACACAGTAATCATCTGCTTCAATCCAACTAATGTCTTCAACAGGAATTATTTTACGTTTGTTACCAATTTTAATATTTAAAACGGTCGCCTTTTCGTCAATTTTGGAGTTTAGTTTTTTAAAAAGTCGCGCATTGGTTAGTTTTAATTCTGAAAGCTCCTGAACCTCAATTTGAAGTTTTTCATTCTGAAAATATAAATACAGAATCATACTAATAGCAATGTAACCAAGCGTGTAAATGGGTGCTTTTTGGTACATGAAAAAGGGTAGATACTCTGAAAACAACCCTGAAAAAGTAAACATATCACCAGAAATAAACAATTGGCTTAACGAAATAATAACCACATTAACAATCACTAAACTAATGATGAGTCCAGCAAGTTTTAAAATACTAAGCGTGGTTTTCTTTTTTGATATTTGAGTTTTTGAATACCAAATTAAAACCAACGATAATAATAGCCAAATAACCCAACGATAGGATTGCGTTTTTAATAATTCGAAAAAACTAACGCCATCGGCAATTTGAAATCGTTTGATATAATAGAGCTGCTGAAACGTTTCAAATGTAATTGCCAAAACCACAATTAAAGCAATAATTAAAATACTGCGCTTGGTATTTGATATGTTTTTTAACAACTGAAACATTTATGACTCTTGACGTGCTTTATTAGACGTTTTTGGCTGATAAGTTTTTGTGGAATCCTCAAGAAGTTTGCTTAAATCATTAAACTCTTGTGTTGTTAATTCACGATGTTTACCAACAGGAACGTCCAGTTTTATATTCATAATGCGAGTACGTTTTAAAGTTTGCACATCGTAATTTAAATACTCACACATACGTCGTATTTGTCTGTTTAAACCTTGGGTTAAAATAATGCTAAACGTGTGTGAATTGATTCTTTTAACTTTACATTTTTTTGTGGTTTTGCCTAATTCCTCAATAAAAATACCACCAGACATTCTCTTTATAAAAGTTTGTGAAATGGGTTTATCTACAGTGACCACATATTCTTTTTCGTGGTTATTGCTCGCTCTAAGTATTTTATTGACGATATCGCCATCATCAGTAAGCAATATTAAGCCCTCACTTGGTTTATCTAATCTACCAATTGGGAAGATACGCTTGTGATAATTTATGAAGTCAATAATATTATCTTTTTCCACTTTGGTGTCTGTGGTGCAAACAATACCAATAGGCTTGTTAAATGCTAAGTAAGTGCGTTTAACGTCTTTTCTTTTAATAATTTCTCCATCAACAGCGACCACATCTTGTTCAGCGACTTTGGTTCCCATTTCTGGCACAGTGCCATTGATGGTGACACGACGGTCTTCAATAAGCTTGTCGGCTGCTCGACGGGAACAGTAACCAGCTTCACTTAAATATTTATTGAGTCGTGTTAATTTTTCAGCCATAAGACAAAAATACTATTAGTTTTTGATAAAGTCCACAATGCTTTCGGTAACCTTAGCGTTGTTAAGCGAATGTCCCAGTCCTTTAGTAGAAATCAAGGAACTGTTCTTGAAATTGGATTCAATGAGTTTTGCATCCGAAAATGGTATAATTGGGTCTTTTACATCATGAATAATAAGTCCTTCGGCTGTAATATCCTTTGCAAATTTTGATGTTGAAAATTCAGTTGGCTCAGCACCAAAACGATTAATGATTACTCTGCCTAAACTCTTTTCAATTTTTTTGTTGTAACCTAAAAGATTAATATAGTCTTTTAAAATACCCTCAAACTCAGAAGGCGCTCCAAGTAACACTATTTTTTGAATTGAATCCAGTTGATATTTCTGCTGATAAAACACCAACGCCATACCACCAACCGAGTGACCAATGACTATTTTTGGTTGGTATTTTTGTGCTACCACATTTATAAATTCTGCATAGAGCAAGGCATTAAAAAGTTTGCTTCCAGAAGCACCATGAGCTGGAGCGTCTAAGGCAATAACATTAAAACCTTCGTTTATAAAAACCTCTATTTTTCGTTTCCAACGTGCCGAATTACTTTCCCAACCATGAGCTAATAAAATGGTTGCTTTGTCTCCTTTCCAATGGTAGGTGGCAATGCTTAAATCGTCGTATTTCAAAATTTCTTTTTCAGCTGAATTTAGGAATGCAGTTTGTTTTGGAGATAACTTTCCTTTGCGAGGTGTAGAAAATAAATGTAGTGCTTTGTTTGCAGCATAATCTGCCGAAACATAACTTAATACGTTGAGGTACGAACCAATAAGTTTGATGATATATTTTTGCATGAAAATAATTAGACTTAATCTTCTCTATTAACCTTGTCTATTGAGAAAGCAGGTGTACAAATGGCGAGATATTCGCAAGGTTCGGTAAACGGATTGGAGTATTGTACTCGCACATTTTTATTGATTTTAATAGACTGTCCAGCTTCTAAAACAATAGTTTCTCCATCAATAACGAATTGCTTTTTACCTTTAATAATATAGGTGTATTCATCAAACTCAGGTGTTTGAAAAGGCTCACTCCAATCGGGAGGTGCAACCATGTGCGCGATGCTTAAATTTGAATTGTTGTTTGTGGCATTTCCAAAATGTTCCTCGATGAGTTTACCATCGTTGGTTGGAACTATAAATGGACTTTTTTGTATGGTGTATTTTTTCATCTAATACCATTGAATAAAAAAGTTCTTAATCTTAGCATTATCAGGAATATGAATAGCTTCTATGTTTAAATTCATATCAAAACGCATTTCTGCTGGTAATTCATTTTTATCGATGGTGAAATAGGCATTAATATCATCAATCGATACTATTATATTGCGCAAAGAATTTTGTATGCTTGAAATTTTGTAATTATCCTTAGCATCTTTAAATGTATTGTTTGCGTTTAAGCCTTTTGGAGTTTTAAAACGCTCGTCTATAACTCGAACCGTTCTAATAGTGGCTGTAGAATCTAAAGATTGCGAAGGTGATAACACCAACAATTCTTTGCCTCCTTTGTCGTAAACAATAATATCGTTTGTGCTGCCGCTAAATTCATCACCACTTACCGAAGTAACAATAGAGTCGTTGGCAAATACCATTTTTAAATCTTTTACCTGTGTGGAATCGGTTAAATTACCAATATTATTCGTAGCTATTTGAAAAGGGTCTTGTTCTTTATTACAAGAAATAAATAGTGTAATTGATAGAATTAAGGCTATGATTGAGTATTTTTTCATTTACTAAAATTTTACGATGCTTCTTTTATGGATTATTTGCTAAATGCCTATTATGGGCTATTTTATTACCTTTTTAAGTACGCCAAATACAGCACGTATAAACGTGGCACTTGTTAATACTTTAACGACAGGATTTTGGCGTTGGTATCTTGACGACGATTTTCTTCTAGATTTGGATGCTTTTTCTTTTTTAATGGCTTCTCGTTCTTTTTCTAATGCTAAGCGTTCGTCTTCTTTTTTCTTTAATTCTTCGGCTGTTTTAATTTTTTCATTGAGCATTTCATAAGCACTCTCACGGTCAATTTCTTCGTTGTACTTTAAGGTTAATTTTGAATCATCCAGTAATTGATTAAGCTCTTTTTTGGTTAAAATATCCATTCGGCTCATAGGTGCTCGCATCATGGTAGCAGCCAATGGTGTTGGTCGCCCTTTTTCATCTAGGGCAGAAACCAAAGCTTCACCAATTCCTAAGGATGTCAATACTTCGGCAGTATCGTAATATTCGGTATCTGGATAATTTTGAGCGGTCAATTTTATAGCTTTTCTATCTTTAGCTGTAAACGCACGTAAGGCATGTTGCACTTTTAAACCTAACTGACTTAGCACAGCTTCAGGGACATCGGTTGGATTTTGGGTGACGAAATATAAACCAATTCCTTTACTTCTAATGAGTTTAACGATGCTTTCAATTTGATTGAGCAATGCTTTTGATGCTTCGTTGAAAATTAAATGTGCTTCATCAATAAACATAATCAATTCTGGTCTTCCAGAATCACCTTGCTCAGGAAACGTTTCATAAATTTCTGCCAATAAACTCAGCATAAATGTTGAAAATAATTTTGGCTTATCTTGAATATCGGTTAATCTAATAATATTGATGTAGCCACGACCATCTCTGGTAGTTCGCACTAAATCTTCAACTTCAAAACTTTTCTCGCCAAAAAACAAATCGCCTCCTTGTTGCTCCAATTCTACAATACGACGCAAAATAGCACCTGTTGATGCAGTAGAAATTCTGCCATAGGCTTCTTCAAATTCCTTTTTACCTTCATTAGTTGAATACTGAAGAATTTTCTTGAAATCTTTTAAATCTAAAAGCGGTAATTTATTATCGTCGCAATACTTAAAAATCACTGAAATGATTCCAGCTTGCGTTTCAGAAACATCTAAAATTCTAGAAATTAAAACAGGACCAAACTCACTTACGGTGGCTCTCAATCGCACACCATCTTGTTCTGATAGTGTCATGATTTCAACTGGAAATGCTTTTGGGTCAAAAGGCAATCCTATTTTTTCATGACGTTCGTCAATTTTTGGATGTCCAGGACTAGGTTGTGCCAATCCACTCAAATCACCTTTAATGTCCATTAACAATACAGGAATTCCTTGTTCGCTTAAGTTTTCAGCTAATACTTGTAGGGTTTTGGTTTTGCCAGTTCCAGTAGCACCTGCAATTAAACCATGTCTATTCATGGTTTTTAAAGGCACTTTTACATAGGCATTTTTTACGGTTTCTTCATCTAAAATAGCCGAACCTAAAGTAATGTAATCACCTTTAAATGTGTTGCCTTCAGTAATATGATTAAAGAATTGGTCTTTGCGAGTCATGGTCTAGAAAATTTTCATAAAAATACATGAAAACTAAAGAAGAAAAAAATAAGTAAAACTATAAAAAAAGCTCAAACAAAGAACTTATTAAACCTACAAGTAGCCTACAACATCTAACTCCGAGAAGTTAATTACTGCGCCACCAGGAGTTGTTCCGCCGCTTGGAACTATAATTCTAATTTCATCGGCATAAATATTTGGAATTGAAACACTATTGTCGCCAGTTGTAGATGTGCTTATTGCTGGACTTGAATACACTAAATTACCACAGCTATAGAGTCTAATAACAACATTTTGTATTCTATTTGTACAGCAATCATTTCTACCATCTAAAATTAGTTGTGAGATAAAATACTGACTTGGCAATGTGATGCCAAAACCCCAATCTCCAGCAGGAGAGCCACTTCTTTGAGAATGAAAGGTGGCGGCTCCAGTATTATCTATATTGTCAAATAAGGATGTATAATTAGCGTAAGTATTTGTTGAAGAATAAGCTGTAAATGTTACATTGCCTACACCTATTTCATCTCTTATCAATCTTGGATACGTATTGCTTCCACCAGAAAAACTCACTCTTTGCCATACTGTACCATCAAATATGTATAAACCAGCAGGCAAATTACAGCTGTTGGTTGAAAGGCTGTATACTATTAAACCTTCAGTTGGCGAAGGAATTGTGGTAACATCATTTATACTTGTTAAGTTAACTCTTGGAAGTAAAAAACCACGATTGGACGATTCTATATCTAAAATAGACGAAGGGTCAGGTGTTGTGGTATTTATTCCAACTTGGGCTTGAGAAAAAAAAGTACAAGCTAGTATTAGAATAAATGGGAGGATTATTCTTTTCATTATTTGTTGATTAATAAATTGACACTTTTATTAAGACTCAAAAATATAAAAAAAGTCACAAAGGTATAAATGTTTAATTTCTGCAAAAAGTATTACGTATATTTGCCGCCTATGAATAAAGACATTTTAACACTTGTAAATAAAGGTGAAATGCTTCCGTTAATGGAAGAGTTTTATACCATTCAAGGTGAAGGTTATCACAAAGGAACTGCTGCTTATTTTGTAAGAATTGGTGGTTGTGATGTTGGTTGTCATTGGTGCGATGTAAAAGAAAGCTGGAATGCAGAATTGCATCCTCCAACTAAAACCTCTAAAATTGTTGAAAATGCTGTAAAATATAGCGATACAGTAGTTGTTACAGGAGGTGAGCCTTTAACTTGGGACATGACCAATTTAACCAAAGGATTGAAAGAGAAAGGTGCTAAAATTCATATTGAAACTTCAGGAGCTTATAAATTAACCGGCGAGTGGGACTGGATTTGTCTGTCACCAAAAAAACTAAAATTACCTACTGAAGAAGTGTATAAAAAAGCAAATGAACTAAAAGTAATAGTTTACAACAAAGCGGATTTTAAGTTTGCCGAAGAGCAAGCGGCAAAAGTGAATAAGGATTGCATTTTGTATTTACAACCCGAATGGAGTAAAAGCGACAAAGTAATCCCTTTAATTGTTGATTACGTCATGGAACATCCTAAATGGAAAGTATCCTTGCAAACACATAAATATTTGAACATTCCGTAATAAAAAACCCAGACGATTATGTCTGGGTTTTTTTTATGGTGTAATATAATGTTTTACATCATTGGTACTGATACTCTAACTTTACCCCAACCCATGTGCATGGTGCCATCTTTATCGAATACAATAGAAAACGCTTCTAAAGATTCATCAGCCATACTTGCTTTTACTGTAATTCTGGCAACATCGTTTGCTTTGTTATAAAAATAACTTCCCCAGACATTAAGGTCTGAGCTTAAAATTAATGTCCATTCTTTTTCTCCTGGAATTGCAGACATCGTGTACGTTCCAGCTTTAATGGCTTTTCCTCCAAATGTCACATCTTTATAAAATGTAATTTCGGCAGCTTCATTAGCACCTAAACGCCATTGCTTTCCGTTAGGAGCAAGTTTTTCTAAAGAACGGTCTTTTAATTGCGGACGACCATAAACGATTTTTGCAACTTTGTTAGCTACTTTGTAATCGTTAGGGTGAGAGGCAGCATCCATAGGACTTTTATCAAGACCTGGAAATTTCTGTGCTTCTACATTTGTTGATAATAACATTACAAATGCAAAGGCGATACTAGTAATTAATGATGATTTTTTCATTTTTGTTTATTTAATTAAGTTTTTAAAAATATAGAATAGTTAATTTAAAAGTCGAAAGGTTTTGTTAAACTTTACACATCAATATAATATTTATTAAAATAAAAAGACCTCGAAAGTTCGAGGTCTTGATAATTAGTTTCGTTGGAGTTCTATTTTATAGGAATCCAAACCTTTACTTTTTCCCATGCAAATTTCACACCTTTTTTATCGATATGAAAAGCCATTTGTTCAACACTTTCATCACTTTTCTTAGGACTAACCTTAAAACGAATTAAATCATTTTCTTTGCTGTACCCATTTGATCCCCAGGCATCGTTCTTTTTACTTAATACAACAATCCATTTTTCTCCTTCATTTGGAATAAGGAATAATCCATACTTGCCAGCTGGAACTTTTTGATCCCCAACAGTTACATCCTTATCAAATGATATAGTTGTATTTTCATTTGCTCCAGCTCTCCATACTTTTCCAAAAGGAACTAAATCCCCCCAAATTGCTCTATCTCGAACACTTGGTGCACCATAATCAACTTCTACAGCTACAGCACCAATATTTCCTGTTGCTTGTTTTCTTGGGCTTTTTTGGGCAAATGTAACAGTTGCTACTAATAATAATACGAGTGTAATCTTTAATTTTTTCATGTTAAATTTTAATTGTTTTAGATTTCTAAAAATATTGATTACAAAACATAAAACTTGAAAGGTTTTGTTAAAACTTTACAATTTGCAAGCGCATTGGGTTATTTTTATAGGTTTTGATTTCAAAAAAATATAAATACATGCAACTATAATTACAAATTATAACTAATAACAATGTAAATGTTTATAATATGATATGTTATTTACACATTTGTACTATAATAATTAAAGATAAAGATTATGTGTGGTATTGTATGTGCCTTCGATTTAAAAGAAACATCAGAAAAATTAAGACCTCAAATTCTAGAAATGGCAAAAACCATTCGTCATCGTGGACCAGATTGGAGTGGTGTTTATAGTGATGATAAAGCCATATTAGCACACGAGCGTTTGGCAATTGTGGACCCAGCTTCTGGGAAGCAACCCTTGTTTAGTGAAGATAAAAAACTCATTCTTGCTGCTAATGGCGAAATATACAATCATAGAGAGTTGCGTTCACAATTTCCTGAATATAAATTTCAAACTGAAAGCGACTGCGAAGTAATTCTAGCATTATACAAAGAAAAAGGATGTGATTTTATCGACGAGATGAATGGCATTTTTGGTTTCGCTATTTATGATGTTGAAAAAGATGAATATTTTATTGCTCGCGACCACATGGGAATTATTCCACTATACATTGGTTGGGACAAACAAGGAACATTTTATGTGGCTTCAGAATTAAAAGCCTTGGAAGGTGTTTGCACTAAAATTGAATTATTCCCTCCAGGGCATTATATGACAGATGGTGAGTTTGTACAATGGTACAAACGTGATTGGGAAGACTATGAAGCTGTAAAAGATAACAAAACAGAAATAGCCGAAGTACGTCAAGCATTGGAAGATGCTGTACACAGACAATTAATGAGTGACGTGCCTTATGGTGTGCTATTATCTGGCGGATTAGATTCTTCGGTAACTTCAGCAATAGCAAAGAAATATGCAGAGCGTCGTATAGAAGCCGATGATAAAGAACAAGCTTGGTGGCCACAACTGCATAGTTTTTCTGTTGGATTGGATGGCTCGCCAGATTTGGCAGCAGCGCAAAAAGTAGCTGACCATATTGGAACGGTTCATCATGAAATAAAATTTACCATCCAAGAAGGTTTAGACGCTATTAAAGATGTAATCTACCAATTAGAAACTTATGATATTACTACCATACGTGCAAGTACACCAATGTATTTAATGGCAAGAGTTATTAAATCTATGGGAATTAAAATGGTATTGTCTGGTGAAGGAGCAGACGAGTTATTTGGAGGCTATTTATACTTTCATAAAGCACCAAATGCTAAAGAGTTTCACGAAGAAACAGTACGTAAATTAAGCAAGTTGCATATGTATGATTGCCTACGGGCGAACAAAAGTTTAGCAGCTTGGGGAATTGAAGGTCGTGTGCCATTTTTAGATAAGGAATTTATGGATGTGGCTATGCGCATTAATCCACAAGACAAAATGATTAACGGAGAACGCATGGAAAAATGGGTGCTTAGAAAAGCCTTTGAGGGTATGTTGCCAGAATCTGTAGCATGGCGACAAAAAGAACAATTTAGTGATGGTGTTGGTTATAGTTGGATTGATACCTTGAAAGAAGTTGTGGAAAAAGAAGTGACAGATGAGCAATTAGAAAACGCCCATTTTAGATTCCCAATTCAAACACCACAAAACAAAGAAGAATATTATTATCGTACCATTTTTGAGTCGCATTTCCCAAGTGATGCAGCTGCGTTAAGCGTACCACAAGAACCAAGTGTAGCATGTAGTACTAAAATTGCGCTGGAATGGGACGAAGCTTTTAAAAACATGAACGACCCAAGTGGTAGAGCAGTTGCTAAGGTACATGATGATGCATATTAAATAGCTAATTTGGTTGGTTAGTTAGTTATTGAAAGAAGGTTGGCAATTTGTCAACCTTCTTTTGTTTAGCACATTAAGTTTTTATAAAAAAGATTTGTTTTCTGCTTGAAACACCTATATTTACTATAAATGACAGCTAGGTGACATTTAAATGACGTGCTAATAACCAACAATCTGCCGTAGATTTGTGTCATCAAAATAATTAAAATGAAAACGAAAACATTAAGCGAAAATTTAATCTATCAACGTAAGCTAAAAGGACTCACTCAAGAAGACCTTTCCGATAAAACTACGGTTGGAGTGCGTACCATTCAACGTATAGAAAAAGGCGATGTGCAACCACATTTACAAACAGTAAAACTATTGGCTGTTGGTTTAAATGTTGAGGTAGATGACTTGTTGGTACTCGATAACCCTAAAGAAGAAACCATACAACGCAAGTGGATGTTGCTGTTACATGCCTCACCTTTTTTCGGGTTAATTATTCCATTTGCCAATGTGTTATTTCCATTGTTTACATGGATGAGTAAAGCAGAAGATAATAAAATATACGATGTTCATGGTCGTGCAGTTGTTAATTTCCATTGCACAATCAATCTATTAATAATAATATCTTTATTACTGTTTTTTGTTTTTCCGGGATTTAACTTTTTTGTTACAGGAGCAGTATTTCTTTTTGGTATCATTATTAGTCTTAAAAATGTGATGTCAGCTTTAGGTTCTGGCACATGTAATTACCCACTCTCAATTCCTTTTTTAAAACCTAAAAAGGGATAGTTTTTAATTTTTAAAATCATATAATATGTTAGGATTATTAGTAATAATAGTAGTCTCGTGGGTGCTCTTGCATTTCATTGAGAAAAAGAATATTGAAGTTCTAGGTATTGTGCCAACTGGAAAACGAGTCATTCAATTTGTAATTGGAATGGTGTTTATAATGCTCGTGACTTTATTAAATATTTATGTTGAAACTCTTGTTTTAAAAGTAGATTGGGAAATGCAATCTAGTATTAACTATCAATCAATTTTTGATGCATTTGTGTACCATATTAGGTCTGCGTTAACTGAAGATTTAGTGTTTAGAGGAGCGCTACTATACATACTAATTAGTAGGCTTGGAGCTAAATGGGGGATTTTAATTTCGGCGTTATGCTTTGGTGTTTACCATGTGTTTTCTTATGGTATGACAGAAGCTAAAATTATCCCAATCCTCTATGTAGTTTTAGTAACTGGATTTACAGGATATGTTTGGGCATATACGTTTCACAAAACAAAATCGATAATGTTGGCTTTAGGATTTCACTTAGGCGTAAACCTTATGAATGCCTTTTTCTTTGAGTCACAACCTTATGGCGAATTGATTTTTAAAGCAATAAATAAATTACAATTAGTAGATTGGAATTGGCTTTATTTCAATCTTTTCAAAGGATTGTTTCCTGGAATAATGATGTTACTTTTTGTGAAATTAGTATTGCGTTATAATTCAAATATTTTTAAACCAACACAGTCAATCGAAAGTAATGAAAACACTATTTAAAAAATTTCCAGTTAGTTCAAAATTTGTTTTGGCAATTATATTATTTGCCTGTGCCTTGTTTATAAGTGTATTGGTTAATAATGGTTTGGTAAAGCAATACTTTCCGTATGTTGCACCATTGTTATTGGTTTTAGCAACTTGGTTTTTATATAAAAGAGAAGGAAAATCTCTGAAAGAAATAGGGCTTAATTTAAACTTTAAAACCGTAGCGTTTTTGCTGTTAGGTGTTTTAATAGGAGCATTAGTTTTATTAGGCGCAAAATATTTTAGAGCATTATATGTTGGTGAAACGTTTGAGGCTTCTACGTCAATTAATTATGAAGCCATGTTGTATGCTTTCTATTTTATATTGCCTCAAGTGGCAACCGAAGAGCTTTTATTTAGAGGCTATGTGTTTAAGAAAACTATTGAGGTTTCTAATGTAGTTATAGCTAATGTCATTTTTTCAATTCTGTTTATGCTTATACATGTACTCGATGAAAATGTATTGAGCAATAAAGGAATGATAATTATGCTTGCAATAACTATTCCTGTTGGCCATTTGCTGTTTGCGACGGCTTTATTAAAATCTAGAACATTGTTTTTCCCAATAGGAATTCATTTAGGTAATAATTGGGCGACGAGACATTTAATTACTAATAGTAATTCAGGAGATAGCATTTTGTATGTTCCAGAAGTAGTAACTTTTGATACTTGGACTCCTTTTCTTATGTCTATAGCTATTTTTAATGGAGTTTTTCTATTTGTTGCTTTTTTAATTTGGAAATGGGATGCTGTTTTAGGATTATTTAAAAGATAAGATTAGTATTTTTAACGCATGAAATTAGAGCTTCGGTCAAAGCAATATAAACTTATCTTAAAACACCCATTTACCATTTCTAGGTCAACTAGAACTAGTCAAGACACTGTTGTGGTTTCAGTTTCAAATGGTGTACATACTGGTTATGGCGAAGCCATTCCCTATCCATATTACAATATTTCACAAGAAAAGATTGGGCAATCTATTTTAAAATCACAAAACATTATTGAAAACGCATTTGGAATACATCCTGATAATTTATGGCAGTTATTGGAAGCCAACCTTAAAGATGATTACTTTACTTTATGTGCGATTAACTGTGCCTATTGGGATTATTACGCAAAATCACAAAAAAGAACCACAAGAAGTTATTTTTGCGATGTATCTAACCAAGCAGCATTAAGCGATTACACCATTGGCATAGATTCCATTCAGGTAATGAAGCAGAAAATTCTCGAAACACCTTGGCCAATTTATAAAATTAAATTGGGTACAGAACACGATGTAGAAATTGTAAAGGAGCTTAGAAAAATAACTGATGCTGTGTTTAGAATAGATGCCAATTGCGCTTGGACTGTAGAAGAAGCATTGCAAAATGCAATAAAACTAAAAGAACTAGGTGTGGAATTTATAGAGCAACCACTTAAAGCTGATGATTGGGAAGGAATGAAACGCTTAAAACAAAACTGCGTGTTACCCTTAATTGCAGACGAAAGTTGCCAACGATTGGAAGATGTTGAAAAATGTGCTGATGGTTTTCATGGCATCAACATAAAACTCATGAAATGTGGTGGACTAACGCCAGCTTTAAAAATGATTAAAAAGGCACGAGAATTAAACTTAAAAGTCATGGCTGGTTGTATGGCAGAATCTACTGTTGGCATCTCAAATCTAGCGCAAATTGCGCCACTTTTAGATTATATAGATGCAGATGGTGCCATGTTACTAAAAAACGATACAACAAAAGGCATAACATTAGACTACGGAAAAATTGTATATCCAAATACAAATGGGTCGGGAATTACACCGTTAGATTAACTGAAAATCTGCCGAAATTTCTTCAAATTTTTAAGTCTCAAATTTCAAAAAACCGCTTTATACTAACGATAACAAAATTTCATTTTAGATGAAGGTTAAAAAAACAACGAAATCAAATTTAAGGTGCTTTTTAAGCGATTTAAGACGTTTTTAAGAAATTAACAAATGTTGATAATTATGTGATAAATGCAATAAAAACCTTAAAAATGAGGTTATATAATTGTATATTTGTATGTATTCAGAAGGATGCTTTATAGTGTCCTTTTTTTTCGGAACAAATAAATGGAATTAACTAATATTAAATTATAATATGAGCCAAGAAAAAGAAGAGTTTAACAAACATAATTATTCAGCCGATAGTATTCAAGCACTAGAAGGAATGGAGCACGTTCGTATGCGTCCATCCATGTATATTGGAGATGTTGGTACGCGTGGTTTACACCATTTGGTTTATGAGGTGGTAGATAACTCTATTGATGAAGCTTTAGCTGGACATTGTGATAATATTACAGTGACTATTAATGAGGACAATTCGATTACGACAGAAGATGATGGTCGTGGTATTCCAGTTGGCCTTCATAAAAAGGAAGGTGTTTCAGCATTAGAGGTTGTAATGACTAAAATTGGAGCTGGAGGTAAGTTCGATAAAGATTCTTATAAAGTTTCTGGAGGTTTGCATGGTGTTGGTGTAAGTTGTGTTAATGCCTTATCAGAAAGTTTAAAAGCGACTGTTTATAGAGAAGGAGATATTTGGGAGCAAGAATATGAACGTGGGAAAGCATTGTATCCAGTTAAAAAAACAGGGACAACTGATAAAAGAGGAACAACGGTTACTTTTAAGCCAGATTCAACAATTTTCAC
>CAKZMU010000010.1 GCA_937129145.1 uncultured Lacinutrix sp. | reverse complement strand
CGTTAAAGCGCACTAAGAAAACTTTTGCTATTTCTGACTTTGTATCAAGTTTTCAAGCCCTCAAAATTGCCCCTAATTTTTAACTTAAATCTAACAAGTCTGTGGCATAATTCACCCCGTAAAACAACTCAATTATAATTATTTGGAGCATAAGCACATGAGCAATACCTATACATTTCAGGCAGAGACACAACAACTGCTTGATATTTTAATTCACTCACTTTATACCGAGCGCGAAATTTTCCTGCGCGAGTTGGTCAGCAATGCCTCGGATGCCCTGAATCGGATGCAATTTCAGCAACTTACCGAAAGTGACATCCTTGATGCAGATGCTGAACTCGATATTCATATCACATGGGACGAAGATGCTAAAACCCTGACCGTGACAGATACAGGGATTGGCATGACCTCTGAGGAAATGGTCGCAAATTTGGGGACAATCGCTAAGAGTGGCGCGAAAAATTTCTTAGAAGCCCTCAAAGATGCCATCCGTACCACAGGGGTTCTTCCCAAAGTCTTTCAATGTGATAGAGGCGGAGGCTTCCGTATGTTAAAGCGATTTTGCGAGGAGCATGGAATGATATTCTTTCCTACGACCGCAGGACTATCAAGAGGTAAAGTCGCTGAGAACTTTATCAATCGATTCTCTGCTATCCTCAAAGAGCGACCCGCTTATTCGGGACAGAACTTGACAGCGAGAGGAGAAAACTCTCAATTGAGCTTGGAGCAATACAAAGAAGCTCAAAGACAAGCACAGCCCTATGAATTAGCAAGCCATTGGTTTAAGACTATTGGCAGAGATAAGTGGAATGATAGAAAAATCAAAACCATCAGCGATAAGCCTATGAATAAATCTCCGAATCAAATCTATGCTGAAAAGGAATGCCGAGGGATTGCCTTAGACGAGATACAAAAAACTATGCTCATAGGTCATTGCCATAAAAAGAGATTGACCACAGAGGGATTAGAGATAAAGAACAACCATATTGCTTATACCTATTTTCCGAACCTCTTTACCGAAGATGGCAGAGACCGAGGAGCTACGCTTTATCTCAATACGCCATTGAACAATCACCCGACTAAAGGAAAGCTGACCTTGTATGTCGAAAACTATGGAGCGGAGTTCGCATATATATTTGATAAGCCGATAGAAAAAGGCGGAGTCTATCAAGATACATGGAAGCTCAAAGATGAGGTCAGCTATGTAGCAGCGATTAACAATGATATGAAACTCCTTAAAATCTATCGAGACTTTCAGAAAATGATTAAAGAACTCGCTAGAGAGCAAAAAGAGGGCGACGACAGCGTCTATAATACAGAAGTTGAAGATAGTGTCGCAAGGCAAGAGAAAATTGCCACAAGAGGGGGAAAACAGCCTAAGCGCATCATTGTTAATCCATTGGAGAAGGAACATCAGCAAGCCTTTATGGAGGAGGAGAAAAAGACACAAGACGAAACGATATGGATAAAAGATAGAATTACAGGGGAAATGAAGGAAGTACCATTGGATAATGAACAACTAATAGATAATCATGACTAACATACAACGAATAGTTATAGCTAGTAACCCAAGTAATATGACAACAGCGACAGCAAATATGCCAATTTCAAAATTGCAAGGGGAGGTAAAATCTATGTTGGAACGTCTTATGAAAGATGAACTTTATAGCACGGTAGAACTTCGATATTTAACGGGTATTAGTGTCAAAGAGATAGAAGCTATTCTTGAGGACTCTAAACACTATTCTTTGGGATTTCTCAATAATCTATTAGATAGAATTGAGAACAATGAGGGAAAGCATGAATTAGTAGAAGATGTTTCCCAATTTCAAAAGATATGGCATACTGCTATGCAAGCTCGTAAGGGACGAAGAAATAGAAAACACAGAGTAGAACCCTGCTTTGATTTGTTAGTAGGTGGTTCGGGATTGGGTAAGTCCAAAGTTATGAGAGCCTTTGCCAATCAATCGAGGAGTTCAGTTTATATGGTTCGATTAGATAAAACCTTGCATTATCGAGAGCTTTTAGAGCGTATTGCATTGGAAATGGGTCTGCTAGATTTAGGAGTGCATAAAGCTCCCGAAAAGAGGAAATCCAATTGGACAGCCAAGTATCTCATGCGAATCATATTGAATAAATTGGAAACCAATACGGACTCTAATCTCAGCAATACTTACCCCATACTTATTATAGATGAGGCAGAGGAAATACCACCTAAAACTCTTAGGAAAATTAAAAATTTCCATACTGCAACCGAAGGACTGATTTCCATTATTATCTGCGGTATGCCCGAAACCAAACTCCGTCTTTTTAAAATAGCGGGATTGAAGAAGGATGGAACATTGAAACACGCCTATGAACAGAACATTTATACGCCCTTTGTAAGAAGAATGAATGTGGTCAGTATTCCCCGTATCAGTTCTAATGACTTAAGTGTTTTCTGTAAGTATCATGGCATTGATAATAAAAGAACAGTAGATATTATTTTCAGTTCGGGAATGTGGTGGAATTATCAAATCGCCACGGATATGATACTGCACTACGGAGCAGAAACCTTAAATACTATGAAAGACGAAAAGCAGTTTAAAGCTCTGTGCAGCGAATTCGTCTAATACCTACTACAAATACTATGACATAGAATGAGGTCTAATACTATGCTCACTCTATGAATTTTTTTAAGCATCAAAAACAAACGATTATGAAAAAATCAATGAATCGAAAGGTGCGTTTACAAAATCAATTGAATCGTGCCAAAAGAATAATATGGAGATACAAACAGATGTATGAACCCGATGTACCGAATACTAAGCTATTCATGCGTCCATATACATTAATAGTCTTAGGGAGGGAATTTAAGACCTGTATTCAAGACGAGTTTCAAATCAGTTTGAAATACTTCCGTAAAATATTGGGTTGGAATATCAAAAAAAAGCAAGAGGCGATTGATAGGATGTAAAATCAATTCTATTAGTTCTATT
>CAKZMU010000009.1 GCA_937129145.1 uncultured Lacinutrix sp. | reverse complement strand
CTACTTGCCCGCCAATACCACTATAAAAATGATAGCCAATAGAGTCAGACACTACTTGGCCAGTTAAATCAACTTCAATAGCACTATTAATAGAGGCCATTTTTTCATTTCGGGCAATGTTGACCGGCGAATTGACGTGTTCGCTAGGATAAAATTCAACATGCGGATTGCCATCAACAAATTTGTATAGCCGACGTGTACCGACACAAAAACTGGCCACGGTTTTACCTTTATGGAAAGTTTTTTTGCGGTTGTTTATTACCCCAGAAAGCATCAAGTCTATTATGCCATCTGAGAGCATTTCACTATGCACCCCTAAGTCTTTATGGTTTGCTAAATAGCGTAATACCGCAGACGGGATTTTCCCCATACCTATTTGAATAGTTGCGCCATTTTCTACTAACATTGCAACGTATTGACCAATTTGTTCAGTACGGCGATCCATAATAGGTGCGATGATTTGTGGTAACTCTTGTTCGGCGTTTATCCAACTATGTATTTGCTCTTTACAATTCTAAAGCTTTTTTAACATCATTATCCATTAATAACTCGATAGGATTTTCTAATGCTTCTTTAACAGCTACCAAGAAACCTACAGATTCTTTACCATCAATAATTCTATGGTCATACGATAATGCCACAAACATTATTGGACGTATTTCTACTTTACCATCAATAGCCACTGGGCGCTCCACTATGTTGTGCATACCTAAAATTCCACTTTGCGGTGGGTTAATGATTGGTGTAGATAACATACTTCCAAACACACCGCCATTTGAGATTGTAAAGGTCCCTCCTGTCATTTCATCAACTGTGATTTGACCATCACGAGCACGAATTGCCAATCGCTTAACTTCAGATTCAATACCTCTAAATGATAAGTTTTCAGCATTTCTAATCACTGGAACCATGAGCCCTTTAGGTCCAGAAACAGCAATTGAAATATCCACAAAGTCATAACTCAACATTTCTTTTCCATCAATCATAGAATTCACAGCTGGATACATTTGTAATGCTCTAACAACAGCTAATGAGAAAAAACTCATAAAACCTAAGCTTACTCCATGCTTTTCTTTAAATTCTTCTTTATACTGCTTACGTAAATCAAAAATTGGTGACATATCTACTTCGTTAAAAGTAGTAAGCATTGCAGTTGTATTTTTTGCTTCTACTAAGCGTTCGGCAACTTTACGACGAAGCATTGACATTTTACTTCTAGAAGTACCACGTCCCTCTACATTAACTTCTTGCCCCATTGAAGGCACTGCTTTTACAGCATCTTCTTTAGTCACGCGACCATCTCTTCCAGTTCCTTTAACCTGTGAAGCTTCCATACCTTTTTCAGCCAATATTTTATTCGCCGCTGGACTAGGTGTTCCTGTTGCGTAGGTCTCATTTGAAGGTGCAGACGATTTTGTTTCTTGTTGTGACGTTTCAGTCTTTTCTACTTTCTTAGCAGCTGCGCTACCTTCTGGTTTCTCGGCACTTGTATCTATTAAACACACTACTTGCCCAACAGCTACAGCATCACCTTCTTCAGCTTTTAGTGTAATGGTTCCACTAGCTTCAGCTGGTAACTCAAGCGTTGCTTTATCACTATCTACTTCGGCAATAGCTTGGTCTTTTTCTACATAATCACCTTCTTCTACCAACCACTCTGCTATTTCAACTTCGGTGATTGATTCTCCTGGTGATGGCACTTTCATTTCTAAAATCATTGTATGACTATTTTAGTTTTTATTTTATCTACGTTGATTATTTTTTGTTTTATCAAACACAAAATCTATGACTTGTTGGTGTCTCTTTTTAGAACGAACAGAACTACCTGCAGCTGGTGCGCTGTATGGTCTTCTTGTCGCTGCCCTCCAAGTTCTGGACTCTTCTAGGTGCATGAGCATATGGCTATAAGCTCCCATGTTTCTTGGTTCTTCTTGTGCCCAAACTATATCGTCGGCGTTTTTGTATTTGCTTACTATGCTACGTATATCTTCAATTGGTAGCGGAAATAATTGCTCTATTCTTACTAAAGCAACATCTTTTCTTTCTAGTTTTTCTTGTTCTTCTAATAAATCGTAATAGAACTTTCCTGTAACAAAAACCAAGGTTTTAATCTTGTCTGCTTTTGCTTTTTTATCGTCTATCAACATTTGAAAGCTTCCGTTAGCAAATTCATCAACAGTTGATACCACTAAAGGGTGGCGCAATAGACTTTTAGGTGTAAATACAATTAATGGTTTTCTAAATTTGGCTTTCATTTGTTTACGCAACAAATGATACATATTTGCAGGTGTTGTACAATCTACCACAAACATATTGTCTTTTGCACATAATTGTAAATAACGCTCCATTCTCGCAGAAGAGTGTTCTGCTCCTTGACCTTCATAACCATGTGGCAAGAGCATAACCAACCCATTTTGCAATTTCCATTTATCTTCGGCTGCCGAAATGTATTGGTCTAACATAATTTGTGCACCATTACTAAAGTCTCCAAATTGTGCTTCCCAAATAGTTAATGTTTTTGGGCTAGCCATGGCATACCCATAATCAAAACCAACTACGCCATATTCTGATAATAGTGAGTTGTAAATAAAGAACCGTCCTTGTGTATCGCTTATGTTATTGTGCAAAATGATTTCTTCTTCGCTATCTTCTACTTTTACCACAGCATGACGATGAGAAAAAGTACCGCGTTCTACATCTTGACCTGAAATACGCACATCGTAACCTTCTTCTAAGAGCGTTCCATAAGCTAAATGTTCAGCCATTGCCCAATCCAATTTGTTGTCGTCAAACATGGTTTGTCTGGACTCTATTAGTCGAGAAATTTTTCGGATGAATTTTTTATCTTCAGGAAGATTCGCCAGAGCTTTAGTGATTTTAGTCAGCTCTTTTTTAGGGTATGTTGTATCTACAGCCTTCATCATCTTATCTTCTTCGACTGTGATATAGTTTTCCCACTCATTGCTCATGAATGGTGTAATTTCGGTTTTCTTTATTTTTCTTGAGTCTTCAAGTTTTTCTTCTAAAGCGTTTTTATAATCTTTTTCTAATTTAGACACATAATTGGCGTCTATTATGCCTTCTGATATTAATTTTTCAGCATAAATATCTCTTGGGTTTTTATGCTTGGATATTGCTTTATATAGGAGTGGTTGTGTAAATTTAGGTTCGTCTCCTTCATTATGTCCATATTTTCGGTAGCCTAATAAATCTATAAATACATCACGTTTAAATCTCATTCTAAAGTGTAGTGCAAACAGGGCACCATGTACTACTGCTTCGGCATCATCTGCATTTATATGTAAAACTGGAGAGAGCGTTACTTTTGCCACATCTGTACAATAGGTACTGGAACGAGCATCTAAATAATTGGTAGTAAAACCTATTTGGTTATTGACGACAATATGGATAGTTCCGTTGGTTTTATAACCATCTAATTTAGCCATTTGCACCACTTCATAAACCAGTCCTTGTCCTGCAATGGCTGCATCGCCATGTACTACTATTGGTAAAACCTGTGATGGGTTTTCTGGATATTTATCGTCTTGTTTTGCTCTTGTAATCCCTTCTACTACTGCTCCCACGGTTTCTAAATGTGATGGATTTGGTGCAATATTTAGGTTGATTTTTTTTCCGTTATCGGTAACCCTATCGCTTGTCCAACCTAAATGATATTTTACGTCTCCATCAAAAACCTCTTGTTCATAATCTTTGCCGTCAAACTCACTAAAGATGTCTTTGGCCGATTTTCCAAAAATGTTGGTAAGCGTACTCAATCGACCACGATGTGCCATTCCCATGACAAACTCTTTGACATCGTATTCTGATGCTTTTTCAATTAAAGCATCTAAAGCTGGGATTAAGGATTCGCCTCCTTCTAACGAAAATCGTTTTTGCCCAACATATTTAGTGTGCAAAAAATTCTCAAAAGAAACCGCTTCATTTAACTTTTTAAGAATATGTTTTTTCTCATCATGAGAAAATTTTGGTTGATTGTCGTTTACATTTAATTTGTTTTGAATCCACTCTATTTCATCTGGTTTGCGTATATACATATACTCAACACCTATAGAATCACAATAAATAGCTTCAAGATGGGTTCTAATCTCTCGAAGTGTTTTTTTGCCAAGACCCAAAATATCTCCTGCACTAAATACAGTATCTAAATCACTTTGAGACAATCCAAAATTTTCAATTTCTAAAGTTGGTGCGTATTTTCTTCTTGCACGAACTGGATTGGTTTTGGTAAACAAGTGACCTCTGTTTCGGTACCCATCAATAAGTTTTACTACTTGAAATTCTTTTTGAACGTGTTCAGGAATTTGTGTTGAAACGCCTTCCATAATGTCTCCATCTAAACCATAATTTTCACTTCCAAAATCATAGCCTTGAAAAAAGGCCTTCCAACTTGGTTCAATAGAATCTGGGTTTTCTAAATATTGTTCGTAAAGGTCAGCGAAATATGCTGTATGTGCTGCGTTTAAAAAGGAATATTTATCCATTGTACTTTTTGAGACTTTCTTCTGTCAAGAAAATTTTTTCAAAAATACAACTTTTAGTAAAATGTCGTGCTTTTTTCTTATTAAAATATATGTTTTAAAGCGGTAGAAAAACCTCGCCTTTTTCTATTTGTCTAGAAAAATTCTTTATGGTATTTTCACTAAGGCTTTTTAAAAAAATTGACCTACTTGGTGAGGCTAAATCATGTAAAGGACATGGTTTGTTTGCATTGCATTTTTCAAGGCTTAATAAACATGTGTTAAACCTATCATCTCCATCTATTACACTAATCACATCCATAAGTGTATGTTGGTTGTTTTCTTCACTTAAATAAAAGCCTCCTTTAGGTCCTTTTTTAGACGATATAATATTATGTCTTGACAACGCTTGTAACAATTTGGCTAAATATGCTTGAGGGACATTAATTGGCTTTGCAATATCCTTGACCATAATTCTATGGTTTTCATGAGAATGGACGGCCAAAAATAAAACTGCCTTAATAGCATATTTTGATGAGTTTGAAAACATGATTTTAAATTATCTAAGATTTGTAAATATAAAAAAGATGATTTTATCCTAAATATGATTTTTGTCATATTTTAAAACCTCTGTTGATACTACTTTTGTGGTGTAAAATAATTTTACACTTATTATACAGTCAAATTTTAACAAAGAAAAGATAAAAACTAAAACAAAATGAAATCAACACTAAAAATTTTAACACTAGTAATTACCCTATTTGCTTTAAGCTGTGGTGGTGGTGAAAAAAAAGAAGAAAAGACAAAAGTTCAACTTAAAAGACAACCTACAACAACTAAGAAAACAGAATCAAAGTCAACTGACACCAAACCCTCAAAAACAATAGATTTGACCAACAAAGGCGTTGGACCAATTACCTCTGTAGATATTTCTGCTCCTGTTGACCAAGCAATGGCAACTAAAGGAAAAGAGGTTTTTGATAAAATGTGTACAGCTTGCCATAGAACAGATAAAAAATTTATTGGACCTGCACCAACAGGAATTCTTGAAAGACGTACTCCAGAATGGGTAATGAATATGATTCTAGACCCAGAAGTGATGACTCAAAAAGACCCTTTAGCCAAAGCTTTATTAATGGAGTTTAATGGTTCGCCAATGGCAAATCAAAATTTAACTGAAGAAGAAGCCAGAGCTGTACTAGAATACTTTAGAACATTAAAATAAACACATATGAAACTAATTAAACATCTATTTTTTGTTTTTGCATTAGTAGCATTGGTTTGCTCATGTAAAAACGAAAATAAGGAAGCCTCGACAACCTCTACTGCAAGCGAAACTGATGCAAGTTTAACCAAACAATCTGGTCAAGCCTTTATACAGGATGATGAAAGCAAACCAACCGTTTTAAGTATCGCTATTGGGTCAAAAGACCATACTACCCTAGTTGCAGCAGTACAAGCTGCCAATTTAGAAAACGCATTGGTAAATGCAGGACCGCTTATGGTATTTGCGCCAACTAATGAAGCCTTTGCTGCATTACCAGAAGGTACCGTTGAAAATTTACTAAAACCAGAGAATAAAAATGCTTTAGCTAATATTTTAAAATACCACGTAACACCTGGGAATTATTCCAAAGACTTCTTAAAGAAGTTTAAAAAATTAGGTCAAGCCAACAATGGCTATGTACAAGTTGAAGTAGTAGATGGCGAACCACTTATTGGAGGCGCTAAAATACTAGCTAGTGTGCCTGCTGGAAATGGTATTGTACATGTTATTGACAAAGTATTATTACCTCCAACAAACGAGTAAAAACACTAATAAAAATTATAAAAAATGAAAAATATACTTAAATCAATCGTTGCAATGTTAAGTGTGCTTGTAGCATTTACAAGTTGCAACAACTCAGGAAACTCAAATGGTAAATCTGGAGCATTATCTAGTAATATTGCTGAAAAAGTTTACGTAGCTCCTGGAGAACACGATTCTCATTACGCATTTATATCTGGAGGTTACAGTGGTAACTTGACCGTTTATGGCTTACCATCTGGTAGAATGTTTAAAGAAATTCCTGTATTCTCACAATTTCCAACCTCTGGATATGGTTATTCTGAAGAAACAAAACCAATGTTAAACACATCGCATGGGTTTATTCCTTGGGGAGATTCTCACCATCCAGACATCTCACAAACAAATGGAGAAATTGATGGTCGTTTTATTTTTATAAATGAAAATAATACACCAAGAATTGCAAAAATAGACTTGACAACTTTTGAAACTACAGAAATTATTGAAGTACCTAATAGTGCAGGTAACCACAGTTCATCTTTCGTAACAGAAAACACAGAATATGTTGTTGCAGGTACACGTTTTTCGGTACCAGTGCCACAACGTGATATGCCAATTAAAGATTACAAAGGTAATTTCCAAGGTGCATTATCATTTATTAGCGTAGCACCAGAAACTGGGAATATGGATATAAAATTCCAGATTTTAATGCCTGGTTTTAACTATGATTTATCACATCCTGGACGTGGAAAATCTCATGGTTGGTTCTTCTTTACAACATATAATACTGAGGAAGCAAGTACACTTTTAGAGGTTAACGCATCTCAAAACGATAAAGATTTTATCGCTGCTGTAAACTGGAAAAAAATTGAAGAATACGTAAATAATGGTGGTGGTACAATGATGCCAGCAGATTATGCACATAATGTATATGACGAGCATACACATACCGCAACTTCAACCATGAAAAAAGAAGTACGTGTAGTTAATCCTACTGATGTTCCTGGGGCTGTGTTTTTCTTACCAACACCAAAATCGCCTCATGGTTGTGATGTAGACCCTTCAGGTGAATATATTATTGGAAATGGAAAATTATCATCTGCATTAACTGTGCATTCATTTACTAAAATGCTAGATGCCGTTAATAACGAAAAATTTGATGGTGAAGCGTATGGTATTCCTATCCTAAAATTTGAAGATGTGTTAGCTGGAACTGTAGAATCTTCTGGATTAGGTCCTTTACATACAGAATTTGATGGCCAAGGAAATGCCTATACAACGTTCTTCATTTCTTCTGAAGTTGTAAAATGGAAATTAGGGACTTGGGAAGTTATTGATAGAAAACCTACATATTACTCTGTTGGGCACTTAACAATTCCTGGAGGAAATTCTAGAAAACCACAAGGTAAATATATGTTTGCGATGAACAAAATTACCAAAGACAGATACTTACCAACTGGTCCAGAGCTAGAACACTCTGCACAATTGTATGATATTTCTGGAGAAAAAATGGAGTTACTTTTAGATTTCCCAACCCATGGTGAGCCTCATTATGCGGCCGCAATGGAAGCTGATATTATTAAGGAGCGTTCTAAAAAAATCTATAATTTAGAGGATAACAAGCATCCCTATGCTGCTTTCTCTGACTCTGATACAAAAGTGGTTAGAAAAGGTAACGAAGTACATATTTATATGACGACTATTAGAAGTCACTTCTCACCAGATAATATTGAAGGTATTAAAGTTGGCGATAAGGTGTATTTCCATATTACCAACTTAGAACAAGATTTTGATGTACCGCACGGATTTGCTGTACTTGGGCAAAACACATCCGAGTTATTAATTATGCCTGGACAAACAAAATCATCGGTTTGGGAACCTACAAAGGTTGGTATATGGCCTTTCTATTGTACAGATTTCTGTTCGGCACTACATCAAGAAATGCAAGGTTACATAAGAGTTTCTCCTGCTAATAGCAACACGCCATTAAAATGGTCTATGGGAGAAGATATTGAGTAATAGCACAATGAAAATTTAGGAGAATTTTGTTTTAGTGTTTATTTTCCTATCAAGGCGAGAGCTGTCTTTTCGCTCTCGCCTTTCTTTTTAAAAACACTATTTGAACCTCAAAAAAAATGTCATGAAGAAGTCAAATATCATCATGTTTATTGCAGCAATATTGCCATTAGGATTATTTTTATTTCCTCTTTGGAAAATTACCTTAGAAGCACCACAGTATCCTACACCTTTGGGAATGTATATACATATTAATGATTTTTCTGATGTCAATCCACACGATATAAAAAACATCAATTTAATGAATCATTATGTTGGTATGAAGTATATTCCTGAAGCGATACCAGAATTTAAAATTTTTCCGGCTGGAATATTAATTACCACAGCAATAGGGTTAATCATTGCTTTTAAAGGTAACTACAAATGGTTTCTATTTTGGTTTATTTTAATGATGGCATTAAGTAGCGCTGGACTCTATGATTTTTATATTTGGGAGCATGATTATGGACATAATTTAGATCCAAAAGCAATAATGAAATTTACAAACCCTGATGGTACACAAATGGGCTTTCAACCACCTTTATTTGGCAGTAAAGATATTTTGAACTTTAGAGCGCATTCGTACCCACAACTTGGTGCTCTATTTTTAGGGCTCGGGATTGCTGGAGGGTTTTTTGCTTATTTAGTTGGAAAGAAAAACCATAAAAAAGCTTAAGTATGTAGGAAATAAGAACAGATTAAAACACTAAAAAATGCAAACACTAAAACACTATTCAATTATTGCATTACTACTCATATTTTTCAGTTGTAATGTTGGACCAGAACCCATAAATTATGGTAGTGATGGTTGTCACTTTTGTAAAATGACCATTGTAGATAAAGTACATGCCGCCGAAATTGTGACCAACAAAGGCAAGGTCTATAAGTTTGATGCTACAGAATGTATGGCTAATTTTATGGATGATTTTGACACCTCCGAAATAAAATTATATCTATCCAATAACTATACAGAGCCAGAAACTCTAATAGATGCAACTCAAGCAACTTTTTTAATTAGCGAGAATATTCCAAGCCCTATGGGAGCTTTTCTGTCTGCTTTTAAAAGCAAAGTTGATGCTAAAAAAACACAAGCTGAAAAAGGTGGTACATTATACACCTGGAACGAACTACTAGCACACTTAAAGAATTAGTTTCATGAATAAATTATTTATTTTTTTAGTAGCCATTTTATTGGCTCAAACTAATGATGCTCAAAACATTGAAGTATGCAGTACGTGTCCTATTTCAACATTAAAAGATGCTATTGCACAAGCTCAAGATTTTGATACCATTGTTATTAAAAAAGGCACTTATAAAGAGTACAATGTAATTGTAGATAAGCCACTAACTATTATAGGTGAAGATTATCCCATAATTGACGGTGAATCAAAAGGAGAAATAATCACAGTCATTTCAGATAACGTAACTGTTGACGGGTTGTTCATTATAAATGTTGGCACCAGTTATACCGAAGATTATGCTGCTATTCGTGTAAAAAACAGTAAAAACTTTGTGATTCAGAATCTAGTATTGGAAAAACTGTTCTTTGGGATATATATTGAAAAGTCAAGGGACGGAAAAGTATTTCATAACAAAATTATTGGCGATGCAGTTGAAGAGTACAACTCTGGCAATGGTATTCAATTATGGTACAGTAAAAATGTAGATATAGAGCACAATTTTATACAACATGTAAGGGACGGAATTTATTTAGAGTTCTCACACTTTTGTACCATTAAAAACAATGTAAGTTCCTTAAATATACGCTATGGGTTACATTTTATGTTTTCCAATGATGATGTGTATCAAGACAATGAGTTTTCAAACAATGGCGCAGGTGTTGCTGTTATGTTTTCTAAAAGAATAAAAATGTACAACAATGTATTTAAAGAAAACTGGGGAACAGCATCCTACGGTGTGCTTTTAAAAGAAATTAATGATGCCGAAATTATTGGCAATACTTTTGAAGAAAACACCATAGGGATTAATATTGAAGGCTCTAATAGAATTATCTACAAAAACAATGATTTTAAAAATAACGGTTGGGCTGTTAAAGTTCGCGGTGCTTGTTACACCAATAGTTTTATAGAAAATAATTTTTTGTACAACTCGTTCGATATTGCATACAACAGCAAAGTAAACGACAACGTTTTTGACCGTAATTATTGGAGCAACTACACAGGTTACGATTTAGACAAAGATGGTATTGGCGATGTGCCTTACAGACCTGTAAAACTATTTTCGTATATCGTTAACCGCACACCAGAAACCATTATTTTATTACGTAGTATGTTCATAGATATAATTGATTTTTCCGAAAAAGTATCGCCAGTTTTTACACCAGACAATTTAATGGACAACAACCCTTTAATTAAAAAAAACACATGGTAACTATACAAGATTTACATAAAAAATTTGGTAAAAATAAGGTACTTAAAGGTGTTGATTTACACATTGACCAAGGAGGGATTTTTGCTGTTCTAGGACCAAATGGCTCTGGCAAAACAACCTTAATCAAGTCTGTTTTAGGAATGGTTATTCCTAATAAAGGCACTATTGAAGTATTGGGAAACAATATTAAAAAAAGTTCAGATTATAGACACCAAATAGACTATTTACCACAAATAGCTAATTTTCCTAGTAATTTAAAAGTTAAGGAATTAATCAAAATGATTAAAGACCTGCGTAAAGACACTAATGAAGATAAGCGCTTAATCGAACTGTTTAAACTAGAACCTTTTTTAGACAAAAAACTAGGAAATTTATCAGGTGGAACAAAACAAAAAGTAAACCTCGTATTGACCTTTATGTTTGATAGTCCATTGATAATTTTAGACGAACCAACAACAGGTTTGGACCCTATATCCCTTATACGCTTAAAAGATTTAATTCAAGTAGAAAAAGCCAAAGGAAAAACCATACTCATCACCTCACATATTATGAGTTTTGTTGAAGAAGTCTCCGACGAAATTGTGTTTATACTAGAAGGTAAAATATACTTTAAAGGCACTATTCAAGATTTAAAAACCAAGACCAAGCAACCAGATTTTGAACATGCTATTGCGTCTATATTAACCAACAATCATGCTTAAGATATTAAAATATAGTTTTTACGATTTAATGCGCAGTCGCTGGAGTTACGTGTATTTTGCGTTTTATTTACTACTTGGTATTGTGCTGTTGTTTTTAAACAACGACTTATCAAAAGCAGTCATTACCTTAATGAATGTTATTATAGTACTTGTACCTTTAATTGGGACAATTTTTGGTGTGATGTATTACTATAATTCAAGGGAGTTTACCGAACTGCTATTAGCGCAACCCTTAAAACGTTCCTCCATATTTTTGGGACAGTATTTAGGAGTTGCCTTGTCGCTTTCTATGAGTTTGATTCTAGGCTTAGGCATTCCGTTTGTGTTTTATGGGCTGTTTGAAAGTAGTGCCATTTGGGATTTTTCATTATTGCTTATCACAGGCACATTTCTCACATTAATATTTACAGCCTTGGCTTTTAATATTGCACTATCTAATGAAAACAAAATAAAAGGTTTTGGGTATGCCATTTTATTATGGTTATTCTTAGCAGTAATTTATGATGGTTTGTTTTTAATGACCTTAATTATGTTTGAAGATTATCCTCTAGATAAAGTGTCATTAATTGGAACCATGCTTAACCCTATAGATTTATCAAGAACATTAATACTTTTAAAACTGGATATTTCTGCACTACTCGGTTATACAGGTGCTGTTTTTAAGCAATTTTTTGGCACTAGCTTTGGGCTTATCGTATCATTTTCGGTCTTGATTATTTGGGTACTTTTACCTGTTTGGAGAATTTCTATAAAATCAAAAAAGAAAGATTTTTAATCACATATAATATTTAAGTAAAATCTGACTTTAATCATGTTTTGCGCTTTTAGTTTGCTGTAATTTTGCAGTATGATTAAGCTTTTTGCACATAAAATCATTGCCTCTTTTTTAGTAATAATAGTGTTTGCGCATAATATCAATACCATTGTTATTATTGGCGATTTTATAGTTAACCAAGATTTTATCGCAAAAACTTTATGTATTCAAAAAGAAGAGCAAAAAGGCTGTAATGGTAAATGTCAGTTGCGAAAACAATTAACCAAAAGTGATTCAGATTCTAAGACACAACTTCCATATCAAGAAAACAAAAGAACCTCATTAGATATTTATTGCTTCTTTTCTTTTGATATTTTAAACAAACCTATTGAACATATTATTTTACCCAAAGAAAATCATTTATATAACTCATTTAGAATAACAAAAACGTCTTTAGAGGTTGAAACACCTCCACCAATATTTAGTTGATTTTTTATTACAAAAACCCTTACAGTACTGTCCTATTCTTGCTTACAAAATTAAGTGAGACAGGAAAGCTACGCCCTTTTTCAATTTAAAAAACAATAAAAATGAAACTAAAATATATATTCCCTTTTTTACTCATCGGTTTACTTGCTACATCATGTTCAACCGATAACGATAATGAAGACCAAACAATTAATGAAATTGAAAACCTTGTTAAAATCAAGGAAATTTCAAATAGTACCCATACTATCGAGCTTTACAATAAAACTGGTGTGTTTACAACAGGTTACAACAACATAAACATTAGACTAAAAAATATTGCAACTGATGCCTATGTTGAAGATGCAACTCTATCGTGGATGCCAATAATGCAAATGCCAACAATGCAGCACTCATGCCCAAAATCTGCCATTACAAAAGTCGCTGGTAAAAGCACTGTTTATGAAGGTTATGTTATTTACCAAATGACAAATACCGATGGTTCTGGGTGGTCATTAACATTAAACTACAGCATAGGCGATGTCGATTACACAGCAACAGACACAATTACTGTGATGCAAAACGATACTCAAAACATTACAAGTTTTATGGCTAGTGATGATAGTCGTTATATCATTGCCATGATAGAGCCAAAAGAGCCTAAAATTGCTATCAATGACTTAAAAGTTGGACTGTTTAAAATGGAAAACATGATGTCTTTTCCAATTGTGGAGGATTATACCATTACACTAGACCCAAGAATGCCAGGGATGGGAAATCACGGTTCGCCAAACAATACAAACCTTACCTATAACATGACCGATAGAATGTATCATGGTGATTTATCATTGACTATGACAGGTTATTGGGTGCTCAATTTAAAGCTTTTAAACGAGCAAGATAGCGTTATTAAAGGTGAAGATGTGACCGAACAAAACTCTCAAAGTTCTCTCTATTTAGAACTGGAATTTTAATTAATTGTATTGTCAAAAAAGGGTGTAGTCCAGTTTTACAAAACCTTGGACTACACCTAAAATGGCAAACTCTTTTTTAGTTTAAACACTAAACAATTATTCAAATGAAAAAGCTCATAATATATAGCATCTCCTTTCTTTTTAGTGGATTTTTATTCGCTCAAAAAGCAGAAACCACTATTAAAAAAGACACAACAAAACTAAAAGAAGTAATTGTTCTTGGCAGACGTAAATTAAGTAATTATCGCCAAGAAAAAACATTATCAAGTATTGACGACTTTTTAGAAAAAGCCAATAAAATAACGATGGTGAAACGCGGCAATTATGCTTGGGAGCCATCACTCAACAACATGAATAGTGAGCGTTTAACAGTGACTATTGATGGGATGCAAATTTTTGGAGCCTGTACAGACAAAATGGACCCTATTACATCCTATGTAGATGTGTCCAATTTGGAGAAAGTTCATGTTGGCTCTGGGCAACAAGGCACAGAAAACGGACATAGTGTTGGTGGTGGTATAGACTTGCAATTGCCTGCGTCAAAATACTATGCATCTGGACTTAAAACCAACGTGGATTTAGGATATGAAACCAACGGAAACTATAAAACCGCTGGATTGGACTTAGAATATTCTGGTAATAAATTTTATATCACTACCGATGGGATTTACCGTAAATCTGATAATTATAATGCAGGAGGCAACGAGGAAATTTTGTATTCGCAATTCGAAAAATATAATATTTCTTTGCAAACAGGCTTTAAACTCTCAGAAAAAGAATCGCTTGATGCCAATGTTATTTATGACAGAGCCACAGATGTTGGCTATCCAGCTTTACCAATGGATGTATCGTTAGCCGAAGCCTTAATTACATCGTTAACCTATAATTATGCTAATGATTCTACACTTATAAATTCAATGGAATCTAAAGTGTATTTCAATACAATCACTCATGTTATGGATGACTCAAAACGTCCTGATGTACCAATACGAATGGACATGCCTGGTTGGAGCGATACGTTTGGTTTTTACAATAAAGCCACCATAAAAAAGAATAAACACACGCTATTATTAAATATAAATGGGTTTTATAACCGTTCATTAGCTGAAATGACCATGTACCCAAACGACCCAAATCAGCCTGCTATGTTCATGTACACATGGCCAGATATAAGAACCTTATACACAGGGATTTATGCCAAAGATGATTTTAGTTTAGGTAAAAGCAAAACACTTTCGGCGTCCTTACGTTTAGGATACCATCAAAATAATATTGCTAAAGATGAAGGCTTGGAAAGTCTTCAAATATTTTATCCAGATATTGATGATACCACAAGTCGGTTTTTAACTAGTTTTTCAACAGATTATGTTTACAAGAAAGACCATTACGATATCTCATTAGGTATTGGTTACGGCGAGAGAGCACCTTCTGTAAGTGAAGGTTATGGGTTTTTCCTGTTCAACAGTTTTGATAATTATGATTATATAGGAAATCCAACCTTAGAAAACGAAAAATCAATTGAAGCAAACATAAAAGCCAATTACCATGTCAATAAATTGCATATTGGTATTGAGTCATCTTATTTTCATATTATGGACTATATTATTGGAGATATAGATAATACTATAAGTGCCATGACCATAGGAGCAAATGGCGTAAGGGTTTATAATGCCTTAAATTATGCCTCTATTTTTGATGTGTATGTAAACGCTTCTTATGAGTTTTCTGAATCATTTTCTGCAAATGGAACTATTGGTTACAATTACGGAAAAGGGCAAAACAATAAAAATTTACCATTAATAAAACCATTTTCCTACTTAACAGAAGTGAGTTATAGTACAAAAAAATTCAATGCTGCATTACAACTGGAAGGAAACGGAAATCAAAGTAAATACAGTAGTTTTTATGGCGAAGATGAAACGCCTGCTTATGCGGTTATGAATCTTAACTTAGGAAATGTGTTTTATATCAAACAAAATAAACTTGTTTTAAAATATGGTATTGAAAACATATTAGATGCAAATTATTCTACCTACGCAGATTGGAATAATATTCCTAGACAAGGGCGTAATTTTTATATAAACACCTCGTATGTAATATTTTAAAATTATTTGTATTGATGTCTATACCAAACCTTTTGCCACTCACGTAGCAGGATTAAAAACGTAACCTGTTCAGATAATTGTACGGTATCACTACCATCCAATTGTTTTATTTTATGTTCAGGAACATCAATAATATATAGTAGGTTTAAATACTCAGCGAATTTTTCTTGAATAAGTTTAAAGACGGTTTCATGCAATAAATACTTGAGGCTTGTTGGCAAAATATCTTCATCAAAATCTAAGTCGATATTGGCTAACAAAAAATCTTTATTTAGCTGTTTTATAAGCTTATTGTATAAGTTGTCTTCGTTAGCTTGAGTAATTAGCTCTTCAAAATTATTGGGTAATTGCATTAAACGTTTCTATTCATTAAAGCGGTTCCAAATTGCTTTAATAATTCTTTTTTATCAGTAGAAATATTGATTGATTCCAATACATTAAATGCTTTTTCTGTGTAATTTTCAATAGCATTTTTAGTTGCTTCCGAAGCTCCAGTATCGTTAAAAATCTGTTTTACTTTTGCGACTTTTTCGTCATTATTTGACAAAGATTCATTATAAAAACCTATCAATGCTTCTTTTATATTTCCTTCAGATAATTCCAGGGCTTTTAAAAATAAGTAGGTTTTTTTGTTCTCAATAATATCACCGCCTACTTGTTTTCCAAACGATTCAGGATTACCAAAAGCATCTAGATAATCGTCTTGTAATTGAAAAGCTATGCCTAGGTTCTTACCAAATTCATAAATACTATTTTGGTCTTCTTTTGAGACATTAGCAACAATAGCTCCCATTTTCATGGCAGCTCCAACCAACACTGCCGTTTTATATTCAATCATTTTTAAATACTCAGGAATGGTCACATCGTTTCTGGTTTCAAAATCGATGTCGTATTGCTGACCTTCGCACACCTCAATGGCTGTTTTACTAAACAATTTTGCTAAGTCTTTAAATGTGTTGCCTTCGTAGTTTTCAAACAATTGATACGCTAAAATCAACATCGCATCACCAGATAGGATGCCTGTGTTTAAATCCCATTTTTCATGTACGGTGTCTTTTCCACGTCGCAAAGGCGCATCGTCCATAATGTCGTCATGAATCAATGAAAAATTATGAAATACCTCAACCGCTAAAGCAGCATCCAATGATGTTTCAAAATTCTTATTAAAAATGTCTGTTGTCATTAAAGTAAGTACTGGACGTAAACGCTTGCCTCCTAAAGACAATATATATTCTATCGGCTCGTAAAGATTGTATGGCTCTTTTGGAGTTTGGTAATTTGTTAAATAATCTACAAACGCCTTTTGGTATTTTTCTATGGATAACATGGCGCAAAAATAAGGCAATTCATAAAATAAATAGCATACATAAAAAATCCTGTGTTAAATAAATATTAAAACTTTGGAAACTTTTTTGGTTTTTAAAGTTTCCTCTTGTACTTTTGCACTTCCTTATGAGAGAAAAAATTATACATAAATCTGCCGATTTATTTTTAAGCTACGGCTTTAAAAGTGTTACAATGGACGATATTGCTAACGCTTTGGGCATTTCTAAAAAAACCATTTATCAGCATTTTGATAACAAAACAAAGCTAGTTGAAGCTACAACATTGGCTATGTTCAATATAATTTCTCATGGTATCGACTGTATTTGTGAGTTGGAAAAGAACCCAATTGAGGAAATTTATGATATTAAAAGATTTGTGTCTGAACATTTAAAAGACGAAAAATCATCGCCTCAATATCAGTTACAAAAATACTATCCAAAGATTTACAAATCACTTAAAAAGAAACAATTTGATGTGATGTACCAATGTGTAAAAGCCAATTTAGACCGTGGAATTGCTTTGGGCATTTTTAGAGATACAATTCATGTCGATTTTATTACCAGAATATATTTTAGTTGCATGTTGGCGATTAAAGATGAGGATTTATTTTCCAAAAAAACATTTTCCATGAACATGCTCATGGAAAACTACATAGAATATCATTTAAGAGGTGTTTGTACCAATAAAGGTTTGGAGCACTTAGACAAAATCATTCAAAAAAATCAATCATAAAACACATGAAGAAAACAATTTTAACTGTTTTTAGTATCGCAATTTCTGCTTTTGGGTTTTCTCAAGAAATCCCAGAAACATTAAGCTTACAGGAAGCCATAGATTTTGCTTTAGAAAACAATCGTACTGCCAAAAATGCGCAGCGTGATATTGAAGCAGCCGAAAATCAAAAATGGGAAACCATAGCTAGCGGATTGCCTCAAATAAGTGCGTCCATTAATTACAATCATTGGTTAAAACAGCAAGTATCTTTAATTCCTGCTGAATTTTTTGGTGGAAATCCAGGAGAATTTGCCGAAGTAGCCTTTGGTACCAAAAAAACAATGAATGCCACGGCTACTTTAAATCAAAAAATATTTGATGGGTCTTACTTGGTTGGTTTGCAATCGGCTAAAGTATTTCTTGAAATTTCAAAAAATGCTAAAGAAAAAACAGATTTAGAGGTTAGAAAAGCAGTCATTAATGCTTATGGAAACGTGTTACTATCAGAAGAAAGCATAAATATACTGGAAAGAAATATTGCTGTTCTAGAAAAAAACTTAGACGAAACCACCAAAATTTATGAAAACGGTCTTGGTGAAGAAGAAAGTGTAGAGCAGTTGCAAATAACACTTTCGGGCATCAAAAGTAATTTGGCAAATACTGAGCGTTTAAAAACCTTGGCTTATAAAATGTTAAACATAACATTAGGAACCAATTTAGATGCTAATATTCAACTTACCGATGATTTAAATAGTTTAGCAACCGAAAACATGGTAGTTAGCCTATTGGATGCCAATGAAAATGTTGAACAAACCATTGATTATCGAATTGCCGAAAATGATAAAGTATCTAAAGAGGTTCTTTTAAAATTAGAAAAAAGTAAAGCACTTCCAACTCTAAATGCTTTTATTAATGGAGGCTATGTAGGTAATAACGACCAATTTAAATTTTTGCAAAGTTCGCAAAAATGGTTTGGAACATCATTACTTGGTATAAGTATGGATATTCCCATTTTTAGTTCTGGAATGAGGTCTGCAGCAACTCAACGAGCAAAAATTAACCTTGAAAAAGCCATGGATGATTTAACCGAGACTGAGCAGAAACTTAAGCTTCAAATTGAAACCGCCAAAAGCGAATACAAATTTGCAATCGAGGATTATCAAAACAAAAAAGATAATTTAGGTTTGGCTGAACGTATTGAGAAAAAAAATCAAGTAAAATTCTTTGAAGGCATCAGTTCGAGTTTCGAGTTACGTCAAGCACAAACACAATTATATACAGCGCAGCAAGAATTATTGCAAGCTATGTTGGACGTTATCAACAAAAAAGCGGAACTTGAGACAGTACTCAACGAAATACCAAAAAATTAATCAACCAAAAAACACTATAAAATGAAACATATATTCACACTTTTAATCGCAGCAATTATTTTTACTTCATGTGGAGGTGATAAAAAAAATGAGTCTGTCGATTCAATAATTGCTTCTGGAGATATATTAAAGTTAAAGGAGAAAAAGAAAGAAATTGAAGCTTATCAATTAGATTTTGCAAATCAACTAGATTTAATAAATGAAGCAATTTCAAATATTGATACAACCAAAAACCTATCACAGATTACCACTTTTATAGCTACTGAAGAAGTATTTAATCATTATTTAGAACTTCAAGGTAATGTCACTACAAAACAAAATATTGTTATAACTCCAGAATACAACGGTGTTTTAACTAGGGTTTACGTAAAGGAAGGTCAAAAAGTCAAAAAAGGTCAGCTCTTAGCAAAAATTGATGATGGAGGCATGAGTCAGCAATTAGCTCAACTACAAATTCAAACTAGTTTAGCTAAAACTACTTTTGAGCGTCAAGAGCGTTTGTGGAATCAAAAAATTGGAAGCGAAATACAATATCTTCAAGCTAAATCTAATTATGAAGCCCAACTAGAAGTTGTAAATCAAATGAATAGTCAATTAGCTAAAACAGAAGTAAGAGCTCCTTTTTCAGGAACTATAGACGATGTGTTAACTGACCAAGGAAGTGTAGTTGGAGCAGGATCATCCCAATTAATGCGCATAGTTAATTTAAAGAACATGTATATTGAAACAAATGTCCCAGAAACATATTTATCTAGCGTAACTAAGGGCAAAAAAGTACTTGTTGAATTTCCTGTGTTAGGTAAAAGTATTGAAGCAAAAATCAGACAAGCAGGAGATTTTATTAATGCTGCTAATAGAACTTTCAAAATTGAAGTAGCTGTTCCTAATAATGATAATTCTGTGAAGCCAAATCTTACTGCAAGATTAAAAATTAATGATTATTCAAACGAAAAATCATTCTTAATTCCGCAAAGCATTATTTCAGAAAATGCACAAGGGCAACAATATATTTATGTAGTTGAAAATGTAAATAGCAATAATATTGGTGTTACTAAAAGAGTCATAATTGAAACAGGAAAAACACAAGAAGATAAAATTGAGGTTTTATCTGGTTTAATACCCAACATGGAAATTGTTGAAGAAGGTGCAAGAAGTGTTAAGGAAGGACAAGATGTAGAAATTATTAACCAATAATAAATACAACAAAATGACAAAAAATCAAAAAAAGGTTAATAAGGAATTTCCATTGTCCACTTGGGCAATTAACAACTCAACAACAATTTATGTACTAATTGTACTGCTTTTGTTTTTAGGTATTAAGGCATTCTATAGCATGCCTCGAGAAAATTTCCCTGAAGTTAATGAAACAAAGATTTATATAAGTTCAGTATATCCAGGAAACACAGCTGAAGATGTTGAAAAACTAATAACGGATCCTTTAGAGGATAAATTAAAAACTGTAAGTAATGTTGTTGACATTACATCAACTTCACAAGAAGATTTCTCAATGGTTGTTGTAGAATTTAACGAGAGCATTACGGTTGATCAAGCTAAGCAAAAAGTAAAGGATGAGATTGATACAGAAACCTCATCGGAAGATTGGCCAACTTTTAATGGCGCTAAAGTAGAGCCAAATGTATTTGCATTAAGTATGTCTGAGGAAATGCCAATACTTAATATTAATATTTCTGGTGATTACCCAGTTCAACGACTAAAAGAATTTGCAGAACAATTACAAGATGATATTGAGGATCTTTCTGAAATCAAACAAGCTGATATTAGAGGAGCACAAGAAAAAGAAGTAGAAATTGCTGTAGATATTTATAAAATGATGGCTGCCAAAGTTAGCTTTAATGATGTAACAAACGCCATTAATGGAGGTAACATGACTATGTCAGCTGGTAATTTAGTTGCGAGTGGACAAAGAAGAACAATTCGAATTTTAGGCGAAATTGAATCACCTTCTGAATTGGAAAGATTTGTAGTAAAATCTGAAAATGGGAATCCAATCTATTTAAGAGATATTGCAACTATATCATTTAAAGAAAAAGATAGAACAACATACGCTCGTCAAGATGGAGAAAGAATTGTTATGATTGATGTAAAAAAACGTGCAGGAGAAAACATGGTGGCGGCATCAGAACAAATTCAAGAAATAGTTAAAAATGCAATTGCAAATGATTTTCCAAAAGATCTTAATGTAACCGTTTCAAATGATCAATCTCCAAAAACAATTAGTCAAGTAGATGATTTGGTGAATAATATCATTTTTGGAGTGATTTTAGTCGTTGTTGTATTAATGTTCTTTTTAGGGTTTAAAAATGCCGTATTTGTAGGGTTTGCAATTCCAATGTCAATGTTTATGTCTTTGATGTTATTAAATTTATTTGGATACACCCTGAATGTGATGATCCTTTTTGGTCTTGTCATGGGATTAGGAATGTTAGTTGACAATGGAATTGTTGTTGTAGAAAATGTGTATCGTTTAATGGATGAAGAAGGCATGAGTAGAAAAGAAGCAGCAAAAAAAGGGATTGGAGAAATTGCATTTCCAATAATTATATCAACTGCTACTACTGTTGCAGCTTTTATTCCTTTAGGTTTATGGCCTGGAATGATGGGAGAATTTATGATTCTGTTACCAATAACATTATCTACTGTACTTGGATCTTCATTGTTTGTCGCTGTATTTTTTAATTCTGTTTTAGTTTCAAAATTCATGAACACTGAAGATAAAGATATGCCTCTAAAACAGATTATTATTACCACCTCATTGATGGCTCTTATCGGGTTATTAATCTTTTTTACAGGAGGTGCATATGCTGGTTTAGGGACTTTAATGGTATTTACATCAGTGATGCTTTGGGTTTATAGATTATTCTTGAGACGATGGGCAAATTCGTTCCAAACAGGTGCATTAGTAAGACTTGAAAATTTCTATGAAAAAGTTCTAAAAAGAGCATTAACAGGATGGATGCCATATGGAATTGTGATTGGGACATTTGTGCTCTTAATTATTTCATTTATTGGGTTTGGTGAATCTTTAAGTCAAGGAAGAACTAAAGTTGAATTTTTCCCTGATAATAAACCAAATCAAATTATTGTCTACATAGAATATCCTGAAGGAACTGATATTGAAAAGACAAATGAAATTACAAAACAAATAGAAGGTCGCGTTTTTGATGTATTGAATCAGGAGCAATATACAGATGGCGATTATAACTTTATGATTGAAAGCTCTGTCTCTCAAATTGGTGAAGGTGCTGGAAATCCTCAAACAGATGCTGGATCTGCAGCCGAAATGCCCCATAAAGGGAAAATCACTGCTTCAATGCGTGAATATAAATATAGGAGAGGTGAAGATAGTGAGTTAATGCGTCAAAAAGTTCAAGAAGCATTGGTTGGAATTTATCCAGGAGTACTAATTTCTGTTGAAAAGGATGCTGCAGGACCTCCTGTTGGCCATCCAATTAATATTGAAATTAAAGGTAACGACTATAATGAATTAATTGCGACAGCAGAAGAAATGCGTAATTATATTAACACTAAAAATATTGGTGGGGTAGATGAATTAAAAATTGATGTTAATAAGGACAAACCGTCAATGCAAGTAATTGTCGATAGAAAAAAGGCTGGAGAATTAGGTGTTAATGCATCTCAGGTTGGGCAGCAATTGCGTAATTCAATATTTGGAGCCAAAGCAGGTATTTACAAAGAAGATGGTGAAGATTATGATATTTATGTTCGTTTTAATACGGATAACAGGTATAACCGAAGCGCTTTATTTAATCAAGCCATTACCTTTAGAGACCAAGCATCTGGTAAAATAAAAGAAATCCCTGTTTCTGCTATTGCTAACCCATCAAATAATTCTGGTTTTAGTGCTATTAAGCACAAAGGTGTTCAACGTGTAGTAACCTTATACTCTGCTTTAGCGCCAGGATTTAGTGATGCTGGTGCAGTTGTGACTCAAATTCAGAATGAAATGAGGTCTTTTAAAGAACTTCCTAGCGATATAAAAATAGATTATACTGGTCAAATTGAAGAACAGAATAAACAAATGATTTTTTTAATGGGTGCATTTTTCACTGGCTTAGGTTTAATCTTCTTTATTTTAATATTCCAGTTTAATTCTGTTTCAAAACCTGGTATTATTATGCTTGCTATTTTCTTAAGTTTTATTGGTGTATTTGGTGGATTGGTTATTACAGGTGCGTCTTTTGTTATTATGATGACAATGATGGGGATTATCGCTTTAGCTGGAATTGTGGTAAATAATGGTGTTGTCCTATTAGATTACACCCAATTATTAATTGACAGAAAAAAGGTAGAACAAAAGCTAGAAGAAAATGATTTCTTAGAAAAGAGCATGTTATTTAATGCTATAGTAAAAGGAGGTAAAGCACGTTTAAGGCCTGTACTTTTAACTGCAATTACAACAATATTAGGGCTTATCCCTCTTGCTGTTGGAATCAATATTAATTTCTTTACTCTAATGAGTGACCTAAATCCTAATATTTATATTGGAGGTGACAATGTTGTCTTTTGGGGACCATTAGCCTGGGCTGTAATTTATGGTTTATTTATTGCAACGTTTTTGACTTTAATAGTTGTACCAATATTATTCTTTTTAATTACCAAGTTTAAAATGTGGTTACGTTCTCGTTCTAGAAATGAGTCAATTCCTGAACTTATTGAAAAAACTGATTAATAATAAAAACCCGAAGTAATTGCTTCGGGTTTTTTTCTTTATTAATCATTTAACTTATGTAAATTTGCAAATCAAATTTTCTAAATATGTATAGAAGTCATAATTGTGGCGAATTAAGAGCGAGTGATATCACTAAAAAAGTGACACTTGCAGGTTGGGTTCAAAAATCTCGAGATAAAGGATTTATGATTTGGGTAGATTTAAGAGACCGTTACGGAATCACGCAACTTATTTTTGATGAAGAACGCACCTCAAAAGACATGATGCAACAAGCCCAAAAACTAGGTCGTGAGTTTGTAATTCAAGTAGAAGGTGAAGTGATTGAAAGAGCATCCAAAAACCCAAACATACCAACAGGAGATATCGAAATATTAGTGTCTAAACTAAATATTTTAAACACTGCCAAATTACCGCCTTTTACCATTGAAGACACTACAGATGGTGGCGAAGAATTACGTATGCAATATCGCTATTTAGATATTAGACGTAACCCTGTAAAAAGCAGTTTGATTTTCAGACATAAAGTGACACAAGAAGTTAGAAATTATTTGTCCACAAACGATTTCATCGAGGTTGAAACACCTTATTTAATAAAATCTACACCAGAAGGTGCTCGCGATTTCGTGGTGCCTTCAAGAATGAACGAAGGGCAGTTTTACGCATTACCACAATCACCTCAAACCTTCAAACAATTGTTGATGATTGGTGGCATGGACAAGTACTTTCAAATAGTAAAGTGTTTTAGAGATGAAGATTTACGTGCAGACAGACAGCCAGAATTCACACAAATAGACTGTGAAATGGCATTTGTAGAGCAAGAAGATATATTAAATACTTTTGAAGGATTAACACGCCATTTAATCAAAGAAATTAATGGTGTCGACGTTGCTGAATTTCCAAGAATGACATTTGACGAAGCCATGAAGCGCTACGGAAATGATAAACCAGACATACGTTTTGGAATGGAGTTTGGCGAACTAAATAACGTTGCACAGCATAAAGATTTCAATGTATTTAATTCGGCTGAATTGGTTGTTGGAATTGCCGTTCCTGGCGGAAATCAATATTCAAGAAAAGACATCGATAAATTAATCGATTGGGTAAAACGCCCACAAGTTGGTGCTTTAGGAATGGTGTATGTACGTTGTAACGACGATGGCACCTATAAATCATCTGTCGATAAATTTTATGACCAAGACGATTTAGCAAAATGGGCAGAAGCTACCAACGCAAAAGCTGGTGACTTGATTTGCGTGTTATCTGGTGACACAACTAAAGTAAGAGCGCAATTAAGTGCCTTACGTATGGAGTTGGCAAAACGTTTAGGCTTACGCAAACCAAACGAATTTGCGCCGCTTTGGGTGATTGATTTTCCATTATTAGAATGGGACGAAGACACGCAACGTTACCATGCGATGCACCATCCGTTTACATCACCAAAACCTGGACAACTTGAGTTGTTGGATACAAATCCTGGTGCAGTAAAAGCCAATGCCTACGATTTGGTATTAAACGGAAATGAAATTGGTGGTGGTTCTATTAGAATTTACGACAAAGACACACAATCGTTAATGTTTGACCACTTAGGTTTTACCAAAGAAGAAGCCAAAGCGCAATTTGGATTTTTAATGAACGCCTTTGAATATGGTGCGCCTCCACATGGTGGTATCGCTTTTGGTTTAGATAGATTGGTTGCCATATTAGGCGGACAAGAAACCATTAGGGATTTTATAGCATTCCCAAAAAACAATTCTGGTCGCGACGTCATGATTGACGCTCCTGCACCAATTGATGATGAACAACTAAAAGAATTAAGTTTAAAACTTAATTTAAAGTCGTAAATAAAAAAATCCTGCACATACGCAGGATTTTTTATTAGTTTTAATCATGGCAAATAATACCATACTTGCAAAAATACTTTTGTGGCGATATAAATACATATCGCATAAAAATTTTGTGTTTCTGTTAAGTATGCTTATTGGTTTATTGGCAGGTTTGGTATCGGTAACCATTAAAAACATTACCTTTTCTATTGAATGGCTGTTGGAGCAAAGTGTTATTTTATCAAAAGAATATTTATACTTTATATTACCAACTATTGGGCTATTTTTGGTGTATCTTTTTGTAAGACATGTGTCCAAAAAACCTATTGAAAATGCTATTCCCTCTATACTCTTTTCTTTATCTAAAAAAAGCGGATTACTCAACCGAAATAAAATATATTACCCTTTAATAACTGCGCCATTAACGGTTGGATTTGGTGGTTCGGTTGGATTGTTAGGATCTGCAATTTCTTCGGCTTCAGCAATAAGTTCAAACATTGGACAATTGTTTCATATAGATAGAAAAACCCGAATGCTTTTAATTGGTTGCGCTTCAGCTGGAGCTATAGCATCTATTTTTAAATCGCCTATTGCTGCGATTATTTTCGCTATTGAAGTGTTTAGTTTGGATTTAACATTTGCATCGTTATTACCATTGTTGATTGCTTCGGTGTCTTCGGTATTAACATCTTATTTTTTTGTAGGCGACGATACTATTTTCAACTTTACCGTATCTGATAAATTTGCCATAAACGACACACTATTTTATATTGTTTTGGGAATAGGAACAGGCATTGCTTCTATCTATTTTTCAAAAATATATTTTGCCATCAACACATTTTTTAACCGTTTTAATACAAGACGAAAAAAACTACTCCTTGGTGGTTTGGTTATTGGTGTTATGCTGTACTTTATTCCGTCTTTATATGGTGAGGGTTTTGGGTTTATTAATGATTTAATGGTTGGAAACGACCTCGGTGCTTTAGGGAAAACACCTTTTGATGCTTATTTGGATAATATTTGGGTGGTTATTGCACTACTTATTGGCATCACTATTTTTAAAGCTATTGCAATGACAACCACCTTGGCAGCTGGAGGTGTTGGAGGAATTATTATTCCAACGTTGGTCATGGGAAGTGCTTTAGGCAACGTAGTGGCAAAAATTATTAATAATCTAGGGTTAGATTTTCAAGTATCCGAAGCCAATTTTACTTTAGTTGGAATGGCTGGTTTAATTGCAGGCGTTTTACATGCGCCATTAACTGCTATTTTCTTAATTGCTGAAATTACCGGAGGTTACGAACTTTTTATCCCTTTAATGATAACCGTTTCCATGTCGTTTATCATTACAAAAAATGCTGTAGAGCATACGATTTACACTAAAGAACTAGCTGAAAAAGGTGCATTACTAACACATAATAAAGACCAAAGTGTACTCACTTTAATGAATCTTGATAGTGTGATTGAAAAAGATTTTATTGTATTGCATCCTGAAATGTCTTTAGGTGAAATGCTTAAAAAAGGTGTTTCAAAATCCAGTAGAAACCTCTTTCCTGTGGTTAATGAAACTGGTGTTTTGGTAGGTATTATTTTATTGGATGATATTAGAACAGTTATGTTTGACCAAACGTTGTATGAAACAACATCGGTTCAAACATTTATGAGCAATCCTCCAGCATTTATCGATTATGAAAACGATTCTATGAAACAGGTTATGAAAAAATTTCAAACCTCAGGTGCTTGGAATCTTCCTGTTATTAAGCAAAGTTTATATCTTGGGTTTGTATCAAAATCAAAACTATTAACCGCTTATAGGCGAGAATTAATTAATTTTACATCATGATAAAGTATTTTACTTGGTTCTTCTTTCTCGCTTCAATCAGCTTAATTATAGTTGGTTATTTTTTAGATGTTGATTATTCTGAAAAACTTATTGGTGGTGGTGTCGTTCTTTTGTTTTTCGTTGTTTTTCCTCTATTCTCCTATTATCGTTGGAAAGATAAAAAAGTAGAGGACTACATGATTACTAAAGAAAACATAGAGAAAATGCGTAATCATGAAGACTAATTCAGTCGCTATGTCTTAGTTCATATTACGTTTTTCGATAAAAAACTTTTTCATGAGTGTTGATGCTTCATCTGCAAGCACGCCTCCTTTAATCGTTGTTTTAGGGTGTAATTTAGTCCCCATAACAGCACAGCCTCTTTGTTCGTCTTTAGCACCAAAAATAATTTTACTAATTTGACTCCAATACAAAGCGCCCGCACACATTTGGCAAGGTTCTAAAGTGACATACAAGGTGCAATTATGCAAATACTTTCCGCCTAAAAAATTAGAAGCAGCTGTTATCGCTTGCATTTCGGCATGCGCTGTAACATCGTTGAGTAATTCTGTGAGGTTATGTGCTCTCGCTATAATTCTATCGTTAACCACTACAATGGCGCCTACAGGAATTTCACCTTTATCATAAGCAGCCTCAGCTTCCTGAAGTGCTTTTTTCATAAAATAGGTATCGTCGAAAAGATTTTCCACTATTTCGTTTTTGACAAAGCTATTTAAAATTTGTTCTAAAAGAGCGAGACAATGGAATTTGTTCTTTATTAATTAAAATAATTCTGCTAGAATTAGTTTGTTTAATAAAGTTTGAATTAACAATATAAGACCTGTGGCATTGAATGAAATTTGGAGGCAATTCTTCTTTAATATCACTCAATTTTCCTCTAACAGTATGTTTTTTAGCATCTTGAGTAATAATTTCAAGATAATGGTCGTCAGATTTAATGTACATTAAATCTGAAACATAGACTTTCGTTTTATCTTTTAAAACGATATGATTTTTAATAACAATGCTTTTAAGTTCGTCTAATTTTTGAAGTGTTTGCGATTGTTCTTCTTCAAGAATATGGCTTTTCTTTTTGTAGCGTTTGAACAAATAAAAACTAAGGACCAATAGTATACTTACAATTCCTAAAAGAGGAAATATGCTTAATAAGCTTGTTTGCAGATTTGAATTTTCTTTAGACAGTTCCTCTAATTGCTTTACCTTATCTTCATAATTATATTCTCCTTCTATCCGCTTAATTTCTCTAGAATGCTTTCTTTTATCAATTTCTTCCTTTATAATATTCATCTCCTTAAAATAATACAAGCTACTGTCATATTCTTTAACTGCTTCATAACTCTTTGAAAGCCATTCATTTGTATACATTGCCAGTATTTTTTCTTTGTCCCTTTTTAAATCTGCTTTAAAAAAAGGAATTGCTTTTCTGGGCTCATTATTCTTATAATAGTTTATAGCTGTATTAAATTTTAGTCCATTTATTTTTGTTTGAGAATACCAATATTTTATTCTTTCATAAATGGTTAAAGCTTCTAAATTATTGACGTTAGCAGTTGAGTAATCCTTTAACCAATGTGATTGATATATTCCTAAACTTTGATGGTACAATCCTCTCAAATAAGTGTTCTCGTCCGAATAATCTTTTAGTTTTGAATATAGTTCATTCATTAGAAGAGTGTTGATAGTTTCAGTTTTGAGCTCAGTTTTAATAAATTGATAACCTATCTTATAATAATTTAACCAAAACAAGTCAATACTATCTTTTACATAATTTTCATACAATTCTAAATACTTTTTATACGCAACTGTATCTCTAGATCGATAAGCAATATGCTTATTGATTTTTTTTAAAGATTCTCTAATTATAACTGAGTCGTTAATTTTTAATGCTTCATTATAGCTATATAAATAATTCCTAAAAATCAAGGAATCCTTTTTAGGTAATTTTAAACTAGTATAATAGTCTGCTAAGAGCAATTTATATACAAGCTCTTCTTTTTTGTTTGATTTTTTAGGCTCTAACGGTTCAATTTTTGATTTTTGTCCATTAGTTTGATATTCTATTTGATAATTAAAAAGATCTTGTAAGTTTTTATTTTTAAGATCTTGAGTAAGCAAATAAGCTTTCCTAAAATTTTCTTGTTTTAGGGATAAGAAAATATTGTCAATAGAATTTTGCCCAACGCAATAAGCTACTGATGTAAAATAAGCGATTATATAATGTAATTTAAATTTCAAAAAATTAACCCCCTCCACCGATTATTTTACCATTACATTCATAACCTCCAGCTGGTACAACTTTATTATCGACATGCTTAATTTCAAAATGTATACTTGAATTAATATCAACTATTAATGGCTCATTGAGATTACCAATAAAAGCAGCATCAATACTCCCATCAGTACCACTTCCCTCTTTAATCGTCAAATCAACAACTAAATTATTTATATTAGACTCTTTACTAATCTCCACTTTTTCTACCATATATTCTTTGCCTTCATCATCAAAAATATTGTAATATTTTACTTCTAACTTATTAATTTCATATTGAGTATCATTTATTTTTTTTGAGTCAAACCTCCCTAAAATAGTATATCTAGTAAGCTCATTTTTAATATTAAAAGCAAGAGTTTGAAAATTACAATTATCATCTATTTTATAATACATCATAATATCTTCAGGGTTTAATTCATTTGAAGGAACATTGGTTTTCTGGCATCTTTCTCCATTTGAAGGCTTACATGTAGTATCACAATATATATTAACACATGTTTGATTTGAGCTTAGGAATAACTGAGTCAAGATTATTATTATAAGCCCCACTATTGTTACAAATAATATTTTATTGGTTTTCATTTTTGATTAGTTTATGTTAGTAATAAAAATACGAATATTGATAAACTTATATTAAGTTTCTTTTTATTCTGCTCTAATTATATAGTTTACGTATGCATTTTTTGCTCTTGACTCACTCGAAACTCTTGGTGTGCCTCCAAGGTTAGTTGTTGAAGTAGGTCCACTTGTTTTATGAGAGGTTATATCATCTTTATGAATAAAATCTGCAAATCTAGTTCTTCCCAATTGTGACTCTGATTTCTTATCTGAGGTACTCCTTCCAACTTGATGAATGTGCATTTGGAGTGTGTCTTTTTGAAAACTTCCAACTTCGTTGGAAACTTTTTTACTACTAATTCTTGTGTGTTTGTCTGGGTCTTGGAATTTATCATTTCTCTCATCGTTTACACCTCTTATAAACATTCCTCTTAAATCAGGCAAACTAAATGACTGAGAAGCTCCAACTCCTTCATACTTGCCCCAATAATCTTGAATTACACTTAAAAGTTCCGAATATCTTGATGCCAATAAGTACTCCCCATTACAAAGCTTCCAATTATTAGGAACGGTGCTTAAAGGTCCTGGCCAAATGGCAATTGTTCCAATTGGGGCAATCAATTGTTTTGTTTCTTTTTGTTCAATCATTATTATTGTTTTTTAAAATTATTTTTAGGGTCTCCGTTCTTTGAATTACTTTCTGAAAACCCAATATTTATTCCTATACCAAGCCAACCTTTGTCATGATATTTCCAATTAACGCTTTGGTTAGTTTTATTTAGTCTATCAACTCCTAAAAAAATACCAAGGTTGATGTCATTACTAATATTTAACATTAATCCTGCTGAAAAAGATAATGCAGTTCTATTTTCAGCTTTGTCAACATCACTATTACTCTCATTTAATGGTATATCTGAGAGACCTATTCCAATATTTGGCTGTAGTATCCATCTATCTTTTATTTTTCTATTCAATCTATACATAAAAGCAGCATTTAAACCAATGTTGGCATTTGTTTCAAAATCACTATTTCCTAATCTTATTTTAAATGGAATAGAAACTACTCCAAATTTTTCTCCAGCGTAAATTGGGTATATTTCACGTGTAACTTGATTAAAAATATTTAAACCTATTCTAAAAATCTTGCTCAATCCGTTGCTATGAACATATTCTTTTTGCTTCTCCAAATCTTTTTCTTGATTGTAGTCAAAGTACCTGAAATAAACATAGTTAGAATCCTTTTTAATTACCTTAAACATTTGTCCAACTAAGCTATTAATTCCTTGGTCCTCTGACTTTTTAAGTTTCGTCTTATCATAATAATAACCTTCAATTGAAACACCAGAAGTAAAAATGTAGTTCTTGTTTTTCGCTATTGCAATTTTGTCAATTATTTCATTTTCAGTCTCTTTAAGTTCATTTTGACAATTTACTTGAAGCATAAAACCAATAAAGAATATTGTAAAAAGTATATTATTTCTCATTTTAAAAAAATTTAGTTTGTTACTTCTCTTGGCGATGGAGCCAATAATCCCGCTAAAGCTCCAATACACGCAGAAGCTATCATTACAAAAAAGCTATCTACTTCTTCAGCTTTTTCTCCAAAAAGCATGTATGACCCTAGTACAATTGATAATAATAGAGCTCCTCCAACAAGACGCACAACAATTAAAAACACTCTCTCATTTAGTATTGGGTGATTTTTATTTGATTCTTCCCTTAAGACACCTATTGGGTCATTTTGAAATCTAGATTTTAGCTCAGGACTTGATTCTAAGTTTTGTACTAGTCTTTTAATATCTTTCATAAATAATAAAATTTTATTGCAGTTATTTTTCTCAAAACTATCAGTAAATCAAGTAGTTCTCCAAAAAAAAGTCGTGAACAACAAGACAAATGACGTGAATGGCAAAATGAAAAGGGTTTAAATAAAAATAGTTTTAGCCACACGTTCAAAAAATGTACTTTTGCTTTGTGCATAACAGTATTCTAAACCATATTAATTCTCCCAAAGAGTTACGTCAACTAAATCAAGATGACTTACCTCAACTTGCCAAAGAATTACGTGATTTTATTATTGATATTGTCGCCACAAAAGAAGGTCACTTAGGCGCAAGTCTTGGCGTCATTGAACTCACCATTGCATTACATTATGTGTTTAACACACCTGACGATTTATTGATTTGGGATGTTGGACATCAAGCCTACGGTCATAAAATTTTAACTGGTAGAAAAGCTATTTTCAACACTAACAGACAGTTTAAAGGCATTAGCGGATTTCCAAAACGTGATGAAAGTATTTACGATGCGTTTGGTGTAGGTCATTCATCAACATCGATTTCAGCAGCCTTAGGAATGGCTATTGCCTCCAAATTAAAAGGCGAAAACAAACAACATATTGCTGTAATTGGAGATGCTTCCATTGCCAGCGGAATGGCTTTTGAAGGTTTAAATCACGCTGGTGTGACTGATGCGAATCTCCTCGTGATTTTAAATGATAATGCCATTGGTATTGACCCAAGTGTTGGTGCTTTAAAGCAATATTTAACCAATGTAAAAAAAGGCACAGAAAAACAAGACAATATTTTTGAAGCCTTGAATTTCAACTATTCAGGACCCATCGATGGTCATGACGTAAATACACTTATTACAGAACTAGAACGATTAAAAACCGTAAAAGGCCCAAAATTATTGCATGTTATTACCACAAAAGGCAAAGGCTTAAAACAAGCCGAAGAAGACCAAGTAAAATACCATGCGCCTGGAAAATTTAACGCCTCTACTGGAGATTTAATTTTAAAAACACCTTCAAAATTCACAAAATACCAAGATGTTTTTGGACTTACCATGGTGGAATTAGCCAGAGAAAACAACAACATTGTCGGCATTACTCCTGCGATGCCAACTGGAAGTTCGTTAAAATATATGATGGACATTTTTCCAGATAGAGCCTTTGATGTTGGCATTGCCGAACAACATGCAGTGACTTTAGCTGCTGGAATGGCTACTCAAGGCTTAATTCCTTTTTGTAATATTTATTCCACTTTTTTGCAACGTGCTTACGACCAAGTAATCCATGATGTGGCATTACAAAAATTACCTGTCGTGTTTTGTTTGGATAGAGCTGGATTAGTTGGTGAAGATGGTGCTACACATCATGGTGTGTTTGATTTAGCCTATTTAAGGTGTGTTCCTAACCTAATCATATTTGCACCTAGAAACGAAATTGAGTTGCGCAACATTATGTACACAGCACAACTAGGATTAGAGTTGCCAATTGCTATTAGATACCCAAGAGGGAATGGCAATATTGAACATTGGAAACAACCTTTTGAAAAGATTGTCATAGGCAAGGGAGAACAATTAAAAAAAGGTAAAAGCATCGCAGTTTTAAGCTTAGGAACTATTGCCAAAAATGTATCTGATGCTATTAAAAATTTAGAAGTTTCGCATTACGATATGCGATTCCTAAAGCCATTGGACGAAACTTTGTTGCATCAAATATTCAAAACGTATCAAACTATCTTTACGGTTGAAGATGGTACTGTTAAAGGTGGCTTTGGAAGTGAGGTGTTGGAATTTGCTTCAAAAAATAATTATTCCAACACTATAAAAATCCTCGGAATTCCAGATGAATTTATAGAACATGGTAAAGTTGATGAACTACAACAATACACTGGTTTGAGTGCTGAAAGCATAAAAAGCGCTATAACAAATCAGCTATAACGTCATTCCCATTAGTTTTTTATAGGTTAAAATAGCGTTGCTATCAGATAATAACGCCATGTAATGACATACGCTTAACACTCTGTTATACAGTTTGTCATCATTAACATTAACAGAGCTAGGTAGTGTTTTTAAAATCAGTTTATCATAATTTGACGCATGATTTTCGTAACAATTATTTACTGCTGAAATATAGGTGTCTAAAAGTTTGGTAATCACTTCGTAACCCGAAATTTCCTTTTCAATCACTTCTTTAGATTGGTAAATATTTTCAACACTCAATTTAATGATGTCATTTATTTGTGCTTCATACTGGCTTTTATCCAATAATGCGCAATCAAAGTCACCATTTAAAATGGCTTCTTCATGTGCCATAAAAATATCTACCGCTTCATTTATAAGTGTGCCAATAGCTAAAGCGCGTAAATAACCCACACGGTCTTCCCTAGTTGAAAGTGCGTAATAATTTTCAGGCTTAATGGTGTTTCTAATTATTTTCGATAAATATTCCAAAGCAAACTCCTCAGGAATTAACCCAAGGTTAATACCATCTTCAAAGTCGATGATGGTGTAACAAATATCATCGGCTGCTTCAACCAAAAACGCCAAAGGATGTCTTGCAAAACTCACATCATCACCTGTTCTTGTAGCTTTTATTCCCAATTCATTGGCAACGTCTAAAAAAGCTTCTTTATCACTTTGGAAAAACCCATATTTTTTATCGGCAATATGCGTTGTTGCTTTTTTGGGCAACGACTCTTTAGGGTATTTTGTAAAAGCGCCCAATGTGGCATAGCTTAAACGCAAACCTCCTTCTCTACCTTGTCTGGATTGGGTAGCTATTTTAAATCCGTTGGCGTTTCCTTCAAAATCGCATAAATCTTGAAATTCTTTTGGTGTTAATTGCTCTTTAAAAGCCAACCCTTTTCCTTTTGAAAAATATTGCCCTATAGCCTTTTCACCTGAATGCCCAAAAGGCGGATTCCCAATATCATGTGCCAAAGCTGCCGAAGCCACTATAGCTCCAAAATCATTGGCTTGATAGCCATGAACTTCCTGTAAGTGCGGATGTTTTTCTAGTACTCTCAACCCAACTTGTCTTCCTAAGGAACGACCAACAACGCTTACTTCCAAACTATGCGTCAATCGCGTATGTACAAAATCGGTTTGTGACAACGGAATGACTTGTGTTTTGTCTTGAAGGCTCCTAAATTCCGAAGAAAATATAATTCGGTCGTAATCCACCTCAAACCCAAGGCGTGTTTCATCTTGCTCTTTTCTTAGTCGTTTATTCGTGTCACCAAAGCGTTTTAGAGAGAGTAATTGTTCCCAATTCATAGTTCAAAATTTGAGGTTGTAAGATAAAAATTTCAATGTGAAATAATGGTTTAGAAACACAAAATAAAATCACTTTTTAAAAATCATTTTGTTGCTAAAATTAATATTCAGTTTACATTAAGTTAACATTGGTGTCTGTTATTTGCAGTATCAAAAAACTAAAACTGATAATGAAACTTAAAACTACTTTTATTGCTCTTACATTTCTAACGTTAACATCGCTAAATGCGCAAGAAATTAGTGATACTTCATTTGGAAAAGGCTTAATCAACTTTGTTGCAAAAGATAGCTCATTTAGCGTAAAATTTGCACCTCGTTTTCAAGTACGCTCAATGTCTTCTTGGAATCATGATGGCAATCAATACGGTAGCCCAGAGCATAATTTTATTGTTCGTAGAGCACGTTTAAAATTTGATGGTTTCGCTTACAGCCCTAAACTTAAATACAAAATAGAATTAGGGTTGTCCAATAGGGATATTTCTGGTGCAAATCAGTTTAACCGAAATACTCCAAGATATATTTTAGACGCCGTTATCATGTGGAATTTTGCTGAAAATTGGGAATTATGGGCTGGACAAACTAAGCTTCCTGGTAATGTTGAGCGTGTTGTGTCTTCGGCAAATCTTCAATTAATAGACCGTTCATTGTTAAATAGTCGTTTTAATTTAGACCGTGATTTGGGTATTCAATTACGACATAAAACCAATCTTGGAGGTGATTTTTTAATGCGTGAGAAATTTTCGGTGTCTCAAGGTGAAGGCCGTAACGTAACAGAAGGTAATGAAGGAGGTTTACAATACACAGCGCGATTGGAGTTTTTACCTTTCGGAACTTTTAAATCTAAAGGAGATTATAGTCAGTCTGATTTAAAGCGTGAAGAACAACCAAAATTAATGGTTGGTTTTACCTACAACTATAACCAAGATGCTGTTAGGGAAAGAGGGTTTGCTGGTGATTATATGCTAAGAACTGATGGTTCTTTATACGAAACAGATCAAACAACAGTTTTTGCAGATGCCATGTTTAAATACAACGGATTCTCATTTATGGGTGAATATGCAAAACGAACAGCTGCTGATGAAATTGCTACAGAGTTAGATGCTATTACACCAACTGGAGATGTTGTATTAACTGGTAATGCCTTAAACCTACAAGCTGGTTATTTATTCAACAGTAACTATGAGATTGCTGCACGTTTTACAACTATAAATTATGAAAGTATTACTGGTGCTTTACCAACAGAGCAATATACACTTGGTGTTAACAAATTTATTGTTGGTCATAAATTAAAAGTACAGTCTGATGTTAGTTATACAATGCTTGATAGAGAAGCTAGTAACCTGACATTTAGACTAGGTTTTGATATTCATTTTTAAAATATAACATTAACATAACATATTACTGCAAAACACTAAGGATATTTGCGGGCTAATTACAACTAAAATTATGGACAATATTTATCTTTTTATGATCATTGCTCTTGCCATTTTGGCAATTGCCGATTTAGTAGTAGGTGTAAGTAATGATGCTGTAAACTTTTTGAACTCTGCTATTGGTTCTAAAGCTATTTCATTTAAAACTATTATGATAGTTGCCAGTGTTGGTGTAGCTGTTGGAGCAGTCTTTTCTAGTGGTATGATGGAGGTAGCCAGAAAAGGAATTTTCAATCCTGGTGAATTCATGTTCAATGAAATCATGATTATTTTCATGGCAGTTATGATTACCGATATTTTGCTATTGGATTTCTTCAATTCTGTGGGTATGCCAACATCAACAACTGTTTCTATTGTATTTGAATTATTAGGAGCAGCCGTAGCTATGGCATTAATAAAAATTGGCGCTGACGGTGGTAATTTTAGTGATGTGATTAATTATATTAACACTTCAAAGGCAACAGAAATTATTTTAGGAATCTTAGCTTCAGTCGTCGTCGCGTTCTCGATTGGAGCATTGGTGCAATGGGTTTCTAGATTACTTTTATCATATAATTTTGAAACTAAAGCGCATTGGGTCGGTGCTCTATTTGGTGGATTTGCATTAACAGCCATTACCTATTTTATTTTTATGAAAGGTTTAAAAGGAACATCTTACGCAAAAGAACCTTTCGATATTCTTGGTGGCGGTACTATGAAAGACTTTTTAGAAAATCAAGTACTATATATAGTTTTAGTTAGTTCTGTAATTTGGTCTTTACTTTCATATTTTTTAATTGCTTTTGCAAAAACTAATATATACAAGTTTATTATTATTGTTGGAACTTTTGCTTTGGCTTTAGCTTTTGCGGGTAATGACTTAGTAAACTTTATTGGTGTACCTATTGCTGCTTTCAATGCTTATGAAGCTTGGAGTGCTGCTTTTTTGAGTTCAGGGACCTTAGCTACTGATTTTTCAATGGAGATTTTAGCTGAAAAGGTACCAACAAACAACTTACTTCTTCTTGCCGCAGGTATGATAATGGTATTGACATTATGGTTCTCCACAAAGGCGAAAAATGTTGTAAAAACATCATTGGATTTATCTAGCCAAGGAGAAACAAAAGAGCGTTTTCAACCTAATTTCTTATCGCGTGGTTTTGTTAGGTCTGCAATGTTAATGTCTCAAATGTCATCATATATATTGCCCAAATCTTGGCAAGCAAGAATTGATAAGCAATTTCAAGCTCCTGTTATTAAATTATCAAAAGATAAAACACATGAACTTCCTGCATTTGATTTAGTTAGAGCTGCCGTAAACTTGATGGTTGCCGCAGTATTAATTTCTATAGCTACATCATATAAATTACCATTGTCTACAACTTATGTGACTTTTATGGTTGCAATGGGTACTTCTTTAGCTGATAGAGCTTGGGGAGCTGAAAGCGCAGTATATAGAGTAGCAGGTGTTATTAATGTAATAGGTGGTTGGTTTTTTACTGCATTTAGCGCATTTACAGCTGCGGCTTTAGTTGCTTACTTATTGAACCTAAATTTAAATGTTATGTTCCCAATTTTATTGGTTACTGCATTTGCTTTACTTATTAGAAGTTCTATTGCGCATAATAAAAAATCGAAAGTTGAAAAAGCTGAAGATAGTTTAACTAAAGCTGAAAGCAGTTCTGTTCAAGGAGTAATACATGAAAGTGCTAGCAATATCGCTAATGTTGTTAAACGTGGAAACAGAATTTATACAAACTCTATTAAAGGGCTTGCAATGCAAGATTTAACTTTATTAAAAAAGAGTAAAAAACAAGTAATAAAGCTGTCTAATGAAATTGATGAATTGAGAGATAACATCTTTTATTTTATTAAAAATCTAGATGAATCAAGTGTTGGTGCTAGTAATTTCTATATCAATATTTTAGGCTATTTACAAGATATGACTCAATCTTTAGAATACATTACAAAGGTTAGTCATAAGCATATTAACAACAATCATAAAAAACTAAAATTCAATCAGATTAAAGAATTAAAACAGGTCGACGATAAATTGGAAATTTTATTTAACGATACTAAAGATGCATTTAATTCTGGTTCATTTGAAAAAATTGGAGTTATTTTAAATGAAAAAACTGAAGTTTATAACTTAGTTAAAGAGAAAATTCAAAAACAAGTTGAACGCACTAGAACTGAAGAATCTAGTCCAAAAAACACAACCCTATATTTTAGTTTATTATTAGAGACTAAAGATTTATTAAATGCTACAATGAATCTTTTACAAGAATACAATGATGCGCATGATAGCTCAGTAAAACCTGCAACTCTGCCAGATAATGATGAGGAATAAATAATTTATTTATAGGTATTAAAAAGCACCTTTCAAGGTGCTTTTTTTATGTTCAATAAAAACTTTAACTTGCTTTAACAAATTTTATGTCACTAAAACCAATCGTATATGAGGTCTATTTTTACAAATTTTATTATACTAATACTAATATTTTCTTCGTGTAGCGAAGCTCCATTAACAGGAGAAGCGTTGTTAAACAAGGCTGTTAATTACCATGACCCAAATGGTCATTGGCCTAATTTTGATGCTACTTTTAAGGTGCGTATGGAAACACCTAACAATAGTGATAGATTGAGTACAATATCCATTAACCTCCCTCAAGATTTGTTTTCTTTAACAGCCACAAGAGATACTGTAACTACAAAATATACTGTCAATAAAGGCAAGTGTGCTATTGGTTTGAATGAAGAGACTAATATTGATGAAGCAACTGCAAAAGCCAATAATTTAAGTTGCGAACGTGCCAATATGTATAAAAACTACTATACCTATTTGTATGGTTTGCCTATGAAGCTAAAAGACCCAGGAACGCATATTGATGAAATCGTTGAGACCAAAACCTTTAAAGGAAAAGAGCATTTAGTGCTAAAAGCTACCTATGATAAAGAGGTAGGAACAGATATTTGGTATTTCTATTTCGATCCAGAAACGTACGCTATGGAAATCTATCAGTTTTTTAAACAAGATGACGATGGCAACCAAAAAGACGATACTGGCGAATATATTTTGTTGACTGAAGAAGCTATAGTCAACGATATTAAAATGCCAAAAAACCGTGCTTGGTATTATAATAAAGATGATGGGTATTTAGGAACTGATGTTTTGGAGTAATAACAATTTTTATTCTTCTGTAGGTTTCCCAATTAAATCCAATTCAAGTTCTGTCTTTTTCTTTATTTTAAACTTTACCTCATCAACAACATAAGTTTCTGATATTGAATCATGCCATCCACGACCTTGGTCACCTAGAAAAGAAAGTGCATCAAAGGGTATGTACCTACATAAACTTCTAATAAAAATGTCTCCAATGCCAGGTTTTGATCCATCCTTCAGTACCACAATAGTTTTAGTAATGAATTTCCCAAGTGATTTTTGAAAAAAGGTCTCCAATAAAATAAAGTAAACAAGCCCAATTAGTAGGTTTAGAGTATACTCTTCAACCCTATTTATATTTGAAAAATAGTCCAACGACCCTTCAATCCCTGACAACGCAATGAGGCCAAGAATTATTCCTATTAAAAATGTAAAGATATAATATCCAACAAAATCAATTATCATATTAACAAAACGTTTCTCTTTGCTAGCATAAATTTGAGGTGTAACTAAAAAATTACTTGAAGTGGTGTCCATAATTGTAGGTTTAAGCTGTCTCAAATATAACAATCAAAAATAAAGTTACAGGATTTTCTAACTTGTTTATAAATAATTACAATTATTATAAAAACAAAAAAGCACCTTTTCAAGGTGCTTTTAACAACATTTATTTATTGAATTATTAAGAACCGCACATTAAACAATCGTCGCCTTCGGCTTCTTTAGCTTGCGCTATTAAAGCTTTCATTTCTTCAGGCGACATTGGTTCAACTTCGGTTTCTTGTGCAAATTTCACAGCAGTTTTAGCTGCTTTTTCCTTACGTTGTGCTACTACAATTTCTTCGGTAGCATCAGGTGTAACAGCAACTTCAACAACAGCTTCGGCTTCAACTGGTTGTGCTTTTTTCTTCTTATCAAGTGTAAACTTAATAGCATCAACAGCACTCTTGGTACGTAAGTAATACATCCCTGTTTTTAGTCCGCTTTTCCAAGCGTAAAAATGCATGGATGTTAGTTTTGCCATAGTAGCACCTTCCATAAATAGGTTAAGTGACTGAGATTGGTCGATAAAATATCCTCGTTGACGAGACATATCTATAATATCTTTCATACTCAATTCCCAAACCGTTCTATATAGCTCTTTGATGTCTTGGGGGATACCATCAATACCTTGAATAGAACCGTTGGCTCTCATGATTTCTTGTTTTAGGGTCTCGTTCCATAGGCCAAGTTCAACTAAATCTTCTAACAAGTGTTTATTTACTACAATAAACTCCCCAGACAATACACGACGTGTGTAAATGTTTGATGTATACGGTTCGAAACATTCGTTGTTTCCTAAAATTTGTGAGGTACTAGCAGTTGGCATTGGTGCTACCAATAATGAGTTACGCACGCCATTTTTTAATACTTGCTTACGTAGTTTTGCCCAATCCCAATTACCGCTTAATTCTTCGTCTTTAATTCCCCAAAGGTTATGTTGAAAATCTCCTTTACTTATTGGAGAGCCTTCATAAGTTTGGTAAGGACCATCTTCTTTTGCTTCTTCCATACTTGCTGTAACAGCCGCATAGTAAAGTGTTTCAAAAATATCTTGATTTAATTTTTTAGCTTCATCGCTTGTAAATGGTAAGCGTAATTTTATAAACGTATCTGCCAATCCTTGAACTCCTAAACCTATTGGTCTATGACGGAAATTAGAGTTTTCGGCTTCTTTTACTGGATAGTAATTTCTATCAATTACTCTGTTAAGATTTTTGGTAACACGTTTTGTGATTCTAAATAATTCTTTATGGTCAAACGCACCATTTTTAATAAACATTGGTAAGGCAATAGACGCTAAATTACATACAGCAACTTCATCTGGAGAAGTATATTCTAAAATCTCGGTACATAAATTAGACGAACGAATCGTTCCCAAGTTTTGCTGATTGGATTTACGGTTAGCCGCATCTTTATACAACATGTAAGGCGTTCCTGTTTCAATTTGAGATTCTGTAATTTTCTCCCAAAGCTCACGTGCTTTTATCGTTTTGCGTCCTTTTCCTGCTTCTTCGTACTTGGTATATAGTGCTTCAAACTCTTCACTATGCGTTTCTGGTAATCCTGGACATTCGTTAGGACACATTAAAGTCCATTCGCCATCTTCCTGCACGCGCTTCATGAATAAATCTGGAATCCACATGGCGTAAAATAAATCCCTTGCACGCATTTCTTCTTTACCATGATTTTTCTTTAAATCAAGGAAATCAAAAATATCAGCATGCCAAGGCTCCAAATACATCGCAAAACTTCCTTTACGTTTTCCGCCTCCTTGGTCTACGTAGCGTGCCGTATCGTTAAATACTCTTAGCATTGGTACAATACCGTTAGACGTTCCGTTAGTTCCCGCAATGTAGCTTCCAGTAGCACGTATATTATGCATAGCTAAACCTATGCCACCAGCTGACTGTGATATTTTTGCTGTTTGCTTAAGCGTATCGTAAATACCATCAATACTGTCATCTTTCATTGTCAACAAAAAACATGACGACATTTGTGGTTTTGGCGTTCCTGAATTAAAAAGTGTTGGTGTAGCGTGCGTAAAATACTTTTTAGACATTAACTCATACGTTTCTAGAGCTGCGTCTAAATCGTTTAAATGAATACCAACAGATACACGCATTAACATGTGTTGTGGACGTTCGGCAATTTGTCCATTAAGTTTTAATAAGTATGAACGCTCTAATGTTTTAAAGCCAAAATAATCATACCCAAAATCACGGTTATAGATAATAGTAGAGTCTAATTTTTCTTTATTATCCATAATCACATTATATACCTCGTCCGATAGTAAAGGCGCATCTTTACCTGTTCTTGGATTTACATAGGTATATAAATCGTGCATTACTTCGCTAAACGTTTTCTTTGTGTTTTTATGTAGATTCGACACGGAAATTCTCGCTGCTAATCTTGCATAATCTGGATGTGCAGTCGTTAATGTTGCAGCAATTTCGGCTGCTAAATTATCTAACTCACTGGTTGTTACGCCATCATATAGACCTTCAATAACTCGCATTGCCACCTTAACAGGGTCAACAAGTTCGTTTAGTCCATAACATAATTTTCTCACTCTAGCAGTGATTTTGTCGAACATCATTAGTTCTTTTCTTCCGTCTCTTTTTACTACGTACATGCGCTTTTAGGTGTTTATTTTTTCTGAAATTTCCTCAGAAAATGATTAATTAGTTGGTTTTAGGTATTTCGTTTTCAATTAATTAAAGCGGTTTCTTTTACTTACGTTTTCTAGAAACGCTTAATTAATTTGTTAAAATTATTACTAGATTTTCCTGTGATTTAGGAATGATTTTAATTCAAAAAAATGAATTAAAAGTCGGCGTCAAAGCTAAACTTGTCCTTTTCTTCTTCTTTGTTAAGAACTCCAGCTTTTTGATATTCAGACACACGTTTTTCAAAGAAGTTGGTTTTTCCTTGTAGTGAAATCATATCCATAAAATCGAACGGATTTGTTGAATTGTACACTTTTTCGCATTCAAATTCAACCAATAATCTATCGGTTACAAACTCTAAATATTGGGTCATTAATTTTGCATTCATCCCAATTAAACTAACTGGTAATGACTCGGTAATAAATGAACGCTCTATATCTAAAGCATTGGTCAATATTTTTGTAATTCGCTCTTTAGGCACTTTATTTATCATGTGATTGTTGTGTAAATGCACAGCAAAATCACAGTGTAATCCTTCATCTCTAGATATTAACTCGTTAGAGAACGTTAATCCAGGCATTAAACCACGTTTTTTAAGCCAGAATATTGAGCAAAAACTTCCTGAGAAAAAGATACCTTCTACTGCTGCAAATGCAATTAAACGTTCTGCAAAACTTGGTGAATCAATCCATTTTAAAGCCCATTCGGCTTTTTCTTTAATTGCTGGAAACACTTCTATTGCTCTAAAAAGCTGGTCTTTTTCGGTTTCGTCTTTTACGTACGTATCTATTAATAGTGAATATACTTCGGAGTGTATGTTTTCCATCATAATTTGGAAACCATAAAAGAATTTTGCTTCGGTGTATTGTACTTCAGAAACAAAATTTTCTGCTAAATTTTCGTTTACAATACCATCACTAGCTGCAAAAAATGCTAAAATGTGTTTTATAAAATAGCGTTCGTCATCGCTTAATTTAGAATCCCAATCGATTATGTCTTGGTGTAAATCAATTTCTTCAGCAGTCCAAAAGCTAGCTTCTTGTTTTTTATACCATTCCCAAATATCATGGTGTTGAATAGGAAAAATTACAAATCGGTCTTTATTTTCTTGTAAAATGGGCTCTGTTTGGTTTGACATAATTGGGTAAAATTTTGAAAATTTTGGATTAAAAAATTAGCTTAAACTTTGGACTCACAAATATTTAAAAAAGAGGTTGAATACGAAAGGTTATTTTATAAACATTGTTAACAAGTTTTTAACAACGAGTGATTTTTTTCCTACATTTTGTAATATTGAAAAATTAATGTAATTAATTGTTTATCAGATAATTATAAAAATCATAGGATTTGAAACCCTAGTGAAATAAGGGGTTTCTAAGTTTTGAAAAATCTAAAAATTGAACGTCAGTTTTAATTTTTTTGAGCGCTTAATTTTTAAAATGAAACGTAGAAATTATTATACAACTACAGGGAAATAATATTCAAAAAAATCATTACGAATAAACACAAAATTCAGTAAAACCATTTTTTAGATAAATGTTGATTTTATGACATTGTTTGTGCCACTTTTTCTAATTCGGCATACCAATCTTCTCCAAACTTTCTAATAAGCGCTTCTTTTACAAATTTATATACTGGAACTTGCAACTCTTTACCTAATTGGCAAGCGTCATCGCATATATGCCAATGATGGTAATTCACTGCCGAAAACTCGCTGTAATCTTTAATACGAATAGGATATAAATGGCATGAAATTGGTTTTTTCCATTCAATTTCACCTTGGTTATAGGCTTCTTCTATACCACAAAGTGCTGTTTTGTGTTCATCAAAAATCACGTAGGCGCAATCGGCACCATTTATTAAAGGTGTTTCCAGTTCGCCTTCATCAGTTTTAATAAAAGCACCTTGAGACTCAATAGCATCAATGCCTTCTTGTCGTAAAAAAGGCTTTACTTTTGGGTAAATATCATTTAAAATATTGGCTTCATGCGCTTCTAGAGGCGCTCCAGCGTCGCCATCGACACAGCAAGCACCTTTACAGGCGTTTAAGTTGCACACGAAATCCTTTTCTATAATATCTTCTGAAACTATTGTTTTTCCAAGTTGAAACATGCTGCAAATATAGTGGTATTTGTATAGCTAATGCTAACAAATTGTAACCCATAAATATTGATGCTATTTTGTTATTAGTATTCATTATAAATACCGAACTTTGCGCAAAATTTTTAATTAAATATAGTAGTGCAATTAAATTTTAAAGAAATATTTACCGCCTTTATGGTATTGTTTGCGGTAATTGATATTGTAGGTAATATTCCTATTATTATTGACTTACGAAAAAAAGTAGGACATATTCAAAGTGAAAAAGCATCCATTATTGCTGGTGTGATAATGATTATATTCCTGTTTTTAGGAAAGAGCTTATTATCGTTAATAGGTATTGATGTTAATTCCTTTGCAGTTGCTGGTGCGTTTATTTTGTTTTTTATTGCTTTAGAAATGATTTTGGGAATCACTTTGTACAAAGATACTGAAGATGGCGGTATGACAGCATCGGTGTTTCCATTAGCATTCCCACTTATTGCTGGCCCTGGAAGTTTAACCACTTTGTTATCTTTACGAGCGGAGTTTAGAATAGAAAACATTATTGTAGCTGTTATTATTAATGTTATTTTAATTTACATTGTTTTAAAAACCTCAGCAAGAATAGAACGTTTTATTGGCAAAAACGGTATTAATATTATTAGAAAGGTGTTTGGTGTTGTACTTCTTGCCATTGCTGTAAAGCTATTTGCTGCTAACATAAAAGTCTTATTTTAACTATGAAAAATCTTACCTATATACTAAGTGCTATTGCTTTAGGTCTTGTTGTTTATAACCTTACTCAAGTAGACTTTGACGACCTTTTTAGTGATAAAAATACTGTAGCACTAATCACTATTATGGCTGGTTTATGTGCCATTTTACTATTGACCATTTTAAGAGTTTCCAAAAACATTGAAACTAAAGTAAAAAAACGAGGCTAATGTTTGATGTATTGATTATTGGTGCTGGAGCAGCAGGAATGTCTTGCGGTTTGGTTCTAGGGTCTGCTAAAAACAGACCTTATGTTATTGACAAAAAAATCGCTATTGTTACCCACCAAAAAACATCACACTTACAAACAGCTTTGTTTAATAATGTTTTGGGGATTTCTCCTGAAACCACTGGAACTTCCATTCTAGAAAGTGGAAAAAAACAACTTAACGATTTATATCCTCATATTGAGCAAATTGAAAATGAAAAAGTTAGTGGCATTGTAAAAGCATCTAATTGTTTTGAAGTCATAACCAATAAAAATTCCTATAAAGCAAAAATAGTGGTGGTTGCGGTTGGTTATACTAATTTAATTACTATTAACGGATTAGAGGCTTATATTGGGCCTCACCCAAGAGCTGAAAAAGAGAAAAACAAAATCTGGTTGAAAAACACCGACCACTTAGTTGCAGAAAACCTATATGTAGCAGGAACTTTAGCTGGTTGGCGGAGTCAATTTGCTATCGCTTCTGGAAGTGGAGCACACGTTGCTACAGATATTCTTACGTTGTGGAATGATGGAAAACACACTAAAGTACATGATAAAATTAGTAGCTAGTATTTTGCACTAATTCTTTTACCTTTTCTAACATCGCATCATTTGTGTTTAGTACTTGCATGTGTGCTTCGGTACCATACAATTGTTCTCCTAAGGTTGCTTTAAGGTAGAGCTTTACTTCTTCTTTGTATGCCACGAATGTAATTTTATAACGTGTTCGTTTGTTTACAAATTCGGTGAAACGCTCTAGATAATCATCGGTAACAATATAATCTTCAATAAATTCTTCTTGAGATATATTGCCATAAAGTGTTCGGTTTTTATCCAATTCTTCAAATACAAAATTATTTACGTATCCTCTGGCTACAATTCTGCTAATAGTACCATTTTCCATTTTCTTGTCAATAGGCACAAACACATCTGGAATAATCCCTCCGCCACCATACACCACTTTGCCTTTGGGTGTAGTAAATTTTAATGAATCGGCTATTGTTATACTACTAGCGTCCGAAAGCTCTCCGTTGTCTATTCTCTTATAATACTCGTGGTAATAATCTTCATTTCCTTTTTCATAACTGCGTTGTATGGAGCGTCCAGTAGGTGTGTAATATCTCGAAACGGTTAACCTAACAGCACTACCGTCACCCAAAGCCATGTCTTGTTGCACCAATCCTTTACCAAAAGAACGTCGCCCAAGAATAGTACCTTTGTCATTATCTTGCAAAGCGCCAGCTATTACCTCACTTGCAGACGCTGAGTTTTCATTAATCAACACATAGATATCTCCGTTTTCGAAATCGCCTTTTCTTGTGGCAAAATAGTTTTCAATCTTGCCCTTTTTGTTTTTTGTAAACACGATAAGTTTATCATCTTCTAAAAACTCATCAGCTATTTCTTTTGCAATATGTAAGTACCCTCCAGGGTTATCCCTTAAATCCAACACCAATTTTGTGGCGCCTTGATTTTTTAAGCTTTTAAGTCCTTTTTTGAATTCTTTATAAGTAGATTCGGCAAAGCGGTTAATTTTTATATATCCTAAATCATCTGATAACATATAAGACGCATCCACACTTTTAAGTGGCACTTCGCTATATTTTACTTTAAAATCCAACAATTCTGGTTCTCCTCGCCTATATACTTTAAGGTCGATTTTAGAGTCCTTCTTTCCTTTAAGTTTTTCTATAATAGCATCGTTACTCCATGTTGGACCATGAATAGAATCACCATTGGCAATCACAATTCTATCACCACCTTTAATGCCTGCTTTTTCACTTGGACCGCCTTCTAAAGTTCTAATAACAGTTACAGAATCTTTATGAGTATAAAAACTAATACCAATACCAACAAAATCGCCTTTCATATTATCGGCAACTTTTTGAAAGCTCTTTTTGGGAATGTATGTTGAATGAGGGTCGAGATTATCTAAAATACGGTTTACGGTAACATCAACAATGCTGTCGGTATTTACTTCATCTACATACTCATAATCAATGTAATCTATAAGTCTGTTGATTTTATCTTTCTTGGAATTAGAGGTAAACAACCTATCCGACGTGTCGGTAAAGCTTAGTTTTCCGCCAATAAAAATGCCAAGGGCAATTGCCACGCCTACAATTAATGGTAAGTATTTTTTTTCAATATTCATTAATCCAATTCGCTTACATGTTGTACATCAATTCCAGCTTTTTCTAAAAACCTAATGCCTGAATCATCTTTATAGGCGTCTTTAAACACCACTCTAATAATACCTGCTTGATGTATTAATTTACTACATTCCTTGCATGGCGATAACGTTATGTATAACGTGCCTCCTTTACAAGATTGTGTTGATGATGCTACTTTTGAAATGGCATTAGCTTCGGCATGTAACACATACCATTTGGTATAGCCTGTTTCGTCTTCGCAAAAGTTTTCAAAGCCTGTTGGTGTGCCGTTATAACCATCAGAAATTATCATTCTGTCTTTAACAATAATTGCACCAACCTTTTTACGTTCGCAATAGGATAGTTTTCCCCATTCTGTAGCCATGCGTAGGTAGGCTTTATCATATTTTAATTGCTTTTGTTCAGGCATAAATTACATTCTGCGATAGAGAATCAAATGTAACGATTATCTATACATAATTAACGGTTACTTGCTCTAACTAACGTTAAAGTTTTACAAAACTTTTATAAGATTATCATAAATTAAGAAAAAATATCGCTTTCAATAAGCATAGGGATTACCAAACCTACAACAATTGCAGATAGTACCATCATCCAATCGCGTTTTGAAAACCTAAAAATAGTTTGGGTAAAGAAGCCTAAAAATAGAACAACAAACACAATGATTAATTGTGCTATTTCAATGCCGAGAGCAAACTCTATAAGTGGCATTAGTTTTTCGTCGGATTTACCAATAAACATCTTGAATTCTCTTGCGAATCCCAGCCCATGAACAATCCCAAAAAACAAGGTTGAGAAAAACAGCACACCAATTTTTTGTTCTTTTCCTTTTTTACCAGCAGTAAATATGTTGTAAAGTGCCACAATTAGTATGGTTACAGGGATTAGAAACTCGACTAAAACTCCGTTAATACTAACAATGTCGTAAGCTGCTAACACAAGTGAAAGTGTATGCCCTAAAGTGAAGGTAGACACTAAAATCAACACACGTTTCCAGTCTTTAAAAACGTAAGGCACAGTAAGTACCATTAAAAAAAGCACATGGTCGTAACCATTAATATCTAATACGTGATTAATGCCATATTGAACATTGAACCAAAAATTATCAAGCATAACATACTGATTTGAGTTAGCCAAAATTAATAAATTAATATTTAAGTCTTTTTAAGGCATCCATCTAAAGTATTTAACGACATTCTAGAGTTAAAAATCAATACTTGCTTTCTTTGTTTTTTGTCGTTATATTTGATGAGATATAGCGATATAATGATACCAGTACAGCAAGCCATTTCGATAGTTAAGGAACATACAAAACCTTTAGACACTAGTGAAACAAAACCTTTAAGCGATTGCCTAGGTTCAACTTTGGCAAAAAATGTGATTTCTTCTATAAATATGCCTCCTTTTAGGCAATCTGCTATGGACGGTTATGCAGTTAATATGCATGATTCTAACATATATGCAATTATAGATGAAGTAAAAGCTGGTGATGGTCATCAACCAACATTACTTCCAGGAGAAACAGTGAGAATTTTTACTGGTGCTCCAGTTCCAGATACTGCAAACGCTATAATTATTCAAGAGCATGTTTCGGTAGAAAAAAACATCCTTAAAGCTCACAAACCAGTAACCATAAATGCTAATATTCGTCCTCTAGGTGAGCAAACAAAAGAAGGCAACATTGCCTTAAAAAAAGGCACAAAACTTTCACCAGCTGGCATTGGTTTTTTAACCTCACTTGGCATTACTGAGATTGATGTAAAAAAACCACTTTCCATTGCCTTAGTGGTTACAGGTAATGAGTTGGCAAAAGCTGGAGAACCACTTCAATACGGTCAAATCTATGAAAGTAATGCTGCAATGTTAACCTCAGCGTTAAATGATTTGGGTTATATGAATGTAGAAATTACGAGCGTTGAAGATGATTACCAAAGTACTTACAATATTTTAAAAAATGTGATTTCAAACCATGATGTGGTGTTGGTGTCTGGAGGTATTTCGGTTGGAGATTACGATTTTGTTGGAAAAGCATTATTGGAAATAGGTGTTGAGCAACTATTTTATAAAGTAAAGCAAAAACCAGGGAAACCTTTATTCTTTGGAAAAAAAGAGAATACAATAATATTTGCGCTTCCAGGAAATCCAGCTTCGGCATTAAGTTGTTTTTATGTTTATGTTCAAACAGCACTGCAACGATTATCAGGAAATGAACATTTTGAATTGTTAAAAACGTCAGCAAAATCTCTTTCAAATTTTACCAAAAGAGGCGATAGAGCACAGTTTTTAAAAGCTATTTATAATAACGGTAGAGTTGAAATTCTTGAGGGTCAAAACTCCTCAATGCTCCATACGTTTGCATTAGGAAATGCTCTGGTTTTTGTTCCTGAGGACCTTAATTTGATTACCATTAATGATACTGTTGAAGTAGTATTACTACCAATAAATTAGTTGATATGAAGTATAAAATTAAAAGCCGTATTTGGATTGAAGCCGATGATAATATTTTACTTGGTGAAGGTCGTGTTGCCTTGTTAAAAGCGATTGAAGACACAGGGTCGCTATCTAAAGCAGCAAAATCACTAAAAATGTCTTATAAAAAAGCGTGGTCGTTAATGGATGCTTTAAACAATAGAGCCGAAAAACCAGTCATAACTACAAGTATTGGCGGTAAAGGTGGTGGTGGTGCTGAGTTAACCGATTATGGTAAAAATCTAGTTAAAGCCTTTGAAACCATCAATCAAAACTGTTGGGAATTTTTAGACCAAGAAATGAAAAAGCAATTGTACCATGATTTTTGATATAGAAAACATCTGGTTGTTTTTGCTCATTTTACCAATAGTAGCTTTTTTATATGCTAGTGTTGGTCATGGTGGTGCTAGTGGTTATTTGGCACTTATGGCGCTGTTTTCATTTGCTCCAGAAACCATGAAACCTACTGCATTATTGTTAAATGTGTTTGTGGCTGGTATTGCGTCATACCACTATTACAAAGCTGGGCACTTTAATAAAAGGCTTTTTCTTGTGTTTGCGATAGCCTCAATTCCAATGGCATTCATTGGTGGTGGGATAGAAGTGGATGCATCCATTTATAAGAAAATTCTAGGAGTGCTTTTAATTTTTGCTATTCTAAAAATGCTTAATGTTCTTGGAAAAGACAGTGATTCAATCAAAAAAATAAAAATTTGGCAAGGGTTGATAGTTGGGGGTATAATTGGTTTCTTTTCTGGACTAATTGGTATTGGAGGCGGTATTATTTTAACACCAATTATTTTATTGCTGCATTGGGGGAATATGAAAGAAGCAGCAGCAGTGTCAGCGTTATTTATTTGGGTAAATTCCGCTTCAGCACTAGTGGGTCAAGTTAGCAGTGGAGTACACATTGCTTCTGATTCTTTTATTTTAGCAGGAATTGCCTTAGTTGGAGGGTTTTTAGGAAGTTATTATGGCAGTAAAAAGTTTAATAATAAGTTGTTACGATACCTTTTGGCATTTGTATTGGTAATCGCATCCATAAAATTAATCCTTGTTTAAATGATTGGTAAAAACAACATAACAGGCATCATACTTGCAGGAGGAAAAAGTTCCAGAATGGGAACAGATAAAGGGACATTACTATTGAAAGAAAAAACCTTTATTCAACACATTATTGATGCTGTAAAGCCTTTAGTTGGCGACATTATTATTGTGAGTGATAACCAAAATCATGATGTATTTGGAATTAAAAGAATAGAAGATATTATAAAAGATGCAGGTCCTTTAGCAGGCATATATACAGGATTACAGCATTCAAAAACAGATTATAATCTTGTAGTGAGTTGTGATGTACCTTTAATTACTTCTGAAGTTTTGAAGCAATTAATTAAAAATTATGAAGATAGCATTGATGTGATTCAACTTGAAAGTCATCAAAAAACAATGCCTTTAACTGCACTTTATAATAAATCTTCTGAGCAAATTATTAAAAACTTATTAGATAAAGGCGAACGTAGAGTACGGTTCGCTGTGTCTCAATTAAAAACAAAAACCATTAAGCTTGATGATAAATTATCATCAGCAATTAAAAATATTAATACAAAAGAAGAATTTGATGCAATTACAAATTAAATACTTTGGGCTTTTAGCCGAAATTACTCATTGTGATGAAGAAACTATCGAGTTTTCAAAATCGCAAGTTTCAGAACTTTTAGAGGAGTTATACCTGAAATATCCTTCTTTAAAACAGAAAGATTTTAAAGTCGCTCAAAACCATGAAATTGTTTCAACAGATAGCAACATTACAAACCCAGAAATAGCTTTATTACCTCCCTTTTCAGGTGGTTAAGATTATGAGTAGATATAACAGACATATTATTTTATCAGACGTTGGTCCAGAAGGGCAAAACAACATATCCAATGCCAAAGTATTGGTTATTGGTGCTGGAGGTTTGGGCTGTCCTGTACTGCAATACTTAGCTGCAGCTGGTGTTGGGACGCTTGGTGTTATTGATTTTGATATCGTAGAAGAATCCAATTTACAGCGTCAAATATTGTTTGGAACATCGTCGCTTGGACAAAATAAGGCGCTTGCAGCTAAAGACCGTCTAGAAGATTTAAACCCTACCATAATAATAAATGCATTTACCGAGGCGCTGACGCCACAAAACGCTCTGGAACTGTTTAAAAATTATGATGTTATTGTGGATGGTACCGATAATTTTGAAACACGATACTTAATTAATGATGCTGCTATCATCACCAACAAACCTGTGGTTTATGGTGCCATTTATAAGTTTGAAGGACAAGTGTCTGTTTTCAATTATAACAATGATCCAAGTTATAGGTGTTTATTTCCTGAAGTGCCAAAAAAAGGCTCTGTGGCAAATTGCTCAGAAGTTGGTGTGCTTGGTGTTCTGCCAGGAATTATTGGTACAATGCAAGCTAACGAAGTGCTAAAAATAATTTTAGGCTTTAATGGTGTGCTATCTGGAAAGCTGTTTTGTTATAATTCAAAAACAAGCGAAACCTATACTTTAAAAATTAAAAAATTAGATTCTGAAATTGAGAAAGTATTATCTAAAAGAGAGGGTTTTCAAAATCAAAATTTCAATGTTAACTGTGGTAAAAAAGAAGTTTCAGTAAATGATTTGTGTCAGCTTGAAGACATTCAATTTATTGATGTACGTGAACCACACGAAGAACCAAAAATTAGGCTGAATAATTGCATACAAATTCCTTTAGGCGACCTTGATAATAACCTTGACAAAATTTCAACAGCTAAAACAACTATTGTTTTCTGTCAATCTGGAATAAGAAGTAAAGCCGCTATTGAAACCCTTGAAAAACATAACATAACTAATTGCTTTAGTCTAAAAGAAGGTGCTGCAGCAATTATTGAGCAATTAAAAACAACACTATGACAAAAGAAAGGAAACCAAAAAATGTATTTAAAGAAGGTGCAATTTCTTCTGAATTTATAGCTGAATCGATAGCAAAACACCAAAGTAAAACATCTATCGGTGCACACAATATATTTTTAGGCCAGGTGAGAGCAGATGATATAGATGGCAAAACTGTGTCTGCCATTGAATATACCGCTTTTGAAGGTATGGCAAGTGCTAAATTTCATGAGATTCGCGAAGCAACTTTTAGCAAGTTCAATTTAACATGCATGCATATTTACCATAGCCTAGGCAGCGTGAAAACTGGAGAAATTTGCTTGTTTGTATTTGTGTCTTCACCAAGACGAAAAGAGGTTTTTAAGGCCTTAGAATATGTGGTTGAAGAAATAAAGGCAAAGGTTCCTGTTTATGGTAAAGAAATTTTTGAAGACAGCACTCACCAATGGAAAGTAAATAGTTAAATATGGTAGATATTACACATAAATCAAATACGCTTCGTGAAGCAACAGCTCAAGCCATCGTTAAAGTAAGCAAACAAGACACGATTGATGCCATCAACAACGATACAGTGCCTAAAGGGAATGTTTTTGCCATGAGTAAAGCAGCTGGTTTATTGGGCGTCAAAAAAACACCTGAATTATTGCCAGATTGCCATCCGTTACCAATAGAATACACTGCAATTGATTATGACATCAACGGACTCGAAATTACTGTAACCTGCACTATTAAAACCATCTATAAAACTGGTGTGGAAGTTGAGGCGATGCACGGCGCAAGTATTGTTGCCTTGAATATGTACGATATGTTGAAACCTATTGATAAAGGCGTTGAGATTCATCATATTAAACTAGTAAAGAAAAAAGGCGGAAAATCTAGTTTTAAAAACAGATTTAGAAATCAACTAAATGCAGCTGTTATTGTGTGTTCCGATACTATTTCTGCTAGACAAAAAGAGGATAAAGCAGGAAAAGCAATTATTAAAAAACTAGAGGAAAGTAATGTCGCTATTTCAGATTATATAGTCATTCCTGACGAAAAAGAAGTCATTCAAGAAAAAACTAAAAACTACGTATCGAAAAGTATTGATATGGTTATATTTACTGGAGGCACAGGCTTATCAAAACGCGATGTCACACCTGAAGCTTTAGAATCACTAATTGAAAGAAACATCCCAGGCATTGAAGAAGCTATTAGAAGTTATGGACAAAACCGTACGCCTTACTCCATGCTGTCTAGAAGCGTTGCAGGAACGATAGAAAGCACATTAATTTTAGCACTACCAGGTTCAACTAATGGTGCTAAAGAATCCATGGATGCTATTTTTCCATCAGTATTACATGTTTTTGGAATTTTAAAAGGAGCAAGACACGATTAATGACAACACAGAAAAACATACTAACCGATACTTTTGGTAGGAAACATACCTATTTACGTATTTCTTTAACCGAACTTTGCAATTTACGATGTACCTATTGTATGCCAGCGGAAGGTATTCAATTATCACCGCGATCGCATATCATGAATTTTGATGAAATCTATAACATTGCCAAAACCTTTGTAGACCATAGTGTCACTAAAATTAGGTTAACTGGTGGCGAACCATTAGTAAGGCGTGATGTTGATGTTATTCTAAAAAAGTTGGCATCACTTCCAGTAGAACTTTCTATGACAACAAATGCAGTCATTGTTGACCGTTACATAGATTTGCTAAAGGAATGTAACATCATGAATCTTAATGTAAGTTTAGACTCTTTAGATGCTGTGAAATTCAAAGAAATTACGCGTAGAAATGACTTCGAGAAAGTGATTAAAAACATGCATCTACTCATTCAAGAAGGATTTAATGTAAAGTTGAATACCGTATTGATAAAAGGGTTTAACGATAATGAAATTATTGATTTTATCAACCTCAGCAAAGACTTGCCTATTTCGGTACGCTTTATAGAATTTATGCCCTTTGATGGTAATAAATGGGATAAAGGTAAAATGGTATCGTATGCTGAAGTCATGGAACATGTAAATGCAACCTTTAAAGGATCTCAGGTTATTAGATTGCAAGACGCTCCAAATGATACTTCGAAAAATTATAAAATAGACGGTTATAAAGGCTCTTTTGCTATTATAAGTTCGGTTACAAATCCTTTTTGTGATTCTTGTAACCGTATCCGGTTAACAGCCAACGGTCGTTTGAAAAATTGTTTGTTTTCTGCTACTGAGTCAGATTTACTAACGCCACTTCGTGAAGGCAAAGACATTACTCCTATGATTCAAAAAGCCGTCCAGTCTAAATTTAAAATTCGTGGTGGTATGGATACTTTAGAGAAGTTGGAAACGCCTGATTTACATGGTAAAAATAGGAGTATGATTGCTATTGGTGGTTAAAACTCTTTAGTTTGTTATAATCTTCTTCAGTATCAACATCAAAAACATTAGCCGCTAATTGTGTTGTTATTACAGATTTTACATATTCTTCAAGAAGAATTTTAGCTCCTTTATCACCGTCGATAGTAGATAATTCTTCAAAATAACTCTTATCAAAAAGCGCAGGAACTCCTAGTTTTTCGTTTTGATATTGGGTTGCTATAATTTGATTTTTATTGACATCAAACAAAGTTATCATTTCTTTTAAATAAGAAGTCTCTATTAAAGGTTGGTCTGCTAAAATTACAAGCACAGCATCTACTTCATAATTTTTTTTAATGTGACGCACTCCGTAAGCAATAGAATTTCCTAAACCACTATCCCAACTAGAGTTGTGTATTATCTCAACAGGATAAGCCTCAATTTTAGGAATTATTTGTTCACTATTTGCACCAAGAACTACAATAGATTTAAGAGGTTCTAATTGTAAAACATTAGTTATCGCGTTTTCAATGAGTGTCGTGTTTTTCCATGACAATAATTGCTTGGGAGCTCCCATTCTAGAAGAACTTCCAGCAGCCATTATCAATATAGCAATTCGTTTTGAAGGCACAACTTTTCGTGTTTAGGTGTGAATCCCTCCTGCTTTCTCTTTTAGCATCATTGGTGTTTGTGCTCTGACAACCGATAATATTTCTGAAAGAATTGAGATGGCTATTTCTTGAGGTGTTTCTGCGCCTATATTTAATCCTGCTGGACCATGAATTAGTTCTAAGAATTCTTCATCTACTTCTGGACAGTACTCAAGGAATTGTGATAATAGTTTTTCTCTTCTATGTGAAGGTCCAAGCATACCAATATACACAGGTTTAGTGTCTTTTAGCTCTAAAAGATATTTTAAGTCGTTCGCAAAATTATGCGACATCAATACAATAGCTGTTTCGCTATCAATGGAGTTCAGCTCCAAATCGTCTGGTGAAACCGAATAAAATGCTGTGGCTCCAGGAAAATTGTCAATAGTTTTAGATTCCAATGGTCCAGAAACAACCGTGACTTCCCAACCGTTAAAACTTGCCAATTGGCATAGTTTAACTGCATCATGTTCAGCACCAAAAATCATGAGTTTAAAACATGGTGGCAACTGTTGTGTAAACTGCATGAGTGAGGTATTAGATTTAGATACATTGGAAAGTGAAAACGTGTTCTTTTCAATTTCAACGTGGCTTCCAATCCCATCTATAACATCTTCTTTTTTTAGATAGCTTGAGTGAATAGTAAATACTTGACGTCTTTTTAAACAATCTTCGAATGCTTCAAAGAAAGTGTCATTTGGTTTAAATTCTTCCAAAAGAATATATAAAATCCCTTCACAACCTAAACGATAACGACCATCGTAAGTCATCATTTTAGAGGTGCCATCTTGAAAAACCGATTGAGATTGTCGCAAAATATCTTTTTCTACACAACCACCACTTACAGCACCTATCATCTCATTATTTTCAATGATAAGCATCCTTACTCCAGGTTTTCTATACGAAGACCCATCAAGTGCCACGACAGATGCCAAAACCGTCTTAAACCCATCTTGTTTTGCCTTAAGATGGGCTTGTACAATATCCTTAAATTCGTGAGTCATACGTGATTATCCAACAACTGGTTCAACATCCATATTATTCATATATGGCATTTTGGTTATACGTTTTCCAGTCGCTTTATAGATAGCGTTTGCAACTGCTCCACCAACTGGTGGTAATGTTGGTTCACCCAATCCTGTTGGTGCAATATCATTCTCTATAAAATGCACATCAACTTGAGGTGTTTGCAACATTCTAATTAGCTGATATGAGTCATAGTTATTTGATTGCGGCACACCATCATTAAAAGTCAGCTCACCATACATGGAATGCCCTATCCCATCAATAACACCTCCAACCACTTGGTTTTTGGCTCCTAACGGATTTACAACCACACCACAATCTACAGCAACGGTTACTTTTTTAACCACTGGAACGCCATTATCCATAACAATATTAGCGACCTCAGCAACATGCGTATTATGACAATAATATACAGCAAATCCTTGATGTACGTCTTTTTCTTTCCCGTAGTTAGATTCTTTTACAACTCTTTTAATGACGCCTTGTAAGCGTTCAGGACTGTATTGAATACGCTCATCGGTTGTGCCTTTTACTTTATCTAATAAATCCATGTGCAACTTGATACGGTCAACTCCCATAGCTTCGGCTATTTCATCAAAGAAACTCTGTTCACAACTTGCTAACACATTCGTATAAGGTGCTCTCCAAGCACCAGTTGTAATATTACTCTTATAATTTGCTGTATCTACTTGATAGTTTTCAATTGCTCCAGCTGGGAAAAAATTAGGAATTAATCCATACATATTTCCATTAATAGCTGCTTCCTTTAAATGGTATCCTGTAAGTTTACCATCTTTAATGGACGCTGCAATTCTATATTTAATCGCTGGTCGATAAATTCCAGCAGCCATATCATCTTCTCTTGAGAACACTACTTTTACAGGTTTTTTTGCTAAATGAGACACTTCTGCGGCTTCCATAGCAAAATCGCCATATAAACGTCTTCCAAAACCACCTCCCATTCTAGTCATTTCAAGAGTTACTTCGCTTACATCTCTCCCCAACATCCTAGCCACTCTTCCTGCGGTACTTTGCGGTGTTTGAATTGGGCCTACTAATTCAATTTTATTGGTCGTTACATTTGCAAAAAAGTTCATTGGCTCCATACAATTATGAGGTACAAAAGGTGTTTCATACGTACGCTCTAACACTTGGTCTGCTTCAGCAAAGGCTTTTTTAACATCACCATCTTTACGACGAGTATCAAATTTATTCCCATCAAGTAATTTTATTAATGTTTCATCATGAAATGCAGTGTTTTCGGCTTTAGAATCTTGAGTCCAACTAGCTTTTAAGGCTTTTTTTCCTTTCATTGCTGCCCAAGTAGAATTGGCTAAAACTGCTATTTTATCTCCAAACTTAATCACATCATTGACGCCATTTACAGTTCTGGCATTGGCATCATCAAACGATTCTAATTTTTGTCCAAAAGCTGGTGGCCTAAGTACAGATGCATATTGCATACCATCAACTTTATAATCTAAACCAAACAATGGTTTCCCAGTCACTATTTCGTCTATATCCACATTGCTAATGTCTTGACCAATAATATTGAAATCTTTTATGTCTTTGAGTGTCACATCTTCAGGCACATCGAGCATTGCTGCTTCTTTAACAACCTCTCCGTAACCCAGTTTATCGCCATTAGCATTTGTGATAATACCTTTGTCTGTTTTACATTCTGAAGCAGAAACACCCCATTTTGCAGCTGCAGCATTCACCAACATTTGCCTTGCTGTTGCTCCTGTTTGGCGTAATGGTAACCACCCATGACGCAAAGACCCACTGCCTCCTGCTACTTGTCTTGAATAATTTTCGGTATCTAGTTTCCCTTGTACAACATGTACATCGTCCCAAGCCACATCCAATTCTTCAGCAATAAGCATTGGCATCGATGTTTTTACGCCTTGTCCAATTTCAGGGTTAGGTGCAAAAATGGTCACTTTACCTTCATCAGATATTTTTATAAACGCATTAAAGTCGTTATAGTCTAAAAGACTTAAATCTACAGGAGGTTTAACATCCTCCTTACAAGCTGTAAACAAATTAAATCCTACTAACATACCTCCACTCGCTAAAGCCGAAGTTTGTAAGAACGATCGTCTACTAAACTTAATTTTGTTTGAAGTTTTCATAATGTCTGTTCTTTTAGGATTAATTCATTTTTTTTGCTGCCACCTCTACTGCTTTCTCAATACTATTGTACGAGGCACATCTACAAATATTTCCATGCATAGCGCTTCTAATTTCTTCCCTACTAGGATTCGCGTTGTTTTCTAAAAACGCCGAAGCAGTCATGATTTGACCAGATTGACAGTAGCCACATTGCGGCACATCTATCTCTTTCCAAGCTTCTTGAACTGGGTGGTCTCCATATTCCGAAAGCCCTTCAATGGTAGTGATTTCCATTCCCTGTAAATTTGCAACTGGAGTCGAGCAACTTCTAGTGGCATTTCCATTGACGTGTACTGTGCATGCGCCGCATTGCGCAATACCACAGCCATATTTAGTTCCTACAAGGTCTAAATTATCTCGTAACACCCATAATAATGGTGTGTCAGCATCAGCTTCAACTGAGTGAGATACGCCGTTAATTTTTAATTGAAACGTTGGCATATTTTTAATTTTAATTAGTGTTTATTTTTTCATGAAGACAAAGGCGTTTAAAGTTACTAAAAAAATAGCAAGCAATATTTTCTTTTAACAAAGAATTTGAATTCATTAAAAGTGTGCTCGTTTTTGAATTAGAAATAATTATATTGTAGGGCTTTTGCGATTATTAGCTAACCAACCAACTAATTTCATGAAACAAGTCTATACGATTCTTTGTGCCACGATTATTTTAGTATTCTCTTCAACTTTAAGTAATGCGCAAACAAATCAGCAAGCAAATCGTCCGTCATTCACTATTACCTCTTTAAATAGCAACCCAACAATTGATGGTGATGTTATTAATGAAGCATTATGGCAAACCATTAATCCTGTTAGTCAACTCACTCAAATAAAACCGAATTTTGGGCAGCCTGCTTCCGAGAAAACCGAGATTAGAATGGCCTATACAAATAACATGCTATATGTTGCTGTTGTTTGTTATGATTCGTCACCAAATACCATTGTAGTATCTGACTCCAGAAGAGATGCCAATTTAAGCAATGAAGATAGTTTTCTATTTATTATTGATACTTATAATGATAGGCAAAATGGCTTTATGTTTGGAACAAACTCCAACGGAATGGAATATGATGCACAAATAGATAACGAAGGTCAAGGAAATTTTAATTCCAATCGTCAACAAGGTGGTGTTATTGGTGGCACCAATATTAACTGGGATGCATCTTGGGAAGTAAAAGCTCAAAAAGGCGATTATGGTTGGAGCGCAGAGTTCGCTATACCTTTAAGGTCATTACGCTTTAGCTCAGGCGATAATCAATCTTGGGGAATTAATTTTCAGCGTAATATTAGTAAAACTAACGAAACAGCGTTTTGGGCATCTCTACCAATTGGGTTTGATATGAAACGGTTATCTCTAGCTGGAAAAGTTCATGGTTTAAACCTGAAAAATCCAGGGAATTTAAAAGTCATGCCTTATTTGCTTGGACAAGCGGTTAATGACAAATCTGTTGACCCATCAGAGTCAAGTACTGACTTTGAAGCTGGTTTGGATATAAAATATAGTCTCACACCAAGCTTAACGCTAGACCTGACTTATAATACCGATTTTGCTCAGGTGGAAGTAGATGAGCAACAAGTAAACCTAGACAGGTTCAATTTATTTTTTCCAGAAAAACGTCCATTCTTTTTAGAAAACGCTGGACAATTCTCGGTTGGTAGCCCAGGAGAAGTCGATTTGTTTTTTAGCAGACGTATTGGTATTGGCAACAATGGTTCGTTAGTACCTATTATTGGTGGTGCACGTCTTTCAGGAAAAGTTAACCAAACCAATGTTGGCTTTTTAACCATGTTTACTGATGATGTGCAGGATGAAGCCATCGAAAAAAACAACTTCACGGTTGCGAGGGTAAATCACGATTTTGGTGAAAGTCGTTCGTCTTTAGGAGGCATTTTTATTAATCGCGCTGGACTAGGTGAAACAGAAGATGATTACAACCGTGTCTATGCTGTTGATGGTAAATGGGGATTGGGTCAAAAAGCTGAAGTAACAGGATTTGTAGCAAAAAGCAGCACTATTGGTATCGACAAAAACGACCATGCCTTCAAATTATCAGCTAATTATAATTGGGATGGTTGGAATATTCTAGCTGGTTATACCGAAGTGGGTGAAGGCTTTAATCCAGAGGTTGGGTTTTTACAGCGCTCTGCTTTTAAAAAACCTGAGTTTTTGGTTTTTAAAGCGCATAGACCAAAAAATTGGGGCAATATATTGGAAATTAGACCTCATGTATCTTATAGAAGTTATAAGGATTTTGATAATAACCTCATCACAAGTTTTCTTCACGTTGATAATCATTGGGAATGGAAAAGTGGTTTTGAGGTACATACAGGAATCAACTTCACTGAAGAAGGCGTGCTGCAACCGTTTAGCTTATCTGGAGTAACTGTGGATGCTGGACGTTATAAGCATGAAGAACTGCAACTAGTGTATATGACTAATGCCAATAAAGATATTTCTTATAGTGGACGAAGTGTGATTGGTGGCTATTTTGGCGGACAAAGATTTACCCATAGTGGTACATTAAAAATACGCTTTGGTGATTTTAATTCGTCATTTACATTAAGTCACAACAACTTGAATTTACCAAATGGTGGTGTTACAGCCATTGTTTCTGGTGCGCGATTGTCGTATTCGTTTACACCAAGAATGTTTATTCAAAGTTTAATACAAAATAATAACGTCTCAAATATCACATCAGTAAATGCACGATTTGGGTGGCTCCAAAATGCGAATTCCGGATTATTTGTCGTTCTAAATATTATTAAAGATGATGATTACCTAGACGGATTAAACAACCAAAGTATCACAGTAAAATACACACACCGATTTGATTTATTAAGTAAATAACAGCCATATATTATCTATACTAAAACATTAATTATTATGAAGCATTCTAAGTTTTTCAAACCCCTTTTCGCTGTTCTAATATTAGCATCTCTCATGGTTTCTGCTCAAGAATCCAATGAAAAAAAGTCTGATTCAACAAAAAAAGCGACCAAAGAATTGCCTTTAGAGCCAGAAAGAAAAGTGTCTTTCACTACAAATCAAGGGACTTGGTTATCGTTAGATGTTCATCCAGATGGAAAAACCATCATTTTTGATATGATGGGCGATTTATATACCATTCCAATTACAGGAGGAAAAGCAACTCGCATTACTGAAGGAATGCCATACGATGTGCATCCTAAATATAGTCCTGACGGAAAATCAATAGTCTATATTTCAGATAAAAGTGGGTCGGATAATATATGGACGATGGACTTATCGTCTAAAGAAGAAAAACAACTCACTAAAGATAAAAATCAGCATCATTTTTCAGCTGAATGGAGTCCAGATGGCGATTATATTGTTGGCACAAAAGGAAGAAGAAATATAAAGCCTTATATCTATCATAAAGATGGTGGTTCTGGTGCGAAATTAATTAAAACGCCAGCTAATTTAAAAACTATTGACCCTGCGTTTAGTCATGATGGAAAATACATCTATTTTTCAAGAAGAACTGGTGCTTGGAATTACAATGCGTCGCTTCCGCAGTACCAAGTGATGACTTTTGACAGAGAAGATGGCGATACTGAAATCATTACCACCAGATATGGCTCTGCATTTACACCAACCCTATCGAGTGATGGAAATTGGTTGGTTTATGGCAGTCGATTTGAAGATAAAACAGGATTGGTTTTACGCAATCTTAAAAATGGCGATGAGCGTTGGTTAGCATATCCTGTACAACGAGATGAGCAAGAGTCTATTGCAGCTTTAGGTGTGCTTCCAGCTATGTCGTTCACTCCAGATAATCAAAACCTCATCGCTTCTTATGGTGGAAAAATATATTCAATTTCGGTTACTTCAAATAAAGCAACTGAAATTCCTTTTGAAGTTGATGTCGAACTGGATTTAGGACCAATGGTCTCTTTTAAATATCCGATTAGTGATGACCCTGAAGCTTTTGTGACACAAATTCGTGATGCCGTACCATCGCCTGATGGCAGTAAATTAGCCTTCACAGCTTTAAACAGATTATACGTGATGGATTTTCCAAATGGCACTCCAAAGCGCATCACAAAAAACGATTTTACCGAAGCGCAACCATCTTGGTCTCCTGATGGCACACAGGTAGTATTTACCACTTGGAAACAAGGAGGCGGTCATTTGTATAAAGCAAATGTTTCTGGTAGAGCAAACATTGTTCAGCTTACTAATGAAGCTGGAATATTTAGTAATCCATCATGGTCGTACAACTCCAATCGTATTGCCTTTATGAAAGGTAGCGCGCAAACGTATGATGATGCTATAACACCATCTTCAGGTAGAGCTACCGAAGAAATTGCTTGGATATCTAGTAATGGAGGAAACATGACTGTTATAGATAAATCCAAAGGACGAGGACTGCCGCATTTTACAAAAATTAATGACCGCATTTATTTAAATCATGGTTCTAAAGGACTTATCTCCATTCGTTGGGATGGCAGTGACGAAAAAAGTCATTTAAAATTAACTGGAATTACAACGTATGGGTCTTCTGATGTGTTTGGAGGCGAGCATAGTGTGCTTCCTACTGCTGAAGATGGATGGATGGAAAACCAACGTGCATCGCGACCAACCGAAATTAGAATTTCTCCTAATGGCACTCATGCTTTGGCGAAAATCAATAATGATATTTACACAGTTATTATTCCTAAAATAGGCGCAACGCCTCAAATATCTTTGGCAAAAGCTGAAGGTGCTGCGTTTCCGGCAAATAAGTTAACTGTTATGGGTGGTGAATTTCCTGCTTGGGGCTCGAAAGGGAACAATGTCCATTGGTCTTTAGGTTCTAGTCATTTTGTTTATAATCTGGCTGAAGGAAAAGCTTTTTCAGACAGCTTATCACTTGCAAAAAAGAATGAAAAAAAGGCAGAAAAGAAAGCTGATAGCACTAAAAAGAAAGACGCTAAGAAAAAGAAAACATCAAAATTTAAAGCCAAGGAATACAAAGTAAAAGTAAGTTATGAAAAACATATGCCTGAAGGAAATATTCTGTTAAAAGGCGGACGCATTGTTACTATGAAAGGGCAAGAAGTTATTGAAAATGGTGATGTGCTTATAGAAAACAATCGCATTAAAAAGGTTGGTGCTTCAGGAAGTTTTGAAGTTCCTAGAGGTACAAAAACTATTGATGTTTCTGGCAAGACCTTAACACCAGGATTTGTCGATACGCATGCGCATATGTGGCCAAATTGGGGTATTCATAAAAGTCAGGCTTGGGTGTATGCAGCCAATTTAGCTTATGGTGTGACCACAACTAGAGACCCTCAAACCGCTACAACTGATGTTCTCACGTATTCCGATATGGTAGAAGCTGGAACCATGCCAGGACCAAGAGTGTATAGCACAGGACCAGGAGTTGGTTTTTGGGGTTATAAAATTGAAAGTCTAGACCACGCCAAAGAAGTGCTTAAACAATATAGTGAGTACTATAATACCAAGAGTATTAAAATGTATTTGGTTGGAAACAGGCAACAACGTCAATGGGTGATTATGGCAGCAAAAGAGCTGAAATTAATGCCAACAACCGAAGGTGGTTTAGATTTTAAACACAATATGAAAAATCTAATTGATGGTTATCCAGGGCATGAGCATTCATTCCCAGTTTATCCATTATATAAAGATGTGATACAAACCACAGCGGAATCTAAAATGGCCGTAACACCAACCTTATTAGTATCTTATGGAGGTCCTTGGGCTGAGAATTATTTTTATTCAAGAGAGAATCCTTACCACGATAAAAAGCTACAGTATTTTACGCCTTATGAAGAGTTAGCTGCTAAATCCAGAAGGCGTCCAGGGTGGTTTATGGACGAAGAGCATGTGTTTAAAAAACATGCTGAATTTATGAAAGACCTCGTTGAAGCAGATGGTATTGGTGGTGTTGGTAGTCACGGACAGTTACAAGGGCTTGGTTTTCATTGGGAACTTTGGTCTGTTGCTAGCGGTGGCATGAAAAATTACGATGCACTAAGAACGGCAACCATACTTGGTGCTGAAGCCATTGGACTAGACACTGATTTAGGAAGTATAGAATCTGGTAAAATTGCTGATATTTTAATTATGGCTAACAATCCGTTAGACAATTTACGAAATACAAATACTATTACACATGTAATTAAAAACGGTGTTGTTTATGATGCTAACACTTTAGACGAAGTTGCTCCAAAAGCAAAGAAAGCTGATGTGTTTCATTGGCAAACAAAAAAACCGAGTGGTTTGCCTGGAGTGAAAAACTAAACTTATAAATTACACTGACTTTAGTAATTATGAGTGGATTCCGATTGTCCTGAGCTTGTCGAAGAGTAGTCGAATCCACTCATTGTACTTATTAACTGTTTAAGGAATTTTCTATTTTCCAATTCCAGTCTCATTAATGTGTGCTAGTAGGACGTTTTCCAATTCATCTGATATTTCCCAAAATTTATCATCCATTTGTTCAATAGCGTCTTCAAGTTCATCTTCATCAAATTTGTGAAATTGTTCTTGTCTAGCATCAGGTCCTTCAGGAACTCCGTTTGGAAAATAAGTTCTATTGAATTCTCGCAATTGCTTTGCTATCGAAGTAAAATTCAAATATTCCAAATCCTCAATAGTATCAGAATTTTTGTCAGCTCCGTGATTAATATAATGATTCCATAAACCATCTGTTATCAGAGGTTCAATATTAAACCACACTCTTTGTTCTCGAGTTAATTTAGAATAATCTGTAAATCCTAAATCTACTATTCTTTCCCAAGCATTTTCGGCTTCTTCTATTGTCATAAGTTCTACTTTATCAAATATGTGGTAACTTGTGTTTAATATTAATACGTATCCTTCATCCAATTATAAGGCTTACGCTTCACCCACATACCACGAGTGAAATCTGGAAAATCTTGTGGCTCGCCATTATTTTCAATAGACACTTCCGATAGCGGAGTAATCGCACTCCAAGCAGCAGCGTCATAAGCATCTAGAGGTGGTGCTATATTTCGTTTTGCAGATTCAATAAACGCATGAATGACGAAAAAGTCCATACCTCCATGTCCTGCTCCTGTGGCGTGTTCGCCATATTTTTTCCAAAGTGGATGGTCATATTTTTCTAACCATGCTTTTGACTCATCCCATTTATGTGGTTTTGATTGTCCTTCAATATACATTCTATCGCCATCTTTTTCCCATAAACCATTTGCTCCTTGTACTCTAAAACCCAAAGAATATGGTCTTGGCAAATTACAATCGTGAGTAACTATTATGCTTTCTCCGTTAGTAGTTTCAATAGTACTCGTAATTACATCGCCTTGTTTAAATTTTAGTTTAGCATTTGGATGTTCTTTCCCACCATGCTTAACTATATAGTTATGTAAGCCAATGCCTTTGGTCGCATTGGAAGATATGGACGAAAAACGATTCCCTCGATTAATATCGCACATAATTGCAATTGGACCAACGCCATGAGTTGGGTACACATCGGCATTTCTTAGTAATGAGTGTTGTGTTCTCCAAGCAGATTCCGAAATACCTTTATCACCAAACTCTACGCCTTTTCCGTAAGCTGATTTACCGTCATTTAACTTTACAAAGCGTAAATCGTGCTGGTAACCACATCTAAAATGGACCAGTTCTCCAAAAATATCTTGTTTCACCATATTAAGTACTGCCAAAACATCGCGACGGTAATTAACATTTTCAAGAATCATCATGTGTGTTCCTGTTTCTTCGTGTGTGTTTACCAAATCCCAACATTCTTCCATAGTGTTTGCTGCAGACACTTCCAATCCAGTATATTTTCCAGCCAACATCGCATCTTTTGCCATGCGTGTGTGCCATAACCAAGGTGTTGAAATTATCACAGCATCAACTTCTTCAAGCTCTAGAAGATTTCGGTAATCGTATTCGTCTTTACTAAAAACCTTTGGTTTCTTTTTACCTTTTTTGGAAATATTATTTAATGCCAAATCAATCCTGTTTTGGTCAATATCGCAAATGGCTGTAACCAACACATCATCCCTTAACAAAACGTTGTTTAAATGATTAGTACCTCTTAAACCAACACCAATAAGTGCAACATTTAAAATGTCTTTTTGTGTGTTTGATATCATTCCAAACGTTGCATTTGGAATCATTGATAATCCTGCACCTGCGATTGCAGATTGTTTTATAAAATGTCTTCTTGAACTCATAATTTGATATTGTTTTGTTGGTTGAAGTTAATTATCTACTTGATGAGTAACAAATATAAAAATTAGTTTGTACAGATATGCTTTCAAACTCAGAATCTCATAAGATGTAACTTTTTTTTAAAACCTGTGTCTAATAAGTATAGAGTGAAGAGTTCGAATAAATAATGAAACATAAAGTAAGTCTTTAAAGGTAGGCCTCTAAAAAGAAACATTAAAAGCAAAACTCTTAAAAACCTAATCTACACGTAGATTATATATCATAAGAGCCACATGTATTATGTAGCTCTTATTTATTTATATAGTCTAATCTTTCTTTAAAGTTGGGTAAGTAATGCCTAACTGCTCTAAATAGGATTTATACTTTGTTTCATCATAATAGAATTTTTCTAACTGACTTCTAAATTGGCCTTGTTTGTCTTTGTTAAGATAAATTGGAGGCAAGTCATCAGCCGAAATCATTGGCTCATATTTAGTCTTCTTACTCTGCACATTATCAAAATAATCCCATGCTTGAGTAACCAAATCTGGTTTGGTTAAAAAGTCAATAATCGTCATCGCCTCCACTTTTGCGCCAGCTGTCACGCCTTTATGAGCAATTGGTGTAGCCATAGCAATGGCATTGCTCCAATGGTGTCCTTGAAGTCCTGGAATATTTGATGGAAAACGCATAGTAACCGTTGGCACTTTCCACGACACATCTCCAATATCATCCGACCCTCCACTAACAGGTGTTTTAACTGGGAGTCCCAATTTGCTTAACTCTTTGCTTAACCCTGTTTTCCTATTTGAATTTACTTCGGTTTGCACCGCTTTTGCTAGCATTTGGTCTTCTTCGGACCATTCTGGTAAACCTATCGTTTTAATATTTTCGTACATGGTTTCAGCAATGGTTTTATTAAAGTGTCTAGGCCATGCAGTACCTAAAATTTTGGAACTCATTTTGGTTTTGGTCATAAGCGCAGCACCTTTCGCTATATCGTTCGCTTCATTGTACATTTCCATAATGCCTTCGTAAGTGACATCTCTAAAATAATACCAAATAGATGCTTTAGATGGCACAACATTAGGTTGGTCTCCAGCATCTGTGAATATTGAATGTGACCTTTTTAAAGGGTGTAAATGTTCACGTTTATAATTCCAACCAACGTTCATTAATTCAGCTGCATCTAAAGCACTTCGCCCTCGCCAAGGCGATCCTGCAGAATGTGCCGCTTCTCCTTCAAACGTATATTCTACCGAGATTAGCCCTGTACCTCGAGCTGCTCCATACGATACCGATAAATTGCTACTCACATGTGTGAAAATGCACATATCTATATTATCAAACAATCCATCACGTGTGTACCAAGCTTTTGCTGCCACAAGTTCTTCGGCAATTCCTGGCCAAAGGATTAGAGTTCCTCCAATATTTTCTCGTTCCATAATTTGTTTTACTGCTAAAGCTGCGGTGATGTTTAACGGAATCCCAGAGTTATGACCTTCGCCATGTCCTGGTGCTCCTTCAATAATGGGTTTATGATAGGCCACTCCTGGATATTGTGAGGCTTTTGGAATGCAATCGACGTCACTCCCTAAAGCAATAACAGGGCCTTCGCCATTACTCCAAGTAGCAAACCACGCTGTTGGAATTCCTGAAACGGCATGCTCAATTTTAAATCCGTTTTTTTCGAGAATGCCTGTTAAATACTTTGACGATTCAATTTCTTGAAAGCCTAATTCGGAAAAACTAAAAATTTTATCGACCATAACTTGGGACTGCTTATGGTTGGCTTCTACAATTTGAGCGACTTCGGTTTTAAGTGCTTCTATTTTCTTTTTTGATAGCTTTTTTTGAGCAAATGTTTGCGATATCCCAAAGCATATAAAGCTTAAGAAAAGTACTGTGAGTTTTTTGTGGTTGGTTTGCATTGGTTGGTTGTATTTAAAATGGTTAAAAAGTTAATGAAATTGATAATCCTGAGTAATTTATATTATCATATAATCCTATAGCTCCTTGCTGTAATTGTATTTTGGCTTTCTTTTTATGTTTCCCTGCAGAAATAAATAAAGGAATACTCGCTAAAGTCGTAGCTCCGCCTAAATAAGATAACCAAAGACCTTTGTTATTATCATCTTCACTTCCTAAAATTCCGCCACTCATATTAATACCAAGTCCACCAACTATCATTGCAACTCCGCCTCCTAAAGTAATCCAGCCAGCAAGGTTATTTGCTTTTTTCTTACTAATGTGAAAATCGTAGAGTTCTTGAGGTGTTTGATTTGAATTTGTTGGCATTTGTTGTCCTGTTGTAAGATTTATAAATCCTAAACAGAAAACTAAAATTAATAGTGTTTGTTTCATCCTTTTGCTATTATAACAGGAAGCATAAAAACTGTAGAAAGAGGCTAATCTTAATTAACTAATGTACAAAAATTGTAGCACAAAAAAAGCTCAACAAAGTGTTGAACTTTTTATTAAGATTTTAAAAGGAATAAAATTATGCTTTTCCTAGAATTCTAAACATTCCTGTTCCACATTCTGGACATTTGCCTTTCATTGCTTTTCTGCCATTTTTCATAGTGACTTCGGCAGCATCCTTTATCTCTCTTTTTGACTTACACTTTACGCAATATCCTTCCATAATTTAATGGTGTTAATTATTATTTTTTACTCCTATAAGATAAGAAATATTAATCAACAATTAATACAATAAAAAAATCCTTACTATTTCTAGTAAGGATTTCAATTTGCTCCTCCTCTAAGACTCGAACTTAGGACCCTCTGATTAACAGTCAGATGCTCTAACCAACTGAGCTAAGGAGGACTGTTTTTTTCGCTTTTGCGAGCGCAAATATATATTATTTTTTATATTCTACAACTATATTTTATAAAAAACTTTAATTTGTAAATGCCTTGAAAATATCATTACCATTGGCAAAAAGCACTAGGGCAATTAATATAAAGAAACCAATCATTTGTGCATACTCCATAAACTTATCACTAGGCTTTCTACCAGATACCATTTCATATAATAAAAACATTACGTGACCACCATCTAGTGCTGGAATAGGTAATAAGTTTAACACCCCTAACATGATGGATAAAAAGGCTGTAAGATTCCAAAAATCTGCCCAAATCCATTGGTCAGGAAATATATCAAAAATAGCTTTAAAACCTCCTACGCCTTTATAAGCTCCAGTACTTGGGCTAAATATTTTGCCTAATTGCTCCCAATAGTCACTTATTTTGTTTACAAACTTGGTACCTCCAGCTCCAAAACTTTCTGTAAAGGAATATTCTTTACGAGTAATCTCAAGATATCCCAACTCATCAAATTTTAAAAAACTTTCACCTGGAACTATTTCAAAAAATCCATCATCACTTATTGCAACTTGTTTTTCAATAGTTTCAGTGTCTCTTAGAAGTGTTGCGTTAACTGTTTTCCCTTTAAATTTATCTATAAAATAATCTATCTGATCATAATACTTAAAGTCTTCTCCTTCTATTGATAAGAAAACATCTCCCTTTTTTAAATCAGCTGCTTTGTTTATAGAAGAGTCTGGAACTTTAGCAACCATAAAAGGTACTCTTATATCAAACAAAGATTTAGATTTACTTGTAGATAATTGACCAAGAAAATCTTTTGGCAAAACAATTTCTTGATTAACTCCATCACGATTTATTACAAAAGTTTCAGCTCCAATAATACTACTACGTAATTGAGAATGTGACTCTATTTCCACTCCGTTTACTGAAATTACTTTATCTCCAGTTTGGAATCCTAAATCCAACAATAGCTCATTTTCTATCCAATAACCATCTTTTAGGCTTTCTGAAGAAAAATCTGTATCACCATAAGCAAAAGACAAAAAGACATAAATAAAATAAGCCAATATAAAGTTAACCGTAACTCCACCAAGCATAATAATTAATCGTTGCCAACTAGGTTTTGAGCGAAATTCCCATGGTTTAGGTTCTTCGGCCATTTGCTCCTTGTCCATGCTTTCATCTATCATTCCTGATATTTTCACATAACCTCCAAGAGGTAACCATCCAATCCCATAGACAGTTTCGCCTATTTTCTTTTTAAATAGTGAGTACTTTATATCGAAAAACAAGTAAAATTTTTCTACTCTGGTTTTAAATAATTTTGCTGGTATAAAATGTCCTAATTCGTGTAAAACAATTAGTAAAGAAAGGCTCAATAAAAATTGAGATATTTTAATAACAAACTCCATCTAGTCTTTGTCAAAATTTATAAACGCACAAAAGTAAAACTTTAAAGCTACATTATAAAACTTAATAGACTATCATTAACATTTCTTTATCTTTTTTAGGTATCATTTAATAGCATTTTTTAGGGTTTGTGCGTATTTTTGCACTCAATATCATGAGTGATAACCAAAAATTGACTCAACAATGCTAGAGTTTTTTAAAAAGTTTAAGTTTTTTGGAATAAGTCTCCTTATTCTGTCTATAATAATCATTTCAATTTTTTATTCAATTTTGAAGCCTAAAAAAGTGCTTCCTGTATATCAGCCTGCTCAAGTAAGTCCCGAATTGGTTGACACAACCATTCAGCATCAAAAAAAATATCACAAAATTGCTGATTTTAGCTTGACGAATCAAAACGGAAAAACCATCACTCAAGAAGATTACAAAGACAAAATTTATGTAGCAGATTTCTTTTTTACAACATGCCAAACCATTTGCCCAATTATGACAAAAAACATGCATGAAGTTCAAAAACAATTCCTTACAGATGATGAAGTGATGATACTCTCGCATACGGTAACGCCAGATATTGATACTGTTGCCCAATTGAAGCGTTATGCAAAAGAAAAAAACGTAAACGCCTCAAAATGGCATTTGGTTACTGGCAATAAAAAGCAAATTTATGAACTGGCTCGAAAATCGTACTTAGCAGTTAAAGATGATGGCGATGGAGGTCCTTTTGATATGATTCATACCGAAAATTTTATGCTTATAGACAAAGAGCGTCAAATACGAGGGTTTTATGATGGTACAGACCTAGAAGAAATTGACCGATTAATTGATGATATAAAAATCTTAAAAGCTTCCTATAAAGAATAATCTTTTTATTACTTTTGCTTCTTTAAAATGATTCTAAATAAGAATGCGTCTAACAATTGCCGACTTAAAAAAAGGTGAACGCGCTACGATTGTTGATAGCTCGTCTGAAGATATTCCGCTTAAACTCCTAGAAATGGGTTGTTTACCTGGGAATGTTGTGGAACTCCTACAAGTAGCACCTTTTCACGACCCAATGTACCTCAATATTAACGACAGTTATTTAGCCATTAGAAAAGAAACCGCAGCATTAATTTTAATCGACATTATTAATGAGTAAACAAATAAATGTTGCGTTAATAGGGAATCCAAACACAGGAAAAACATCGGTTTTTAATGCGTTAACTGGATTAAACCAAAAAGTAGGCAACTATCCAGGAATTACAGTCGATAAAAAAGAAGGTATTTGTAAACTGTCTCGAGGTGTTAAAGCTCACATTTTAGACCTTCCGGGAACATATAGTTTAAATGCATCTTCACTTGATGAAAATGTGGTTATCGAACTGCTTTTAAACAAGAATGATAAAGATTATCCAGATGTTGCAGTTATTGTAAGTGATGTTGAAAACTTAAAACGTAACCTACTACTTTTCACTCAAATAAAAGATTTAAAGATTCCAACCATCTTGGTCATTAATATGGCTGATAGAATGTCAAGAAAAGGAATTTCCTTAGATATTGAACTTCTTGAAGATAAACTTAATACAAAAATAGCGCTTGTAAGCACACGCAAAAATGAAGGCATTCCAAACTTAAAAGCGCTTATTGAAAATTATAAAACCTTATCGACCGAGCCTTGTTTAGATACCTCAACAATTGATGCCGAATATTTTGATAGCCTAAAGCAAGCATTTCCAAATCAAGATTTATACAAACTTTGGGTGGTTATTAGTCAAGATGCCAATTTTGGCAAAATGGACAGAAATGAATTGGATTTTTCAAAATTCAAGACCAAATCCAAAAGTGAACTAAAGCGTTTGCAACAAAAAGAAACCATAAAACGCTACCAATTTATTAATGGCATCCTTAAAGAAGGGCAAACTATTGACGTGACTAAAGCCACAGGTTTAAGAGCGCAATTTGACAGAATTTTAACCCATAAAATTTGGGGTTATGTTATTTTCTTTGTGATTTTATTGACTATTTTTCAAGCCATTTACGACTGGGCAACTGTCCCAATGGATTTTATTGATAGTTCTTTTGCTTCCTTAGCAGAATGGATAAAGATAACATTTCCTGGAGGTGGAAAATTAACCGATTTAATTGCTGAAGGTGTCATTGCAGGAATTGGTGGCATCGTTATTTTTATCCCTCAAATTGCTTTCTTATTTCTATTTATTTCGGTTTTAGAAGAAAGCGGTTACATGAGTCGTGTCGTGTTTTTAATGGATAGAGTTATGCGTCGTTTTGGTCTTAGCGGAAAAAGTGTCGTGCCATTAATTTCTGGTACTGCATGTGCTATTCCAGCTATTATGGCAACAAGAAATATTGAAAATTGGAAAGAACGGTTAATTACTATTCTGGTTACTCCTTTTACAACCTGTTCAGCACGGCTTCCTGTGTATTTAATTATAATTGCTTTAGTTATTCCTGAGGGTCGATTTTTAGGGTTGAGTTACCAAGCCTTAGCTTTAATGCTTTTGTACTTATTAGGTTTTGGAATGGCGGTATTATCAGCTTATGTTTTAGACAAAATTTTAAAAACCAATCGGAAAACATTTTTTGTCATTGAAATGCCTAGTTATAAAGTGCCGTTGTTTAAAAATGTAGCGCTAACAGTTTTAGAAAAAACCAAAACTTTTGTGTTTGAAGCTGGTAAAATAATTTTAGCCATCTCTATTGTACTTTGGGTTTTGGCATCGTATGGTCCGGGAAAAGAGTTTAATAATGCTCCAGCCATTGTCGAAGATATGTATCCTGAACTTCAAGGTGAGCAGCTGGAAAATAAAGTAGCTGCTTACAAATTGGAACATTCGTTTATTGGCATTGTTGGAAAAGCCATTGAGCCAGCAATTAGACCACTTGGTTACGATTGGAAAATAGGTATTGGTATTGTTACCTCTTTTGCGGCACGCGAAGTATTTGTAGGCACATTGGCAACTATTTATAGCGTTGGTAGTGCTTTAGACGATGACGATAAAACCATTAAAAACAGGATGGCAAACGAAGTTCATGACAACGGTAAAAAAGTATTCACGCTAGCTTCAGGGATTTCCCTGTTACTGTTTTATGCTTTTGCTATGCAATGTATGAGTACTTTGGCTATTGTAAAAAGAGAAACCAATAGCTGGAAATGGCCAATGATTCAATTGTTTGGTATGTCGCTCATAGCATACATAGTAGCACTTATAGCATTTCAAATTTTAAATTAATGAGTATACTTTTTCAAAATATCGCTATTGCAGTCATTGTGCTTTTCGCCATTACTTTTTTGGTTAGAAAATATATTTGGAACCCTAAGAAAAAGAACTCTAACTCTTGTGGTAGTGACGGTTGTGGCTGTTAACCAATATCTTCTCAAGCATACTTAACGAACTTTCCCTTTCTGAATAGTTTCAAATTTACCGTCTCAAAAATCTTTCTTACAAATCACATTTTCTGTTTGTAGTGTTTAATTTTTTAGTTACATTTGAAAAATATTTAAGTATACTTAAATTTTAATTAAAGCTATTTAAAATGTCTGTAGCAGTTGAAAATTTTGTAAAAGCCATTTACAAGAACGATAATAATGATACCAATAATACCAAACCTGGTAATATTGCCAAGAAACTAGGCATTTCAAATGCTGCAGCAACAGATATGGCTAAAAAATTGGCTGTAAAAAAGTTACTGCATTATAAGAAATATCAACCGTTACAGTTGACAAAAGAAGGCGAAAAAATGGCGTTGAACGTGGTTAGAAAACATCGTCTTTGGGAAGCCTTTCTTTATAAAACTTTCGATATGTCTTTGCATGATATTCATCGTGAGGCGGAATTGCTTGAGCATGAAACCTCAGATTTTTTGGCTAATAAGATTAGCGACTATTTAGGAAACCCAAAATTCGACCCTCATGGCGACCCAATTCCAAATGCGAATGGCGAAATTACCACAACAGACACTTCAATGGCGTTGTCTGAAACACAAGAAGGAAAAAGCTATGTTATTTCACGTTTAATGAGTGATGACAAGGAGTTTTTTGATTTTTGCGCCTCCAACGGAATAAAATATGGCAATACAATTTCTGTGAACAAGCAACTCACAAAAAACCGAATGACCCAAATATCAATTAACAACAATTCAATTCTTTTAAATGAAGATTTTACCAATATAATTTATGTCAATAAAACAGAGTAAAACATATACAATATCAGCACTTCTATTAGGATGCCTCCATATTACAATGGCACAGGAAAAAACAGAGGTTGAAGCATTGGTAACTGATAGGCCAGATGCAACCGAGGCATCATCAACCGTTGGGAGAGGAGTGCTTCAGGTAGAAACAGGCGGTCTATACGAATCCTTTAAGATGAATAATATAAAATCTAAAAACTACACCTATAATACCACATTGGTTCGCTACGGAATTCTCGACAACATGGAACTCCGTTTAGGTTGGGATTTTGTTGAAGGCGTTACAAAAGTAAATGGCAATAAACTTGATAATGTGACGAGCGGATTTTCGCCACTATTATTAGGTGTTAAAATTGATATTGCCGAAGAAAATGACGCCATGCCAGAAATAGCATTTATAGGTCATATTTTTCCGCTATTTAGTGCGTCACAAGATTATCGCCCAGAAACCACAGGAGTCGATTTTAGGTTTTCATTATCACACACGTTGAGTGAAAAATCCAGTATTGGTTATAACATTGGTGCCCAATGGGGAAATGATTCGCCTGAAATGGCAGGAATATATACGATTGCATATGGACACAGTATTTCAGAAAAATTTGGGTTTTATTTAGAATTGTATGGCGATTTGCCTGAAGACAGTTCTGCAAATCATTATTGGGATGGCGGACTCACGTATTTGGTTTCCACCGATTTACAATTGGATGCTTATGTAGGAACAAGCATTACAGATGGACAAGACATTTTGTTGGGCTTAGGCGCAAGCTATAGATTTAGAAGAAAATAATGTTAAAAAAGATGAATAGAATAGTACTATTATTGGTTATCGTTTTAGTTTTTAGTTGCAAACAAAAAAACGAAGACAATGGAAAACTGAATGTGGTTACAACAACATCCATGATTACCGATTTGGTAAAAAACATTGGTGGCGATGTCATTAACATTCAAGGTTTAATGGGAAGTGGCGTCGACCCACATCTATACAAAGCAAGTGAAGGCGATGTTACAAAACTATCAAATGCCGATGTTATTTTTTACAACGGTTTGCACCTTGAGGGTAAATTGGTAGAAGTGTTTGAAAAAATGGGCTCTCAAAACATAAAAACCATTGCAGTTGCTGAAATATTAGATAAAAGTACGTTGATTGGCTCTGATTATTTTCAATCCAATTACGACCCACATATATGGTTTGACGTAGATTATTGGAAGCAAGTCACTCAATTTGTAGTTTCAAAATTATCAGAAGAAGTTCCTGAATACAAAGAAACTTTTGAAGCAAATGGTAATAACTATATTGAACAACTTGATGCACTTAAAGTGAAACTAATCAAGACCATTGAAACACTTCCAAAAGAAAAGCGAATATTGGTAACAGCACACGATGCCTTTAATTATTTTGGAAAAGCTTTTGGATTCCAGGTGGTTGGCTTACAAGGCTTATCAACAGCTACAGAAGCAGGAGTTCAAGATGTTCAGAAAATATCTGCATTTATTATTGAGAACAATGTAAAAGCCATTTTTGTTGAGAGCTCTGTGCCAAAACGAACTATAGAAGCATTAGAAGCAGCTGTAAAATCTAAAGGTCATGACGTAACTATTGGAGGAACATTATATTCTGATGCTTTAGGAAATGCAGGAACAGTTGAAGGAACTTATTTAGGAATGTTTGAGTATAATGTGAATACTATTGTAAACGCACTTAAATAATGGACAAAAAAATTGCTGTACAAGTAGATGATTTAACAGTCGCATATAATTACAAACCTGTACTTTGGGATATCGATTTAGAAATCCCTGAGGGTGTCCTTATGGCTATTGTTGGTCCAAATGGCGCAGGAAAATCCACATTAATTAAATCCATTTTAGGTATTTTGAAACCTATTGCTGGTAGTGTAAGCATTTATGGAAAGCCATATGATGAGCAACGCAAGTTAGTGGCGTATGTACCTCAAAAAGGAAGTGTAGATTGGGATTTTCCAACCACAGCACTCGACGTTGTTATGATGGGAACCTATGGAAGCTTAGGCTGGATAAAGCGTCCAAAACAAAAAGAAAAAAAAGCAGCTTTGGAAGCCTTAGAAAAAGTAGGCATGCTTCCTTTTAAAAACAGACAAATAAGTCAATTATCTGGTGGGCAACAGCAACGAATATTTTTAGCACGAGCATTGGTGCAAAATGCAGCAATCTACTTTATGGATGAACCGTTTCAGGGTGTTGATGCATCTACCGAAATTGCCATTATCAACATTTTAAAAGCTCTTAGAAAAGCTGGGAAAACAGTCATAGTTGTGCATCATGACTTACAAACCGTTCCAGAATATTTTGATTGGGTCACGTTTTTAAATGTAAAAAAGATTGCCACAGGACCAGTTAAAGATATTTTTAATGATGATAATTTAACCAAAACCTATGGTATTAATTATAAAGTAAGTATTCAGGAATAAAATGAGTTGGCAGTATTCAGTAGCAGTTTACAGATTTACTCATATGAATAAAAAAATTGATAATTTACACTAATCGAAATTAAACTATAAAAATTTAAACGTCATTACGAGGGGAATTATGACCGAAGTAATCCCATGAATTAAAACTATAAATAAACAGATTGCCACGACTTGAAAAAAGTCTCGCAATGACAAATAATAGAGAATAATAGACCTAACAGAATACATACAACTCGTCTTTACAGACTACACACTACGAACCATAACCCTAGGAACAGCTGTCCTTGGAGCGGTTACAGGTATGCTTGGTAGTTTCGCTGTGCTCCGAAAACAAAGCTTATTAGGTGATGCCATTTCACACGCAGCTTTACCAGGAATTGCCATTGCATTTTTAATTACAGAAGCAAAAGATAGTAACACGCTATTGTTAGGCGCATTAGTCAGTGGTCTAATAGGGACATTTTGGATTAGAGGAATCATTACTAAAACGCATTTAAAATCAGACACTGCCTTAGGGTTAATTTTATCGCTCTTTTTTGGTTTTGGAATGTTGCTTCTTACTTTCATACAAAAACAACCAAATGCAAATCAAGCAGGTTTAGATAAATATTTATTCGGACAAGCTGCAACACTTGTTGAAAGTGATGTTTGGATGATGGCTATAGTAACAGCGGTTTGTGTATTTGTATTACTTCTTTTTTGGAAAGAGTTTAAAATTCTATTGTTTGATGCCGATTATACCAAAACTCTTGGCTTTAATACCAGGTTTATAGATATTCTCATTACTTCATTTATCGTTTTGGCCATTGTTCTAGGCTTGCAAACAGTTGGTGTGGTTTTAATGAGTGCCATGTTATTGGCTCCTGCTGCTGCTGCCAGACAATGGACAAACAGTTTAGCTAAAATGGTGTTTTTAGCAGCCTTGTTTGGTGCGTTTTCTGGTGTGTTTGGAACAGCGATTAGTGCAAGTCAAAACAATCTTTCAACTGGTCCAGTTATTGTATTGGTTGCAAGCGTTTTTGTAGTATTTTCTTTTGTGTTTTCGCCTAGTCGTGGATTGTTATTCAAGCAAATTAGATTCATTAAAAATCGTCGTGATTTAGAACTTCATAAAACTCTCGCTTTTATGTTTCATATTGCCGAAACACATGAAAATATTTCGCATCCTCACTCCGTGAAAATCTTAAATAACTTTCAAGGATATACACGTGGCACACTTCAAAAATTAGTGAAGAAAGATTACGTTACACTTGATGGAAATATGTGGAGTTTAACAGAAGAAGGCTTTAAAACAGCGTCAAATTTATACAACCAACAAGAAAACGATGAATAGCGCTCAAATAGAAATACAACTCATTGCTAGTTTGGTTGCCATCGCTTGTGCCATTCCAGGAACATTTTTGGTGCTTCGTAAAATGGCTATGATTAGCGATGCCATAAGTCATTCTATATTACCAGGAATCGTTATTGGATTTTTTATTACGCACGACCTTAATTCACCACTACTAATTTTATTAGCCGCCTTAACAGGAATTATAACGGTTGTATTAGTGGAATATATTCAGAAAACTGGACTCGTAAAAGAAGATACAGCCATAGGCTTAGTGTTTCCTGCATTATTTAGTATTGGTGTTATTTTGATTGCTAAAAATGCAAACGATGTTCATTTAGATGTTGATGCTGTATTACTTGGCGAGTTAGCCTTTGCACCTTTTGACAGGCTCATTATTTCTGGAACAGACTTTGGTCCAAAATCATTATGGATAATCAGTTCCATTTTAATTATTACTGTGGTGCTATTAATTACGTTTTTTAAGGAGTTGAAAGTGAGTACTTTTGACAAAGGTTTAGCTGCATCGTTAGGGTTTTCGCCAGCAATTATGCATTACGGATTAATGTCTGTATCCTCAGTAACAACCGTTGGTGCGTTTGATGCTGTTGGTGCAATATTAGTTGTTGCTTTAATGATTGCTCCAGCTGCTACAGCCTATTTATTAACCACAGATTTGAAAAAAATGCTGTTGATGGCAATTGGATTTGGTGTGCTTAGTGCTATTTCTGGCTATTGGTTTGCGCATTGGCTCGATGCATCCATTGCTGGTTCTATAACCACCATGTTAGGTTTAATATTTTTGCTCGTGTATTTATTTGCGCCAAGTAAAGGTGTTATTGCGGTTATGTATAGAGAAAAACAGCAACGCACCGAAGTGTCATTATTGACCTTTTTATTGCATTTAAAAAATCATAATGAAGAAAGAGAGCGTCACGTAAATCATTTACAAGAACATATTAATTGGCAAAAAGTTAGAGCGAAGTCGGTTTTAGATTTAGCACTTAAAAATAATATGATTGAGATAGATAACAACCTTGTCTCACTTACCAAAAAAGGCGATGCATTTACCTCAAAAGCGATTGATTATATAATTACCAATGAAGATGCTCAAATTGAAGATATGAAAGATGACTTCTTTCTATTTAGAGGCTAATATTAAAACGCTCTTTCTTTTTCAAGCATCTATTTATTTTCACAAATAACGCTCAATCATGCATTTGGTCTAAAATAAATGATCAATACGAAAGTTTTTGTTTTATTGCCGACTATAACGCCCTTAATTTAATGTTATGGAACTAATTGACTATGTAACTGGAAAAGGTGGAATAATGATTCTTGGCCTAATTGTAGTTATTGCGCTTTTATATAGAAAGTATAAAGAAAAACGCTATTTTAAATACATTGATAAACGAATTCAAGAGAAAAAAGAAAATTCGCATTAGCTTAAAATCCTCTTTCTTTCTGCAATTGCTCATAAGCCTCTTGCACTTGCCTAAATTTTTCTTCGGCTCCAGCTTGATGTTCTTTTCCTAAATGAATCACTCTATCTGGGTGGTACTTTTTAGCCATTTTTCGGTATGCTTTTTTAATTTCATCAACTGACGCAGACTTAGCAATCTCTAAAATTTTATAGGCGTTTTCGGTACTGTTAAAAAACATGGCTTTGATGCTTTCAAAATCTTTTGAGCTGATGCCTAAATAACCTGAGATAGTATATATCTGTCTGATTTCAGATTCACTAACATGTGTATCAGCTTTTGCAATACCAAATAAAAAATGAAGCAATTGCAAACGTGATGGATGGTCCATCATTTGGCGTATTTGATTGCAGACCTGTCGTGTGGAAATATTCTGTTTGCTTATATTTTTAAACAGCTTGAATGCTTGGTTCGCTCGCTCTTTACCATACATGCTTGTAAATTGTTGGCGTACAAAATCTAGCTCACGTTGGTCTTGGTGGTCATCCGCTTTTATCACGATAGAAGCCAATACTAATAAGCTTACTTCAAAATCTCCAGATTGAGTTTGCGGTCGCTGTCTTGGTCTATTAGTTCGGTAGGTTCTATGACGTCTCCCTGTTTGTCGTTCACCTAATAATGGGCTTCCTTTTCCGTTTGCCATAGAATCAACAATGCTACCCAATGCTAACCCAATAATAGCTCCTATTGGGCCTCCAAACGACCAACCAATCGATGCTCCAATCCACTTTGAAAAACTCATGTAAGTAATAGATTTTAATTATGACCAAATATACTATTTGTTAGTAGATTGGATACAGAAATTGTTACACATTTGGTATCTTTGTACTTTAAATTAATAATTCTTAAAATTAAAAATATGTATCCAGCAGAATTAGTAAAACCAATGCGTGAAGACCTAACAAAAGTAGGTTTTGAAGAATTACATACCGTTGAAGCGGTTGAATCTGCCATGGCAAAAGAAGGAACTACTTTGGTAGTTGTAAATTCGGTTTGTGGTTGTGCCGCAGCCAATGCACGTCCAGGAGCAAGACAAAGTTTACAAAATGCAAAACGACCAGACCATTTGGTAACGGTTTTTGCAGGTGTTGATAGAGAAGCAACTGATAAAGCTCGTGAATTTATGATTCCGTTTCCTCCAAGTTCACCTTGTATGGCATTGTTTAAAGATGGTGAATTGGTACACATGCTAGAGCGTCACCACATTGAAGGTCGTCCAGCTGAAATGATTGCTGAAAACCTTGTTGATGCTTATAATTCACATTGCTAAAAAATACCGTCATTACGAGGAACGGAGTGACGCGGTAATCTTTTTAATTGAAGTTCTATTCATGAGATTGCTTCACTTTGTTCGCAATGACAAATAAAATTAAACCACGAAATTCTCGTGGTTTTTTTGTGCATTATTTTCATTAAACTACTTTTACAATATGATTAAATTGTTTGCATACCCTTTAACGCTTATCTATGCGTTTTTCTTTTTTCTAACGCTTATCGTTTTTCATCCCATTCAATGGTTTGCATTTAATGTGTTGGGCTACCAAGCACATAAACAAGTGGTTATTTGTTTGCAGTTTTGGTTAATGCGTTGTTTAAACATATTAGGAACACGTTTTTCGTTTGACAATCCATATAAAATCGCAACGAATCGACCCTTAATTATCGTTGCCAATCATCAAAGTATGTATGATATTTCGCCGTTAATGTGGTATATGCGAAAACATCATCCAAAATTTATTAGTAAAAAGGAATTAGGAAAAGGCATCCCAAGTGTGTCCTATAATTTACGTCATGGAGGTTCGGTATTGATTGATAGAAAAAAGCCTATCGCATCTATTAAAGCCATCGAAAATTTTGCAAAACGTGTTGAAAAAAATAATTGGGCTGCTGTAATTTTTCCTGAAGGCACACGAAGCAGAACTGGTAAACCAAAACCCTTTAAAACAAAAGGATTAATTACGTTAATGAATCATATGCCAAACGCATTAATCGTTCCTATTTCAATTAATGATTCATGGAAAACGATGCGCTATGGAAAATTCCCTATGGGATTAGGAGCACATATCAAATTTAAAGTGCATCAACCCATTGCTGTGAATTCGGAAGACCCTATAGCTTTAGTAAAACACGTAGAACAAACCATTATAAACGACATTCATTATGACAAATAAAGCTATTGTTGAAGCCACAAAAAACTATGTGAGAGTCACTTTAAAAGATGCTGAAGGTGGTCATGACTGGTTTCACACTTTACGAGTGTATAATAACTCACTACTTATTTCGAAAGGCGAAAAAGTAGATGCTTTAGTTGTGGCATTAGGTGCATTATTACATGATATTGCTGATAGTAAATTTCATGATGGCGATGATACCATTGGTCCAAAAATGGCAAGGGAATTTTTGTTTAAACACAATGTAGATAGTTTGGTTATTGAGCATGTCATCAACATCATTGAAAACATTTCATTTAATAAATCTTTAGAAAAAGGCAAAAAATTTACATCTGCTGAATTGGAAGTTGTTCAAGATGCTGATAGATTGGATGCTATTGGAGCTATTGGGATTGCACGCTGTTTTAATTATGGAGGTTTTAAAAACAGAAAGTTGTTTGACCCTTCCATAAAACCAAAGATGAACATGACCAAAGATGAATATAAAAAATCAACTGCGCCAACTATTAATCATTTCTATGAGAAATTGTTATTACTTTCAGACAAAATGAACACAACAACTGGGAAACGAATCGCCAAACAACGTCATCAATTCATGGAGCAATACTTAGACCAATTTTACGCAGAATGGGATGGGAAACGATAAGTTTACATATAACATGCTAGAAGGTCATCCTTCAAAAGAACTTCTAGAAGACATATTATTTGTTTACAAATCGATATTTGATGATTATAAATTAAATTTTTTTAAAGAACGAATCCATCATAAAGAAGATGTTTTAATCGTGCTATGTTATAACGAAAACCAAATCGTTGGTTTTAAAATTGGCTATCGATATAACAATACTACTTTTTACAGTTGGGCTGGAGGTGTTTTATCTGAATTTAGAAGACATGGAATTGCTCATAAACTTGCTCAATTACAAGAGCAAAGGGTTAAGGAAAAAGGTTATATGAAAATGAGAACCAAATCGATGAATCGTTTTAAACCTATGATGATTTTGAATTTAAAAAATGGATTTAACATCAAAAGCATGTATACAAATGACGTGGACCAAACCAAAATAATCTTTGAAAAAGACATCGTTTAAAACAACTTCATCTGCCCAACTTTATATTGCTCATGAAGTTCAGTATTTAACTTTGGCATTTTCTTTCCTTTAAAATATTTGTGTCTTGCCAAATGGACTAAATCGTTAATTTGTTTCGCTATGTGCCCTTCGCCTCTCATTCTGGTTTTAAATCTACTATCGTTTAAATTTCCTCCATGACAGCTTTTAATTTGATGCAATACTTTTTCTGCTCTATCAGGTAATGTTTTATGAATCCAATCGGTAAAAATGTCTCCAATAGCACCATTTAATCGCACAATGGTATGTGCAATACTCAAAGCTCCAACTTCAGATACTGCTTTTGCCATTGGTAAAATTTCATGACTATTAATGGACGGAATAATGGGTGCTAACATCACATTTACTGGAATTCCGTTATCAGATAATGTTTTTACCGTTTCAATGCGTTTTTTTATAGTCGCTGTTCTAGGTTCCAAAATGCGACGTGTCTCTTCAGATAAAGATGTAATCGACATATTGACGCCAATCAAATTATTTTCTGCCAATGTCTTTAAAATATCTAAATCACGTAAAATCAATGCGTTTTTTGTAATGATGCCAACGGGATGCTTGTACTTCAAGAAAACTTCTAAACATTGTCTGGTAATTTCAAACCTCTTTTCTGCTGGCTGGTAGCAATCGGTGTTTCCAGAAAGTACAATGGCGTGTGCTTTCCAACTTTTCTTTTTAAGTAATTGTTCCAATAATTTAGGAGCATCTTTCTTTATTAAAATGCGACGTTCAAAATCCAATCCTGCGCTAAAACCCCAAAATTCATGACTGTTTCTTGCATAGCAATACACACAACCATGTTCGCAACCTTGATAGGGATTCATGGAGTACATCATGCCAACATCTGGACTCGTGACTTTATTGACAATGGTTTTAGGAAATACAGGAAGATACAGTGTTTTATTCTTATCTGGTTGTTCGCCTTCTTTATGGCAAAATTCAAGGAAATCGTCACGTTGTTCGTGGCTTAATTCGAAGAAACGATTAGGCACATTTAACTGTGCACCTCGTCCCTTTAGGGGAGATTTGGAGTTCATAATAATTAAAATAAAGTGTGGGTACTAAATAAGTAGCACTCTAAATTAATCAATATTATAATTGAAAACTGTTAAAGGATTTTTGGATTATTAACAACGAAGTCATCCGATAATTAATATAAATATTTAGATGCGGCACAAAACTACAATGAGTTATAGCCATTGTTATAAAACGTTAATTAATAAGTCTTATTGATTTAAAGAACTTTTGGCTTATATCTGTGCTAATCCTAGTGGATAAATTGTAAATAGAAAAGTCATAAATAACCTCATCAATAAAGAAAATCTTTTTAACAACCAGAACCAAGTCTAGTCCATTTTCGCCTTTATAATCCCTTTCAAAAGATATTTCACGTCCATCTTGACTATCAAAGGAAATACTTTTATTATATAGTAACTTTGGATTGCCTCTAGAGTCCAGCAAACCTTTAATGTAAGTATCATAAAATTTATCTAAATCTACTTCTTCTGTTGCACTTTCAACATAATTCGGTTTACGAAGATACATAACTTGTATAACGTATTTATCACTAGTTGAGGTATATAATTTCCAACCATTCGCATTATTAATCTCAGGCATCGATGGGAATTTGACTCCTATTTTGGCATTTACTGTAATATTTACCCAATCCTGTGTTTGGGCAATAATAGTGCTAATAAGAAATATGAGAATTAAAAGAAAATGCTTTTTCATGTAATGTTTTACAACTTAAATATATCTGCCTAAAATACTTATTTACCTGGAAACTCTGCCTTACGTTTCTCTAAAAATGCTGTGGTACCTTCTTCAAAATCTTCAGTGCCAAAGCAATTTCCAAATTCTTCTATTTCAGCTTGATACCCATTTACGCCATCTTTAAAACCAGCGTTAATAGCTTTAATACCTGCACTAATGGCTACTGAAGAATTTCGCATAATCTTACTAGCAATTTTTTCTGCTAAAGACAGTAACTCTTCTTGAGGTGTTACATGGTTTACCAATCCGTAGTTTAAGGCTTGGTTCGCATCAATCATTCCAGCAGTCATAATTAGTTCCATGGCGCGACCTTTACCCACTAATTGTGGCAAGCGCTGTGTACCACCGTAGCCTGGAATAACGCCTAAAGACACTTCTGGCAATCCCATTTTAGCATTATCGCTTGCTACTCTAAAATGACAAGCCATGGCAAGTTCCAATCCGCCTCCAAGAGCAAAACCATTTACTGCAGCAATAACTGGTTTATTGAAATTCTCGATATAATCGAACAGTATTTTTTGACCTTGAGCTGCTAGATTGCTCCCTTCTTCTATACTATAATCAGCAAATTCGCTAATATCTGCTCCAGCTACAAACGCTTTTTCGCCACTTCCTGTGATAATAATTACTTTCGTTTTTTTATCGCCTTCAAGATTTTCAAAAGCATCGTGAAGTTCTTGTATTGTCACTCTATTTAAAGCATTTAATTTGCTTGGCCTGTTAATGGTTATTGTTGTTATACCATTGCTATTATCGACTAAAATATTTTCAAAAGTCATGTTAATCTAGTTATTTAGGGAAGCTCACTTTAAATGTTGTGCCTTCGTTTTCTTCGGATACAAAAGTAATGCTTCCGTTATAGGTTTCAATAATGTTTTTAATCATTGCAAGCCCTAATCCCATTCCGCTAGTTTTTGTAGTGAATTTTGGCTCAAATACTTTTGATTTGTTTTCATCTATAATTCCGTTTCCATTGTCTTCAACCGTTAAAACAATATTGTTTTCTTCTGAAAATACTTTAACGGTGATTTTTGGTGTTTTGTTATTCGGAATAGCTTGAATGGCGTTTTTTACCAAATTAGTGACTACCCTAATGAGTTGTGTTCTATCAAAAGTTGCAATAATTTCCTTTTGCTCGGGAATAAATGTGATATAATTTTCAGAAAAAATATCTAATGCTAAATCTACAACCTCAACAACATTAAGTTCTTCATTTTTTTGAGCAGGCATTTTGGCAAAATTTGAAAATGCTGAAGCAATAGAACTCATGGTGTCTATTTGCTGAATAAGTGTTTTACTATACTCCTCGACTTTTTGACGCGCCTCAGGGTCGCTTGGATCAAACTTACGCTGAAAACTTTGAACCGTTAATCGCATAGGCGTTAAAGGGTTTTTAATCTCATGTGCTACTTGTTTAGCCATTTCTCGCCATGCTTGTTCACGCTCGCTTGTTGCTAATTGGACAGCACTTTCTTCAAGCTCATCAATCATACTATTGTAAGATTTTACAAGCGCAGAAACCTCAACACTAGCGCCTTCGAGTTCTATTTTTTTGTTTCGCTTTTCCAAGCGCGTTTCATTCATTTTATCACCAATTGTTTTTAGCGACCTTGTTATATAGCGTGATACAAAATATGCAAATGAAATAGCCACTAAAATCATGAAAAAGTAGGCATATCCTAATCTTACTAAAAATTCCTTAAGTTCATCTTCATTAAAAGAGTTATCATCAAAATATGGTACATGTAAAATTCCTAAGGGTTTTGCATTATAGTCTGTAAAAAGGATGTAGGACGATTGAAAATCGCCTCCTATCACTTCGTTTTTTTCAACAAAACGCTTGTTTACACTAAAGTTTAATTGGTTAAGGATTTCAGGAGATAAGCATCTAGAAATGGAATCATTTTCAATATTTGCTGCTGAACTTTTTACCAAATTGCCTTGAAGGTCGTATATATTGAAATCTACATTTAAATTATTGGCGATTTCATAGATTTTATCTTTAAAAATAAGTGGTAATTTTTCAGTTGTGCGCTCATAAGTTGTTTCATCAAGCACATAATCCATACTGGATAAAATTTGCCTTTCCTTACGTTCTAGACGTTGCGCATTATAGTCTTTAGATTGCTCATTATACTGATAAAGAGTTACCGCAGCTATTAAAATAGAAGCAACCACCACCAGTAAAATCATGTAAAGAAAAATACGCGAACGTAACGAAAGTCTTTTAACTACCATTTAATAAATTTATGCAAATTATAACAATAATCAAGCCAACTGCTTAAATTGATATTTTAAATTTAACTTAATATATGATGTATAAAAAACTCTGCAAACCACTTAATACAAAACGACATGCAGAGTTTTAATATGGTTTTACAATTAGATTAATCTTCTAAAAAAAGGTAATTTAATTTTTTAGCATTAAAGGCATCATTAAATGCTTTAATTTCTTTATCTACTAACGCATTAAATTTTCCTAATTGCACATTTATTTTTTGCGTTAATTCATTTTTTACAGCTACCGCTTGGTCTGTTGGTCCAAAATCGCCTCTACCAACTAACGAATTTAAGTGTGCTAGTTTATTGTTAAGTCTAATAGGGAAATTCAACGGGTCTTGACCGCTTCGGTTTTTAGTTTGGTATAACGCTTTTTCAATTTCAGAGAATTGTTCTTTTAAAGTTTTAGCTTTTTCTACTAAGTCTTTTACATTATCATTTCCTTTATATTGACTCATAAAAGCATCCAGTTTCCCATTAATTTTTCTGATTTTTTTAATGGATTTATGAGTATTATCAAGCGTTTTATTAACGTCTTCAATAAATGCAAACTGCTTTTTCATGTCATCCAAAGTGCTTTCGGCTCTAGGGTCTGCCAAAATAGTAAATGGCTGTGTATGCAGGTCGCCATTTACATTTAAACTAACCTTGTAATTTCCTGGAATAGCTCTTGGACCTCTTAAACTTCCAGACCACATTATTAACCCTGGGAATCTATCTGCGCCATCATAAACCATATTCCAAACAAATTGATTCGTTCCTTTTTCAATAGATAATTTATTCTGTTTAGACTTAGTGCTATATGTTTTAATCGTATCGCCTTTGGTGTCAAAATACGTTAGCGAAACTTTATCTTTTTCATCATAGTCATTCAAGTTGAAATAGGTAATTACACCACTAGGAAGATTTGTTCCAGCAATTTTGCTGCCTTTAAAACTGCCTCCTCCCATTCTATAGGTATCTTTTGGTTTAAACAATGTATTTGCTGATTTATCTGCATTGTATAATTGGTGAATTACAGTAAGGTCATCAATCATCCACAAGCTTCTACCTTGTGTTGCTACAATTAAACTATTGTCTTTTATCGTAAGGTCTGTAATAGGTACAATTGGTAAATTTAATTGGAAAGGTTTCCAACTTTTCCCATCATTAAACGAAATGTACATACCTGTTTCTGTTCCTGCATACAATAATCCTTTACGTTTTGGGTCTTCACGAACCACTCTTGTAAAATGTTCTGGGTTAATCCCACTAGTGATTTTTGTCCAGGTTTTTCCGTAGTCATTCGTTTTGTATAAATATGGAGCAAAATCCCCAGATTTATATTTAGTTCCTGCAATGTAACAGGTTGCTGGGTCAAAAGCACTTGGTTCTACGCTGTTAATCATCATCCATTCAGGCATACCTTTTGGTGTTACGTTATCCCAAGATTGTCCTCCATTTCTTGTTACATGTACCAAGCCATCATCACTACCAACCCAAAGCAATCCTTCTTGTAAAGCAGATTCTTGTGCTGCGAAAATGGTACAATAATATTCAACAGCTGTGTTATCTTGTGTAATTGGGCCTCCAGAAGATTTTTGCTTTTCAGGGTCGTTTCGTGTCAAGTCTGGACTAATAATATCCCATGACTGTCCTTCGTTTTCAGACACATGCACATTTTGAGAAAATGTATATAGTTTGTCTGGATTATGCTTTGAAAATATGATTGGAAAATTCCACTGGAAACGATATTTCATGCCTTCGGCACCATGACCCATTGGGTTATCTGGCCACACATTTATGGCTCTTGAAGTACCTCGTTCATGATTCACTCTTGTTAAGTAGCCTCCATAACTTCCTCCATACACAATGTCGTCATTTTCAGGGTCTATGGCAATATGAGCCGATTCTCCTCCAGCTGTACTTTCCCAGTCGTCTTCTGTTATAGACCGACCATCTGTTCTATGCTGAATTCTTACCGTAGAGTTATCTTGTTGCGCTGCGTAAATTCTGTAAGGAAAATGATTATCGGTTGTCACACGATAAAACTGTGCAGTTGGTTGGTTATGATAAGTACTCCATGTCTCGCCTCCATCAAAAGTTACTTGTGCGCCACCATCATCTCCAATAATCATTCTATTTGGGTCTTCTGGAGCAATCCATAAATCATGGTGGTCACCATGTGGGGCTCCATGACGACTAAATGTTTTTCCGCCATCAACACTTTTGTGGTAACTAACGTTTAAAACATATACTTTGTCAACGTCTTTTGTATCAGCATAAATACGTGTATAATACCATGCTCTTTGACGTAAGTTTCTATCGCTGTTAATGTAACTCCATGTTTCGCCTCCATCTTCACTTCTGTATAAGCCTCCTTTCTCTTTATTTTCTACAATTGCCCATACACGTTGGTTGTTTACTGGTGAAACTGTTACTCCAATAATTCCTAAAGTGTCTGTTGGGAAACCTTTGTTTTTTGAAATCTCAGTCCAAGTTTCTCCACTATCAGTACTTTTCCAAAGCGCAGAACCGTCTCCTCCAGAATTTAAACTATAAGGTGTTCGATTAATTCGCCATGTGGATGCATAAATTATTCTAGGGTTTGAAGGGTCTATTTGTAAATCAACCACACCTGCATGCTCGTTTGAAAACAAGGTTTTTCTCCATGTTTTTCCGCCATCGGTACTTTTATACACACCTCTTTCTTGGGTTGGTTTATAAAGATTACCCATTACACCAGCATATACAATATCTGAGTTTGTTGGATGAACTGCCACTCGTGGAATATGTCTTGATTTTTTTAATCCTAACGATGTCCAAGTTTTTCCAGCATCTTCACTTTTCCACATACCATATCCTGATGAAACATTACCTCTTACTGTTTTTTCTCCTCCTCCTACATAAATGACATTTGGGTCGCTTTTGGACACTGTAATGGCACCCATACTTCCACCAAAGTAGCCATCGGATATATTTTCCCAACTTCTTCCGCCATCAGTAGTTTTCCAAATGCCTCCTCCTGTAGCTCCAAAATAATAGAGATTTGGTTGGTTAGGAACGCCTGTAACAGCAGCACTTCTTCCGCCTCTAAAAGGACCTATAAGCCTGTATTCTAGGGCATCGTATTGATTTTCGTTAATGTTTTGAGCTTCTGCTGGGGAATAATTGAATAGCAATAATGCTATCGCTAAAAAAAGCGTGGTTGGTTTCATTATTTTATTGGTTTGGTTATTGGAAATAAATGTAAGAATAAAAATTATTCTTTCTAAATGAGTTTCATTATTAATACAAAAAACTCCTAACTTTGAAAATCTTAAAAAAACCCACAAGAAGACTTAATAAAATATGTCTAGAACTATAAAAATTGGTACACATAACAGTAAATTGGCACTTTGGAAAGCCAATGCAGTACAGCAAATGCTGGAGAAGTTAGGTTATTCGATTGAGATAAAATCAACTGAAAATATTAGCGATATAGACTCCCTATTGCTAAACAATACTGTAGATATTGCGGTTCACACTCTAACAGATGTCCCAACAACTTTAACAAATGGTATCGCTCAAGTTGCAGTAATAAAACGAGGAAATTTTAAAGATGTATTGGTTTTTAAAAATAATGAGGAGTTTTTATCTCAAAGAGATGCCATAATTGCTACTGAAAGCCCAATATGTCGCGCACAATGGCTTAACAGATATCCAACACATACCATCGTTTCGTTAAGTGGTGACTTAAGCACTCAATTACAACAATTTGAAGACAATGACACTTGGAATGCTGCTATTTTTTCGGCAGCTGCATTAGGTAAGCTAGGGTTAAAACCTAAAAACACTATTAATTTAGATTGGATGATACCTACGCCTGCTCAAGGTGCTATTGCAATTACAGCTTTAGAAGAAAATGAAGGCATAAGAGAAATTTGTGCAGAACTCAACCATGAAGAAACACAAATTTGTACACACATAGAACGTGAGTTCTTTAAATTACTTGATGGTAATACCACTACTCCAATTGGTGCTTTAACTTTTATAAAAGAGGAAGAGGTGAGCTTTAAAGGTATTTTACTTAGTCCTGACGGAAGCAAGAAAATTGAAATATCTCGCGTTGAACATTTACACAAACACAACACCATTGCTCCGTTTTGTGCAGACTACATTATTGATCGCAGTGGTAAGAGTTTAATAGATATCAATGCGCAGAACTCCAAGCCAACTAATATATATTCCACTAAAAGTTTAACAAAAGACCAAAACTTATTATTTAATGAATATGTCGTTGCTAAAAGCTCCGATTTTGTTAAAATAAGTCTAAACAGAATTAAACCACAAGTAATTAGAAATCCAATAGATAATGTAATTATCGCTAACAAGCATTCGGTGGAAGCGTTGCTTAATAATTTTTCGGCAGTAGAATTGCAGTTTAAAAAAATATATTGTGTTGGTCGCCGTACAAAACGATTAATAGAAAAAAGAATTGGACCAGTAAAGCACGTTGAAAAAAACGAAAAAGCTTTAGCAGAATACTTAGTTGAATATATTGATGGTACAGAAGCAACTTACTTTAGTGGTGACGCACAAGATGACGAATTAACTTCTATTTTAAATAACAACCATATAAACATAAATCAAGTAGAAGCGTATCAAACAAAGTATGATGCTGAAACAGTTGAAGATAGCGTAGAAGGTGTTCTATTTTATAGCCCTTCAACTGTACAAAGCTATCTAAAGGAAAATCATCCTGATAAAATTGCTTTTTGTATTAACGAAACAACCGCTACTGAAGCCAAAAAGAAATTTGAAGACGTAAGAGTTACTAAAGTGCCAACAACCGAAAACCTAATACAATTGGTAAACCAACATTACGATACTATATGATTAAAAACATTTTCATAGGAATTAAAGCATACGCAGGAGCTTTTGAGTTAATATCAAAACTCAAACTATGGAGGTATTTTGTCATTCCAATGCTTATTAGCCTTATAACTGCTATTGTTATTGGCGTGTCTGCTTATGAGTTTTCAGATGATATTGGTCAGTTTATTTCAAGAATTTGGGTTTGGGAATGGGGAAAAGACACCTTTACAACCATTAGCGAGATATTTGGAGGGTTGTTAGTTATTGTTTTAGGGCTCATGCTCTATAAACACATTATCATGGCATTATCTGCACCTTTTATGAGTCCCGTTTCCGAGAAAATTGAAGCACATTTATTAGGTGAAAATTCGAATTTGAAGCATCAACATAGAAATACAACCTTTCAAGAACAACTTTGGAGAGGTATTAGAATTAATGTTCGGAATTTATGTATGGAGCTTTGGCTAACAGTTGTTATTCTTATCATAAGTTTAATTCCTGTTATTGGTTGGTTTACTTCATTATTGTTGTTTTTTGTTCAAGCCTATTATGCTGGTTTCGGTAATATGGATTATACCTTGGAACGTCATTTTAAGTATAAAGAAAGTGTGTCCTTTGTTAGAAAAAACCGAGGCATTGCCATAGGGAATGGCATTGTATTTATGCTGTTTCTTTTAATTCCAGTTATTGGTGTTATTTTGGTATTGCCACTATCTGTCACTGCTGCTTCAACTGAGACTGTGACCTTACTAAAAGCAAAACATAATGATTAGTTTAGGGGAGTTTGAAATTAACCCCATTCAAAAAGATGATGCATGGAATCTTTGTAATTTTATTGTTGCCAATGAAGACCGATTAAAGCTTTTTTTTCCTAAAACATTAGAACAAAACTTAAATCCAACGTTGTCAAAATTCTTCGTAGAAAAAAAGGTGAAAGAATTTAATGCTAATGAAGAATTTTTATTCACGATAAAGCAATCAAAATCACAAGAAATTATAGGTGTAACGTATATTAAAGAGCTTGATTGGGATAAAAAACAAGGAGAATTTGCTTATTGCATTGGCTATCAATACGAAGGACAAGGAATGACCACTAAAGTTGTTCGCGAATTATCAAATTATGCTTTTGAAGTATTGGGCTTGGAAAGCCTGCAAATTATTGCTCATAAAACAAATATAGGAAGTGTAAAAGTGGCAATAAACAATAATTTTAATTGGACAAAAACCTTAGAAAAAGCATTTACCCCAACCAATAAAACTCCTATGGATATGGAGTTATACGAACTAATAAAGAAATAATCTATGGGCTCAAAAGTATTTAAAAAGATATTAGCATCATTAATTTTTCTTTTAACAGTCAATTTCGTTTCTGCACAATTAGTTTACGATAAACCAGAATCTGTTGGGTTAAACGCTCATTATATCGAATCTAATGTAGATTCCATCATGCAAGATGCTATTACTCAAAAAGCCTTTCCTGGAGCACAATTGTTGGTCACAAAAAAAGGAAAAATCATTTTTCATAAAACCTATGGGTTTCATACCTATGACAGCATCCAAAAAGTAGAGAAAGATGATGTGTATGACCTTGCATCTGTTACCAAAATTACTGGTCCTTTACCAGCTCTCATGAAATTGTATGAAGAAGGAACGCTCAATTTAGATGTGCCCTTTAGCACCTATTGGCCTTCATGGAAAAACCGTAAAGACAAAAAAGATATAACGCTTCGAGAGCTTCTAGCACATCAATCAGGTATGAATCCTTATATCGTATTTTTAAGTGATGTTTTACGAAAAGGGAAGCCAAAAAACCGATTTATTAAAACCAAAAACCAAAAACGTTTTTCAAATAAAGTCTATAACAACCTCTATGTAAAAAATAGATTTAACAAAAAAGTGTTCAGAAAAATAAAACGCTCAAAAGTAAACGATGAAAAGACTTATGTGTATTCAGGATTAGCTTCACTCATTTACCCTACGCTTATTGAAAATATCACTGGCGAAAATTATGAAGATTACCTCAATAACAATTTTTTCAAACCCTTAGGTACTGAGGTTCTTGGTTACAATCCAATGAACAAAAAATTTAAAAACACTATTGTTCCAACTGAACTGGACACACTATTTAGAAAAGACTTTGTAAAAGGTTATGTACACGATGAAAACGCAGCGCTTTTAGGTGGTGTTTCAGGTAATGCTGGACTATTTGCAACAGCATTAGATTTAGCAAAATATATGCAAATGTTAGTGCAAAAAGGCACATATAATAGAAAGCAATATTTTAAACCTTCAACGGTTGAAGAGTTTATAAAAATTCAATATCCAGAAAACAATAACCGAAGAGGTTTAGGTTTTGACAAACCACTCATTGGCAACGACACATTAAACATTCAGGAAGCATATCCTGCACCTCAAGTAAGTCCAACAAGTTTTGGGCATTCTGGTTTTACAGGCACATTCGTTTGGGCAGACCCAGAACATGAATTAGTGTTTATATTTTTATCCAATCGTGTGTATCCAAGTAGGTCGCATAGAAATATCTATAATTTAAACGTTCGTCCAAAATTGCAGCAAGTATTTTATACAAGCCCAAATTCTGAAGAAAAACTCACAAATAATTAGTACTTTTGAACCCTTAAAGGCACACTATGAGTTTACTTATTTTTTACGCTATAATCTCCATTTTCTTTTCCTTTTTGTGCTCTATTCTTGAAGCTGTTTTATTGAGTGTCACGCCAACATTCGTTAATATAAAAAAGCAAGAAAACAAGCCTTATGCTGAAGATTTAGAGACTCTAAAAAAAGATGTCGATAAACCACTTATTGCCATTTTAACGCTAAATACCATTGCGCATACAGTAGGTGCGATTTTAGTTGGTGTCCAAGCAAAAGTGGCTTACGCCGAACTTTACGGAACAACAACTCGTGAAATATTAGGCATTCAGTTTACCGAAGATATAATGGTTGGTGTTGTTTCAACAGTTATGACTATTTTAATATTGGTGGCTTCAGAAATTATACCAAAAACCATAGGTGCTACTTACTGGAAACAGTTAGCGAATTTTACCACTAAAGCACTTAATATTCTTATTTTTCCATTGAAATGGACAGGGATTTTGTGGCTTTTACAATTAACTACAAAGCTTATTGGTGGTAAAGGACATCATGGAAGTGTTTTGAGTCGAGAGGATTTTCATGCCATGACAGATATGGCTCATGAAGAAGGTGTGTTTCAAGAATCAGAAAGTAAAGTCATTAAAAATTTACTCAACTTTAAAGATATTCATGCAAAAGATGTTATGACGCCTCGAACTGTGATGAAAACCGAAACCGAAACCATGACTATTGAGGAGTTTTTTAATAACAACCACAACATTCGTTTTTCTCGAATTCCTGTATTTACTGATACTCCTGATAATATTACTGGGTTGGTTTTAAAAGATGATGTTTTTAAAGAAATGGCGTTTGGTAATGGTGATAAAAAACTATCGGATGTTAAGCGAAATATCATTATCGTTAATAGAAGTATGCCAATTCCAAAACTTTTTGAAGAGCTTGTTGAAAGCAAAAATCACATGGCTTTAGTGGTTGATGAATATGGTTCGGTAAGTGGTCTAGTTACTATGGAAGATGTTATTGAAACACTTTTAGGGCTTGAAATTATGGACGAAAGCGATAACGTTGCTGATTTACAATTATTGGCACGAAAGAGTTGGGAAACTAGAGCAAAACGACTAGGTTTGATTGAAGAAGATAGCCCTGAAGAATAGCATGGAATCTTGCTTTATAAAAACACCCTTAGGGTATGCAAAATTAGAAGGTGATGTAGATGGCCTTTCTTCACTCACTGTACTAAACAAAGACGTTAAAAAATCCAATATTCCAGAAGTTTTAGAAGATGCTGTCCGCCAATTAGAAGAGTATTTTAAGGGAGACCGAACGCAATTCAGCTTGAAACTCAACCCTCAAGGAACTGATTTTCAACAACGTGTTTGGAATGCTTTACTCACAATTCCTTATGGCAAAACCACCTCATATTTACAATTATCAAAAGATTTAGGTAATGTAAAAGCTATTAGAGCAGTGGCAAATGCCAATGGTAAAAATCCGCTTTGGATAATTGTGCCATGTCATCGCGTTATTGGTAGCGATGGCAGTTTAACAGGTTACGCTAGTGGACTCCACAGAAAACAATGGTTGTTGGAACATGAAAGCCCTTATAAGCAACAATCTTTATTTTAATTCTTATCTTTAGTCTAATCAAACAGTTACAATATGATTAGCAAGCTCAACTTAGAAAACATTTTGTTTCTTGATATAGAAACCGTTCCTGAAACACAGCATTTTTCAGATTTAGACGACACCAAACAAGCGCTTTGGGAACTCAAATCGCAATATCAACGAAAAGATGATTTTACAGCTGAAGAGTTTTACGAACGTGCAGGCATTTGGGCTGAATTTGGTAAAATTGTATGTATATCAGTAGGGTATTTTTCAAATGAAGGCGATATTAGAAATTTTAGAGTGACCTCGTTTTACGGCGATGAAGTCAAAATTTTAAAAGATTTTAAAAACTTGTTAATCTCGCATTTTAGTCAGTCAAAACATTTGTTGTGCGCGCATAATGGCAAAGAATTTGACTTTCCATATATCGCAAGACGTATGATTATTCATAATATTACGTTGCCTTATAAACTCAACCTTTTTGGCAAAAAACCTTGGGAAGTGCCACATTTAGACACTTTGGAATTATGGAAATTTGGCGATTATAAAACCTACACATCACTAAAATTATTGACCAATGTGTTAGGCATTCCTTCGCCTAAAGATGATATTGATGGTAGTGAAGTATATCGTGTGTATTACGAAGAAAAAGAGATTGACAGAATCATCACGTATTGTGAAAAAGATACCATAGCTGTAGCACAAATATTGTTGCGTTTACGAGGTGATGATATTTTAAATGACGATGAAATAATTCATATTTAAAATCTACGCTTTAGTCTATCTTAATCAATATATTTTTTATTTTTAAGCATGGCTAAAAAACAATTGCTGTCCGTTAAAAATCTTGAAATTTCTTTTACTAATAACTCGGTGACTTCCAAGGTTATTAAAGGCATTTCTTATGAATTGTTTTCAAACGAAATATTGGGAATCGTAGGTGAATCTGGGAGCGGAAAATCGGTATCCTCTCTAGCTATTGCAGGATTACTTCCAAAACAGAATTGCACCATAAATAACGGTGAAATTCTTTTTGAAAATCAAGATTTAACAATACTTGATTCCAAAACGTTTGAAACCTTACGCGGCAATGATATTGCTATGATTTTTCAAGAACCCATGAGTTCCTTAAACCCTTCTATGACCTGTGGAAAACAAGTCATTGAGGTGCTGTTAAAGCACACCAAACTCACAAAATCTGATGCTAAAAAAGAGGTGCTACAATTATTTAAAAATGTAAAGCTCCCAGACCCAACTACTGTGTTTAACAAATATCCACATGAAATTTCTGGAGGGCAAAAACAACGTGTTATGATTGCTTTGGCTATTGCATGTAAACCAAAATTACTCATTGCTGATGAACCAACAACAGCTTTGGATGTCACAGTTCAAAAAGAGATAATTTCACTGCTTAAAGACCTCCAACAGACTTATAAAATGAGTATTATATTTATTTCTCATGATTTGTCGTTGGTGTCTGAAATTGCCAATCGTGTGCTTGTCATGTATCAAGGAGAGATTGTTGAACAAGATTCTGCTTTAGATATTTTTAAAAATCCGAAACACATATATACCAAAGCCTTAATTAACTCCAAACCGTCTTTAGATGTGCGGTTACAACAACTTCCTACTATTGATGATTATATGAACAATACTACTTTAGATGCTGTGGTGTCATCAAAAGAAAGAGCACAAAAACACAAAAAACTCTATTCACAACCACCATTGTTAGAGGTTAAAAACGTTAGTAAAGAGTACATAAGCAAACACGGATTTTTTGGAAAATCGTCTGTTTTTAAAGCTGTTGATGATGTGAGTTTTAAAGTCTATGAAGGAGAAACACTTGGTCTTGTAGGAGAGTCTGGTTGCGGTAAATCTACCTTAGGAAATGCCATTCTACAATTACATAAAGTGAGTTCAGGGTCTATTTTTTATAAAGGAAATGACATTACAAAACTTTCAAAAAAAGCATTAAGAACCCTTAGAAAAGATATTCAAATTATTTTCCAGGATCCTTATGCGTCATTAAACCCAAGAATTTCCATTGGAAATGCTATTATGGAACCTATGAAAGTTCATGGTTTGTACAATTCTTCCAAAGAGCGAAAAGAAAGAGCATTAGAACTTTTAGAACGTGTTGGTTTATCTTCAGATTATTTCAACAGATATCCTCATGAATTCTCAGGAGGTCAACGTCAACGAATTGGTATTGCGCGCACTATAGCGTTGCAACCAAAACTTATTGTATGCGACGAGTCGGTTTCTGCATTAGATATTTCTGTGCAAGCACAAGTGTTGAATTTATTGAATGAACTCAAAGAAAATTTTGGATTTACCTATATTTTTATTTCACACGATTTGGCAGTTGTAAAATACATGAGTGACCAACTTTTGGTAATGAATCAAGGCAACATAGAGGAACTCGGAGAAGCAGATAGCATCTATGCCAATCCTAAAAAAGAATATACAAAAACACTTATAGACGCTATTCCAAAAGGCTTATAGCATGAATAGTTTTTTTAGCAAACTTAAAAGACTCCCAAGGAGTCTTTTTGTGTTTTGAATGCCAATAATAATTTTTTTAAATCTATAAGTAGGTTCTGGTAGATTTGGGGCAACATTCATAAGTTAAATTCATGGTAGATTTGGGGCAAATCTGTTATTTAATTTGGTTTATTTGGGGACTGCTAATATGAAACAAATATTTTAATAAACCAGTTTAAAAACATAATAAATCGATGAAATGCATATAATTTTAACATTTACGTATTTTGAATCTAACTTATCTCTACTTAATTAAATAAATCTAAATGCCTAAAGAATTTACATATTCAATTCTATACCGTTATCTTTGGTAGGTATTAAAACGATATTTTAATAATGAGTAAGAAACTTTGGGAAGGCAGTAAACAATTTAAAGAGAGTAGCCATTTACATGCTTATAAACAATGGCTTTCAACAAATAAGGGTTTAGAGTTTAAAAACTATCAAGAGTTATGGCAATGGTCTGTGACAAATGTGGAAGATTTCTGGGAAAGCATTTGGCATTACTTTAAAGTGATATCGCATCAACCCTATTCCAAGGTACTTTCGTCTCATAAAATGCCAAATTGCAAATGGTTTGAAGGTGCTACTATCAATTATGCAGAACATCTTTTTAGAAAAGCCAAAGACAATGAAACTGCCATTATTTTTGGAAATGAATCTGGTGTTAATCAAGAGATTTCCTGGTTAGAACTTAAAACAAAAGTAGCATCGCTTGCCACGTATTTAAAGTCTGTTGGTGTTACTAAAGGTGACCGCGTTGTCGCATTTTTACCTAACATTCCTGAAGCCACTATTGCTTTTTTAGCAGTCAATGCCATTGGTGCTATTTGGTCCAGTACCTCACCAGATTTTGGTGCAGAAAGTGTCGTGGATAGGTTTGCACAAATAGAACCTAAAGTGCTTATTGCGGTTGATGGGTATCAATACAACGGTAAGCCTTATGATAAATCTAACATTGTAAAGAACATTGTAGAATCGTTACCTACGCTTAAAAAAGTGTTGGTATTACCTTATCTCAACGAAAACGCACTTAATAATTTCCCAGGGCATTACGAAAACATCAATACTATTTTTAAAACTGTTTCTGGCACTTTGACTTTTGAACCTGTGGATTTCAACCATCCAATTTGGGTTTTATATTCTTCAGGCACTACGGGTTTGCCAAAAGCTATTGTACATTCACATGGAGGCATTCTTTTGGAACATCTAAAATATATGGCATTTCATAACGATGTGCACGAAGGCGAACGCTATTTTTGGTTTTCCACTACTGGTTGGATGATGTGGAATTTTGTACAAGCAGCCTTCTTAATGGGAGCAGCTGTTGTATTGTATGATGGTAGTCCAACCTATCCTAGCTTTAATAAACTTTGGCAATTTTCGGACGATGTAAAAATCAATCATTTTGGGACAAGTGCGCCTTATTTGGTCGCTTGTATGAAAAAAGGACTGTCGCCAAAAGCAGACTTTGATTTGTCCTCAATCAGGTCCATTAGCTCCACAGGAGCACCTCTACCACCTGAAGCGTTTGATTATGTGTATTCGAACATAAAAGACGATGTTTGGCTATGCTCTATGGCTGGAGGCACTGATGTTTGCACCGCTTTTGTTGGAGGTGTGACAGAGTATGCTGTGCATTCGGGTGAAATTCAATGTAGAGCATTAGGCGTGTCGCTGTATGCTTATGATGATAACGGAAATCCTGTTCAAGATGAATTGGGCGAAATGGTGATTGACAAACCCATGCCTTCAATGCCAATTTATTTTTGGAACGATACAGAAAACAAACGCTATAACGCCAGTTATTTTGAACACTACCCTGGAAAATGGCGTCATGGTGATTTTATAAAAATTAACTCCGAAACCAATGGGTTAATTATTTATGGCAGAAGTGATGCCACACTAAACAGACATGGTATTAGAATTGGTACCAGCGAAATTTACAGAGCTGTCAATAAAATTAAGGCTGTAGAAGATTCGCTTATTGTCAACCTCGAACTTGACGAAGGCAAACACTATATGCCTTTATTTGTGAAAATGCGAAACGATGCCGAATTAACCGATGATATTAAAACTCAAATAAACGCACAACTTAAAAAAGAGTATTCACCAAGACATGTTCCTGATGAGATTATTCTAGTAGATGATATTCCTTATACCATTAGTGGTAAAAAAATGGAAGCACCCATTAAGAAAATACTTTTAGGAATGCCTCTTGAAAAATCCATTAATTTTGATTCTATGCGAAATCCTAAATCGGTGGAATTTTTTATTGAGTTTGCTAAAAAGATTTAAAAATCAATCTCAGGGTCGTCGTCCAGTTGTCCCTTTTTAGATTTTTTACCCTTTTCTTTATACTCCTCACAATCAATTATAATGGATAAGTCGTTTGGTTTTTCAAATTCCTCTTTTGAGACATTTAAGGTTTCATCAGCATAACATTTTTTCATGTATAATCCCCAAATAGGTAATGCCATAGCTGCCCCTTGACCGTAAGTAATGCTTGCAAAATGTGCTGCTCTGTCTTCAGCACCAACCCAAACACCTGTTACTAGGTTTGGCACCATACCCATAAACCAACCATCACTTTGGTTTTGCGTAGTTCCTGTTTTTCCTGCTATTGGGTTATCAAATTCGTAAGGGTAGCCTGTAATAATTTCTTTGTAGGATGCATCCGAACCGTAAGTATGTCTTAATCTAGTCCCTGAGCCTCCTTTTGTAACACCTTCTAATAAATTCACTGTAACATAAGCGACTTCTTCACTTAATACGTCTTTAGTTTCTGGTGTAAACTGAAATAATACCGTACCGTTTTTGTCTTCAATTCTAGTAAGCACAACTGGTGTCGTGTAAACCCCTTTGTTGGCAAAGGTTGAATACGCTGCCACCATTTCATAGACACTAATATCAGGTGTTCCCAAAGCTATGGATGGTACAGGCAAAATGTCTTGTTCTATGCCTAAGCTTTTTGCTAAATCTACCACTGGTTGTGGTCCAATTTCGTTCATTAATCTTGCTGTAACCGTATTTACTGAATTAGCTAAAGCCTGCTTAAGGTTTAAATATCCTGAATAGTCGCCATTATCATTTCTAGGTGTCCAAGCTTCAGGGTTTCCATACTTGTTGGCTTCGATGGTAATTTGTGATTTTGGTAAAGTGTCACAAGGCGATAAACGTAATTGGTCAATAGCAGCAGCATACACAAAAGGTTTAAAGGTTGAGCCTATTTGACGCTTTCCTTGTTTTACCATATCGTATTTAAAATGACGATAGTTCATGCCGCCAACCCAAGCTCTTACATGTCCTGTTTGTGGCTCCATAGACATCATTCCTGGACGCAAAAAGTGCTTGTAATAACGCATGGAATCCATGGGTGTCATGACTGTATCTATCTCGGTATATTTACCTTCTTTCCAAGAAAAAATGCTCATTTCGGTTGGTTTTTCAAACGACTTATAAATCTCCGCTTCAGGTTTATTAAGGTCGTATTTCATGTGTCTCCAACGCTCAGAACGTTTAATTGAAACACGCATTAAAGTATCTATAGCACCACGTGTAAGGTCTAAAAAAGGTGCTGTTCTGTTACGTTGTGGTGTGTTTTGATGAAAAAACTCTGCCTGTAACCTTGGCATATGTTCTCCCACAGCTTCCTCTGCATATTTTTGCATTCTAGAATCGATGGTTGTGTAAAATTTTAAACCATCTTTATAGATGCTATACTTTGTGCCATCTGGTTTTCTATTGTTTGGGTCATTGACCCACTTTTTTAATTCTTCTTGTAAATATGCTCTAAAATAGGTGGCTGTACCAGCATCATGTGATTGCGGTGTGTATTTTAAATCTAAGTCTGTTTGTTGTAATGAATCTTTTACTTCTTGACTTATGTAACCATACTTAGCCATTTGTGCTAACACTACATTACGTCTGTTTTTAGTGCCTACAGGATTTCTATGGGGTCTTGGGTTATAGAGTGATGAATTTACAAACATGCCGACCAACATTGCTGCCTCCTTTAACTCTAAATCTTTTGGTTTTTTGTCAAAATAAATATTTGCCGCCGAACGGATACCGTCACCAAAATTCCCAAAATCGTAAATATTAAAATATTGGGCTATAATTTCTTCTTTGGTATATTGACGCTCTAAACGAATGGCAATGACCCATTCCTTAAATTTTTGGGTGATTCTTTCCAATGTATTTGTTGCATGTTCACCAACAAAAAGTTGTCTTGCCAACTGCTGGGAAATAGTACTTGCACCACCTCTTCCGCCTAAAAAAAAGACTGCTCTTAGAGTCCCTCGTGCATCTATGCCTGCATGTTTATAATATCTTGCGTCTTCAGTCGCAACAAGTGCTTCAACAAGATGCTTAGACAGCTCTTCATATTTGACAGGTGTTCTGTTATCACTTAAATAAAACTTCCCAAGTGTTTTTCCATCATGTGAAATGATTTCGCCAGCTAAATTAGTATTTGGGTTTTCCAACTGAGTGTGGTCTGGCATTTCACCAAAAGCTCCCCAAGCAGCTAATTGAAAAATTAAGAAAAAACCAACAATTCCAGCTCCAAACAGCATCCAGAACCAACGAATATATTTTGAAAAGCTGTTTGTGTTTTCTTTTTTCTTTTTTGTAGCCATGTATTAATTTATATTTTGGGGTGTTTCAATTCTAAAGCCTATATCTGTTATTCCTTCTAGGCTTTCTACGCCTTTAATTTGTCCGTTTTCACGCATTGCATGCTGTATTTTTACTAGATAATCTCCAGCTTCTTGAAATACAACACCTTCTTTGTACCAAAGTTTATTTTCTTTTACATCGGAAAATCCTGTGCCTAAAAATTCACCATTTGGCTTTGTCATCTCATACTCTAAAGTATCTGTCACTGTCTTTCCGTTGGGAAAATTCATCTCCACAATTAAAAATAAATTGCTGTATTTATAATCGCTAGTGTTTCTAAGATTTACAAATAAATCGTACGGTTTTAACGAGTCTGGTGGTGTTACATAAAATTCCACTATCGAATCTTTATGCCATTGATTTGGCACCGATTGGTATTCGTCAAAAACACGATTAGAATCACAAGCAGTAATCCCAATACAAAGGATTACCATAAATCCACAAATTTTATTTCGCATTCCTTTTTGGTCTTCTTTTGTTTCTGTTCCTATTATTTCTACGTTTTTTTGAGCGTTTTGGACTATCGAAGCGTGTTAAACTATCTTGTCCTACAACGTTTTCAAAATCTATTTTAGTGTCTTCAACCAGTTCTTGTGCGTATTCTTCAAGGCTAGCGACTTTTTTCTTTTTAGAATTAATGTCTATTATTTCGTTGGCTTGGTCGGTTGTAAGCTTATGCCAATTCATCCATTCGCCTTCATAAGCATACCACATATGACCTTTAAAAATATCTGTTTTCTGACAAACACCAACGCCTTTTTCGGTTTGAAGTTTTATATCACTTTTAGGAAAACTTTTTAAGGCATCTAAATACGTATCCAACTCATAATTTAAACAACATTTTAATTTTCCGCATTGTCCTGCTAATTTTTGAGGATTTAAAGATAGTTGCTGATAACGTGCCGATGATGTACTTACCGAACGAAAATCGGTTAACCAAGTGGAACAGCATAGCTCCCTTCCGCAGGAACCAATACCTCCAAGTCGTGCGGCTTCTTGACGAAAACCAACTTGTTTCATTTCTATTCTGGTACGAAACTCTTTGGCAAATACCTTAATGAGTTCTCTAAAATCTACACGCTCTTCGGCAGTGTAATAAAAGGTAGCTTTGCTTGCATCTCCTTGATATTCAATATCCGAGATTTTCATTTGCAGCTTAAGGTCAATCGCAAATTGTCGTGCCTTAACTTTCATGGCATCTTCTTTGTCTCTTGCTTTTTGCCAAATATCAATATCTCTTTGAGATGCTTTTCTATATACTTTAAAAAACTCTTCGGGAGTTTCACTAATGTTTTTGCGTTTCATTTGCACGCGAACCAATTCTCCAGCAAGGGTCACCATACCAATATCGTGTCCTGCTTGCGCTTGCGTAGCTACAATATCTCCAATGCTAAGCGATAAGTTTTCGGTGTTTTTATAGTAGTGCTTCCTTCCGTTTTTAAAACGTACCTCAACCCAATCAAAGGGTTTTTGTCCGTTAGGAAGCGACATGTTTGAGAGCCAATCAAAAACAGTTAGTTTGTTACAACTATCTGTTCCGCAAGTGCCATTGTTTTTGCACCCTTTAGGCTGACCGTCTTTACCAGTTGAGCAACTGTTACAAGCCATATATTTTTATATATTGATTCAGATGAATACAACGATTCCCTGAAGAAAGTTCATAAATTCTTTAAAAGGTAAAGATAAGATTATTATAGAGACTTAAAACAAAGTTTTTTTATGGGAACTTTTATAAGGCGAAATTTAGTCTTGTTTCTTTTTTAAAACCTCAAAAATGTTTCTTAAATCTTTTTTATATGTCAAGTGGTCTGCTCTACCTTTTTTAAATATATCGTTGCTATTTCCTTGTCCTTTGCGAAGTGCTTTTTGCTCTTCGTAAGGCAACGCATGAATTTCTTTACAGTTTGTAGAACAGCAATTATTCATCTTCTCTTTACATACATCACATTGAATAAATAAAAGGTGGCAAGCATCGTTGGCACAATTGGTATGCACATCAAACGGATTTCCACATTGGTGACATTGTGCAATAACATCATCACTTATTTTTTCGGCACGACGGTCGTCAAACACAAAATTGTTTCCAATAAACTTATTTTCCAGTCCTTTATCATTTACCTGTCGAGTGTATTCTATAATACCTCCTTCAAGTTGGTACACGTTTTTAAACCCTTTATGTTTAAAATAGGCACTTGCTTTTTCACAACGAATACCACCTGTACAATACATGACAAGGTTTTTATCTTCTTTGTGTTCTTTTAAATCGTCTTCAATAATATCTAACGATTCTCTAAATGTATCTACATCTGGTGTTACTGCGTTTTTAAAGTGGCCTATTTCGCTTTCATAATGATTACGCATATCAACTAAAATAGTGTCTTCAGCTTCAATCAGGTTGTTAAATTGTTCGGCACCAACATGAACTCCTTTGTTTCTTACATCAAATGTTTCATCATTAAGTCCGTCCGCAACAATTTTGTCACGCACTTTTACTTTGAGCTTTAAAAACGACATGTTATCTTGCTCAATCGCTATGTTTAAACGAACTCCTTTTAAAAAGTCAATGGAATCTAAATGTGTTTTAAAAGCTTCAAACTGGTCTGCTGGTAGCGATAATTGACCATTAATGCCTTCGTGAGCGACATAAATTCTGCCTAGAACGTCTAATGCATTCCAAGTAATAAACAAATGGTCTCTAAATTCTTGTGGGTTTTTAATCTTGGCGTATTGATAAAAAGATAGCGTTAATCGGTCTTTCCCTGCTTTTTCGATTAATGCTGCTCTTTCTTTTGCGCTTAGTTTGTTGTACAGTTGCATGCTATACTAATTTAAGGTTAAAGAAATATTATTTTAAAAAGCAAAGGTACTGCTTTTGATTAAAAGACCATATTTAAGCATAAAAAAACACCTTGAAAATTTCAAGGTGTTTTTTGTTGACTAACTCGTTATACAATATTTTAATTTTAATTAAATTATTGCATCGAGCTAACCACCATCAGCCTTAAAACTACCATTTATACAAATGGCAATAAAAAGCCCTGATTTAGTTGTTGTTAAAGTTTTTTTTAAAAATTTCATAGCAAACTTTCCCAGTTACTAACTAGTAGATGTAAAAACTTTAAAAAGGTTGCGTCTTACAATTGTATTGTCTAAAAGATGTAGTATTTTAGCGTGAATATAGAACAGAAATTATTGTAACAATGAGCAAAGAAAAAGACGCAAAATTAAAAGCATTAAAGCTTACATTAGATAAATTAGATAAGGCTTACGGAAAAGGTACAGTCATGAAAATGAGTGACCAAGCTGTAGTTGATGTTGACGCCATTTCATCTGGTTCATTAGGGCTAGATATCGCTTTAGGAGTTGGTGGTTATCCTCGTGGTAGAGTTGTAGAAATCTATGGTCCAGAATCTTCAGGTAAAACAACTTTAACACTACATGCTATTGCCGAAGCCCAAAAAGCTGGAGGGATTGCGGCTTTTATTGATGCCGAACATGCTTTTGATAGATTTTACGCAGAGAAGCTGGGTGTAGATATTGATAATTTAATTATATCACAGCCAGATAATGGTGAGCAGGCTTTAGAAATTGCCGATAATTTGGTGCGATCTGGAGCTATAGATATAATTGTTATAGACTCGGTAGCAGCCTTAACTCCAAGAAGTGAGATTGAAGGCGAAATGGGAGATTCCAAGATGGGTTTACATGCACGCTTAATGTCACAAGCTTTAAGAAAGTTAACGGCCTCAATTAGCAAAACCAATTGTACCATGATTTTTATAAATCAATTACGTGAAAAAATTGGTGTTATGTTTGGTAATCCTGAAACAACAACTGGAGGTAATGCCCTTAAGTTTTATGCTTCAATTAGGTTAGATATTCGTCGTTCTACCCAAATAAAAGATAGCAATGGTAGTGTCCTTGGTAACAAAACACGTGTCAAAGTGGTTAAAAATAAAGTAGCGCCACCTTTTAGAATGGCAGAGTTTGATATTATGTATGGCGAAGGAATCTCTAAAGTTGGCGAAGTTTTGGACGTTGCTGTAGAAAATGAAATAGTAAAGAAAAGTGGCTCATGGTTTAGTTATCAGGATTCAAAACTTGGTCAAGGTCGAGACGCCGTAAAAAACATGTTAAAAGACAACCCAGATTTATTGGATGAACTTGAAGAGAAAATAAAAGTCATTATTTCAGAAAACAATTAAACATTAAAAACCCGATTTATCGGGTTTTTTTATTTTATAACGCAACCTTTTTTAATTTTATCATCTAGTAAGTACAATGACCCAAAAAATTATATGTAATGAAAAAAGTACTCATATTTAGTTTTATACTAACATTCGTGTTTTCCTGTAGTATAGATAATGATTCCGATGAAAACGCTGCCTACACAGATATTATACCTATACAAAGTGCAGATTTTCCAGATTATTTTGACTTTGGTCGAACTCATGAAATCACTTTTAATTATTTAAAGCCCAGTACTTGTCATAGTTTTTATGATTTATATTACGTATCTGATGAAAACACCCGAACAATTGCTGTAGTTGCTTATGTACAAGTAAATGATGACTGTGAAACCCTTACAAATGAAAGTGTTGAAGGCTCATTTAATTTTAGGGCTGATGAACCCACTGGAACTTTCTATACCTTTAAACTTTGGCAAGGAACAGATGATAATGGAGAAGATGTATTTATAACTTACGAAGTGGAGGTACAATAGGAAATATAAACTAATAAAAATAATAATTGAGTTTAGAACAGCTCATACAAAAGTGTAAAAAAAATGATACTAAGGCACAAAGTGATTTATACAAGCTTTTTTCAAGCAAACTATTTACACTTTGCTTAAAGTATTCAAGAAACTATGCAGAAGCTGAAGATAATCTGCAAGATGCTTTTGTGACAATTTTTGAAAAAATATCGCAATATAGTGGTAAAGGTTCTTTGGAAGGTTGGTTAAAACGAATAGTCATTAATACTGCTTTACAAAGGTATAGAAAACAAGGTGTTTTTGATATTGTAAATGAAGACCAAATTGAAGATGTTCAAGTTGAAATTGATACCGAAACGGTAGATTTAGATTTTTTACTCAACTCAATACAAGAACTACCAGACAGATATAGATTGGTGTTTAACCTTTATGTTTTAGACGGCTATTCTCATAAGGAAGTTAGTGAAATGTTAGGTATAACAACTGGAACAACAAAATCTAATCTTGCAAGAGCAAGAAAGATTTTAAAAGATAAAATAGAAAAATATATGGCGAATTTTAGTTCGCAATCATTATGAAAAATGAAAAAAAGCATATTGATAGGTTATACCAAGAAGGGCTAAAAAACTTCGAGGCAGCACCAAGTGATGCTGTTTGGGAAAACATTTCTGAACGAATTCATGGTAAACAAAAAAAGCGCAGGGTTATTCCTTTATGGATTCGATTATCTGGAATAGCAGCTGGACTACTTTTGTTAATCACTTTAGGTAATAAGTTGTTCTTTCAAGACGATACTTCAAATCCAGAAATAAACGACATTATTGTTAACACCGAGTCAAAACCCCAACAAAACAATAAAGATACCAAAGATGTTTTTGATACAAATACGTCTAACACTGAAAACGTAGCTCAAGAAGACTCTAATAAAGACGATGTTGAAGAATTATCTAATAAAACCCAAGAGAGCACAACTGTAAATAAAAATGAATCTGTTATTGCAAAAAATAAAAAAAGTGCACCCTCCAAAAATACTAATGTTTTAACGCCACAAAAAAATACCATTCAAGAAGATATTTCAAAATCTTCAAAAGAAAAAAATACTGTTGCTAAAGCCGAAAATTCCGCACTTAATCAACTAGAAGAAGATTTAAAGAATACTGAAGAAGAAGCAGTAAATACTATTGCTAATAACGCTACAGTAGATGAAAAAGATGAAAGTGTTGGTAAATTATCTATTGAAGATGCTATTGCCGAGGATTTAGAAAAGCAAAAAGAAGATGAATTAATAACTAAAGAAAAAGTTTCCACCCGCTGGAGCGTAGCCTCAAATGTGGCGCCAGTTTATTTTAACTCATTAGGTTCTGGGTCTTCTATACATAGTGAGTTTAACAATAACACAAAATCTGGAAATATTAATATGAGTTATGGTGTAGCTGCAAATTATGCCATAAGCGACAAGATAAATTTAAGAGTTGGTGTTAATAATGTAAAACTGGGTTATAACACTCATGATGTTGTTAACCTAAGTGCAGGTGCAAATCCAATTAGTGCAGTTAATGTTGAAAATATTGCTGTCTCTAGAAATACTTCTGGCATATTCACTTCCGCTAATGCTGGAGGCGTAAGTTTTGCGCAAGTTCCAGAAACTCTTACAAATAGCTTTAATTCATCCATTAATCAAGAACTTGGGTTTTTTGAAATACCTGTAGAATTGCAATATAATATCACTTCCAATAAACTTGGAGTTAATGTTATTGGAGGTTTTAGCGCCTTGTTTTTAAATAATAATGAAATTTTTTCTACTCTAGATGGTAATACTACTTTAATAGGAAATGCAACAAATATTAATAATTTGAGTTATAGTGCTAACCTTGGACTTGGTTTAAACTATAAGTTATCAAATAGGTTAAATTTAAATCTTGAGCCTATGTTTAAATACCAATTAAACACATTTAGGAATACTTCTGGCAATTTTAAGCCTTATTTTATAGGGGTATATTCTGGTTTGAGCTTTAAATTTTAAGATTTTTAGTTGGTTAGGTTGGTTATTGTACTTCGTCTTAGAAGTATAATAATTTATAAAAGTCACTCTTAATTGAGTGGCTTTTTTTGTAACTGCAATTCGTGTAAAATAATGCCTCTAGCTTCATTATTCAATTGCTTTGTGTCTTCTATTTGTAAATGCTCTGTGTTTAAAAATTCGTGGATTTTTACTCGCAATAATCCAGGTCCACCACTAAAAAAAGTATATGAAAATCGTTTTTTGTTATCGTAAAACGTCATTGGTACAATGGGAATCTTATGATTGATTGCCAATCTAAATGCGCCATCTTTAAAATCGGCTAACTCAACTTCTTCTTCAGGCACCAAACCTTCAGGGAAAATACAAATGCTCAACCCAGATTGTAAACGTCGCTGTGCTCTTAAAAATACTGCTTGTCTGCTTTTAGCACTACTCCTATCTACCAAAATGCATGTTCGTTTATAGAAAAAGCCAAATAATGGTATTTTTGCCAATTCTTTTTTACCAACAAACACAAACGGATTATCCTTAACCGTTACCAACATAAGCATAATGTCAATCATAGACGTGTGGTTGGCAATAAGCATGTAACTCTTCCCTTTTTCCAGTTTTTGTAGTTTGGTGATTTTCCAACCAAAACCCATACCTATTAAAATAAATTTAGACCAAATACGCGCAAGCCTAAAGAAAAACGGATACCATTGTTCCTTTGCTACAGAAATAATTAAAATTGGAAATAAAATAAGTATTGGCAACACGACCAATATATAGAACCAAATGCGATATAAAATCCAGAAAGGGTATTTTAGATATTTCATTTGTACCAAAACTAGTTAATTTAATTGAGCTATTCTATCAAAAAAATTACCTTTGCGCTATTATTTAATTAAAGAGATTCCTGCTGTAGTTTATCTTGAGCGGAGTCGAAAGGCAGGAAATTATTATGGCAAGAATACTCACAGGCGTACAAAGTACAGGAACACCACATTTAGGAAATCTTTTAGGTGCCATTATACCAGCAATACAAATGAGTAACGACCCAAACAATGAGTCGTTTTTGTTTATTGCAGATATGCATTCGTTAACACAGATAAAAGACGCAGATACATTAAGAAACAATACCTATTCTACAGCTGCTGCTTGGTTAGCATTTGGGTTAAACATTGATAAAACCATATTTTATCGCCAAAGTGATGTGCCTCAAGTAACCGAATTATCGTGGTATTTAAGCTGCTTTTTTCCTTATCAACGCCTAACATTGGCGCATAGTTTTAAGGATAAAGCTGATAGACTGGAAGATGTCAACGCAGGTTTATTTACCTATCCAATGCTTATGGCTGCCGATATTTTGTTGTACGATGCCAATATTATTCCTGTTGGAAAAGACCAATTACAGCATATAGAAATGACTCGTGACGTCGCATCGAGATTTCATGCCAAAGTTGGAGACACTTTTGTAATTCCTGAAGCCGATATACAAAAAGATACCATGTACGTTCCTGGAACAGATGGCGGAAAAATGAGTAAAAGTCAAAATAATATTATCAACTTGTTTTTACCAGACAAAAAACTACGCAAGCAAATTATGAGCATTGCTACGGATAGCACACCGCTTGAAGACCCAAAAGATTGGAAAACTTGTAATTGTTTTGCTATTTATAAACTTGTGGCTAATGATGCTCAAATAGCAGAAATGAAGGCTAATTACGAAAAAGGCGGTTATGGTTATGGTCATGCAAAGCAAGCTTTATTTGAATTGTTGATTGACAAGTTTTCTGAAGAAAGAGCGCGTTATAACTACTTCATAGAAAATCTCAACGAGATTGACAAAGCATTATCTGTTGGTGCTGATAAAGCTAAGATTGTAGCTAATAATGTATTGAACAGAGTTCGTGCTAAGGTTGGGTATTAACTAATTCCTGTGAAGGCAGGAATCTAATTATTAAAAATTGCCAGTTGGTTTTCTAAATGCTAGTTGAGTTGCATTATACTCATAGTAAAACGTCATTTTTATTTGATAATATTCATTCTTCCAATAAACAAAAAATGGTTTGTCTTCAAAACTAGCCTCTTTCAATGAATATTCACGCTTTGCCAGTGTTTGATTAAATTCACCATGTCTTTCCGTCTTACTCTCTCCTATTAATTTATCAGTAGCTAAAATACTATTTAGATTTCCATAATTTTCAATCATTTCATCATAAAAAATCCTATCTAAAATCAAAGGAAAATTTATTGAAGCACTTTCAATTGTTCTGTTCGTGTCAACAATTATTTGTAAATAACCATATTGTATTCCAAAAAATTCGGCTTCTTTTTTCAACTTAAAAGAATAGAATCTATTATTTTCTAATTCTAATTTACCAAACTTTAAAACTTCATCTATAGGTTTTCCAATAAATTTTTCTAATTCCGGATTCATACAATTGTAATCGTTTTATATTATAAGATTCCTGCCTTCGCAGGAATTTATATAACCTCAAACTGCTTCCCAGGCAATGGTCTCACGACACCTTTTAGTTCCAAGTTTAATAATAATGAAGCTACCCTAAATGTTGGCATGTTGCATTTTAAGGCAATAATGTCGAGTAATTCCTTACCATTCTCTTTTAAGAAATTGTAAATCAGTTTTTCATCGGTATCCAACTCAACAAATAACTGTTTTTGTACTGGTTTTTCTTCATCTTGTAATTTCCAGTTGAGTATATAAGGAACATCTTCAGGTTTTGAGAGTAAATGTGCACGTTGCAGTTTAATTAAATTATTACACCCTACACTTTGTGAGTCCGTAATACGTCCAGGAATTGCAAACACTTCACGGTTATAAGAGTTAGCAATATCAGCAGTGACCAAGCTCCCTCCTTTTTCGGCAGATTCTACTACAATAGTCGCTTCACTTAGTCCAGCAATAATTCTGTTACGTTTTAAAAAGTTGTTTCTGTCAAATTCATCTGTACTCCAAAAATCTGTGAAAAATCCTCCATGGTTTTCTATGTCTGCTACATATTTTTTATGAACTTTTGGATAAATCTGATTCAATCCATGTGCCAAACAGCCAATAGTTTGTAAATTGTGCTTTAAAGCGGCTTTTTGCGCAGTAATATCGGTACCATAAGCAAGTCCAGATACAATTATTGGATTGTAAGGTGCCAACCGTTCCACTAAGGCTTCACAATTGGCGATGCCTTGCGTGGTAATTTTCCGAGCTCCTACAATACTAATAATAGGTTGGTTTTTAATGTTGATATTTCCTCTTTGAAATAATAAAATTGGACCATCCACACAATGTTTTAAGCGCTGAGGGTAATCATCGTCCATAAAATAATGACTAGCAATGTTATGCTTAGTGATAAATTCCAGCTCTTCTTCAGCATTAAGAAGCAAAGTATCTTTGTGCAAATTACTCATAGCATACGTCCCAATACCGTCAATTTTTAAAAGGTTTTGCTTCTTTTCATTTAAAACAGCTTCAGGAGAACCACAATGCGCAATGAGTTTTTTGGCTGTGATATCGCCAATATTGGGAGCTTTTTGTAAGGCTAAAGCATATAATAAATTTGTCTTGGACATATATATCGTTGAGTTACAACCTACAAGAAACTAAAAATTGCATTGTTAATAAATAATTGATGGAACTTTTTTACGGATTGAAAAATTTTTAACTTTGTTTCTATGCAATTAGAGACTTATATAAGCGATTTATTATACCGATATGAATGTGTTATTATTCCAGAATTTGGAGCGTTTTTAACACAACCTGTATCAGCAAAAGTTGATACTTCGAGCAATACATTTTACCCTCCAAAAAAAGTATTATCGTTTAATGAACAGTTAAAAAACAATGATGGTTTATTAGCGAACTACATTGCTGATGTTGAAAAAACGCCTTATGAAGTTGCTGTAAAGAAAATTGCAAAAAAAACAAAATCCTTAAAGTCGTATTTAGCACAAGGAGAAACCTTAACGTTTAAAAATATTGGCGATATTTCTTTAAATAATGAAGGTAAAATTACGTTTGAACCTTCTTATCACTTAAATTATTTAACGGATGCTTTTGGGTTAACAAAATTTGTATCTCCAGATGTCTCAAGGGAGGTTTACAAAGAGCAAGTTGAGGAGATGGAAAAAGTAGTGCCTATTGCTGTTACACAAGAAAAGCGAAGCTCTAGAAACTATTTAAAATATGCCGCTATCGCAGTTGTAGCTTTAACTTTAGGTGGTTTTGTAGCCTCTAACTCTTATCTCAATCAAATTGAAACACATAACGAATTAGCCCAACAAGAAGCCTCTCAAGAAATTGAAAACAAAATTCAAGAAGCTACATTTATTATTGATAATCCGTTACCTAGTGTCACTCTAAATGTTGCAAAACAAAGCGGTAATTTTCATATTGTTGCAGGTGCGTTTCGTATTGAGGAAAATTGTGATAAAAAACTAAAACAACTACACAAACAAGGGTTTAGTGCTAGAAAAATTGGTGCTAATAAGTATGGCTTACACCAAGTAGTATATTCAAGCTACGACACTAGAGCCGAAGCACAGCGTGAACTCTACAAAATAAAGAAAACGCACAATCCTGATGCTTGGTTATTGGCTCAAAAACTTAATTAAAATTTACTTCTTTAATTTTTAAAAGCGGCTTACCTTTGCATTCAAAATATCCGTTTCCGTTTTCACGGAAATAAAAATTAAACAATTTTTGATGGAAGCTAAACATCCTAACGATTCTAAAACAACAATGACCGACTTGGTTTTGCCAAGTGAAACCAACCCATTAAACAATTTATTTGGAGGTGAGTTATTGGCACGAATGGATCGTGCTGCAAGTATTGCTGCGAGACGTCATTCACGCCGAATCGTAGTGACAGCTTCGGTTAATCACGTAGCATTTAAACATCCTGTGCCATTAGGTAGTGTAGTAACTGTTGAGGCAAAGGTGTCAAGAGCATTTAAATCGTCTATGGAAGTATATTTAGATGTTTGGATTGATGATAGAGAGTCAGGAGAGTGTACCAAAGCTAATGAAGCAATTTACACGTTTGTGGCAGTTGATGAAACTGGTCGTCCAGTAAAAATTCCTGCAATTATTCCTGAAACAGATGAAGAAAAGCTGCGTTTTGATGGTGCTTTAAGACGTAAACAGTTAAGTTTAGTGCTTGCTGGAAAAATGCAACCAGATGAAGCTACAGAGCTTAAGGCTTTGTTTTTTGATTAAACCTTTTTTGGTTTGATGAGTCTTATAGTAAAACCCAAATGCTATGAGAACCTATATTTTGATCTTCGGAATTGTTATTCTATTTTCTTCAACTTCATGTGTGTCTCGTGTTGCTGTAAGGCCTGCACACAAAACAACCATTGTAAAAGTGGCGCCCAAACATCATAAAATTGTAGTCGTAAAAGGTAAACGTTATTACTTTTGGAATGGAAAACACTACAGAAAAACTAAAAAAGGATATGTGTTTGTGAGAGTCTAATCACATTTTATATATCCAATGTGCTGGGTTTTGAGTTTTGCTATCTTTATAGATTACAAAGCTTAAAACAGCTTCACCCGAAACTTTATTGGTGCGAACTTCACCTATGTCTTGTTTTGTAATGACTTTATCTCCTTTTTTCACATAGATTTTAGAGAGGTTTTTATAAATGGTAATGTAATTACCGTGTCTTATCATTACGACATTATTCCCGTTTTTTTGTGGCATTATTTCGCTAACAACACCATTAAAAACAGCTCGCACTTTTTCTCCTTTGTTGGTTAAGATTCTAACACCATTACTTTTTATTGGCAACGTTCTATCAATAGGTGAGCGCTGAATACCATAGCGCAATTGTACTAACCCTTCGTTAACTGGCCATGGTAGTTTCCCTTTATTGGCCATAAAATTGGCTGCAAGTAATTTTTGGTCTGGAGTTAAGGCAAAGGTTTTTGAAGAAGACGATTTTCCAGCTTTTTTGTTGGATGCTGCTATAGCTGCTTTAACTATTTTTTCTATTTCTCTGTCTATTTTATCGACCTCTTTTTGTTTCGTCCTAATTTGAGACCTGTGCAAATTGATGTTCTTACTCACAGAAGCCATCAACTCATCATACTGTTTGCGCTCTTTATCAAGCTCCCTTTTCGCTATTTTATTAGCTTCAATTAGCTTTTGCTTTTCTTGTTTTTGTTGCTGTAAACTTTTGTTTAACTCTTGAAGTTTTAAAGTCTGCAATTTAATTTCTTCGCCTTGCTTCTTTTGATAATTGGCGTATTGCTTTATATACTGGAGTCTTTTATAAGCTTGTTGAAAGTTATTTGAAGACAGTAAAAACATGATTTTGCTTTCCTCAGATCTACTTTTATACGACTTAACGAGCATCGCTGCATATTCATCTTTTAAAACCTGTAATCGGTTTCTAAGATTGGTAATTTCTTTTTGATTGTTATTGATTTCCCTCGTTAAATTATTAGCTTGCTGATTGGTGATCCTTATTAAATTTTCACGTTTTGAAATTTTAAAATTGATATTATCAAGGTTAGATAGAATGGATTTTTTTTCTTTTTTACCTTGAGACATAAGTCGTTCAAACTGATTTATTTGACTTAACAGTTCACGACGTTGTGCTTCTAATTGTTGTTGCTTTTTACTTTGTGCGTATGTAGAAATACCGCAAAAAAGTATAATTAAACATAAAATAACTTTATATGAAGAAGTGTTTACTCTTATCATTTAACAACAATTTCTTTGAATCCTGTTGGAATACGAAAAGGAAATCTTAAATCACCATCTAACGAAACCGACCTAAACTCCATATTAATTTGGGTTTCAAGATTCGCTTCTACAGCTATAATATTTACATTCTTTGGTAATATTTGTTTATCTACCTCTTGATAGTCTTTATAATCTATTTGCAACATTCTTTGCTCTAGAGTTTGAGAAATTTGCTGCGAATCCATTTTAAAATGTGACGGATTTAAGAGCAATAGAATCTCTAGCAACTCACTCTGTCTTTTTGGTTGTAGCAAATACGATTTTTCATGAACATCTGCTTTGTAATTATTTGAAGTTAAATCAAAAAGCGCCTCACCAAGCAACAAGCTTTGCACTTTATTAAAATTTAATTCGGTTCCTAAAAGGTCACTAATCAAGGAAAAATCTCCATCAAAATATGTGTTATCCAATTTGTTATAAAAACTCACTTTGGTTGGTGTTATTTTTACGCGAACAATTCCTAACGTTGCACTTAACCAAATGGTTTTATCTTTTTCTATTCTAAGGTTAACGCTGTGTGATTGCTCCATATCACCTTGCTGATAATCAATTTTAACACGTGATTGCAACGTTTTAAAATCTGCAAATGTTTTAGTATGCTCTTTTATTAATTGTCTAGATGATAGGCTTTTGTCCAATTCACCTTTAGAAACAATACTCTTGGTTGACTTACAGCCAAAGTTCACTAAAACTGCTATTGTTAATATTATGTAGCCTAATTTTCTCATTGTTTTATTAAAATACTTTCTGCCTTCTTAGAAAACGTATTAGCTTTAGTAATATTATTGGTCATTCTATAAGCAGTACTAAGTTGCTTATAAAAATCTTTTTCCATTTGTGGATTATCAATCACATAATCTACTCCTGTTTCTAAGGTCTCTATCGCATCTTTAGGACGATTTAAATGATTAAATGCTACACCATTTGCTAAATAAATTATGGGTTGCGATGGAAATACATCTAAAGCTGTTGTTGCTAAATCAACTACTTTTTGGTATTGTTTGCTATCTATATAGAGTAGAATCACATTTTTTACGACTTCAAAGTTTTCCGAATCTTTATTTAAAACCATTTCATAATGCTTTAAAGCCATCTCTTTGTTTCCTTGTTGCAAATAGTATTGTGCTAACTCGACGTTGGATTTTCCGTTATTATCATCAGATACCATGGTCGTAACTTCCAATAAGTCATTTTCATATTCAGGGTTGCTTTTAACAAATGCTACAAAATCGTTTAGCACTTTAGTTTTAGCATCAGGTTTTATTTTAGTACTTGTAAGTATGATTTTCATTGAGTTAATGGCCTCTTTTGCCATATTATCGCTCAAATAAAACTTATATAGCGCTAAGTGTACTACGTGAGAATTCGGGTTTCTTTTTAGAAGTTCTTTTGCGGTATTAAACGCTTTGTCTTTTTCGCCTAATTCACTATATCTATAAATTAATCGTAAATAAAGAGCCTCGTTATCCGGGTTGTTTGCTACACGCTCTTCAAGGTTTTCAATACGTTCCTTATCGCCTCCTGTAGCATTGTAAATTTGATTTCGCATAAAATCGCGTCGTTCGGAAACACCATAATCCTTATCGAGTTCGTCCAGTGTTTTTAACGCATCTTTATATTTTTTGTTTTTAATGTATAGAGATACTAAGTCTTCTTTATAGTCTGGATGAAATTTCACTAGTTTCTTAACGGTTTTAAGTGCTTTATTAAAATCGTCTTTTTGGTAATACACATCGTAAAGTGCATCTAGAAACCATTCGTTTTCTGGTGCTTTATCAATGGCTTTTTTTAAAGCATCTTCGGCAGCTCCAAAGTTTTTAAGTTTTGTATAGTTTTTACCTAATTCAAAATAAATAACAGCTTTAGAATCGTCTAACTCTAAGCATTTTTGAAGGGATTTAATGGCTCTGTCGTAGTTTTCAATGCCTTTTTGTTTTAAGGCTTCGTAGAAGTATTCTTGAAACTTATCTTCAAAATTTCCTAAGTCATCATCTGGAGTTTTGTTAAAATCGACTTGGGCAAACAGCGTTTGTGGAATAAAAATAATTCCAAGAATCAAGAATAGTATTTGGGTTTTCAGCTTCATTATATCTGCCTCTAAATTACATATTTTATAGGCTTTTTAGAGTGTGTTTATGCTCTTTTTAACACATTATTTTGTTCCTGTGCTACCAAAACCTCCTTCGCCTCTTTCGGTCTCTGAAAGTGTTTCAACTTCATCCCATTCTGCACGTTCATGTTTTGCAATCACTAATTGTGCAATACGTTCACCATTATTTATGGTAAACTCTTCATTGGAAAGGTTAACAAGAATCACGCCAATTTCGCCTCTATAATCTGCGTCAATGGTTCCTGGAGCGTTTAACACAGTTATTCCTTTTTTTGCTGCAAGACCACTTCGTGGACGCACTTGAGCTTCAATACCCACTGGTAACTCAATAAACAAGCCTGTACCAACAATAGTTCGTTCTAAAGGTTTTAATACTCTCGATTCTGTTAAGCTGGCTCGTAAATCCATTCCTGCCGAAGCAATAGTTTCATAATGCGGTAAATCGTGTCTTGATTTGTTTATTATTTTTATTTTCATATTTACTTTCCGCGAAAGCGGTAATCTTTTAAATTATACTTCTATTTCTTATGTGGATTCCTGCCTTCGCAGGAATGACAAACTAATTATGTGTTTCAATTTCTGATTCTAATACATTAATTATGGATACCATTTCTTCTCTTAGTATTGGACCTTCAGTAAAAATATCAGTCATATGGCCATAAACAAAAACCATTAAATTTTCAAACTTGTCAGATTGCATAAGTTTAATAAGACTTTGTTTAAGTTCGGCTTTTTCTTGTGCTGTACTTTCTTTTATTTGATGAGCTATATTAAAACTCATTTTCAAGTCATCTAATTCATAAGGGTAAAGATTGTTCTGAACAAATACCATTGTACTAGTTTCCTCTTCCTTATAATCATTTAATAAATCTTGAAATTTTGATATTTTAATCTTTAATGTATCATTAGAAATTAACTCAATTTTACCCGAATTAATGATTGAATTATAGATACCTTGAAATGGGTCAAACGTATAGTTATTCCCAACAACTCGATTTAAATTCTTTAAGCTATCTAAAGATAATTCGGTCAGTTTAGATAACATTAACGTTTCAATCGTTTTTTTTCGATTTAAATGAAACTTATAAACAGGGTCAAATCTATTTAGGTTTTCAAAAAACTCTTGATGAAGGCTTTTCATTACGTTAAGTTCTTCTTTTTTTAGCTCACGGTTGGTATTCCAAGTATTGACCTGCAATGCCAATAGAATACCAATCATTACTAAAACAATTTCGCCAATAGCGTATTTTAGGTATTTAGAGGTTTTTCCTGTTTCCATAAGATTACGTCTAATATTTCTGAAGAACTTAAACATATTTACTCAACCCTTCTTTTAAGTAATTGATTAATTTGATTTTTTTCCAAAACATATATCATCCCTAAAAATACTAATAATAGTGGTATTCCTACGGCGTAGTTTTCTCTAAATTTATAAAATGAAAGTATTGAAAACAGGATAGATACAAACAAATACAAACCTATTTTCTTTAAGTTATATGGAATTGGATAATACTTTCTCCCAAAGTAATACGATAATAACATCATAATACTATAAGCAACCAATGTGGCAATTGCTGATGCTTTATAACTATACTCTTTTATGAACAGTATGTTTATCGCTAAAGTAATTATGGCACCAAAAATTGAAATATAAGCACCAAATTTAGTTCTGTCGGTAATTTTATACCAAACCGATAAGTTATGATAAATCCCTAAACAGAAATTAGCCAATAGGATTATTGGCACAATCCACATAGCTTCCCAATAGGCTTCACTCCTTACAATATATGGTTTTAGAACATCTGCAAACACAACAACAAAAAGCAATATTACAGAACCAAATGCTACAAAAAGTTCTAAAATTTTCGCATAATTTTTTTGCGGATTTTCGCTTTTAGAATGACTGAAAAAATATGGTTCAATACCAAGTCTATATGCTGTTGCAAACAGCGTCATAAATACCGCAATTTTATAACATGCCGAGTACATACCAATATCTGTTTCGGCAATATCTGCAGGCAGTAATTCTTTAAGTAATATTCTATCGAATGTTTCATTTATAGAAAATGCAACTCCTGCTATAAGTACTGGAAATGCATAACGAAACATAGTTTTCCATAACCGCGAATTAAACACGAACTTAATTTTACTGTAAAATGGTAACATTAATAATAGTGTTACTGCACTCGCAATAAGATTGGCTATGAAAATATAACTGACTTCAAAATTTGGTATATAAATGCTATCAAACATTGAATTGTTTGACGCTAAATCTTTTAAGGCCAATAGGAAGAATAAATTTAATCCAAGGTTAATTGCTACGTTAAGTATTTTAATAATGGCATAGCGTTTAGGTTTTTCATTAGCTCTTAACCATGCAAATGGGATAATGACCAATGCATCCAAAAGTAAAATCCAAATGACAAGGTTAATGTACTTAACATCAATGTCTATAAACGAGGCAATTTGATTTTGAAAAAACAATGCAAGCGCAAAAAAGCCTAAAGAGGATATTATTAACGAAATGGTAGAGGTGCCAACAACTTGATTTTTATCTTCTTCTTTGTTAAAGAATCTAAAAAATGCTGTTTCCATACCATAAGCCAAAACCACATTAAACAACACAAAATATGAGAATATTACTGAAACTTTTCCATATTCAGCAACTGAAGAAAGGACGCCTTCGGTAGTATAAAGAGGCACTAATAAAAAGCTCAACATTCTAGGCAACACCGTTGCTAACCCATAAATAAATGTTTGCTTAAAAAGTTTTTGGAATGCGCTCAAAAAGTTAAGTTTTAACGTGCTTAAAAGTACGTTATTAGTAAACGTTTTGCAACATTACTTATTATTAGACGCTGGCGACATTGGAGCTTCTACCATTTGTATTTCGGCGACATTAGTAAGCTTATAATACTTGGTTTTTCCACCCTCAACATAACTAATAATACACTCATTATGTGCTAAATCGAATGGGATTTTTATAGGCTTTTCTGGCATCTTATTACCATATTCTTGCTTTGAGTCACTGCTCATTATAATGTCTTGTGGTTGCTTTGATTTTGAAACAAAATGCCCAACGTAAACGTTTTCTTTTTGTGAGTCTTTAATTAGTTTTGTTTCTTTTCCTCTAAAATACACACTGTCTGGTTGAAATTCTGAATCTTTTATTTCAATGAAAATATTCATACCTGAAGGTCCATCAACCATGCCAGAAACCCATTGTTTACAGTATATGTTTCCAAATTCTGTTGGTGCTTCTTTTTGAAGCTTTTGCGCACTTGAGCATTGTGAGAAACTAGACATAATAACGGTTATTATTAATAGGTTAAATATACGCTTAAGGGTATTCATTTTCTTTACTATTTAATATAAAGATACTAAATCAAGAGCTATGCCATAAAAAAAGCCTTACTATTTTAGTAAGGCTTAATAATTATTATAATGCGATGCTGAAACAAGTTCAGCATGACGCGTATTAATTATTTAAAGCTTCGGCACCACCAACAATTTCTAAAATTTCGTTAGTAATAGCTGCTTGACGTGCTTTGTTGTATGTTAATTTCAACTGGTCTCTTAATTCTGTAGCGTTGTCTGTCGCTTTATGCATTGCTGTCATACGCGCTCCATGTTCACTTGCAAAACTATCTCTAATAGATTTGTATAACTGAGTTTTTAATGATTTTGGAATTAGCGTTTCAACAATTTCAGCTTTTGAAGGCTCAAAAATGTAATCTTGATTACTGTTTGAATTTCCTTCCATTGGAACAATTGGTAAGAACTGTTCAGTCATTACAATTTGAGTTGCTGCATTTTTAAATTTGTTATAAACGATTTCAATTTTATCAAATTCTCCCTCAACAAATTTATCCATTAATAATTCAGCTATTTCTGCAACATTATCAAAAGTTAAATCATCAAAAACCTCACTTTTGTTTGCAATAACAATATTTTGTTTAGAAAACGCATCATTCGATTTTTTTCCTATTGCAACAACAGACACATTCTTGTCAGCATAAACATTAGCAATTAAGTTTTGAGTTTGCTTAATAATGTTTGAGTTAAATGCTCCACATAAACCCCTGTTTGAAGTAATAGGAACGATTAATACATTCTTTATTTCACGTTGCGTAGAAAATTTACTTCCTGAATCTGCATCTAAAGTTGCACTAAGATTTTGTAAAAGCTCAGTTAACTTATTAGCGTAAGGTCGCATTGCAGTAATAGCATCTTGCGCCTTCTTTAACTTTGCAGCCGATACCATTTTCATAGCACTCGTAATCTGCATCGTTGAAGATACCGATGAAATTCTGTTACGTATTTCTTTTAAATTTGCCATTCTTTATTTTATAAAGACTCTCTTAGATTACTCTTAGAGTGACATTAGTTTAATAATTATGCTCTATACTTAGCTGAAAGATCTTTACATACATTTAATAATGTATCTGTAACCTCATCAGTTAATTTTCCTGATTTTAAAGTATCTAAAATCCCTCTATGTTTTGCATTTAAGAATTCGATAAAATCTCTTTCAAATTCCTTTACTTTATTTACAGGAACATCCTTTAATAAGTTTTTAGATCCTGCGTAAATAATTGCAATTTGATCTTCAACAGTAAACGGATCGTTTTCAGCTTGTTTAAGAATTTCAACGTTACGTTTTCCTTTTTCAATTACATTTAAAGTAACAGCATCTAAATCTGAACCAAACTTAGCAAAAGCTTCCAATTCACGGAAGGCTGCTTGATCTAATTTTAAAGTACCAGATACTTTTTTCATAGATTTAATCTGAGCATTACCACCAACACGAGATACCGAGATACCTACGTTAATTGCTGGACGTACACCAGAGTTAAATAAATCTCCATCTAAGAAAATTTGTCCATCTGTAATCGAAATTACGTTGGTTGGAATATATGCAGAAACGTCACCTGCTTGTGTTTCAATTATTGGTAAAGCTGTTAACGAACCTCCTCCTTTTACCATTGGCTTTAATGCATCTGGTAAATCATTCATTTCTTTAGCAATAGCATCATCATTAATTACTTTTGCAGAACGCTCTAATAAACGAGAGTGTAAATAGAATACATCTCCAGGATATGCCTCACGTCCTGGTGGACGACGTAATAATAAAGATACCTCACGATATGCAACTGCTTGTTTAGATAAATCGTCATAGATAATTAAAGCTGGACGACCAGTATCTCTAAAATACTCACCAATTGCAGCTCCTGCCATAGGTGCATAAACTTGCATTGGTGCAGGATCTGATGCATTTGCAGCAACAATCGTTGTATAAGCTAATGCTCCTTTTTCTTCTAGTACTTTAGCAATGTTTGCCACGGTAGATGCTTTTTGACCTACAGCAACATAGATACAATATACAGGCTCACCTGCGTCGTAAAATTCTTTTTGATTTAAAATGGTATCAATACAAACCGTAGTTTTACCTGTTTGTCTATCACCAATTACTAGCTCACGTTGTCCACGACCTACAGGAATCATTGCATCAATAGACTTAATACCTGTTTGTAATGGCTCGGTTACTGGCTCACGATAAATAACACCAGGAGCTTTACGCTCTAAAGGCATTTGGTAAGTCTCTCCAGAGATAGGGCCTTTACCGTCAATTGGATTTCCTAATGTATCAACAACACGACCAACAATACCTTCACCTACATTAATAGATGCGATACGACCCGTACGCTTTACTGTAGAACCTTCAGCAACCGCTTTAGAGTGTCCTAATAATACAATACCTACGTTGTCTTCTTCAAGGTTAAGTACAATACCTTCAAGACCTCCATCAAACTCTACTAACTCACCATATTGAGCGTTTGAAAGTCCATAAGCACGTACAATACCATCACCAACAGTTAATACTGTTCCTACTTCATCTAGTGAAGCTGTAGCATCAAATCCTGCTAATTGTTGTTTTAAGATTGCTGATACTTCAGCTGGTTTTACTTCTGCCATCTTTTTAGATATTAGACGTTAGATATTAGATGTTAGACATCTACTCTAACCATTTATTAGTTTAATGTAAATTCTCTTTTTAACTTATTTAATTTGTTAGAGACACTTGCATTGTATTGCTTGTCTCCAACGCGTAAAATGAAACCACCTAAAATACTTTCATCTACTATATTTTCTAGCTCTACAGCTTTGCTTGTAAGCTCTTTTACTTTGGCTAGTACTTTTATTTCTAAATCACTCGTCATAGGAATAGCTGTGGTTACTTGTGCCACTTCTTTTCCGTTTAACTCATCAAATAACACGCTGTATTTTGATGCAACATCTCCTAAAATGTCAATTCTTTTATTAGACATTAATATGTTGAATAATCCAGAACTAATAGTATTAATATTTGGGAAAATTTGAGTCAAAGCCGCTTTTTTTACGCCCGATTTTACAACCGCACTTTTAAGCACCTGACTTAATTCTACGTTCTCATCAATAGTAGTTGCAATTAGCTTCATGTCGTTATTTACAACATCTGCTGCGTTTTTATCGCTTGCTAAACTAAGTACTGCTTTTGCGTAACGTATTGCTGCTCTACTCATAGATATTAGTTTAAAGTTGCTTCACCTAACATAGACTCCACCAATTTTACTTGTTTGTCTTTGTTAGATAATTCGTCACGAACTACTTTTTCTGCAATCTCGATAGATAAATTAGCTACTTGCGATTTAAGTTCAGCAATGGCAGCTTTCTTTTCTGTTTCAATTGATGCTTGCGCTTGAGCAACTATTTTACTAGCTTCTTCTTTAGCTTCTTCTTTAGCATCGTCAATCATTTTATTTTTGATTTCACGTGCCTCTTTAAGCATTCCTTCGCGTTCAGCACGAGCTTCTTTCAAGATTCGCTCATTATCAGCTTGAAGGTTTTGCATTTCTTTACGAGCATCTTCTGCAGATGCTAACGCTTTTTTAATACCGTCTTCTCTATCACTAACAGCTCCTAATATAGGTTTCCAAGCGAATTTCCTTAAAATCAACAGTAAAAACAAAAACGTTAATCCTGTCCAAAATACAAGTCCAAAACCAGGTGTTACTAAATCCATATTTTTTTATTTTAAAATAATTTAAATTTTATATACAGAAGCAACCAACCGTTACTTCTGTATATAATTAATGCATTAATTATGCTGCTGGTGCTGCTTGTAATAAAGCAACAACAACACCAAATAGTGCTACTGCTTCTACGAAGGCTGCTAAAATTAAGGCAGATGATTGAATCTTACCGTGCATTTCTGGTTGACGTGCCATAGCATCCATAGCTTGACCGCCAATTTTACCAATACCGATACCAGCTCCAATCGCTGCTAAACCAGCTCCTAACGCTGCAATTCCATAAATAGTCATAATATAAAATTTAAATTAATTAATGATGTGCTTCTTCTGTTGCCATACCAAAATAAAGGGCAGACAATATTGTAAATATATATGCTTGTATTGCTGTAACAACAATCTCAATAACTGTAATAAACAATGAAAATGCTACTGAAACTGGTGCTATAGCAACAGATTTAAAAATGAATATAAGAGACATTAATGCCAAAATGATAATGTGTCCAGCCGTAATGTTAGCAAACAAACGAATCATTAACGAGATTGGTTTTGTGAACATACCAATAATCTCAATTGGCATTAAAAATATTTTCATTGGAATTGGCACACCAGGCATCCAAAAAATATGCTTCCAATAATTTTTATTCCCACTAACTGTTGTAATAATAAATGTGAACAATGCTAAAGTCAACGTAAAAGCAATATTACCACTTAAGTTTGCCCCATTCAACACTGGAATTAAACCAAAAATGTTATTAATCCATATAAAGAAAAATATGGTTAACAAATAAGGCATGTATCTTTTATATTTATGTTCACCTATCATCGGTCGAGCAATTTCATCTCTAACAAAAACAACTAAAGGCTCAACAAAGCTTCCTATTCCAGACGGAACATTATTTTCGCTTTTCTTATAACTACGAGCTGCAGAAAAGAATATGAGCAACAAGACAATTACAGAAACCCACATCATAAATACGTTTCTTGTAATTGAAAAATCTAATGGCTTTGACGCATTAATTAAATTATGTTTTTCATCAAAAACAGCTGCGTTTTCGCCATCATTCAACTGATATATTTTTTCGTGAAATTTAACAAATTTAGTTCCGTCTTTTTCAACTACTTCTTTACCAGAATCATCATGGTGGAAAGCACTTGACATAAAAGTTGTCAATCCATTATCTGTCCATAAAATAATTGGAAGTGGAATAGAAACTGATTTTCCGTTCCAATCCCAAAGATGAAATTCGTGAGCATCCTTGACGTGATGCATAATCATTTCTTTTGGGTCGAATTTTTTGTCGTTATCTCCCTCTTTCTTTTCTGATGCGGAAACAATACTGCTATTTACTAAAAATAGAACAGAAAATACTATCGTTTTAAAGGTGCTTAATCTCATTAGTTATAACTTAAAAATACCTTACTTTAAATTCCGTGCAAATGTACGTACATTATATGAATTCACAAACATAATTTAACTTAAATTATACGATTGAATTAAAGAAAATTTGAGCCGTATTTAAAATTATAAAAACACTTATTGTTTATGCTTTTTTTAGAAAATTTGTTAGCGCATAAACTTCAAGAAATAAATACATAAAATATGGGATGAAAAAATTAAAAACATCAGGTTGCTTGTTTTCAAAATCTGAAAGTAATAGCGGTAAAAGGAATAAAATTGCAAAAATCATCTTTAAAAGTGTCATGACCATAAACAGATTAAAAATACTTTTTTTTCCTAATGAAAATCTATAATTAATAATAGAATAAATTAAAATAGTCACGATAAAGTGAAAAACATAAATATGCCAAACAGGGAAGAAAAACACTATGTTGGTTGCAAAATAACTCAACAAATATGAGTGTATGCCTAATAAAACTAATGTAACTAAAACAAGTTGTGCTAAAAATGTAATTTGTCTATTCTTAAACCCTTCCATATTACTTATTCTTCTTTTTTTGAATTTGCAATAATACGCCTAATTACATAAATAATTGATGTAATTACCGAAGTTAATGTTAAGACAAGTGTAAATAGATTATGCTTGTTGGGATATTTTTCATCAAGCTTAACACCAGCAAAGGTGCCTATTGCAATTATTGCACCCATCTGTATCGCTAAGCCAGAAAATTGAACGTAAGTATTAAGCTGATTTTTCGGTTCCTGATCCTGGTTTTCGTTGCTCACCTTTGTTAAGTTCTTTAACGGCGCCTTTCATGTTGCAAACTGCATTGAATGTTGCTCCTGGTTCTACAGCAAGTTTGCCAATTTCAACTTCGCCCTCGATAAATGCTGAAGATTTTAATGACAACACGCCTGATAATTTCATTTTTCCAGAAAAACGACCTTCAAAATCGGCATTGGTGCCTTCTAACGTACCATTGATAATTCCTGATTTACCAACCACTATTTTTCCTGGTGTTTTTATAGTACCTTGAATGGCACCATCTATTCTAAAGCCTCCTTCGCTTTCAATATCACCAACAATTGTGGTGCCTTGAGCTATTCTGTTTTGTTGTGTGGAAGATTCAACTGCGTCTCCTCTTCCTCTTTTACCATCTGAAAACATAATTTTTGCTATTAATCGTTTCTATAAAGATTTTAAATACTCGTCTAGGTTTTTATGGATTTGTATGATTTGATAATTTTGAGAAGACACGCCAAAATGTTCTTTATTAATCGTTTGCTTTTTGTCTTTTAAAAACTCTCCAAATCCGTTAGCAGCTTGAATGCTTTTTAAACCATGAACCACTATAAAGATAGTGTTTTCATTATATATATCTTTTGAAGTGGTCAATTCGAAGTAGTCTATTTTGGTAATTGCCTCGTTTAATTTCTTATAAAATGCATCAATTTCTTCATCTTCGGCATCTACAAATTTATAGATAGCCTTAAAATGTTTGGATGCATCATTGCTTGAGAATTCGCTTTTAGACAGCAAAGGCATAGCGTTTTTCAGCATATCCTGCGCTTTTGCCCCTTCTGGACTATTTGGGTAATTTAAAGCTATGTAGTTTATGGATTCGTTATAACTTTCAAAACCATATAAACGCGCTTTGGACACCGCTTTTAAAAACTCGAATTTTGGCACTATTTTTTCGCCATCAAACCTTGAAATATATGTGTCGCATTGTTCAATAACGCTAGCATATTCTTCGTTTTCAAACTTTTTGTAAAGCGACTCATAAATGTTTTCTGGGCTGTTTTCGTCCTCACCCAAATCTGCATCAGGATTCAGTAAAATAGATGCATATCGAGAGTCTGGGTAATTTGCAATAATATCGTTTTTTGCAATTTCTGCTTCTCCATTTTCGCCTAATAATTCGTAAATTTTATACAAATTATATTTAGAAGGCAAAATTAAGCGTTCTTCTGGGTTGCTTTTTAGTAGGTTTAACAGCTTATCTTTTGCTAAGTGATATTCCTGAAATTTCTCTTTATAAATCAACCCTAATTGGTAGTAGGCAAAGTTTCTGTCTTTAGCTAAACTGTCTATTGCTTTTTGCTCTACAGGAATTTTTGATATATAAAATTCTGGATTGAATAGTTCGCTGTCTTCATTTGAAGCCAACTCATCTTCAATATTGTTTTGCGTTGAGTTTCCGCCTCCTCTACTTGACCATCTCCAATTATCCTGAAGCTGACGTTCTCCCCAGTTTTGCAAAAATTCGTTTTTACCATAAGCGACCGTTACGGGATTATAAAAATAGAAGGTCGATACACCTGCATTTTCTCTATTATTGGTAATTCCGTTGTTGGTTTTTAAATTTTGCTGTGCAATTAATTTGGCTGCTTCGGCTTCTTCTTTAAGTGCTTCGGCTTTTTCCTTTAATTTGGTGGTATACTCTGTAAAATATGCCAAACGGTCTTCGTTAGACATGTTTACCAAACTTAAAATACTATCGTTTCTAACTGCAACATCTTCGTAAAAAATAACATCATCTAGGTTGTCACGTTTACGTTTAATTGCTCTAAACAGCTTCGAGTTTTCTTTTAGGTTGACCATAGTGCTATCGTAATAAGCACCTGCGTTTTTGTATTCGGTTTTATCAAAATTCATATTTCCTAAATTTTGATAGCTCATAGCGTTTAAAAACTTATCGGTTGAAGCAGTTCTAAGTGATTTATTATAATAGGTCGCAGCAATCGTATCTGATTCGTTTGTTTTGTGGTACTCGGCAATTTGGTAATAGATTTTATCTAAAAACGGTCTATTTTCCCTGTTTTCTTCCATATCGGTCAACAGTTCCAAAAACTCAAGTTTGTTGCCATTTTCGAAATCGAAATTCTTTGCTTTTTCGATTTGTGCACTAATCATATAGATTCTAGGAGTTTTTCTGTTTAATTCAATCACCTTATCGAATGCTAAATTTGCGCTATCGGATTTTTGTAACTTATTATACAGTTGTCCTTGAATAAACTTGTATCGCCCACGTTCGTCGTTGCTTTTTGTAGCGTTTGATGCAATTTCTAATTGTGTGATTGCGCTATCTAATGATTTTGTGTTGATGTATGCCTGTGCCAACATAGAAGTCGCATCGGCTAAATCTTGGTCTTTTAACTCTTCTTGAAATAATAAACGCTTAAGATTGGTGATTGCCAATTCGTTGTTTTCTAAACGTAAATTGGTTTTTTCTCTCCAAATTTTTGCCTGATTTATCTTATCGCTTGCAGGATATTTAAATAGAATATAATTAAAAGCTTCCATAGAAGGTACAAAGCGCTGGTCGAAATAACGTGCTTTACCCAATAGTAAATATGCTTCGTCTATTTGAGGGTTTCTTTCTTTGCCCTTAATGTTCATACCATGCTTTTGAATAGCTTTAATCGCTTTTTCTTCAGCTTTGGTGAAATTATTATCCTCAGATTGTCCTGGGAGTGCAATCTCATCGGTAATGGTCATGCGTTCTATTGGTAAAATTTCCCAATAGTTATCTGTATAATTGTTGTTTAAGTCTGCTCGTCCTTGTTCTAGAGCATTGTAACCATTATATAGCGTATTGTATTCTGTAGCTACAGCGTGAAAGTTTCTACTAACGAAATTGTCTTTTTTACGAGAACATCCTGCTATGACAATAGCAGAAAGTAGAAGTATAGATTTGGATTTAAAAGATATCTTCAACGTTGGTATGTTTAGTAATTGAATAACTAAATGCCTTGCATAATATTATGCAAAAACGTAAAAATAATCATCTTTTTTCTTTTAAACTGCAAAAATAGTCGACTTTTAGCCGAAATGCTAGTTTGAAAAGTGCGCTTCCAGCTCTTTTAAGGTCGCTTCGCTTGTGGCTAAATCTTTTACTATTTCGCCTTTTTCAAGCACAACTATGCGCTCACAAACATCGGTTACATGCATTAAATCGTGACTGGAAATTAACACAGTTATATCTCTATTTTCGGTAAGTTCCTTTATAATTTGTTTTAATCTAATTTGTGTGGTTGGGTCTAAGTTTGCAAAAGGCTCGTCTAGAATAATTACTTCAGGATTGCCAATTAATGCAGCGACAATACCAGCTTTTTTCTGGTTTCCTTTACTTAAATCTCTTAGATATTTTTTCTTTCCTAGAATTTCATCATGAAAAAAGTCTTCAAATTTTGCTATTAAATTATCTACATCTGCTTTGTTTTGTCCTCGAATATCGCCAATGAAGTAAAAGTATTCTTCTGGAGTTAAATAGCCTATTAAAAAGCTTTCATCTATAAATGACGATGTAAAAGGTTTCCAGTCTTCACTCTCGTGAACCGATATATTATTGGACTTTATATGTCCCGTTGTAGGGTTTATAAGGTCTAGTAATAAACTGAAAAATGTTGTTTTTCCTGCGCCATTGTTTCCAACAAGTCCAAAGCTTTGTCCTTTTGGAATATCTAGGTTTGGTAAATTTAATACTTGAACGCCTTTGTATGATTTTGTAAGGTTATTTGCTGTTATCATGTTTGCTTGTTTTAATTATCTTGACTAAAAGCGTCAATCATTTTATATTTTGAATCTAAATATTTTTGTGTGATGAATTTCATAATTTTTTGATGGAACATAATCCCTAAAAGGCCCATTAGCAAAATCACTGCTATGCCTGTTTCAAAATTTATAAAATAGTTTAAGGCTCCAAACAATCCCATTGGCACCACCATTAATGGAATACCAATTAACCATTGTACAGCTCCTGTGCCTTGAAAATTAAATGCTGCTTTTTGGTCAAGGTCAATTTTTTTTCGATTAAACGAACCTCCTAACATGATGACATGTGAGTTAACACCAATATTATAAATGGCTGCTGCAAAGTGTGCTATTAAAATTTTCCACCCAAAATACACATACGGAATACTTAATACGAACATGATTATAACACTCATAATCATTAATGTGAATTTAGATTTTAAGTATTTTTCGTACTTAATGTTTTGGCTCATTAACAGCTTATAATAGCTACTATCCCAAGCTGGAATAAACTGACCAAAATTGATAAGAAAAATGCCCGTAACGAAAATGCCTATAAACACGAACATAAATTCCATTTCGCGGTACATAGGTTGTGGGTAAAAAAACAACCCATAAAGCAACCCGAGACCCAACATCCACAATGATGATTTTGCACGCTTGTTTCTAGTTATGAGTTTTAAATCCAACTGCATGAAAGGTGCAATGTCTCCAAATTTTTTAGTCCATTCTAGGTTTGTTTCACTTGCTTCCTTGGTTTTCTTTTTTAAGGAACTGTCCAAAAACAGTTTCTTTCTTAGTATGTTAAAGTTTATGTAGTAAAGTACTGCCAATAGCAATATAGGCACTAGTAACATTGCTGGGTTTGCCACTATAGCATCAATTCCGTTTGCTACTAAATCTGTAAACGAAATAATGTTAAAATGATTAAGTGCAAACAAACCTCCAACCAGAAGAATTACTGGTAAAAAGGATAGTTCGGTTTCCGAAGAAAGACTTTCAATAATAAAGTTTAAAAAATTATTGATGAGTGTTAGGATGATAATTGTTAGCATCCATATTAATATGGTTGATGTTTCGTAGCCTCCTTTACTTACCAGCATGATGCCAAAAGGCACAATGGCAAACAAGGGTAAAAAATTAAAAAAGGAAAATGCCGATTTCCCTAATACAAAATTCACTACCGTTTTTCGTTTTATAGGAAGTACCAATAATGGTTTTACGCTCATTACTGGCAGTTTCTGAAAAAAGAAGCGTATAAATAAATCGCCAAGAATCCAGAAAAACAAAAAGCCATTAAACACCACAAAAGGGTCATTATCTGGAAAAAATTCTTTTAGCAATGGATACATGGCAACTCCCATTAATAGGAACATTGCTACAAAATAAAGTGCAAAAAACACCAGTAGTATGTTAAGAAGAATGTTTTTTTGCCAATAAGAAGAACGAAAATACTGTTTCCACTCTAAATTCAAGAAATGCTTAATCATGTTTTGGTCGTGTTTGATGTATTTGTTGCAATAATCGTGAATTTGTTACAATCTAAATTAAAAATTATCTATTTACTTCACTATTTTTGCAAAAAATAATTTTCAATGTCGCATTTTCATACACTTACCATTAAAGATATTCAAAAGGAAACCAATAAAGCGGTCACTATACATTTTGAAGTTCCCGATGCTTTAAAAAACAACTTTTCTTTTAAAGCTGGACAATACATAACGCTTAAAATCACTATTAACGGTAATGAGGTTCGTAGAGATTATTCCCTTTGTACAGCTCCAACAAGTGGCGAATTAAAAGTGGCTGTAAAAGAGGTGGTTGATGGTACTTTTTCGGTCTATGCCAATAATGTATTGAAAGTTGGAGATACCTTAGAAGTTGGAACACCAACAGGTCGTTTTATTTTTGAGCCTAACGATAAAAAAACCAAGAATATCGCCCTTTTTGCCGCAGGTAGTGGTATTACACCCATACTGAGTATTGTAAAATGTGCTTTAGAAGAAGAAGTGCATAGTAAGGTTATCTTGGTTTATGGCAATAAAACCTTAAACGATACTATGTTTTTAAATGAGTTGCTTGAACTTCAACACAATTTTAAAGACCGATTTGCCATTCAATTTGTTTACAGTCAAGCAGATGAAATCGACGCTGTGTTTGGACGTATTGAAAAAAGCACCGTTAATTTTGTGATGAAAAATAAATACAAGCATATTGATGTGGATGCGTATTATTTATGTGGGCCTGAAGCCATGATTCATACAGTTAAGGATGTTTTAACTGAGCATGGTACACCAAGTGACCGTATTCATTTTGAACTGTTTAAAGCTGCAAAACCTGCCGCAATTCCTAATGACACTAGTGTTCCTGAAGGTAAAGCAAATATTACGGTAATTGTCGATGATGAAGAAAGCACTTTTAAAATGTCTCAAAAACAAACTGTTCTTGAAGCTGCTTTAGATGAAGATTTAGATGTTCCGTATTCGTGTCAAGGAGGTATATGCAGTAGCTGTTTGGCTCGTATAAAAGAAGGCGAAGCAACCATGAGACAAAATAATATTTTAACCGATAATGAGGTTGCCGAGGGACTTGTTTTAACCTGTCAAGCACACCCAACTACCAATACACTAGTCGTGGATTATGACGATGTATAAGTCTTAAATCCATATAAATAATGTTATACGTCTGATTTATTTGTTTATTTGTCTTTGAATTATGCATTTCATCGAATTGTATGAAAAATTTCCTACACTAAATTTTGATGTGATTTAAAAACGAATACTTTAGTAGTGGATTAAAACGTTAATCTTTTTTAGGATTATCTATGTCTATTGTAACGTTTAATCTAGCCTCACTTCATGTGGGGCTTTTTTTGTAGTATAGTGTTTACTTTTGATACAATTTGTTCGGGCTTTATGCTATTGATGGCATTTTCGTAACCCTCAGGAAATTTGTTTCCATAAATTGAGGTGGGAACTAAAGGAAATTTGTCTCTATCTGCTAACAAAGCATTATCTTGGTTTTGATTAAAAGGATAGAACCCAGCATAAGGGTGCGTGACTCCCCAAATAGTAACAACCTCAATACCTAACATTGCTGCTACATGTGCATTACCTGAGTCCATAGAAATCATAACGCTCAAGTTTGAAATAATATCTAATTCTTCATTTAATGAAAGTTTGCCTGCCAAATTAATGGTATTAGTATGCGAACTTGCTATATCGTTTAAAATTTTTACTTCATTGTTTCCGCCTCCAAACAATAGTATCGTGTTTGTTTTGCTTAGTTCTTGAATAACTTCCTTCATTAACTCAATAGAATAGGCTTTGCTTTTAAATGCTGCAAAAGGGGCGATACCAATTAAGGGTTTGGTCGTGTTGCCAACAATATTATCTAACTTTTTGGTTAATATTACTTTATTCGGAAACGTAGGTGAGTTTAAATCTAACGGATAGCCAAGTGCTGAAAAAACCTCAGCATAGCGTTGGTGTGTGGTTTTAAGTTGCTTAAACGTTTTGCCTGATGTGAGTGCTTTTTTTTCGGTTCTGCCTTTATCAATCTGTACACATTTTTTATTAAAAAGAAATAGTTTTAGCATATTGCTTCTTAGTACATTGTGTAAATCTGCAATGGCATCAATCTCTAAACGCTTTAGTTCTTTTGATAATTTATAAAGACCCAAAATGCCTTTGTGTTTTCCTTTAACATCTGCAGCAAACACAGTTACATTTTTTAAATCCCTAAAGAAAGGTGTAAAAAACCCTCTAGTCAACACCGTGAGTTTAACCTGTGGATATTGTTGGGTAAATTGTCGTAATATGGGAACAGTCATAGCGACATCTCCCATTGCTGAGAGGCGAATGACTAAGATGTGTTTTGGTTTTGGCATTTTTTACCCTTCCGTATTTCAGTTTTTTGGAAAACTGAAATCCACCTTCCCTTAAAAAAGGGAAGGAATCTCTACTAATTATATTATTTCTGAGCTCTTAAAACTGGGTTGAGCTCATCGTCATTGTACATTTTCATTTGCTTGTATACCTTCATATATTTATCTCCATTGGCAATATCTTCAAGCAAATCGTCAATCGCTGTCGATAAATCCACACGTTGTTCTAGCAATACGTCTAATTTTTTTTGACAAGCCGCTTTATGTTCTTCTGATGCATTTTCTCGAACAGTTTCTAAATGCATGTGGTAAATTTTTAAGGCCAAAATTGACAGTCTATCTATTGCCCACGCTGGACTTTCAGAGTTTATCTTGGCATTAGGCTTTACGGTAACGTCTTTATATTTATCTAAAAAATAACTGTCAATATACTCAACAGTATCCGTTCTATCCTGGTTGGAAGCGTCAATCATTCGCTTTAATTTTAAAGCAGCAACTGGCTCAATATTTGGGTCTCTAATAATATCTTCGTAAGCCCATTGTACCGTGTCAATCCATGATTTTCTATAAAGCAAATGTGCTATTAAATCATCGTTTTTATCATACTTGTTTGTAAATGGCTGGTCAACAGTATTTTTAACTTTATACGTTTTTATCACGTCTTTAAAAATGGCATTTGCTTTATCTGAAAACATAACTTTGTAATTATATTAAGTGCAAATATACTTCTATTTAATTAACTTTACTCCACCTTAATTACGCAAAATGCACATTCATAATCTTTCAAATACCAACTCCGTTTTAAATAATTTTATTTTTGAAATTAGAGATGTTTCTATTCAAAAAGACCCTATGCGTTTTAGGCGAAATATTGAACGCATTGGCGAAATATTGAGTTACGAAATGAGTAAAACATTAAGCCATCGCACTGCCAACGCTCAAACGCCTTTAGGTAAAGCAGAAGTTAATGTACCAAAAGACGACATTGTAATTTGTTCAATTTTAAGAGCAGGATTGCCGCTTCATAATGGTGTGTTGAATTATTTTGACAAGGCTGAAAATGCTTTTATTTCAGCTTACAGACATCATCTAAACGCTACCGATTTTGAAATTGTGGTTGAATATATTGCAAGCCCAAATTTGGATGGTAAAACTCTTTTGCTTGTTGACCCAATGTTGGCAACTGGGAAATCACTAGCCTTAACTTTTGAAGCATTACAATCTCATGGCGCACCAAAACAAGTTCATATTTTAAGCGTTATTGGTGCCAAAGCTGGTGTTGATTATGTAAGGTCTCATTTTCCAGAAAACACTCATTTATGGATTGCTGCCGTTGATAAAACCCTAAACGACAAAGGGTATATAGTTCCTGGTTTAGGCGATGCTGGAGACTTGGCTTTTGGTGATAAATTAAGACACTAACTGAAAAATTGGCACCGCAATCAATAGCCAAATAAAAACCTCGGCTAGCCAAACTTTTTTTACAGATTCAATATAGTTAGCCATAATAATAGCAAGAGGTGCGTATAAGAAAATAAATTCACTTCCATTTTTGTTTGGCGCCAAAACCACGATTACAACCCCAATAATTAAGGCGATTAAAATCAATATAAAAGATGGTCTGAGAGTCCTAGATTTATCTTGTAGTTTTTTTAAATAGAAAAACAAGGTCCAAAGACCTAGTAATGAAATTACAATTATAGAGATTAATAGTGCAGATGCCTTATAGTTAGAAAAATTAAACCCAATACTGTCTATATAGTTGTAAATATCTCCAAAGGAATCTTCTGTAATAATATTATAGCTTACTATTATTAATGCAACTGTTGTAATTGCTGTAAAAGGTATCATCCAATTATTGGATTGCCCAAGTGAATAAAAAATCAATGCTGCAAATACTAAGATTAAAAACAAAATAGCCCAAAAATAAAATAAGGACGCCAAGGTAATCCAAAAGGCAGCATCAAATAGTTTTTTCTTGATGTGCAAATTGGACCTTAAGCTAATTATACGTCTAATGGCAAATAAAATAAATACATTAGAAATAATGATGCTTCCATGTTGTATTGTTGCAGGTATACATGCCAAAAACAAACTGAAAAACAAAATTTTAAAGCTGTTTTGTTTGGTTAGATTATTTTTATTTACAAAAAAAGAAAGCACAAAAATGGATAATAACGTAACACCATATAATGTTAATTCCTTAAGTATTTGTAATGCGCTAATACCTTGCGAATAATAACCTAGTCTTACGGTCAAAAACACTCCTAATACAAAAAAGGATACAAGTACCAGATGAATTGGTTTAGAAGTACTAAAAAATCTTGTAATCATTTAAAGAGTTCGTATATTTGCTGTGTAAATATAATATTATTACAATGAAAGACTTTTTTTACGCCATTCAAGATTTATTTGTAGATGTATTATTTCTTCCATTAGATGGACTAAGAGAATTAGAGCTAGAAAACTGGTGGGCTGCAAATTTTGTGTCGTGGATATTTATTGTTATTGGTATTGTTGCATTTACATATTGGATGCTACAATTAAAAGGATTTAATGATAGAAACGAAGAAGATAAAAGCATCACTTCGCATTCATATCTATAAATCGAAACCAATATCCTTACGATAATACATCTTATCGAAATGTAGTTTTTCTATATTTTGATAAGATTTTTTTAGTGCCTCATTGTAACTATTTCCAAAAGATGTTATTGCCATAACACGACCTCCAGACGTTACTATCTTGTCGTTATCAATTTTTGCGCCTGCATGAAAAGGTATAGAATCTGTAATAGCATCCACTCCAATAATTTCTTTGCCTTTTTCATAAGCTTCAGGATAACCACCTGAAACCAACATAATGGTTGTTGCTGCTCGTTGGTCTATGTCTATATCTATCTCATCTAAAGTTTGATTGGCTATGGCTTTAAAGATTTTAACCAAATCATTTTTAAGTCTTGGAAGAACCACTTCGGTTTCTGGGTCACCCATTCTAACATTATATTCAATCACCTTAGGGTCATCACCAACCTTAATCAATCCAATAAATACAAAACCTTTATAAGGTAAATTATCTTTTTGTAAGCCTGAAATAGTAGGCTTTACAATACGTTCCTCTATTTTGTTTAAAAACTCTGGTGTTGCAAAAGGCACTGGAGATATAGCTCCCATGCCACCAGTATTTAATCCTGTATCGCCTTCGCCTATACGTTTGTAATCTTTGGCAGTTGGCAAAATTTTGTAATTTTCACCATCTGTCAATACAAAACAACTTAACTCAATACCGTCCAAAAATTCTTCAATGACTACTTTGGAACTTGCATCACCAAACTTAGCGTCCACCAACATGTTTTTTAGTTCTGTTTTCGCTTCATCTAAATCGTTGAGAATTAACACGCCTTTTCCTGCTGCCAATCCATCAGCTTTTAACACATAAGGAGGGTTGAGGGTTTCCAAAAAAGCATAACCTTCTTCCACATTTGATGCATTAAAACTTTGGTAAGCTGCCGTTGGAATATTATGACGATACATAAATTCTTTGGCAAATTCTTTACTGCCTTCTAATTCGGCCGCTGCTTTTTCAGGGCCAATAACAGATACTCCCTTTAGTTCGTCATCATTTAAAAAGAAATCATGAACACCTTGTACCAATGGGTCTTCTGGCCCAACAACTACCATATCAACCTCTTTTTCTAAAACCAAGAATTTAATAGCTTTAAAATCTGTAACGCCAATATTTACATTGGTTGCTACCTCAGTAGTTCCAGAATTTCCGGGTGCAACATAAAGGTTTTTACATAATGGGCTTTGAGCAATTTTCCATGCAAATGTATGCTCTCTTCCGCCCGAACCAAGAATTAAAATGTTCATGTTTTTGTTGTTTGCGCAAAAATAAAACTAATGCTATGAATACACGAATATTTTTTATTTACTTTACAAAAATATCTCAATCTTTTGAATCTATTTAACGCGTCATTAATCTTCAAGGGTTTTCCCATAAAAAAAGCACACCGCCTTTTAAAACAGGTTGAAGACATGAATGAAGTAGATTTTGATGCACATCTTCAGCAAAAAAAACGTGATATTCTCGATTATCATTTACAGCATAATACCTTTTATAAATCACTTGCTAAAAACTCAAATATTGATGATTGGAACACAATTCCAGTGATGACAAAGCGTGATTTACAACAACCTTTGAGTGAGCGACTTTCAAGTGGCTTTACTACCAGCAACGTATATGTTAACAAAACCAGCGGTTCTTCAGGCGACCCTTTTGTGTTTGCCAAAGACAAGTTTTGTCATGCTATGACATGGGCTATTTTTAAAGAATGGTATGGTTGGCACGATATATTCAATACTAAGCAAGCACGATTTTATGGTATTCCTTTTGATAAAAAAAATTATAGAAAAGAGCGTTTTAAGGATTGGTTGTCAAACCGTTATCGTTTTAATGTGTTTGACTTGTCTGAACAGGCACTTGATACATGGATAGCGAAGTTTTCTAAAACAGATTTTGTGTTTATGACTGGTTATAGATCAGTTATTGTGGCGTTTGCAAAACATTTGTTGACAAAAAACATAGTATTGACTGATATCTGTCCTAGTTTAAAAGCGTGCTTACCAACGTCGGAAATGCTTTCAGACGACGATAAAAAACTACTTGAAAAAGTCTTTAATATTCCTATAATCAATGAATATGGTTCTGCTGAATTTGGTTTGATTGCGCTTGAAAAAAATCAGCAATGGATTTTGAATAATTTAAATCTTTATGTAGAAATTTTAGACGATAAAGGGCGTGTTTTACCACATGGACAGGAAGGTAGAATTGTCATTACCGATTTATACAATAAGGCTCACCCATTCATTAGATATGAGATTGGAGATATAGGAAGTATTAATGTTATTGATAAAAAAACATATGTTTTAAAAACGCTAACAGGCAGAAAAGAAGATTATGTAAAGCTGCCAAGTGGAAAAACGGCTCCAGGGCTTTCGTTTTATTATGTAACAAAATCTGTTATGAGTGATGATGGTGCTATTCAAGAAATTAAGGTGTTGCAACACACTTTGCATCAATTTGAAATTGAATATGTCGCTGAATTGGAATTAACCGAAGCGCAAAAAAAGAAAATTAAAGCTGCACTTGAAACATACTTGGAGCCTGGTGTTGATGTTCTATTTTCTAAAAAAACCCATTTAGAACGCACAAAAAGAGGGAAGTTAAAGCAGTTTACATCTTTGCTCAAACCTTAGTTAGATGTTTTTAATTTGCTTGGATTTCACAAAAAAATATTCATATAAAAACACCAATAAGTATCTAATCGATTTTATAAAGCTAAAGCCTAAAACTTTTCTATACACATTAAAATTGTGTTTTACTAAATCCATTTTATTAGAGGATATAGACCCTTTTCTAACTCTGTAATAAGCCAATGGCTTTTTTACACCAACTGCATCGCCTCCTTTTTTTATGGCGTTTAGCCACATGACCCAATCTTGTCGCTTCTTGATTTCTGGCATGTAAATTTTACCTAATTTATCTACTTTGTAAATGCCTGTTAAATTACCAATGTAATTGCATTTAAGTTGTTTATTATACGACAATTTAGGTAGAGCTTCTACTATTTTGTGTAATGGTTCTCCTTTCTCATTGATTAACTCATAAGAAGAAAAACAAATAGCAGCGTTTTGCGAATCCATATAAGCAAGTTGGGTTGCCAGTTTGTTGGGTTGCCATACATCATCCGAGTCCAAAAAGGCTATGTAACTGCCTTTGGCAGCTTTAATCCCAACGTTTCTAGAAACGCCTGCACCAACATTTTTTTGTTGCTTGATGAGCTTAACACGTTGGTTTTTTTCCGAAAATCCTGAAACAATGCTACAAGTGCAATCTGTAGATGCATCGTCCACAATTATCAATTCCCAGTTTTTGTGAGTCTGATTAATTACCGAGGTTATCGTGGCTGCAATAAACGCTTCTGAATTGTATGAAGGTATAATAATTGAAACCATCTAATAGGCTTTTTCTTCTCCTTTTACAGCATTTATAAACGTTTGCACTATAATTTTTAAATCAAGAAAAATAGACCAGTTTTCAATATAAAAAATATCATACTTCACTCTGCCAATAATGTCTTTATCGGTTTCCACTTCGCCTCTATAGCCACTTACTTGAGCTAAACCCGTAATACCTGGTTTTACAAAATGGCGCACCATAAATTTATCTATTCTTTGTGCATACATATTGGTGTGGCTTACCATATGTGGTCTTGGTCCAACAACAGACATGTCTCCAAACAACACGTTGTAGAATTGTGGCAACTCATCAATACTCGTTTTACGAATAAACTTACCTACTTTTGTTACTCGCTGATCCCCTCTAGTGGCTTGATACAAGTGAGCGTCTTTATTTGGAGTCATAGACCTAAATTTATAACAGGCAAATTCTTTGTAATTAAAGCCATTTCTAGATTGTTTAAAAAATACTGGACCTTTAGATTCCAGTTTAATAATAATTGCCAACAAAGGTGTTAGCCAAGATAAAATAAAGACAATAATTGCCGATGCAAAAATAATATCAAATAAACGTTTCACGAATTGATTTATAGGCTCTTGTAATGGAATAGTCCTTATAGATAAAATTGGAATGTAATCGTAATACTCGTATTTTAATTTCTTTGTAAAAATATCTTTATTATCAGGAATAAATTTTACTTCTCTTAAGTTATTATCCGCAAAATCAACAAGGGCGTTTATTTGTGTGTTTGATAATTTGGAGGCTGAAAAATAAATTTCATCTATGTCGTTATCGGTGATGTAATCAAAACACACTTTTAAGCTTTCTAGCCCTTTTTCGACAATAAACTGTTTTTTAAATCTATAACCAAATTCATGCCTAGATTCAAAAATATTAATTAGTTGTCTTACTTTTTCATTGTCTCCAATAACAATGACGTTTCTTCTATTTCCGCCAAGTTTGGATCTATATTTTTTTAATAAAAAGAATGATAAAAGCTTAAAAATTGTCAACACTATAAAAACAGTAAGTAAATACTGTCCTAATGCTAATCGGCTAATATTAGGTTGCTTAAAAAACCCAATAAATGCATAGCAAATTAAAGCATATAACACTATTTGCCTAAACAATAATGTAAATAATTGTACTGCTCTTGTGTGCCTTCTTACATTGTAGTAATGATTTTTAAAAGAAATAATAATCCATGAGAAAGAAATGTAAGCGGTAAAAACATAAATATTTGTAATATTGATAGAAAAAAGGAAAATACTAACAATTATGATTAGTAAATCAACCAAACAAAATAATGGTGTAATTAAACTTGAATATCTTCCTTGCTTATAAGCCACATCACTTTTTTATATGGTTTGTAAAATCCTTGTGCTCTCTTTTAAATAGTTTTTCTTTTGACAAACCCTTAAAATAATCAAATGTTTTTTTCATTCCTTCTGTTCTTCCAACTTTTGCTTCCCAGCCTAAAATTTTTCTTGCCAAAGTAATGTTTGGTTGTCTTTGTAAGGGGTCATCTACAGGTAGTTCTTTATAGGTTATCTTCTGTTCGGTTTGGGTTAAACCTATAATTTCTTTGGCAAAATCTAAAATAGTGATTTCATCTGGGTTTCCAATATTTACAGGATACACATAATCACTAAATAGGAGTCTATAGATTCCTTCTACTTGGTCATCAACATAACAAAAAGATCGCGTTTGTAAACCATCTCCAAAAACAGTTAAATCCTCACCACGAAGAGCCTGCCCCATAAACGCTGGAATTACACGTCCATCATTAAGTCGCATTCGTGGGCCATAGGTGTTGAAAATGCGCACAATTCTAGTTTCCAGCCCATGAAATCTGTGATAAGCCATGGTAATTGATTCTTGAAAACGTTTGGCTTCATCATAAACACCTCTTGGCCCAATGGTGTTTACGTTGCCATAATAATCTTCGGACTGAGGGTGCACTAATGGGTCTCCATATACCTCTGATGTTGAGGCTATTAAGATTCTTGCCTTTTTTACTTTGGCTAACCCAAGTAAATTATGCGTCCCTAAAGAGCCTACTTTAAGTGTTTGAATAGGGATTTTTAAATAGTCTATTGGGCTAGCTGGAGATGCAAAATGAAGTATGTAATCTAAATCACCTTCAATGGCTACAAACTCTGTAACATCATGTTCAATAAATTTAAAATTAGAGTGATTTGTTAAGTGTGATATATTAGACTTGTCTCCAGTAATGAAGTTATCCATACCAATAACATAAAAGCCTTCATTTATAAATCGATCACATAAGTGTGATCCTAAAAACCCTGCTGCTCCTGTAATTAAAATTCTTTTCACGATAATACTTTTTGGGTGTTTTTTCTTCCTATTGAATCATAATAAAACCCTTCTTCTTGCATATCTTCTATTTCAAATAGGTTTCTTCCGTCAAAAATAACTGGAGCTGTTAAAAGGGTTTTAAGCTTTTTAAAATCTGGGATTCTAAAAATACTCCATTCTGTACAAATTATTAAAGCATCGGCATTTTCAACAGCATCATATTTATTTAATGAATATGTGAGTTTATCTCCAAATTTTCGCTTTACATTTGGCATTGCTTCAGGGTCAAACACTTTTATTTTTGCTCCCATATTCAATAATTCTTCAATAATGTATAAAGCTGGAGCTTCTCTTATGTCGTCAGTTTCTGGTTTAAAGGCTAATCCCCAAATAGCAAAAGTTTTATCTTTTATTTCGCCCTTAAAATAAGTATCTATTCTGGGAATTAATATCTTTTTTTGCGTATCGTTAAGTTTGATTACTGCATTTAAAATGTCAAATTTATATCCTACATCTTCCCCTGATTTGTGGAGAGCTTTTACATCTTTAGGGAAGCATGACCCTCCATATCCAATGCCTGGAAATAAAAAACGTTTGCCAATACGTGAATCGGTTCCCATACCTATTCTTACTTTATCAACATCTGCTCCAACTTTTTCGCAAAAGTTGGCAATTTCGTTCATAAACGTGATTTTGGTTGCTAAAAATGAATTAGCTGCGTATTTAGTCAATTCGGCACTACGTTCATCCATCACGATAATAGGGTTTCCTGACCTTACAAATGGCTTGTATAGTTTTTTCATTAAGTCTATTGCTTTCTCAGATTCTGACCCAATAACAATACGTTCGGGTTTTAAAAAATCGTCAACAGCAAATCCTTCTCTTAAAAACTCTGGATTAGATACAACATCAAAATCCACACTTGTTTCTTTAGAAATAACCTCAGTCACCTTGTCGGCAGTTCCAACAGGAACTGTACTTTTATCTACAATAACTTTATAAGATTGTATTTTTTTTCCAATTTGTTTAGCAACACCTAAAACAAATGACAAATCTGCTGAGCCATCACCCCCTTCAGGTGTTGGTAATGCCAAAAAAATAATATCGCCATGCTCTAATCCTTCATCTAAACTTGTTGAAAATTTTAAGCGTCCTGCTTTAATGTTTCTATCAAACAGTACATCTAAGTGTGGTTCGTAAATTGGCACCACACCTTTTTGCATTTGCTTTACTTTTTTTTCGTCAATATCTATACAAAGTACATCGTTACCTGTTTCTGCTAAGCAGGTTCCTGTGACTAAACCTACATATCCTGTGCCAATAACTGCTATTTTCATTTATCTATTTTCCACTTTTTAATTGTTCTATTTGAACTGCTTGTGTAAAAATAATCTCCTTTTACAATTATTTTTACAATTCTTTTTTTGTCGTTATGTTTTTTTACTACTTCATTGGTGTTAATATCTATAATCCCTATTTGACCTGACCAATCCCCAACGATTAGATACTTGTCCATATAAATATTAATGGCCTCTATAATGTGATTACCAAAATTATACTCTTGACTTTCTAAAGGGTTAGACAAACTTATTTTAATGATTTTTCCATCGAAAGTAGTTGCATAAATGTTCTTGTAATTTTTGTCAAAAATAAAACTAACTAACAAATTTTCACCTTCATAGAGTAGTTTATTTTTTTTAGTCTTTAAATTATATTGAAACACTTTACCTGAGTCGGTTAAATAAATCAATGTGCTATTCAACAATTTTATGTTTCTAGCATACGAGTCTGTTTTTATGGAGTCTGTTTTTTTGTATCTAGGTTTGTTTCCATATTTATACCCTATAATTGTTGAATCTTTTTTGCTTAAAAAGAACAAACTATCATTGGGTTGAATAAAAAAATCCATAAGTTCGGTATCATATAAAACGTGAAACTTATTAATGTCTTTTTTTTCTGTATTGTAGAACCTAATAGAGCTCCTGTTTTTTACCAATTCATTTGATGCAGTAATAATTGTTTTTTGTTTTTTGGAATAAAAAATTCTCAGTCCGTAACCACCTATAAAAAAGCTTCCATTTTTAAATAATGTGTCATTAGTTCTTGAAATTAAATTATAGCTTTTAATATCTCTTTTTTCTATGTAAACCAATGTACTGTCAACTATTTGAAAATCTCTTACGGTAAAATTGGTTTTTAGCACCAGTTCTTGACCAATCGCTTTATTACAAACTATTATTGTAATTGCGTAAAATATTATTGCTTTTATGTTATTCTTCAAGTTCATTTTTGCTCATTGTGTTATAATAATAAAGCATTGCGGTACAGAATACAATACCATGATGCCTGTTAAATAAGCTTTCAATAAAAGCCATAGAGCCTATTATTAATAAAAACCCAACATATTCTTTTTTGAATGATATTTTTATTTTTGTAAAAGCAACAACATACGTCGCTAATACTAAAAGCAGCCCAACAAGACCAAACCTAATCAAAAAAGATAAGTATTGATTATGTGCATTATAATTTGAATCTAAAAAATCGTAATCGCCTTCCAAGAAATGTGCTATATTAAGCTGTAAATACTCATTTGAAGCACCGTGTCCAAAAATAATATTTTGTGATATTACTTTTGCGGCTTCGTCCCATATTCTAACTCTAAAATCTAAAGCTCTTAAATACAGTTCAAGAAACCAATTATTAAAAACTATTATTATTGCAGAAATTGCAACAAGCACGAATAGATTTTTAAAAAGACTTCTTTTTATTTTACTAATAACATGATACGCTAATACAAGAAAAAAGATAGCGAAGGCTGCTTTGCTTTTAAAAAAAACTAAAAATGCTACTAAAACTAGAAGCAATAATAGAATTATGACGTTTTTTTTCTTTACTTGACTATTTGACAACCTATTTAACAGGTAATTAATTGCAAACAATATATAAAGTGAAATATATAAATGATGGAGATCAAACACTTTAAGAACCCTCGTACGGTTATAAAATTCAAGCTGAATTATTGACATGGCAATTATTAAAAAAAACGTAAAAAACAATCCAGCAATAAAGACTTGAGGTAGAAGTTTTACATCGTCTTTATTTTTATACAAAAAAGGCATTAAAAGGAAAACTAGATAAGGCGCATAATCTTTTTCAAAAGAAAAGAAAAGACCATTAAGTCCTCCTAAATAAATTCCTTGTATACATATATAACTAAAAAAAATGCCATATAAAATAATTAATGGCTTGTGTGTTTTAACCCATTTAAAATCTCTATTATAAATTGATTTTATAACCGCTAAGGCTAGTGCAATAAATAATAGTTTCGAACTGAGTTTAATTGATTGTGGCAACGTAAAAACAGAAGCGCAAAAAACGAAGAAGTCTATTTTATTGGCAAATCCTTTTATTAATTTCATTACAAGCAATATATTAAGTTTTTTTAGTGATTTTTAACTTAATTATTTCCCAAATAAACAATGGATTAGAGTACATGTAGCGTTTTGTTAATCGCCAACTAGAAAACGCTCTATATAACCATTCCATTTTTAACTGTATCATCCACTGAGGTGCTCTTTTTTTTGTTTCAGCTACAAAATCGAAAACGGCTCCAATTGAGCAAATAACATTTGCGTTAATAAGATCCTTGTTTTGGTTTACCCATTTTTCTTGCTTAGGTGCTGTCATACCAACAAATAAAATATCGGGATTGAAACTATTTATTTTTTCAATCATTAACTTATTATCTTCTTTAGAGAATTTACTTTTAAATGGTGGCGAAAAAAAACCAAATTCAATATTTGGGTATATTTTATCTTGTTTATTTTTAATAATACTTAATGTGCTTTGACTCGCTCCTAAATAAAAGCATTTAAGTTTGTTTTCTTCAGCTTTTTCCAATAGGTAATTATGAATATCGGCTCCAGCAATTTTTTTAATTTTTACGCCTTTTAACTTTTTAACCATTAGCACAATACCTTCGCCGTCAGGTAATAAAACATTACTTTGTAATAAGGCTTCTTTAAACGTTTTGTCTTTTTTAGCTACAATGTATGAGTGTGCATTTATAGTATTAATAATTGTTTTACTATTGGTGCTTATTTTATCTACAGTATCTGCAAATACATTGTAATTTTTAATTTTAACAATTTTCAAGGGTTTTTTGTTTTAAAATGGTTACTAATTTTTTTTCGAAAACCTTGTTTGTATAATTTATTAAAAAACTGTTTCGGCAGCTATTATATGCGGCTTCATTTAAATAACACTCTACAATAGTATTAAAATCTTTGTTTATTTTTTCTTTATTGGTAATAATTCCAACATCTTCATTTATTATTTCGGGAATAGCTCCTTTGCTAAACGTTAAAACTGGCAAGCCATAAGATAACGCTTCTAGTATAGATAGCGGAAATACTTCCTTACTATAGCTTGTTGGAAAAACAAATACGTTAGAGGTTTTAAATAAATTAGATTTTTTTTCTCCAGAAACCAGTCCATGATATTTTATTACTGATTCTAAGTTATGCTCTTTAACATACGTTTCAAAAAAAGACTTGTCTTTTAATGTTGACCAAGCACCAGCAAAATTAAATTTAACTTTGTATTCGCTTTTTATTGCTATTGATTTTGCTAATTTTAACGCAACATCATATCCTTTCTCTTTCATCATATTCGACAAATAAAGTACGTTTATCTCATTGTTTTTTTGCCTTTGCTCTATAATGTTCTTAAATGTAATATCATCAAGTTTGTTTGGGACACCGTTATTTAAAATTATTATTCTATTAAACCCTTTCAGTTCACTTACCTCATTTTTCATTAGGTTAGAAATAAAAATAATGTTCACTTTACTGACAAAAAAATTTGTGAGGTTTTTTGCTTTTTTTGAGTGTTTTGTAAACTCATAAATTCCTTTAGCGTGATAGTGATAAAAAACTTCGCAATTTTTATTAAAAATCCTATATATTTTAACAGCAATTGAAATAACAATATCTCTATAAAATGCAAAGCCTCTTGGGGAAGTTGTGAAGTAAATTATTTTTGGTCTAAAAAAAACAAGTTGATAAACTACATTAAATAAAAGCCCTAAAAAAAACCATATTTTACTTAGCCTAAAAGTGCCTATGCTTTCTAAATTATTGGAAGATTTTATTTTAATATACCTTGTTTTAAATGCATCATTAATAACACTGCTTTTTAGTATGGTGTCCCCAACTTTAGCGGCCCCATGAATTGGCGGCGAATAATGTAAAATAAACAAAGCTTTTTCTTGTTTCATTATTCGTTTAGTTTGTTTTCAATAAAGTTGTATGCTCTCTTTACAATATTGCTCCATTTATAATATTCAGCTTTCTTAAAAGCTTCTATTTTTAAGGGCTTTAAAATTTCCTTATCGTTATTAATAGTGTTGAGTAAATTTGCGATTTCGGTAGATACTTCACTTCCAGATTTTTTAGATGTATTAATTTTGAAACCACACGTTTTATCTACTAGCTTATTTGGTCCTCCAATATCTAAGCTAATAACTGGCAATCCAAACGAGTAAGCTTCTAAAATAACCGAACCACTACTGTCGTGGAGGCTTGGGAATAAAAAACAGTCAAAAGAAGAGTAGTAGTTAAATAATTCGTCTTGCGCCACCCAATCTATAAATTTTATGGATTTACTCTTTGCTTTGCTTTGTAAATATTCTTTAAATGGTCCTCTTCCAATTAAAGTAAAGTCAACTAGCTCCTCGTCTTTATTTACCTTATTAATAGCATCTATGCTTAAGTGTATGCCTTTCCAACCTAAAAACCTTCCAACATAAAGCACTTTTAGCTTCTTATTGTTTTTGCCTTCAGTTTTATGAGCTCCTAAGGTGCCTATGTCCATTTCGACATACTTCTTGTTTGAAAACTTACTTGAAATAAAGTTTAATGTGTCGTCTGTTTTACATAAAATAATATCGGTTTGCTTGTACATTCTATTTAAAATAGGGCTAAACTTATAAACATAGTTAACTACTATTCTTGTTATTTCTTTTATGTATTCTTTTAACGGTAGGCTTCTTAAAAGTTTATGTGATGCCATTTCTGCTCCTCCAGCTGGCCCAAATACAAATGGTTTATTTAGTTTCCATAAAAAAGATGGTTGCCTAAAAACCCCAAAAGTAATATGGTGTACAAGGTCTATTGATTTTTCTGCATTAATTTTTTTTGCTAGTGACACTATACCTATTTGCCACATAAAGTAATAGAAATAAATTCCAAAAGGTCCTTTTTTAATAGTTTTTGCCCACTTTGGAAGGTCGTAATAATAAAAAGTAAGGTTATCGAACGATTCAAGTTTATAAATAGCCTTTTCTATATTGTCTTTATTATTGAGCCTAGTAATAACATTTACATCATAGCCCAATCTAGCCAACTCTATTACCCAATGCCATCCTATTCCTGGTTCGGACCCCTTATTGGGCTCGCAGGCGTATGCTGAAACAATAATGCTTTTAATCGTTGTTGCCATTATATTTTAATAATTCGTTATATTTTTTTAATAAAAAAAAGGCGTCTTTGCTTTCCTCATCTATAACTTTTAACTCTGCAAATTTAGCTAAATAAGATTGCCAATTATTAATTTTATACACTTTAAAGTAACTGTCAATATGGGTCTTATTTTCTTTAATAATTGTACTGCATTTTTTTTTAGGACGTAATAAAAAATTCGTTTGGAAAATAAAGGTAAATAAGTCATAGCCCAAGGGTTTATAACTTGCCATTTCCCAATCTATTACCATTAATTTATTAGTAGCAGGGTCTGTTAATATATTCCAAGGACAAAAATCGCCATGTGAAAATACATTTATACTTTCGTCCTGTTTAATTGGTAATGATTTTGTAAGGCTAATTAAATAATTATATATGTTATTGTTAATTTTTAACATATCACACTTTACACCATAAAACACGTTGGTAATTAAATAAGTAAACTCGTCATTACTGGCAAAGGAAATAATGTTAGCTATTAGTAAATGCTTGTTTTCTTGTAATTGTTTTAAAGTATTTATTTCGTTTCTTATTAATTTTTGGGCTCTTGTCTTGGTTCCAAACTTTAAAAACAAAGCCTCTTTGCTATTTTGTGCAATTATTGTTGCTTTTTGTTCAGGGCCTTTGGTGCCTAGATTAATAAATAACTTGCAATTTTCTAGGTTAAGTATGTTTTTTATGGTGTCTATTTGTAAGGGGATGTCTTTTTCTCTTAATATGAATAATGTTCGCACTAAGGCACTTTTTTTATATATGTACCATACAATCTTAGATTTAAGCTTAAGAGGTTTATAAAATTTACTACACGCTTTGAAGTTTTTTACTGGAAAAAAAAATTGAGGGTTAATTGGTGGAAAATAGTAATACTTTTCTTTACTCATTAAATAGATAATTGTTTATAGTCGTTTGTTAAGATAACTCAATATTATTGTTTCTATATTATAAGTTACAAAATCAACCTCTTTAGATGCATCTATAATATAATAGTTTTTCTTGCTACGAAAAAGCTTTAAGTAGCTATCTCTTTGACGGTCAATTTCTTGAATTGATAGTTCTTTTTTTCTTTTAAAAATAACCTCACCAGATGCATCTAGCAAAAAATATAGCTTTGGTTTGGGTATAAAAAATGATGCTATTCTTGCAAAAAATATTGGCGCACCATATCTAAAACGCAATTTGTCAATTAATATATCATCATAATATCGATCAAAAATAACAAATGTTGATTTTATGTTTTTTTTGAATACCTCAATAAATCCAAAGTTATATTGTGTAATTAAAAACCCAAGCTTTAACAATGATTTAGAGAATGAATATGGTTTTTGTCCATGCGGATTGGTCGTATCAACTCCATGGATTTTTTTGTCTGTTGGTTTTAAATGATAGTAATGAACATTCCTAAAAGCTGGTTCCATACTTTTACTTAGGGCTTTGATTATGGTGCTTTTTCCACATCCATCAGAACCCATTATGGCAATTGTAAGCCCTGTTTTTTTATAAATACGTTTAATTTTAAGCAAAATGTCTTTAACTAAAAACATCCAATGTTTTGTTTTTTTGCTATGTAATTCATTTCTATAATCCACTAAACGTTTGTTTAATAGGGTTATGTCTTGGGTGCTAAAAATTTTATTGATTTCATAAATGGTTTCTTTTGAAAAATTTTTATCCAAAGAAATTAATTTTTTGTTGCTTTTTATTAAGTCGTATTGCTTTTTTAAGTGATTAAATTCTCTTTCTCCAATATTTGCTTTATCAATTTTTTTTAAAAAATAGTATAAGAATTCATGTTGAGGATTTAACGTCCTTACCTTAAATCCTTGAACGTCTATTAATGTGGTATTGGCTAATAAAAGTTTGTTTTCTATAAGTAATCTAGCGTCTCTTACATAGTGCGAACAAATATCTGGGCAAATAATACTGTGGTCAGATTTATCTGAAATAATCATGTATTTTGCTGTGCTTTCATGTTGTATATTTTGAATGAAAAGCAAATTATTTTTTTGGCAAAACTTATCTAGTATTTGTTCAATTTTTTTAAAATATTGCTGAGAAACTACAATATCTATATCTCCTTCTATTATTTCTTCTAAGTTTTGTTTTCTTCCTAATAAAGCATACTCAATAGTATTTTGCTCAAAGTAATTAATGAGCTTTTTGAAGTTTTCTATTCGGTTTGTCATCAGGATTACTTTAGTTTTTTATAAAACTCGAACATAGCCCTAAATATAACTGCAAAAGCTCTTTGAAATAAGTTCATGCCAGCGTTTTTTCGTGCAATATCATTTTCTTTAATTGACTTCATTAAGGGTATCTTACCACTAATTCCTCCAAGCCTAAAATTAGATATTACTTTTGGTATGTATTGAAAGACATCATTGTTTTTTAAATAAACTTGAAGTGTATATTGGTAGTCGGACAAAGAAGATAGCTCTGTATTATATTTTTGAGTTTTATAAATATCTTTATGAACAAACATTGTGGGATGGTTTAAAACCATGGCGTGGTATTTAAGCAAGAAAGGAGAGGTTTTTGCTTTTTTAATATGGCTGTTCCCATTAATTTCGATGCAGTTTTTGTCAGCATGAAAAATCTTTTTGTTTGGGTGATTTATATATTCGTTAACAATTATTTCTACAGCATTTTTCTCGTACCAATCGTCACTGTTAATGGTTCCTACCAATTCCCCATTAGAAAGTGCATAACCTTTGTTCATTGCATCATAAAGACCATTATCTGGTTCGCTTATCCATTTTGAGATTTTGTCTTGGTTATTATTAATTATTTTTAGAGTCTTATCACTAGAACCTCCATCAATTATAATGTACTCAATGTTTTTATAGGTTTGGTTGCTTACACTATCTATTGTTTGTTGGAGGTGTTTTTCGCCATTATAAACTACAGTAATAACACTTATGAGAGGGGTTTGTGGTTTCATTTAAATTTAATTAAAGTTTCTATTTCATGGTCATTCATTTGTCTATAATTTTTATTTAAAACAGTGCCTATTGCCATCCACAAAACAATAAACATTGGTGTAAATGTTGGTCTAAATTCTACAATACTTAATATGGTAACTATTAAAATATAGTACCCTAAACGTTTAATAAACTTGTTGTTAGATTTAAATATTGCCGCATAAATAGCGTAGCTGTACAATAACAGGTTTAGTATTAACAAAACAAAACCTCCTTTTAAAACCATTTGTAAGTACCCAACTTCAGTAGTGATTCTATCTGGCACATCACCTGCCCATCCTACTCTTCCCATTATTTCGTAATAACGTCTAGTTCTTTCAAAAAAATCACTATAATAAGTGCCTAAAGACCCTCGTCCAAAAAACTGCTCAAAAGTACTCATGTCTGCAAAAAGTTCAGTAAATAAAAAGGTTCTAGAGTCTTGAAAGTCGATAAGTAATGAAACAAAGTTTGAAAAATACTCATATCCAGCTGTAAAGATAAAAGTTAGTACTAAAATAAACCCTACAAAAATATACTTTAGAAAAGATTTTTTTAAGCGGATTGAAGATATTTTATCTAATAATAAAAAGAAGAACACCATAACCAAAAATAATTGGTCTATACGGCGAGAAGACAGCAAAAACATTGCTGCTAAATAAAGCACAATAATCAAATAGGTTTTAAAACGAAATAAATTTCTAAAATGATAAACACCTATTAATAATATAAAAGCTACAGGTCTTAACAGCAAAATCCATTCTTCGTTGTATTTAAAAAAAGGAAGCAAAAAAAATGCTAAAATCATTAGAGAAAACATCATTGAAATAGTTTTAAAAAGAATATTCCAATTTCTAATTTCTAAGCCCAATATTAAGGTCACTGGTAAAAGCCAAGCAAAAGCCATATAGATGTTTCCAAAATTTGTTACCCAATCTTGAATTGACAAAGAAAAACTTCGCACAATAATCATGCAACCCCAAAATATTAGTAAATAAAAAAGTATTCTTATTTTTTTGGGTAGATTTTTAATTCGGTATCTGTTTTTAAAACAGACACTAAAAATTAATACCACTGAAAATATTAGTATGCTTGTAATAAGTATGTTTGGGATATTTATTCCATCTGGCATAAATAAAAAAAGAAAGAAAATATATAAGCCATTGCAATATAAACCCCATTTTAATACGCTCTCTTGTCTTACGTGCATTTTTTCTAGTTGTTTTCTATAATACTGCTGTACAATTCAATGTACTGCTTTGAAACTATTTTATAATCAAAATTTTGTGTGATTTTTGTTCTTGCGTTGCTACATAATGTGTTGTAGTTATTATTGCTTATAACCCAATTAATTCCTTTTGCTAAATCTTCAATATTAAAAGGAGAAGCCAAATAGCCGTTTTTTTTATGGTCTATTAGATCACTATTCCCTCCAATATTAAAACCTACTACTGGAGTAGAGCAAGATAAACTCTCCATAATAACATTTGATAGGTTTTCTTGTAGACTCGGAACCACCATTACATCTGCTGCATTATAAAGAGCTATTAAACTTACACTGTCTTTAAGTTGGCCTAAGTAATGTGTTTTAAAACCAAACTCTTGTGTTTTTTGAGGCTTGTCACTCCCAAAAACCAAAAGTTCAATGTCTTGGTCTTTATTTTCTAGTTTACTTAATGCTTGACACAATTCTTTATACCCTTTTCTAACATCGCTGGTAGCCGACATCGCGCCAAATAAAATGAGTTTTTTATTGCTAGGTAAGTTAAAAAGTTCTCTAGACTTTTCTTTATCTATTTTTTTAAATACACTAGTGTCTATAGGGTTAGGTAAATTAACAACTTTCTTGTTTTTAAAAAGAGTGCTCGATTTTGCACAAGACTCTAGCCATTTGCTTAGACCAATTATTGTGAAATTTGATATTTTGTTATACGTTTTTAATTTTCTATTGAATATTTTTCGGCTAATATCATTCTCTTTTCCAGATTGAAGCACCTCACATTTACCACATTTTAATTTATACAGTTCACATTTGTTTGAATAATGACAGCCTCCTGTAAATGCCCACATATCGTGAAGAGACCATACTAAAGGTGCTTTTATTTTTTTTAAATCTTCAACTCTTAACATTCCTGCATTAATCCAGTGTAGATGAACAACATCTGGGTTAAGATTATTTATTCTTTTAGAAATGTTAAACGTTGGTGAAAACGAAGCCGAAAAAGGTGCAATTCTTTTGTGCTTTTTTAATGGCCACGTATTTAATAAAGACTGTATTTTGGCAATAATTTTTTGCTTATTGGTTTTTGGCCCTATTACAGTAAAGTTATTGCTGCTCTTTTCTAAAACAAACATTTTAGAATCTATTTGCTCTTTTAAAAGTGACTGATGTAATCGGTTTGCCGCTCTTGCTGCGCCTCCTTCAACATCACTAAAATTAACAATTAACACTTTCATTATTTAACTAAATTTTATTGAGGGAATAGATGATTTTTTTGATTTTAAATTTAATATCTGTCCTAAAAAATTGAAAAGAATATGGAGAAACAAAAGGAAAACTCACTTTATGCTTTTTTACAATATTATTTAAGGTTTGCGCATTATAAATGTAATTTTTAATATCTACATTATTTGTTTTTTTATAGTAGAATTGTTTAAAAAGACCAAAAAATGATTCGTTTAAGTAAATATAGACCTTGTTTTTGTTAATGGTAAAGCTATTGGACTTGCCAAGAATAATAAATTGGTTATTTGCTATTTTATATTTTTTGCGAGAATTTATTGGTTTTAGGTGCTCTATTTTAATAGTATTGGTTTTTTTAAAAAGTTCTTTAAGCTTTTTTCTAAAACTATTATCTACATCTTCATCCAATAAATTACCTTTTAGTACTTGATTTCTAAGATTATGGCTATATTTTAATGCATTAGAATTGGGGTCAATATTTTTAATTGATTGGCAAATATTTTTTAGCACCAAGAGTTTATCTCTAGTGTTGTATTTTTTATTAACAAGTATATTGGTTCCAGCAACCAGTAAAAAACTTGTCCAGATAATGCTTAATAAATTTTCGGCCTCTTTAGTGGCTTTTTTTATTTCAATTTTATTAGGGTTATGCGTGATTTTAAAATTATATAGAGAGTGAAAGTCGGGTAATAGATTAAGCATTTCTTCCGATACAATTAATGGGTCATGAAAAAATAAATACTTTTTAGTTTCGCTTTTGTTAATATAATTTATAATAGCCTCTTTTTGTACTTTAAAGTTTTCTTTTTTTAAGCAAATAAAAACATCCAGGTCTGATATAGATGGGCAAGAAGGCTCACCAAACTCACCAATAACTAAAGGGTCAAGATTGCTAACACAAAATTTTTCAAGATCTTTATAGGCTTCTATATATTCTAGCCTTGATATTTCTTTTATGCCGTTAACTTTCATAAGTACTCAAGTGCTTTAAGGTTTCATTTAAAAAACAGCTAACATTATTGCTTTTTAGTTCAATGGTGCTTAAAAGTTTTGTATCATTAAAATGAATTTTTGGTGAATACCTCTCTGAAAATCGACGCCATAAATGAGGGTTTGTACAAAATCTTGTCAAAAACTTAAACATTTTAAAGCTTTTTTTGTTGGTTACAATTGTCCAATTATTTCTGCAATTTGTAGCCCAAGCTACACATGTATAGGCCTCTTTAGAGAATAGTTTAATGGAGTGTTTTATCGATTCTGGTTTGTTTAACTCTAACTGTTGCAGCTGCACTACAAATGAAGGCACTAATGCAAAAGAGCCTACTAGGCATTTCATTTCATAAGAGTTAATTTTATTAGAATGGTATTTTTTATATAGTCTTTCAATATTTTTACAAGTATTGATAATGTTGTTTTTTAGACCTAACTGAGTTTTTTTGTCATCGACGTAGGCAATTATTTCACTTTTTCCTATGATTCTTTTTGCATCTTTCATAATAAATAATGGCATAAAAGAATTGTCGTAGTGTTTCAGCTCTTCACTACAAACCAACCAATGTCCATGATGCTGGATAGGGTCAATTCTACAATAACTCATATCTATTTTATTTAAAATAGATATGAGTTTATAAAAATCTTTCTTCGAAGTTATTTTGTCTTTCTCTAAAATAATAAAATCATCAATATCCGAAAAAGAGTTGTTTGTTTGGTCTGCCCAACTACCATGTAACAAGGCGGTAACTGCTTTTTCATAAGGCTTAATTTGCTTAAAAAGATTTTGTATTACCTTGTTTTCACAATTACTTTTTAATGAAACCTTAAACTCGTGACTGTTGGTTATTGTGTTGTGAGTTTTTTTATCTTGATTGGTTTTCTTTTTTCTAAAAAACGCATACAATCTATATAAAGCACTGTTTTTTAATGTAATTTGATTGCAGTCCATTTCTTTGTATAGAATTATTTATTCCAAATACCTTTAGCCTTATTATTGATTATTTTGTTGTACTGTAGCGGTCTTAGTATAACAGAATAGCCTAAGCATATACACGTAGCAAACATCACTCCTGGCACACCAAGGCCTAATGTTTTGGCTAAAAATATACTTAAAGGAATATTAATAATCATTGAAATAATTGCGGTAATTAATTGTATTTGTGTTTTGCCAACTCCATTAATAAAACTTACAAAAATATTATTAAACGTAGACATTAAAACAAATATCGCCATAGAAATAGATAAAGTCATCGAAACAACTACTTTTTCTCCAACCCATAGAAAATAAAACTTATCTGCCAATAGCAACATAATTACCAATAATAGCGGTATAAGCATCCATATTTTTAGAATAGAATTCACCGATGTCTTAATCCAATTATAATCACTCTTGGTGTATGCTTCGGTAAAAGAAGACCAATATGGGTTAACAAGTATTGAATAACCCATTGTTACAATAGAAAAATACTTAAAGGCTAAGTTGTATGGAACGACTTCTTCGGGTCCAAAAATTTTGCTAATTATAAAGTTATCTGTTGAGAACAGGATTACTGCGGCTATTTGTATGACAAAAAAGTTAATACCTAAGCCCATTATGTCTTTTACATAGCTCTTTTTCCAAAGGCTTAAAGTTGGTTTTAGACTTTTAAATCTATTTGAAAAAGCAAACAAATTTAATGCTAAAAGAATTATTACAGGTAATGATGAAAATATTACTCCAAAAATATAAAGCGAGCTTTGAGAGGTTTTGGTTAATAGCCAAATTATTATAAGAGAAAGTACTTGAGTAAAAAAGTGAACCTTAACTTGAATTGAATGGTTTTGGTCTGCTAGATAAATACTTATAATTAGCTTGGTAATTAATTGCAAACAAAAAAAGCCAACAATTATTGGCATTAGAATAAACAAATCGCTACTTAATTCACTACTAGTATTAAATACTTTTGTCCAGTTAATAAAGCCATTAAAAGTAAAAAAAACAAGAAATAGTAAAAGACTAACGCTAGTTATTGTATAATAAGCAGAGCTAATGTATGCCTTTGCTAATTTTAAATTACCACTTGCTCTAGCTTCTGCAAATCTATTGCGCAATCCATTTCCCAAACCAACATCAAAAAAAGTAAACCATGAAATAAAAGAACTAATGGTTAACCAAACACCATAGTTTTCAGTACCAAGATAATCTATTGTTAAGGGTACTAGAAGAAAATTTGCTAAAATGGCACCTGCTTTATAAAAAAAGGATATGGTAATGTGTTTAATTATATTTTCAGTACGAAAACTCTTAACCCTTATCTTGTCTAGTATTTTAGTAAAAAAAAACTTCAATTTATTATTTCGCTTTTACGTGTTTTCTCATTCGTGGGTCTTTTTACAACAAAATTGAGCTTCAATATTGAAGCTCAATTTTATTTAAAAGTTAATAACCCTTAGTAACATTACCCACTTTTAAGGTTAAAGGTTAAACTTGTCTACAACATTTTTTCTTAAATACATTATTGGGTCGTGCCTTCCATTTACTTTTTGGGTTTTTATTGTTCCGTTTTCGGCATTATAGTTAATATCCTTGCTAAAGTAAAAGTACTCTTCCATTTTATCTGGACTTACTAAAAACTCTATGTCACCATACGAGATTTTAGCTTGTTGAAATTCAATTGTTTTTTCTTCTTTAGAGCCTAAGGCTATACCTACTTCATAGTCAGGTCTAATGCTCTCAGGCAAATCTAAAGTAACAGTCTCAAAATTATCACTCTTGCTTATTTGCTCGGTAATATTAATATTCATCGTTCTGTTATTGTTGATAAAAACACCATTAGCAAATAACCTAAAACCATCAGAATTATCCATTCTCATGGTTAATTCTATTACAAATTTTTCTGGTTTTTTTTCTTCTACTTTTTCTTCAAGTATGTCTTTCTTTTCTTCTTCTTTGTTTTTGTTTTTGTTTTCACAAGAAAATGCTATTGCTAGCACTAGTAATAATGTTATTTTTTTCATTTTTAATTTTTATTAATTAAATACCAATTATACAATTTGTTTATTCCTAATTCTAATTCTACAGAATGCTTCCAGCCCAAGCCATTTAACTTAGAAACATCTGTGAGTTTTCTCATAGTACCATCTGGTCTATTCGTGTTAAAAACCAACTCTCCTTTAAAACCAATTTCTTTTTTGATGGTTTCTGCAAGTTCTTTAATGGATATGTCTTCACCTGTACCTATATTAATATGTGTGTTTCTTACTTCTTTATTTTCTCTAGAGTAGGTGTCTTTAAAATCTCTATTTTCCATAATAAACACACAAGCATCTGCCATATCTTTTGACCACAAAAACTCTCTTCTTGGTTTTCCTGTTCCCCAAATTTCTACGCTATTTTTAGTAACGCCAAATTTTTGCAAATAGTCTTTTGCTTCCTCAATAGTTTTAACATTTAGGTCTTGCATTACTTCATCATTTTTGCCTTCGGATAACAATTTAGCTATATAAATTTTTCTGATAAGCGCAGGAAGTACGTGGGATTTTTCTAAATCAAAATTGTCATTTGGACCATAAAGATTCGTTGGCATTACCGATATAAAATTTGTTCCATACTGTAAGTTATAACTCTCGCACATTTTAATACCAGCAATTTTCGCTATAGCATAAGGCTCATTCGTATATTCTAATGTATCTGTCAACAAATACTCTTCTTTCATTGGCTGAGGTGCGTTTTTTGGGTAAATACAAGTGCTTCCCAAAAATAACAGTTTCTTTACATTGTTCTTATAACTTTGGTGAATCACGTTGTTTTGAATCATCATGTTATCGTAAATAAAATCTGCCCTGTAAACATTATTGGCTACGATTCCTCCTACTTTTGCAGCCGCTAAAAACACGTATTCTGGTTTCTCGGTTGCAAAAAAAACACCAACATCGTGCTGATTTGTTAGGTCTAATTCTTTGTGTGTTCTCGAAACAATATTAGTATATCCTTTGTTTTGAAGATTTTCTAATATAGCACTTCCCACAAGGCCTCTGTGTCCTGCAACGAATATTTTTGAATCTTTATGCATTATTTTTATTCAAAATAATTTTTAATTCTGTATCCACCTTCTTGTAGGTATTGTTGCTTGTTCATGAGTTTTAAATCGCTTTTCATCATGTCATCAACCAAGTACTCTAAATCATATTTTGGAACCCAACCTAATTTTTCTTTAGCTTTAGTGGCATCACCAATTAATAGATCAACTTCGGTTGGTCTATAATATTTCTCATCAACAGCAATGACTTCTTTACCTATTTCCAATTGATATTTTGGGTTATTACAGGTCTTTATATATCCTTTTTCGTTCGAGTTTGTGCCTTTAAACCCTAATTCAACACCAATATGCGCAAAACACATTTTAACAAAATCTCTAACAGATGTCGTCTTTCCTGTAGCGATTACCCAATCTTCAGCTTCGTCGGCTTGAAGAATCATCCACATCATTCTTACGTAGTCTTTTGCATGACCCCAATCTCTTTGAGCATCTAAATTTCCTAAGTAAACTTTGTCTTGTAAGCCTAAAGCAATTTTAGACGTTGCTCTAGTTATTTTACGTGTTACAAATGTTTCCCCTCTTATTGGAGATTCATGATTAAATAATATACCGTTACAAGCATAAATACCATAGGCTTCGCGATAGTTAACAGTAATCCAATATGCATACATTTTTGCAACCGCATAAGGGCTTCTTGGATAAAATGGTGTGGTTTCTGTTTGTGGTACTTCTTGAACCTTACCATATAACTCTGAGGTCGATGCTTGATATATCCTTGTTTTCTTTTCAAGACCAAGCATTCTTACTGCTTCTAAAATTCGTAAGGTTCCTATACCGTCTGCATTTACAGTGTATTCTGGCATTTCAAAAGATACATGTACATGGCTCATCGCTGCCAAATTGTATATTTCGTCGGGTTGTACTTCTTGAATAATTCTTGTGAGGTTTGTGCTGTCAGTTAAATCGCCGTAATGAAGAAAGAAATTTTGATTTTCTACATGTGGGTCTTGATATAAGTGATCTATTCTGTCGGTATTAAACAGCGAAGATCTTCTTTTAACACCATGAACTTCATAATTCTTTTTTAATAAGAACTCACTTAAATAAGCTCCGTCTTGTCCAGTTACGCCAGTAATTAAAGCAACTTTTTTTTGCATTTTTATTGTTTATAATAGATGTTGGTTTTTTTGAAAAAAAGCCTTTTAGAGACCTCATAACAAATGTACTATTTTTAAGATGGATTACAATAGAGAAAGAAGCTCTTTAATAGAATTACTTAAAAGAACTTCTTTTTTGAAAATTTTTAACCTTTTAGTATTGTTTAAAGCACTATATTTTGGTCTTTGAGCTTTAGATGTGCTTATGTTGGTTGATGATAACAACTTAAGTCTTGATTTGTCATGGTTACTCACTATTATTTTAGAAAAATCATACCAAGACACTATGTCTTTATCTGAAAAATGAAACACACCATAGTTTGTGATTTTATTTCCAACAAGAAAATAAATGAATTTTGCCAGACTATATGTGCTAGTTGGCGCACCTTTTTGAGTTGTAATAATTTTTAAATCTTTATGCTCATTAATATTTTTGACCACTGTTTTAAAGAAGTTTTTACCAAAATTAGAATACAACCAAGAGGTTCTAATGATAAAATACTGTTGTAATTGCTTTTGAATATGTTGCTCGCCCAAAAGTTTTGACTTGCCGTATTCATTAATAGGGTTTGGTATATCATCTTCTAAATAAGGAGATTCTTTTTCGCCATCAAATACATAATCGGTAGATATATGAATTAAAACAGTATTCGTTTCTTTACATGCTTCAGCTATATTTTTTATACCTTCAGCGTTGACTTTAAATGCTGGTTCTGGTGTTTTTTCGGCTTGCTCCACATTGGTGTATGCCGCACAGTTGATGCAGTAATCTACAAGATTATTTTTGAAGTATTTTTTAACCTCATTAGGTACAGTAATATCTAATTCGAGCTTTGTAACAAACGTAAAACAAATGTCATCCTTATTGGTTTTATAAAGCTTTTGTATAGTTTTTGCCAATTGCCCATTAGCTCCTGTAACCAAAACATTTACACTCATTTTATTAAACTTTCAAGTGTTGGAAGTTGTTTGTCTTTTTCGGATAAAATGAGATTATTGACTGGGAAGTTCCAATCAATATGCAACGAGGGGTCGTTATACAACAAGCCTGATTCATGGTTCTTACTGTAATAATTATCACATTTATAGTTGAAAACAGTATTGTCTTCCAACACCAAAAATCCGTGAGCAAATCCTCTAGGAATGAATAGTTGCTTGTGTTCTATGGCATCTAAAATAATTGAAAAGTGCTTGCCATAAGTTTTAGAATTTGGTCTAATATCTACACATACATCTAAAACGCTGCCTTTGACCACACGTACTAATTTAGCTTGTGAAAAATTACCTGTTTGAAAATGCAAACCTCTTAACACGCCTTTATTAGACACCGAATGATTGTCTTGAACAAAATTTACCGTTTGCCCAATGGCTTTTTCAAAATCCCTTTTTTTATAGCTTTCAAAAAAAAAGCCTCTATCGTCATGGTATATTTTAGGTGTTATGACGTAACAACCTTTTAAATATGTTTCTTCTGCTTGCATATTATACTAGTTGTTCAAGGTATTTGCCATAACCACTTTTTAATAATGGTTGTGCTAGTTTTAGTAACTGTTCTTTATTTATAAAACCTTGTTTATAAGCTGTTTCTTCAATGCAACCAATTTTTAAACCCTGTCGTTCTTCTATTACTTGTACAAATTGTGATGCTTGCATTAATGAATTAAAAGTACCTGTATCTAACCATGCTGTGCCTTTATCTAGAATCTCTACTTGTAGTTTCCCATGTTTTAAATAAGCTTTATTGACATCGGTTATTTCCAGTTCGCCTCTTTGGCTGGGTTGAATATTTTTTGCAATGTCCACTACATTATTGTCATAAAAATAAATACCAGGTACCGCAAAGTTGGACTTAGGGTGTTTTGGTTTTTCTTCTATGGATATGGCTTTGTTGTTATTATCAAATTCTACTACACCATACCGTTGAGGGTCTTGAACATGGTAAGCAAAAATAACACCGCCTTTAGGGTTATTATTAGCTTCTAGTAATGGTGACAATCCAGAACCGTAAAAAATATTATCGCCCAAAATAAGGGCTACCTTATCGTTTCCAATAAACGATTCGCCGATTAAAAATGCTTCGGCTAAACCATTAGGGTTGTCTTGTGTGGCATACTCAAAACGACAGCCATAATCCCTACCATCTCCTAACAACTCTTTAAACTTAGGTAAATCGTTAGGTGTGGATATAATGAGTGTCTCGTTGATTCCAGCAGACATTAATGTGCTTAGTGGATAGTATATCATGGGCTTGTCATATACAGGCATGAGCTGTTTGCTCACTACTTTTGTGAGTGGATATAACCTTGTTCCCGAGCCACCTGCTAGTATAATGCCTTTCATAAGCTATCCTTTATATTTTTTTAAATACCATTTCACCGTTTTTTTAATGCCTGTTTCAAAATTTTCGGATGCTTTCCAACCTAATTCGCTTTCAATTTTGGACGCATCTATAGCATATCTAAAATCGTGTCCTGGTCTGTCTTTTACAAATGTTATTTGTTCTTTATAAAATGTGTTTTGAGGCAATAATTCATCTAAAATAGCACATATTGTATGAGCAATATAAAGATTATTACGCTCGTTTTTGCCGCCAATATTATAAACTTCTCCAGAGGTGCCTTTTTGAAACACTAAGTCGATACCAACACAATGGTCCAGTACATACAACCAATCGCGAACATTTTGACCGTCTCCATAAATAGGAATATTGTCTCCTTGAATGGCTTTTCTAATAATAGTTGGAATTAATTTTTCGTCATGCTGTTTTGGCCCGTAATTATTTGAGCAATTGGTGGTCACTACATTCATACCATAAGTGTGAAAATAGCTTCTTACCACAAAATCGGATGATGCTTTTGAGGCGCTATACGGACTGTTGGGTGCATAAGGTGTGCTCTCGGTAAATAATCCTGTTTTTCCTAAGGTGCCAAATACCTCATCGGTAGAAATATGATGAAAGCGAGCATTTTCATAGTCCTTTTTAACCTTAAAAGGCTCTTCCATCCAATGGTTTTTTGCAACGTCTATAAGGTTAAATGTACCTATAACATTTGTTTTAATAAATTCGTCTGGTTTTTCAATAGAATTATCTACATGGGATTCTGCTGCAAAATGAATCACGCTTTTAAAATCGTAGGTCTTGAACAGGTTTTCAATTAATTCTCTGTCACAAATATCGCCTTTAACAAAGGTGTATCGGTCATGATTCTCAATCTCTTTTAAATTAGAAAGCTCACCTGCATAGGTAAGCTTATCTAAGTTTATAATGTGTGCGTTATTATGTTGTTCTAAGAAATATGGTATAAAATTAGAACCTATAAACCCTGCGCCACCTGTGATTAAAATGGTCATGTTACTGCACTTTGTCTTTGTAGCGTTCAAGGAATCTAAGGAATTCTAGAAAAAATAGAATTAAATATGTTAGAAGGGCTAACTTAAAGCTATAAGCAATTATTGCGCTTGTTTCAAAGCCAAATACTTGTGCTGTATTGCTCTTGGTTCCTTTGTCATCCTGAATTGAAACAGCTTCAATTATTTTTGAAGCATTTTCTTTTTTTCTGCTAATTTCAACCAACTCTCTCCTTAATTCAATATCGTTTAAGTATAATTCATACTCTTTTGTGGCATTTTTATTGTTTGCTTCCTCAAAAGTAATATTCGTCGTGCCACCACCTATTCTTTCTGGCGATTTCTCTAATACTCTTTGATATATTATCTTTAGACTGTCAGACTTCCTTAACGACTCATTAATAATTTCTTCTCTTCTTTCAAATTCACTTAAATCTTTCTCTTGTTCTCGCTTAAAAAACTCATTAGACGCAACGTTGTCAATTATTTGATTAAATATTTTTTTGAAATTATTCTTGCCATTTGATAGCAAGGTTATTTTTTGAAGAACATGTTCAAATTCATTTGAATTAGCTGTGAAATCTTCAAAAGAAATTGTTTGCGCTATTGTAGAGTCTAAGCTTTTGGAATATGCATTAAACAACTCAAGTTTTTGGTTTTCACTTAAAATAGATTTTAATTCAAAATTTTTAAGTTTATTAGCTTCCTTTGGCGTTATATTTAACATTTCACTAACAGAAATAGAATCTCTTTCGGCTAGCAATGAGTTATAGTGGTCAATTGTGTTTGAAAGGTGCTGACCAGTGCTATAGTTTTGTTTAATTACTATTGTTGATTTATAAACTGGCGCTTCGGTTTTTTGTTTTACAACTCCAATAACTACGCCAATTAGCCCTGCAACAATTAGTTTAATAATATGCTTTTTGGTAAAAAAAACAAGCCATACAAATGCTAAAAATAGCATATTAAAAATGCTGCCTATAAATTTAAATAAGCGCTCAAAGGCATTCCCAATTATTTTAAATAATTGACCTATATCCATCTCTTCTGATGGTTGTTGTTCTGGTAGATTTGTACTCATAATCTATGAATTAAAAATTTGTTCTAAAATTTTACGTGTTATTACATATGTTGGCCTTACACCGCTTGTTCCTAGTCCTCCTGATGCTAACGTGCTCCCTGTTTCTAGTGGGTTATCACTGGCGTAATATGCATAACGTACTTTTACATTTGGATTGATACTCTTTCTAATCCTTGCTGCCGACTGAATAGCTTTTTGGTAATGCGCACCTTCCATTTCCAAACCAATGACGTCCCAAGTTGAATCATGGAAAAACTTCAAAATCTCCTTGTTTTGCAACGATGTTCCTAACACTGTTATCATGGCGCCTTCGTACACATCGACTCCTTGCCCTTCAATATCTTCTTTACATAACTCATTTGTAAACGGATAATTGTCCGCAGTACCTTCAAAAATATGTGCAGAAGGAATCATGATGTCACCTTTGCCGCCTTCTAAAATACCTGCTTTACCCATAATTGAAATAGACTCAATGTTCATGTGTGTTTTCGTTTTACCGTCATCATACGGCTTTAAAAACTCATCTATGGTTTCAAACGCTTGCTCACCAAATGCATAATCCATTACGAATATAACTGGTTTTTCTGATTTAGAATTGTCTTTATTAATTTTTAAGTCTAGAGTCTCTAAATTAATTCTTGCAGTATCAAAGATTTGAACATCGATGTTGGTTCCTGAAGTATCTTTTATATAAATCATGTTAGATTTAGCGGCTTCTTGATTTACCTTGTTTCTGAGGGTCTCACTATCGCTTTGACTTAAATCTTCATAAATTTGAAAAATATCTTTCTTTAATTTATGCGTTTTTAAGGCGTTTGGCGCATGAAGCGTATTCATAACGCTATGCAAGTTAGCACTAATAATATGTATTGGGCGCTCCAATAAATTATTTTTTCTTAGTACTTCCTTAATATTGTTTGCCCAAATTTCACCATGAATATGATGCCCTAATCTTTCTCTTAAAACTGGACTAAATGTTACTGTTCTTTTTGTGTTCTTCACTACCTCTTCAATAGCCAATTTGCCTAACCAATACACAATTTGTAATAATCGCTCTGGTTGTGTTTTTGTAGCAAATAAAGTATATGCTTGGGTTAGCTCTTCAAAAGTTCTTCCTAAAATGTTTGCCGTGTGAGTAATTGCAATTTCTCGTTCTTTCTGGGTAAGCTTTTTTGTGCTTAAAACCGCTTTTTCGAGTTTAACCCAATCACGAGTTGTATTTCCTTTTTCATTGATTATTACTCGTTTACTAATCTTATGCGATTCAATAAACAAAAAGGTTAGGTGAGTTAAAATATCGTAGATTTCTGAACGTCCTCGTGTAATTTCAATATTCATTTGTTCTTCGTCAATACGATAACAATTACGTCTTCTTTTAGGAGGAATAATAACTTCAAAATGCGATTTTCCGTAACCTTCATCACTGGTTAAATTTATAAATCTACATTCTTCAATACCTATAGGAAGTCTATCAATAACATATAGCAAACCATTTAATTCTGCTTTCTCTTCGGCTATAGAGCCATAGATTTCTGGTCTTAAAAGCAATAAAGCTTCTCGTAGGGTCTCACCTGAAACACCCATGGGCTTATAAAATCCACGATTAAATAAGTGGCGCATCGTAATGTACATACGCTCAATGGCGCTGGAACTTTCTTGTGCTCTGGTTCTTCCTTGGTGTTTTTTACTCATATAGTTTATTTAACCTGCAAAGATACACTAATTAACCAAATTACTTTCATAAAGAATATCTGCTATCTTCCTGTCATTAGATAATCTCGGAATTTTATTTTGACCTCCTAATTTCCCAACCGATTTCATATAACTTTTAAATCCGTCGTTTTTGACAGCGGTAATCTTTAATGGTTGCAATACTTTTCCTTGTATCAAATCTTTATAATAACTGTTTTGGTTTTGAAGGGACTCGTCAATATTTTTTGCCAACACATCTAGGTTATCAACCTTATTTTCAAACTCTATGAACCACTCGTGATAAGGCAAGCCTTCTTTTGGATTTATTTGAGGTGCAACCGTAAACTCTGACACCAAAACACCCTTATTGCCACTTGCTGCTTCTTGAAGCGCCTGTTCTACTTCTTTAGCAATGACGTGTTCTCCAAAGGCTGAAATGTAGTGTTTGATGCGTCCTGATACAATAACTCTGTAAGGTTTTAGTGAAGTAAACTCGACTGTATCTCCAATATTATATGCCCAAAGTCCAGCATTTGTTGAAATAATCATGACGTAGTTGACGCCTAATTCAACATTTTTAAGTGTGATGCGTTTAGGGTTATCTTCAAAAAACTCATCAGCTTTTACAAACTCGTAAAAAATACCTGAATTTAGCTGTAATAGCATTCCTTTTTCGTTTTGCTTGTCTTGAAATGCAAAAAATCCTTCGCTGGCTGGATATAGTTCGATACTATCAACTTTTCTACCAATTAAGTTTTCAAATTTTGCTCGATAAGGTTCATAGTTAACGCCTCCAAAAATGAACAAATCGAAATTTTTAAAAATGTCGCCTATTTTTTTGTTGGTTCTTTGTTGAAGTCGTTCAAAATACATTTGAACCCACGACGGAATACCACTAATAATGGTCATATCTTCGTTGATGGTCTCATCAACAATGGTTTCGACTTTAGTTTCCCAATCTTCAATACAATTGGTTTCCCAACTGGGCATCCTGTTTTTTTGAAGGTATTTAGGTACATAATGTGCTACAATTCCTGAGAGCCGACCAAGTTTTACACCGTTTTCTTCTTCCAGAATTGGACTTCCTTGAAGAAAAATCATTTTACCATTTACAAACTTTGTTTTACCAGTTTCGGCTACATACATTAAAATGGCATTTCTCGCAGCTTCGGTATGCGAAGGCATGCTTTCTTTGGTAATTGGAATATATTTAGAACCAGAGGTTGTTCCTGAGGTCTTCGCAAAATAAATGGGTTTGCCTTTCCAAAGTATGTTTTCTTCGCCTTGCACCACTCTATCAACGTAGGGCTTTAATGCTTCGTAATCTCTTATAGGCACTCTTTTTATAAAATCTTCATGAGAATTTATACTAATAAAATCATGGTCTTGACCAAAAACTGTGGAAGTCGCTGATGAAATTAATTTTTCAAAAGCTTTTTGTTGTGTTTTAATAGGGTTGTTAGCCCATTTATTTACTTTTTTTTGAATTTGTTTTGCAAAGGGCTTTGCTAATAATGCTTTAAGGGATGTTATTTTTCCTAAGTTCATTTATTCAAAATCTATAAAAGTGGTTGGGTCTATTGGGTAGCCATCTGTCCAAAGTTCAAAATGCAAATGTGGTCCTGTGGTTAGCTCTCCTGCATCACCAGAAATAGCAATAACTTCTCCTGCTTTAACCAAATCGCCTTGTTCTTTTGTTAAAGATGCATTATGTTTATAGGCTGAAATAAGTCCGTTGCCGTGGTCTATAATTACCACATAGCCTGTTTGTGTCGTCCATTCTGCTAATACAACTACGCCATCTGCGGCTGCTTTAACAGGAGTTCCTGTGGCAACCACAATATCTACAGCATAATGCTTTTCTTCAACATTATAGCCTTCACTTATGGTGCCTGTTACTGGCGGAAACAGTACAAAGTTCACTTTTGAGGTGGCAGATTCAAAAAGATTGTATTTGTCTTCTTTATTTACTTTTTCCCGCAATAGCGAATCTTCTTTTGAAGGGTTTAAATTATATTCAATAGCTTCTTGTTCAGCAGCTTTAATGATGGAGTCTTTATTAAATTCTACGCTAGCAACATCACCTTTTAAAACACGTTTAATGGATTCAAAATATTGTTCGTTCATTCTAATGACTTGCTGTAAAGAATCTGTTTTAAAATTAAGATTTGTAGCCTCTTTTTTTAATGCTGTTGAAGAATAACCAGGAATATATTCTCTTAAAGGTGTAAATGCAATAAGAATCGTGGTTAAAACAATTAAAAGTATTGCCGATAACGACATGATTACAAACACATTTAATCGCGTTAGCTTTATAGCAAAACGTTCCTCGAAAGTATCTTCGTTTAGTACTACTAACCGATACTTGTGCAGTAATTTTTTGGCTATTTTTTTTTGTTTCTTCTCCTTGTCTGACATTATTGCGCTAAATTAATTAAAATTATACGTACATCATATTCTACAATATGCTAAAGTTTGCCTTTAAACGTATTTTTTAAAGTTTAATTATTAACTTTGTCATTCAAAATTAATTGATATGATATCATTAGGTATATTTTTAGGAGCATTTGGGCCTGGACAAATAGCATTAATTGTTATTGTGGTCTTATTATTATTTGGTGGAAAGAAAATTCCAGAACTTATGAGAGGGCTTGGAAGCGGTATTAAAGAATTTAAAGACGCTAGCAAAGAAGACGAAAAAGAACCTACAACAAAAGAATAGATATTATTATAATAAAAAAAGCCAACAGATACCTGTTGGCTTTTTTTATGTCTTTTTGTGACCTACTTAATTTTTAATGTCCTTATAATGGCTTCTAGCTCAAAAATGTAATCACGTTTCGCTGTTGATGGTGCAAACACAAACCCTTCTAGAACCACCAAACGATTATTAACTTCGTCCTTCACCGCATAATTAATAAATGGGCCTGCCATAAAAGCATCTTTTACTTCCCAAGTGCTTTTGGTTTCAAAAGCAGGTTTATTATCTATAATGGTGGTGTTTAAATATGGTGTATAGGCTTCTTCTGTAATCATATACGACCCTTCAATTGGTCCAGGGATATGAGTTTTTCCTATCGAGTCTCTCATTTTAATAATGTCGTTAATGGCATTTTCTCCATCCGAAACAGCATCAAGCGGCATTTCGTATATCATTAAGTTAACATCGCCATTTTTAATGTCACGACGTAGCCAGAAAAAATTGTCTTCTTGCTTTGCAATTCTATATGCAGATGTAGGTTTAATAGAAATACTCAGAGTTTCCTTAATGCTATTGTCTTTTAACAAAGATTTCGCCATTCTGCGTTGCTTTTCTTTTAGTTCGGTTTCTTTAAAGGTTGAAATTATTCTTTCAGAATGCTCGTTAATTTCAGCAATAATTTCTTTTGCCGAATTTCCAGAAATAACCACAACCGATTGAGGTGTTGCATACACGTCTTTAAAAAACTTTGTGTCAGCAGGTTTGTCTTTTTCAATTTTTAAGATAGTTCTGTTTTTTGTTGCAAATCCCGTAAAAACGATAGGAGGCATTTGTCGCATCGAAAATAGTGGTTCTTGTTGCGGAAGACCAATAACCTCGGCCGAAAACACTTCTCTAAGCTCATCGCCAATTCTACTCAGCCATAAATCACTGTCAATAATTACCTGTAAATTGTTTATGTTTCCTGAAGATGCAGACACTATTCGCTTACTTTTAGACCCATCGCCACACGATGTTAAAAGCGACATACTTAACATTAATAATAAAAGTTTTTTCATTTGTTGGTGTTATTTTGTTAAACTATTTCTTGCTCACTACAAGAACCGTTCCTACTTTTAATTTTGAACTGCTAATATTGTTCCAATTTTTAATATTATCAACTGAAACTCCTGGAAATTTTTGTGCTATAGTCCATAAAGAATCTCCGTTTTTTACTTTATATGTTTTTGCGTTTGGGTCAACTTTGGTTGTTTTTTTAGGGCTTGTGCTTTGTGAAACAGGTCTTCTTGGGTAGATAGTTAATCGTTGACCAACACGTAAATTATTACTTCGCATTCCGTTCCAACTTTTTATTTGGCTTACTCTAACGCCATAAATCCTTGCTATTTTTCCTAAATAATCACCAGATTTTACGCGATACCTTACTCGTGAATTGGTGTCGAAAAATTGTGGTAGAGGTTTTTCGCGTTTTTCAAATTCTGCCTTAGCAAACGCATAAATAGCCTCTTCATTGGTCACGAAAGGACCAACGTATTTTCTAGGTAAACGCAGCACATAATCTTCATCTTTTATAAAAGGAATGATATCCAATTTATACGATGGATTTAAAAACTGAAGCATTTCCATAGGAATACTGGTTAATTCGGAAACTTGGTCCAAAGTAATCATTTGTTTTACCTTAATCGTATCGGTTTCTATATAGGTGATTTCTGGTTTTTGCGGTTGAAATCCATGCTCTTCAGCATACTCAAAAATATACATGGTTGCTAAAAACGCTGGCAAATACCCTGCTGTTTCACGAGGTAAATGTGGCCTAATATTCCAATAATTTTCATAACCTCCTGAGCGTCTAATGGCTTTAGAAACGTTTCCTGGTCCCGAATTATAGGCTGCTAAGGCTAAATCCCAATCGCCAAAAATTCTATAAAGACTTCCTAGGTATTTTGCAGCTGCTTCGGTAGCCATAATTGGGTCGCTACGCTCATCGACATAACTACTTACATCCAATCCAAACTGCTTTCCTGTGGCAAACATAAATTGCCATAAACCAGTCGCGCCAACTCTTGATTTTGCTCTTGGTTTAAGTGCAGACTCTACTATTGCTAAGTATTTTACTTCTAGAGGAATATTGTGGTTGTCAAGCTCTTTTTCAAACATTGGGAAATAATATTCGCTCAACGCCATTAAACGCTCCAAATGTTTTTGTCGTCTCTTTAAATAACCTTTAATAACACTTTCTAAAGAAGGGTTGTATGCAATGTTAAAAGGTGTTTTGGCGTCAAGCTCTGCAAGCCGTTTTTTTAAGGTATCCGTTGGAAGCTCTGGGTAATACACTTCGTCATACTCTAACTCAGACACAGATTTATAAATCGTGTCGTACAATCCTGAGCTGAATAATTCTTCCATCCATTTTTTATCAAATTCCGCAGCAATATCAAGGTCTTTGAATTCCTTTTTTATAAGTGAATCGTGAACAGGTTCAATGGTCTTTAAAACTTGGGATTTTCCATCGATAACAGTATCAACTGCTATGATTTTTACAGGTGGTTTAACTACAGTACTATCTTTGGTTTGACCGAAAGAAAATTGGACGAATAAGAATGCTATTAATACTCTAAAAATCATGTTTAAGTGTTGTGATATAACAGAACGCACGAAACGCTAAAATCGTATTTTTTGGTTACAATTGAAAATTTAAGTGTCTCTAGTTTAAAATGGCGGCAATTCCAGGTAATGTTTTGCCTTCAAGACTTTCCAACATCGCACCGCCTCCAGTACTTACATAACTTACCTTATCTTCAAATCCAAATTGTTTTACAGCAGCCACAGAATCTCCTCCTCCAACCAGTGAAAATGCTCCGTTTTCTGTCGCATTTGCTATAGCATGACCCAACGAAATAGTGCCTTTTGCAAAATTTGGCATTTCAAACACACCCAAAGGTCCATTCCATAAAATAGTTTTGGAATCTTCAATGACCTTGGCAAACAAAGCTTCGGTATGAGGGCCAATATCCAATCCCATCCAACCTTCTGGAATAGCGTCAACTTTAGATGTGTTCGTATGTGCATCATTACTAAAAGTATCTGCAATTATAGCATCTACAGGAAGATGAACAGATACATTTTTGGCTTTAGCTTTTTCTAAAATGGTAGCAGCTAATTCCAATTTATCGTCTTCGACCAAAGAATCGCCTATTTGTCCGCCTTGCGCTTTAATAAATGTAAAAGTCATTCCGCCTCCAATGATTAAATGGTCTATTTTATCCAGAATATTATCAATAATCGTGATTTTTGAAGACACTTTTGCGCCACCAAGTATAGCTGTTACTGGTTTTTCACCAGTTTGCATGACTTTATCAATACTTTCAATCTCTTTTGCTAATAATTTTCCGAAGCATTTGTTTTCTGGAAAAAACTTAGCCACAACTGTTGTAGAAGCGTGTGCTCTATGTGCTGTTCCAAAGGCATCGTTTACATAAATATCACCCAACTTAGACAATTGTTTTGCAAATGTTTCACCACCTTGTTTTTCTTCCTCATGGAAACGTAGGTTTTCTAATAGCAAAATTTGACCTGGTTGTAAATTTGCGGCTGCCGTTTCAGCTTCTCCACCAACACAATTACCAATAAACTTCACTTCAACACCTATAATTTCTTCAACTTTTTTAACAATATGCTGTAATGAAAATTCAGACTGTTCACCTTTGGGTCTTCCTAAATGAGACATTAATATACAACTACCACCGTCTTCCAATATTTTTATTATTGTTGGTTTTGCTGAATTAATTCGCGTGTCATCAGTAACTTCAAAATCATTATTTAGCGGTACATTAAAATCCACTCTTATGAGTGCTTTTTTGTTTTCAAAATTAAAGTCATTAAGGGTTTTCATTATTTCTTTATTAACTATTATTTTCAGCAAATGTAACTAATAAAAAACACCTAGAAAACCATTGTTTTTTCGAAACCGTTTGACGAATAAAGATTAATAAAAAAACTATATTTGCGTTATGCTTTTTAGTGACATTATAGGTCAAGAACATCTTAAAAAACACTTAACCAATAGCGTAGATAACGGACGGATTCCGCATGCTCAGCTATTTGTTGGAAAAGAAGGTGTTGGCACTTTGCCTATGGCAATTGCTTATGCGCAGTACGTTTTGTGTAAAAACACTTTAGGCGAAAACACACAAGGAAACGATGCTTGCAACCTAAAGTTTAACAATCTATCACATCCAGATTTGCATTTTGCATTTCCAGTAGCCACAAATCATAATGTGAAAAGACATCCAGTTTCTAAATTGTTTTTAGAGGATTGGCGAAGCTTGTTAAAGGAACAGCCTTATTGCAACTTGTTTGATTGGTATAAGCAATTAGGTGTTGACAATAAGCAAGGGCAGATTGGTGTTGATGAGGCACATGATATTGTGAAGTCATTGACTTTAAAATCGTATGAAGGTGGCTATAAAGTCATGGTGATTTGGATGGCAGAAAAAATGAATATTGCCTGTGCTAATAAGTTGCTTAAGTTAATTGAAGAGCCTCCAAATAAAACTATTTTTGTTTTAATTACTGAAGATGAAGAGCAAATCATTTCAACGATTAAGTCACGTTGCCAAACACTGCACTTTCCGACTCTAGCTGAGGAAGATATTAAAAACGCACTCATTAAAAAATTTAATGTTGACGTTACAGTCGCCACCAAAATAGCACACCAATCCAATGGTAATTTTAATAAGGCTTGTGACCTCATTTACCATGACAGCGAAGATATTCAGTTTGAAAAATGGTTTATTTTTTGGATTCGTAGTGCTTTTAAAGCCAAAGGAAACAAAAGTGCCATTCATGATTTAATGTCTTGGAGCGAAGAGGTTGCGAAAACTGGTCGTGAAACCCAAAAACAATTTTTACAGTTTTGTTTAGGCTTTTTTAGACAAGCATTGTTGTATAATTACCAAGCAAACAATTTGGTATTTATGGAGCCAAAGTCCAATGATTTTAAGCTTGAAAAATTTGCACCTTTTGTTCATGGCAATAACATTATGGATATAAGCGAAGAATTACAAGATGCCATTTACCACATTGAGCGAAATGGAAATTCAAAAATTATACTAACCGATTTGTCAATCAAATTAACACGATTGCTTCATAAGAAATCTGCTTAAGGTGTCGAACTCAAAAAAATGGTTCGTCATCATCAATCCAACGTCTGGAAACGGAAAAGCTAAAACTTTTTGGCCAAAAATTAAACATTTGCTTGAGACGAATGATTTTAATTTTGAGTTTGAATTCACCAAAAGTGGGCAACACAATATAAGCGTTGTTCAAAATATTGTAAATCAGGGATTTAAACATATTATTTGTGTTGGTGGCGATGGTACCATTCACCATACAGTTAATGGTATTATGTTGCAAAAATCTGTTCCTACTTCAAGCATACACGTTGGTGTTATCCCAATTGGTACTGGAAACGATTGGGTAAAGACATATGGTATTCCAAAAGAACATAAAAAAGCCTTAGATATTATTAAAAACGGAAATATTAAGCAACAAGATGTTGGGAAAATTGAGTTTTTAAATTATCAAAAACCATCTGTGTTTTTCAATAATTTAGCAGGTGTTGGTTTTGATGGTTATGTGGTTAGTAAGGTTGGAAAGTATAAACATTTTGGTGCTTTGGCCTATCTTATTGGAGCGGTTTTAGGATTGTTTTCTTTCAAGAATTTTAATGTTGAAGTTGTTACCAATTCACAAACTATTAAAGCAAAAAGTTTAATGGTTTTAGTTGGGCTTTGTAAATATTCTGGTGGAGGTATGCAATTAACAGATTATAAAAATCCTAACAATGGTTTGTTTGATGTTAGTGTTGCTAAAGATTTCAGTAAATGGGATATCATAAAAAATATGACGAAACTTTTTAATGGCAGCATCGTAAAGCTCAAAAAAGTTGATACGCTAAAAACCAATTGCATCACCATTTTAAGTAGCAATGAGATAAATCAACCTTATATTCAAGCGGATGGCGAGCTAATTGGTACTGGAGATATTAAAGTAAGTATTATCTCGAAAGCCTTTTCTTTCTACACAAAATAAAAAAGCCAAACATGGCTGTTTGGCTAATTAACATTATGTGATTGTGTTTACTTTTTGTTTTTGTACGCTTCATTTAGAGCGTCTAAAATGGTTTGCGTTAAATCTACTTCTTCAGTTCCGTACATCACGCTTCCAGCTTCATTGCTTCCTAAAATAAAGTTGTAGCCATTTGCTTTTCCATAGTCTTTTACAAAATCTCTAACCTTTTTTATTAAAGAATCATTTTTAGATTGACTTTCTTGAGCAATTTGCTGTTGTTCAAATTGAAGTTGTTGCGAAATTACCTGCTCCTTCTGTTGAAACTCTTGTTGCAGTTTTTGAAGGTTTGCCTGCGACATAGTTCTCGCTTTTACTTCGGCAGCCTTCACGTCAAGTTGAAATGCTTGACCCAAACTATCTCTTCTTTTTTCGTAAGATGTAATTTTAGTTTTCAATGTTGCCTCAATGTCTTTTTTCTCTTGGTAGTCGTTTATTAAAACTGAATTATCTACAAATCCAATTTTTTGAGCTTGTTGGCAAGATGCTAGACTCAAAACTACAATAGCAATACTTAGTATTTTTTTCATTTTATTTAATTATTTCGATGCCGCAAAAATATAAAAGTAATGCGAACAACTATTTTAAAAACTGTGCTTATTTTTATTATAAGTATTATTTATGGTAAAATACTCTTGTAATGTGTTTTATTTATTGTTTTTGAATTAAAATAACGGCTTCTAATCGCTTTAAAATAATTTTTAAAGTGATTGCTTATTGTTTATTTCAATGCGACACAGAAAAGCTTTAAAATAAAACCTATTGGTTTTTTAGCACATAAATGATAGACGAATACTCTTTTGTGTTTCTAGCTTTTAAGTTTGAGCGTAATCCAATCCAAAAAGCCTTTAATGGATTCATGAATCCTGATTTATATTTTTCAGAAAGTAAGCTCACATAATAGGCGTCAAATTTCATAGGAAGTGTTTTTACAACTTTCATATCTTCCTTAGAAAAGAATTTGTCAATTGATGAGCGAGAAAAATGCCATAAATGTCTTGGCACATCATAAGCTGCCCAAAAGCTTTTGTAATGATTTGCATCGAAGCTATTAAAATTAGGCACTGCAATTATTAAGGTACCGTTTTCTTTTAATAAGCTTTTTAGTGTTGCTATTTGCGCTTCTAAGTTTGGTAAATGTTCCAATACATGCCAAAGTGTAATGACGTCAAAACTATTTGTTTTAAACGTATCTAGTTTTGGTGTGTCGAATACAGAGTTATTTGTTTTGGCATTCGCAATGTTTCTGGCGGATGGGTTTGGTTCAATTCCTGAAACGTTCCAACCATTACTTTGAGCAACCTTTAAAAAATCTCCTGTGCCACAACCAATATCTAAAAGTATTTTATCTTCAGATTTAAAAGAATTAACGAGTTTTAATTTTCGTTTTAAGGAAATGTTTCTAACAACATGGTATGCTTTTTCAAACACATTTCTTTTGGAATCTGTGTGCGAAATGTAATCTTTGGTGTTATAATATTTAGCTAAATTCTCTTTGCTTGGTTGCGGATGTGTTTCAAGAAATCCATACGTTTTATTCTCGATTAATTGAAATGTTTCTCCTGAAACTGAGTGGTCTTTTACGGTTAAAAATGCTTGGTTGTCTTTCATTTTTTTTAAACGTTCCACGTGGAACATAAAACAATTATCGTCCCATATAAACTAATAGCACCGAAATATCATTGGGCGACACACCACTTATTCTTGATGCTTGCGCCACTGAGGTTGGTTGAATGTTTTTAAGCTTTTCCCTTGCCTCCATACTCATACTTTTTATTTGAGAGTAGTCAAAATTATCAGGAATTTTAACGTACTCCAATCTGTGGAGCTTGTCAGCATTGTTTTTTTCTTTTGCTATATATCCCGAATATTTTACTTGAATTTCGGTTTGTTCAATCACCTCGTTGTCCAGATTATTATCAACGATATAGTCGTTTACTGAAGTTACTTTTCGCATATCATCGATCGTAATATTTGGTCTAGCAAATATCTTGAACATCTTATCAGATTGTTTTACTAAAGCAGAATCTTTAGAGTCAAGAATAGGGTTTATCTCGTCTGGTTTAACACTTGTATCTTTAAAAAACTGAACAAAACTGGCTGCTTGCCTATGCTTTTCTTCCATGCGCTTCATTCGTTTTTCAGAGGCAATTCCTAATTTAAAACTTTTTGGTGTTAGGCGCAAGTCGGCATTATCTTGTCTTAAGAGCGTTCTGTATTCTGCTCTTGATGTAAACATTCTATAAGGTTCTTCGGTGCCTTTTGTAATTAAATCATCAATCAATACGCCAATATATGCTTCATCTCTTTTTAAAGTAAATGGTTCTTTTTCTTGAATTTTTAAACTTGCATTGATGCCTGCCATTAACCCTTGAGAAGCCGCTTCTTCATAACCTGTCGTACCATTAATTTGTCCAGCGAAATATAAGCCATCAACCAACTTAGTTTCTAAAGTATGCTTTAGTTGCGTTGGTGGAAAATAATCGTATTCAATAGCATACCCAGGCCTAAAGAATTTCACGTTTTCAAAACCCTCCACAGAACGCAACGCGTTAAACTGAACATCTTCAGGTAGGGATGTTGAAAATCCGTTCACATAATATTCAACCGTATTCCATCCTTCTGGTTCTACAAACAATTGATGTCTGTCTTTATCTGCAAATCGATTTATTTTATCTTCTATTGACGGACAATAACGTGGCCCTAAGCTTTTGATTCTACCATTAAACATTGGTGAACGATCAAAGCCTTCACGAAGTAAATCATGTACTTCTGGGCTTGTATACGTCATTTGACAAGAACGCTGTTTGGTTAATGGTTTTGTGATATCTAAATATGAAAACTTTTCAGGATTTTCGTCTCCAGGTTGCTCAATCATTTTAGAAAAATCTAACGAGCGACCATCCACTCTTGGGGGTGTACCTGTTTTCATTCTTCCTGAATCAAAACCTAAATCAACCAGCTCTTCTGTAATTCCTGTTGCCGCTCTTTCACCTGCTCTACCGCCTCCAAAACTTTTATCACCAATATGAATCAATCCGTTTAAAAAAGTGCCGTTTGTTAACACAACCGACTTAGCTTTTACTTCTATTCCCAAAGATGTTTTTACACCTGCAATCTTGTTGTTTTTTATAATCAACCCAGACACCATTTCTTGATAGAAATCTAGATTAGGTGTGTTTTCTAACATCAATCTCCAGTCTTCTGCAAAACGCATTCTGTCACTTTGCACCCTTGGACTCCACATAGCGGGTCCTTTTGATTTGTTGAGCATTTTAAACTGAATAGCAGAAGCGTCACTTACAATGCCACTATAGCCACCAAGCGCATCAATTTCGCGTACAATTTGTCCTTTTGCAATTCCGCCCATAGCAGGGTTGCATGACATTTGAGCAATGTTTTGTAAGTTCATGGTAACGAGCAAGGTTTTGCTTCCCATGTTAGCCGCAGCGGCAGCAGCTTCACTTCCTGCGTGACCACCTCCAACTACTATCACATCGTATGTATCTAAAAATAAACTCATAAGTGTTCCACGTGAAACAATTTAAATTCCTGCGAAGGCAGGAATCTAATTATTATCTATATTTTTTTTATTAAGGATTGGTTTTCAACTCCTAAATTCTTTGTTTTGTTACTATCCACTCAACAAACAGTGCTTGTATTCAGATTCCTGCCTACGCAGGAATTTTGCAAATATACATCAAACTATAAGAATTCTGTAAGCCTAGAAAGATACACATCTTCTTTTTGTCTCATTTCAGTTTTGTCAGCTTCTTCTTTGTCTTTATAACCACAATAATGAAGGATGCCATGTATCATGACGCGATGAAGCTCCGTGTTAAAATCGACTCCTAATTCTTCTGAATTTTCCTTAACCCTTTCTATTGAAATAAAAACATCACCGTGTAGTTCTTTTCCTACTGAATAATCGAAACTAATGATATCTGTTAAGGTGTCGTGTTGTAAAAATTCAACGTTTAATTTGTGTAAATACTCGTCATCGCAAAACACATAATTAATCTCTCCTTCTTTACATGCTTCCGAAGTAATAGTCTCGGTTATCCAACTACTTAATTCCTTTTGGTTTTTTAGTTGAAAGTTGGTTTCAAAATTAAAGCTAATCATTGGTCTTCTTAAAATACTCTTGCACTTTCTTTTTATAAATTTGCTGCAAAGGTAAGGCTTGCCTATTTAATATCTCGGTCGTATTGAAATATTGTTTGACTTGTTGAAGTTGCGTATTGGTAAGGTTGTTAAATTGCTCCAAATTGGTTTTAGATTTTCGTTTGTTATCTTCACCTTGTTGAAACGTGGCATTTTCCAATTTTAAAAGCTGATGTTGTAAATTCATCATACGTTGCAAAGTGCGATTTGTAAAACCTCGATTAAGTAAATCTTTTTCTATAGATTCCATTTCGCGCAATAAATTGCCTCCTGCGCCTTTTTTCCCTTCTTTACCTAATTTATCTTCCAATGCTTGACGCAATTGCTGCTGTTGTTGATATATACGGAACAACTCGCCATTAAGCTCTTCGCTATTGCCTCCTTCACCTTCTTGTTGTTGTCCTTTGCCTTCTTTTTGCTCACCTTCTTCTCCCTCTTTGCCTTCTTCACCGTCTTTATTTTTTCCTTCCTCAGATTTCTTCATGCCTTCCTCCATTTGTTTGTTGAGCTCTTCTTGACTCATAATAATGTCTGGAAGTTGCATATCGCCTTGCCCTGGTGATGGGTTCATTTGATTTTCCATATTATCAAGCATATCGCTTAACATACTTGCCAAACTATTAGCTGATGTCACTGCGTATTGCTGCGCAGCAACCCCTTGATATAGCCTGTTTTCGGCCAACTGCTCTAAAGATTTATCGATGTTAAAAAACACTTCTGTGATTTCTTTATTGATGTTTTCGGAAAGTGTTGGTTGACGCAAGGATAATGCAAATAAGCTGTCGTCAACATGTTCAAAATGTTCGCGGAGGTTCTGTTGTTTAATTAAGTATTTGGCATACTCGTTATGATTGACTTGAATGGATTTAAACTTATCCATCACAGCTTCTTGGTCGAATGAATATAGCACTAAATTATCGAGCACTTGTCGCAACATATCGATGTCTTCAGACATCTGCTCAGAGCTTCCGCTCATCATGGATTGCTGCATTTGCTCACTCATTTGTTTCATTTTTTGAGCGGCTTTTTTCTGGTTTTTCTTAGCGTTATTTTGTTGCTGTTCTTTATTTTCTTGGTCTTGGCTTTGTTCCTTTTTCTCTAAATTCTCACTAGCCTCTTGTTGCTCCTTTTTAATGTCCTCTTCTTTCTTGGCTTCATTTGGTACATCGAGCGGCTCTATCAATTTTTCGTTTTCCTTACGTAATTCTTCTAATTCTTGTTGAATATCCTCAAACTTCTCGTTGAGCGCATCTTGCTTTTCTTTGGTGTTGTTTTCTTCTGATTCCTCTGAGAGCTCCTCCTGCTCTTTTGCTAATTCCTCCAACTCTACTCGAATCTTTTCCGATTTCATGGTTACATAATAACGCTTGGTTAACTCCAACAACTGCTGTAGGCTGCGTTTTTTGTTTTTATTTTGTTTAGCTAATTCTTCTAATTTTTGAGATAATTCTTCTTTTTGAATTTTCTCTGATAGCTTCTCAAGCTCTTTAAGTAATTCTTCGTCCTGTTTAAGCTGTTCCTTGTTTTCTTCTAAGCGTTGTTTTAGGCTTTCTTTAAAAGGATCGTCTTTGTCTTTTTGAAACTCCTCAAGGTTGTCTTTTAATTGCTTGTTGAAATTTTTCATCAACTCATCTTGCTCCTTTTGGCGTTTTAAAAAGTTCTCAAGTTTCTTTTTATCGTTAAAATTTAACTCCGATTTTTCTTTTTGGGTTTTAGAAAACTCTTTCAGTTCTTCATCTTGCTCTTCCAGTTTTTCAAGCGAGTTGTTTAAGTCGTCAATGGTTTCGCTTTGCTCTTTCAACTGTTCTTGCTCAACTTCATCCTTGGTAAGTTTTCTGTAGGTAAACGTGTTACTTTTGGTGCTTTTGTAATTACTTATAGCGTCATTATCAAACACTTCAAAATACAAGTCGTAACTAACACCTTCTTCTAAATTTAATTGATTTGGAAATACACTTACAAACTCATCAAAATTAGACGTTGATACAGTTAGTTTCTCTGTTTTCTTGTTTTCTTCAGAATCACTTGGATAATACACCAATTGCAGCTTACTCAATCCATAATCATCGCTTACTTGTCCGTAAAAATAAAGGGTTTGACTATCGGTAGAATCTTGCTCCATTTTTACATTAAGCTCTGGGTATTGGTCTCTAATCACATTGATTGAAAACGCCAAACTCTCATAATCCTTTAAATTTTTATTGCTAGTTTGAAGGCTATAATCCAACGATTTGTATAAACGTTTTGATAGCTGAAATTCATCATTATCGCCATTAAAATTCATCAATGAATCCGCAGTATTCAACACCACGTTGTCTGTGGACTTTGTTTTTAAATTCCACGTCACTTTTGTGCCTTGTGGGACTATGGCGTTTCCATTGCTTTTAAGGGTTTCATCTTGCTTTTTAGTGTAGGCGGGATAGTCTAAAACCAAATCAAAACTTAAAAGTGTTGGTGTGTTTATAACGTTTAGATTATAATCTCTTGAGCGGACATCGTTTGCCGTTAAATGAAAATTTATTGTTTCTTTAGGTTGTGTAAAAATATATTCAAACACGCCAGGATTCATCTGTTTTAAGAAATACGTTTCGTTGTTATAACTAATTTGAACATTCTCTGGAATCACCTCGCCCTCTGTTTGAACCAAAAGTGTAAAATCGTTGTTTTCTAGGGCTTGTAAGCTATCATTCACCACAAAAAACTGAAACGGTGCTGGTGGTTCATAAGCTGTTTTATAATTTACCACACGCTCATAACTGTCGCTAAACCAATTGTATTTTCCAGAAATAAAAGAGAGCAAAATAATTACCAACGGAATAGCTGCATATTTTAAATACTTGACATTGCTTTTAAAATTAATGGCTAGTTTAAACGGAATTGGGTTCAACTCTATCGATTTTTGTTCGATACTTGCTAGTAATAGTTCGGATTCTTTTGAGTTTTCTTTTAACTGAAGGACATTCACCAACTTATCATTCACTTCAGGAAAATGATTGCCAATAATTTTTGAAGCCTCTAAATAATCAATCCCTTTTTGGAATTTAAACAGCTTTGAAATAGGTTTTAAAATAAACCTAAAAAACAATGCAGCTTCAACGACTACAAATACCCAGAACAAGACCGTTCTTCCCATAGGGCTTAGCCAAAGTGCGTATTCAATTAGAAGTGTTGCTAAAAAGTACAACAAACCAATAGCGAAAAATAAAATAGCACCTTTTATCAACTCATTTGTATAGTACTTTTTTATAAATGCCTCAAGCTTGTTTTGTATGTTATTGAAGTTGTTCAATAGCCTGTTCTTAATAGTTTCAACTAATAAATCTACAATTTTATTGTTAACTTGTTGCTCTTAATTTGTATAACATTGTGTTAAAGTCGATGATTTACACAGCTTCATCGATATTTTGAATTTATATGACGTTTAAAGACTTAAAATACCTGTCTGCATTATCTGTTCCCTTGAGCGTTATCCTTGGCTTATATTTTAAAGGGGTTCTCAATAGAAAATAGATTGTTTCGCTTTTAGACGACAAGCTGCTTCTCTTTACTCTTTTTTCTTTGTTCTCTAATCTTATCAATCTATCTTTACAGCAAATTTTTAAGCATGAGTAATAACGTTCGTGTGCGCTTTGCGCCAAGTCCAACAGGACCTTTACATATTGGTGGTGTAAGAACTGCCCTTTTCAACTATTTATTTGCAAAAAAACATAACGGAACTTTTGTGTTGCGTATTGAAGATACAGACCAAAACAGATATGTTGAAGGTGCTGAAGACTATATTGTTGAGTCTCTTAATTGGTGCGGTATTCCGTTTGATGAAGGCCCAAACACAAATGAACAATTTAGCCCTTACAGACAAAGCGAGCGCAAGCATTTATACAAACAATATGCTGAAGAACTTATAGCTAAAGGCAAAGCATACTACGCATTTGATACTGCAGAATCTTTGGACGCTCATAGAAAAGACCACGAGGCCAAAGGAAAAACTTTTATTTATAATTGGCATAACAGAGAAAAGCTTACCAATTCTATTTCTTTATCAAAAGAAGAAGTCGATAAGCGTATTGCAAATGGTGAAGATTATGTTATTCGTTTTAAAATGCTTGACTTAAAAAATCAAGGGTCTCATGGTACAATCAGAACGAGAGATCTTATTCGTGGGAGCGTTTCATTTAAAATGGAGCTTCTTGATGATAAAGTTATTTTTAAAAGTGATGGTATGCCTACTTATCATTTAGCAAATATTGTGGATGACCATTTAATGAAAATATCTCATGTGATAAGAGGTGAAGAATGGCTACCTTCCGTTCCATTACATATCGCATTATATCACGCTTTAGGTTGGCAAGCTCCTGAATTTGCGCACTTACCATTAATATTAAAACCAACTGGAAAAGGGAAACTAAGCAAACGTGATGGTGATAAATTAGGGTTTCCTGTATTTCCTTTAGAATGGACAGACCCAAAAACTGGTGATATTTCCAGAGGCTACAAAGAAGATGGTTATTTCCCAGAAGCCATGGTAAATTTTCTGGCTTTTTTAGGCTGGAATCCAGGAACAGAACAAGAAATTTTTAGCTTAGATGAACTAGTTAATGCTTTTGATTTAGAGCGTGTACACAAGGCTGGAGCACGTTTTGACCCCGAGAAAATAAAATGGTTTAATCATCATTATATGCAAGACCAATCTAATGATGATTTAGCAAATCAATTCAAAGCATCACAACCCGAACTTGAGTCTATTGATGTAAATTATATATCGCTAGTTGTTGGTTTGGTTAAAGAACGCGCCACTTTTATTGGGGATTTTTGGAATTTAACACATTACTTCTTCTCTGCTCCAACAAGTTATGACGAAAAGGCGTCAAAAAAAGCACTTAAAGAAGGTACAAAAGATGTGTTAGAGAAAGTCATTGAATTGGTAAACTCTGTTGATGATTTTACTACAGACAACCTTCAAAATACCATAAAAGGCTGGATTACATCAAACGACATAGGTTTTGGAAAAGTCATGATGCCTTTGCGATTAGCCTTAGTTGGTGCTTTACAAGGACCTGATGTGTTTGATATTATGTTTATGATAGGTAAAAAAGAAACTGTAAAACGTATTGAAAACATCATTAGTTTTATACCCTAGAACGTAAATATTGCAGTAAACATAATTGTTTCTGGGTTTCCATTAAAATTGGTGTTTTGGCTTAAGTTTTGGTTGAGTTTTTCAAACATATTTAAAAAGCCATAAATATATTGTGCTCTTACTCTTAAGGGTCCAAAGCCAGCTGTGGCACCAAAAGATCCATTGATATTGAATTTGGACATTTCAGTTATATCTGAAGCTGGTAAATCGTCATAACCGTTAATGTAATAGCCTTCTTGCTGACTGTTTTTAAAATCTAAATCGCCATTAAACTGTAGTTGTGGTCCAGCATCAATAGTAAGGTGATTTCCAATAATTTTTCCATGGAATAAAAAGCCCAATTGCGCAGCTGTTAACTTGTATTCTATTTGTTCGTTTCCAGCAACATCGTCGGTCATTCTTCCTGATATTTCCAAGGTGTTTTCCGAAATTTGCATACCATAACTTACCGTGTACCAACGATGTGGAATATCTACAATTGCCGATAAGGTCGCAACATATCCTTGCCCTTTAGTGGTAATAAAATTATCGGTTTTAATGTTGAATGTGCTTATTCCTCCACCTATTCCAAATCCATTTTTAATATTATAGCTTCCTCTTTGTGCTTGAATAGTTGTAACAAAAAGCATACTTAATGCTACTAATAAGATACCTTGTTTGTTTTTCATGTGATTTTATAACATTCTGAAACAAATATAACTTAAATTAGTAGTCATTTATTTTTTAACCATTTAATATTCTCGTTATGGAACAATTCATTTTTATACCTATTGCCTTTTTTGGATTGATAATTTTAATCTCAGCCTTTTTTATCGTGAAACAACAAACCGCCGCTATAGTAGAGCGTTTTGGTAAGTTTCATAGTATTCGTCAATCTGGATTACATCTAAAAATTCCTTTAGTTGATAGAATTGCTGGGAAATTGAGTTTAAAAATTCAGCAATTAGACGTAATAATTGAAACAAAAACTTTGGATGATGTGTTTGTTAGATTAAAAGTGTCTGTTCAATACAAAGTTATTAAAGATAAGGTATATGATGCTTTTTATAAATTAGATTATCCCCACGATCAGATTACCTCTTATGTGTTTGATGTGGTTCGTGCAGAAGTGCCAAAAATGAAGCTAGATGATGTGTTTGTTCGTAAAGACGATATCGCGATTGCTGTAAAATCTGAGTTAAATGAAGCTATGATGACTTATGGTTACGACATTATAAAAACATTGGTTACTGATATTGACCCAGACGCTCAAGTAAAAGAAGCTATGAATAGAATTAATGCCTCTGAGCGTGAAAAAATTGCAGCTCAATTTGAAGGTGATGCGGCTCGAATATTAATTGTTGAAAAAGCAAAGGCTGAAGCCGAAAGCAAGCGTTTACAAGGTCAAGGTATTGCAGACCAACGTCGTGAAATTGCTCGCGGTTTAGAAGAGTCAGTAGAAGTGCTTAATAAAGTTGGTATCAACTCACAAGAAGCCTCTGCTTTGATTGTAGTTACACAGCATTATGATACGCTTCAAGCAATCGGTGGCGAAACAAATAGCAACTTAATATTATTACCTAATTCACCTCAGGCAGGAAGTAATATGCTAAACGATATGGTGGCTAGTTTTACAGCTAGTAATCAAATTGGTGAGGCAATGAAAAACTCAAACAATAAGAAGAAGGACGAATAGTTTTTTTCCACTCTTAATAAAACAAAAACCTCGAAGTGTTTACTTCGAGGTTTTTAGTTTAAAAATATTCTTTTATCTAAATAGTCTTCGCTTCAGTGACCAATAACTCATTTTTATCTTCCAGTGCTTTTTCTACAAACGCTGTGATAGCCTCGTTTTTTTGCAACCCGTTGTTAAGCAACACTTTTAGTGTAATCATAGTAGCAATACGTGTACCTGCTTTTTTAACTGCTGTTCCAAATAATGGTTCTAGTTCGTCGTAGTTGACGTCTTTTGCTAATTTTTGAATTTCAGCCTTAACCTTTTCTTGTTTTTCTTCAGGTAAATTAGTGTACTTTTTTCCTAATTTTTTAATCACATTAATTGCTTTTTGCTGTGATTGTTGTTGTGGTTTTGGTTGATTTTGTGTGTTGTTCTGCTTAGGTTTTTGTTTAGCCCAAGAATCTCGTAAACCTACCGTTTTATTAAACACTAATGCATTGGGTTTAGAATCGTCATCCACATTAAAATAGCCCAAACGTTGAAATTGAAAGCGTTCTCCAATCTTGGCATCTGCCAAACTTGGTTCTACAAAAGCATTAATGATTTTTAGAGAGTTAGGGTTTATAAACTTCATGAAATCTTTATCTGGATGACTATCTGGTGCTTCGTCCATAAACAACCTGTCATACTCCCTAACTTCGGCTTTAATAGCGTGCTTTATTGATACCCAATGAAGCGTTCCTTTTACTTTTTTAGACGTATCTTCAGAATAAGTACATTGAATTTCTGTAATGTTTCCTTTAGCATCTTTAACTACATTTTCTGCTTTGATTATGTAAGCGTTTTTAAGTCTTACTTCGCTTCCAAGTTGTAATCTGAAAAACTTTTTGCTTGCTTCTTCTTTAAAATCTGCTTTCTCAATATAAATCTCACGGGAAAAAGGCACTTTTCGGGTTGCTGCGCTAACGTCTTCTGGGTTGTTTTCGGCTTCCAGCCATTCTTCTTTATCTTCTGGATAGTTGGTAATCACCACTTTTACAGGGTCTAAAACAGCCATCACACGTGGTGCTATTTTATTTAAGTCTTCGCGAATACAAAACTCCAACAACGATACATCAATCACATTTTCACGTTTGGCAACGCCCACTTTTTCTATAAATTTTCTAATGGATTTAGGTGTGTAGCCTCTACGTCTCAATCCGGAAATGGTTGGCATTCTTGGGTCGTCCCAACCAGAAACCACGCCATCTTCCACTAATTTAAGTAGCTTTCGCTTACTCATAATAGTGTAACTTAAGTTTAATCTTGCAAACTCACGTTGTTTTGGAAGTAAAGGATAGTTATTGGCACTGTAATCATACACTTGTTCTTTAAACCAATCGTAGAGCTTTCTGTGAGGTTTAAACTCTAAAGAGCATAAGGAGTGAGAAACTTGCTCAATGTAGTCGCTTTCGCCGTGTGTCCAATCGTACATTGGGTAAATACACCAATCGTTTCCTGTCCTGTGGTGATGCGCATGCATAACACGATACATAATTGGGTCGCGCATGAGCATATTTGGGTCTTCCATGTCTATTTTAGCACGCAATACATGGGTTCCTGCTTCAAATTCGCCATTTTTCATGCGCTCAAATAAGTCAAGATTCTCCTCTACGCTTCTATTTCTGTATGGACTATTGGTGCCTACTTGTGTTGGTGTGCCTTTTTGTTCTGCCATGACTTCGCTAGATTGGGAGTCTACATAAGCCTTTCCGTCTTTAATCATTAATACTGCCCAATCGTACAATTGTTGGAAATAATCGGAAGAATACAGCTCATTTGCCCATTGATACCCTAACCAAGCAATGTCTCGCTTTATAGCATCGACGTATTCCTGCTCTTCTTTTGTAGGGTTGGTATCGTCAAAACGAAGATTTACAGGTGCGTTGTATGTTTCGCCCAAACCAAAACTAATGCCAATGGCTTTGGTGTGGCCAATGTGTAAATACCCATTTGGTTCAGGTGGAAAACGGAATCGTAAATGGTTTTTAGGCATTCCGTTTTTTAAATCTTCTTCTATAATATGCTCAATAAAATTGAGTGATTTGGTTTCTTCAGACATAATTATCTTCTTCTAAACAGAAATGCAAAATTAGGTAAATTCTAGCAACTATGTGTTTTTGTAACATTATAAAGTTTGTAACATATTCTCATTATTTGACACTAATAAATAAACTTTAATATTATGGAACATAAGAATTATAAATGCCCAAAATGCTCGAATAGAACTTATGAAGTAGATCAAATGCAAGCCACTGGCGGAACATTCACAAAGCTTTTTAATATTCAGAATAAGAAATTTACATCAGTTATATGTCAAAAATGCACCTATACTGAGTTCTATAAAGCTCAAACTAGTAAAATAACTAATGTTTTTGATTTTTTTACTAACTAAATTTTCACCTACTTTGCTCTATGGGAATAATTAAAGTAGAAAACATTCGTGTATTTGCACATCATGGATGTTTGGCAGAAGAAACTAAAATTGGTAGTGATTATCGAGTTGATTTAGAGGTTAAAGCCGATTTGCAAACATCTGCTAAAACTGATAAACTAAGCGATACGGTTGATTATGTGTTTTTAAACCGCATTATTAGAGAGGAAATGAAAAAACCCTCACATTTACTAGAAACGGTCGCAAAGCGCATTTTGTTACGTATATTTAATGAAGATGCATTGGTAAAGAAAGCAACAGTCTGTGTAAGTAAATTAAATCCGCCAATAGGAGGTGATGTAGAAATGGTAACGATTAAAATGACCGAAAAACGAAAAAATTAAGTCTTAATAGTGTTAAAACTATATTTTTTTTACATTTGCTGTCCTAATAAGGCGTCTTGGCCGAGTGGCTAGGCAGAGGTCTGCAAAACCTTGTACAGCGGTTCGAATCCGCTAGACGCCTCATCTAAACCTTCAAGTTTCTTGAGGGTTTTTTGTTTGAAAATTTTTAAGAAAAATTGATTAAATGTATGCAAAACCTTGTGCAGCAGTTCTCCCGACGCTTCGGGACGCTAGACGCCTCTAAAATTAAGAGATGCTCACGTGTCTCTTTTTTTTATTCTAATTTTTATAAAAAATTAATTAAATATTAGCAAAACCTTGTACAGCGTATATTGGTTTAAAATGCTAGACGCCTCATCTAAACCTTCAAGTTTCTTGAGGGTTTTTTGTTTGAAAATTTTTAAGAAAAATTGATTAAACGGAAGCAAAACCTTGTGCCGTGTGTATTGGTTTTAAATAATTAAGTATTATTCTAAGGTGTTTAGTTCACTAAGTATTAGTGAATCTACCTCACTTTCATTATAGTCTTTGTTTCCATTAGAATAGAACCTTAATTTATAATTAGATGTGCTCCAAGGCTGCATTCTTTGAGATTTCCAATCTTTAGGGCTTTTTAAGTTTAATCTTTGATAATTATCTTTTATGGAATTAATTACCGCTATCTTACCCTTATATATCAGTTTTTTGTTAAAAGGAAAGGAATATTTTGTTTCTGAGTTATCTAATTTCCCATTGTTTTCGAGTAAAACAAAATACTCTGTCTTTTTATCAGATAAATCAATAATGATTTCTCTTTGTTGAAATGAAAAAAATAATATTCCTAACACTAATAAAACTAATTCAAAAACATTTACTTGCTTTTGCGGCAGTTTTGATACAGCTATTCTATCAAAAACTAGAAGTATAAAAACAATAAATACACCGAAAAGAATTATTCCCCCTCCTAAGCTACTTCCACCTTTCAATGTTAGTCCATGAATACCTATTGGTAAACCAAGCAAAATAAACATTGAACACAAAACCAAGAATACTGTGAGTTTGCTAAATATTTTTTTAAGAAAAGATCTCATTTTATAAGTTATTTACCCAATATCCTCTATTAAGTTCTGTGGATTCAATTGGTCTTTAGGTAAAAACCCTTTTACAATAAGCACTAAACCACAAATAACCAAAATAAGACCAAGTAATTTTTTTACTTTTAAAATACGCTCTGGTGTGAGCTTTCTTTTTAGTTGTTTTGCTAATAATATTTTTAATAAATCGGTTACGAAATAGGCTAATATCATGGTGCCGAAGAAGGTTGCAAACCTATTAAGATTGTTTTCTAGACTTGGTCCTGTGATGATAATCACACCTAACCAAAATACCAGAACACCAATGTTTATAAAGTTTAATAAAAAGCCTTTTATAAACAAGCCTAAGTAATTGGTTTTAGCAAACACCAATTCACTTGCTTCATCAGTAGAGCGTTTGGGTTTTTTAAGGAAAATAATGATACCATACACCGTGATAATCATACCACCAAATACGAACAATCCTGGTTGGTTACTTAGGTTTTCCAATAGCTGGAAACTACTAAAATACGCTAAACATATAAAGAAAATATCTGCGACAATAACGCCTAAATCAAAAGCTACCGCAGCTCGAAATCCTTTGGTAGCACTAGTTTCAATAAGAACAAAAAACACAGGGCCTATCATAAAGGCTAGGAAAAACCCTAAAGGAATCGCTGCTTGAATGTCTTCTATCATTTGAAACGTAATAAAAATGCCGAATAAATATTCAGCATTTTGAAGTTGTAACAAATATAATAAAAGATGTCAAGGAAATTAATCCATGTGCTTAATTCTTCCTCCTAAGGCTTTGCTTTTATTAATTTTTTTAGGGTCGCCATATACATACACATCGCCTCCTGCTCTAATTTTTATATCTAATACATCTGTGGCGTTTACATCAGCCTCACCTCCTGCTCTAATAGCTATTTCGGTAGATTCTGTTTTAAGGTCTTTACCTTTATAAACACCTCCTGTGCTTATGGAAATATCTTGGTTTTGAGATTTTCCAGACACCTCGATAACACCACCTGTTACAGACTTGATATCAGCAGTTGTGACTTTTAATTCCAAATTAATTTCGCCGCCTTCTTGGGCTCTTAGCTCAATTTCGTACTGTTTGATTTTATCGTTAGACCTAATTTTAGCGCCTTCGTTAGCATCAATAACATCAACGTTGGTGTAGTATAATTTTACGTTGGTATTATCGCCATCAAAGCTTTCTTCGAGGTTCATTCTAATTTTTAACTTTCCGTTTTTATTGACGATTACCACATCGTTCTTGTTTCTACCTGAAATAATGGCTTCGTTTTTATTCGATTTAATAAGCTCTACTTCTATTAAATCATACACTTTAAGCTCAGAAAATTCGCCTACCTCTTTTGTTATCTCGCTTTGAGAAAATGTGATATTGGTTATTAAAAATGTAAGTGCTACTAAGATATTTTTCATTTTGATTGTGTGTTTTATGTTTGAGGGTTCTAAATCAATAACTATACCAATTGGTAAATATTATATTATGCATCGTCTCTTTTTCCTATTAATGAAAAATCAAGGTGTTTTTTTACTAAATCAGCTTGTTTTACCTTAACGACGACTTCATCGCCTAATTGATACATATTTTTTGTGGCTTGACCAATTAATGCGTATTCATCTTGGTCAAATTGGTAATAATCGTCCTTAATATCACGTATTCTTACCATGCCTTCACATTTGTTTTCTATGATTTCGACATAAATTCCCCAATCGGTCACACCCGAAATAACGCCAACAAATTCTTGGTCTTGGTGGTCTTGCATGAACTTGATTTGCATATACTTTATAGAATCCCGTTCGGCTTTCGTGGCAAGATATTCCATACTTGAGGAATGTTGGCATTTTTCTTCGTACACCTCTTCTTTTGCCGATTTACCTTTGTCTAAATAGTGCTGCAATAACCTATGTGCCATCACATCTGGATAACGACGAATTGGCGATGTAAAGTGACTGTAATAGTCGAACGCTAATCCGTAGTGACCAATGTTGTTTGTGGTGTATTCGGCTTTACTCATACTTCTAATAGCAAGTGTATCAACTAAATTTTGTTCTTTTTTTCCGTTTACTTCTTTAAGTAAATTGTTTAAAGAAGCTGTAGTTGTTTTTCTGTCTTTAAAATTTAGCTTATAACCAAATCGACTTACAATGTTTTGTAAAGCGGCTAGTTTTTCATCGTTTGGTTCATCGTGAACACGATAGATAAATGTTTTTTTAGGATTTTGTTTTCCAATAAATTCCGCTACTTTTTTATTAGCCAATAACATAAATTCTTCAATCAATTTATTAGCATCTTTACTGGTTTTAAAGAACACGCCAACTGGATTATTAGTTTCATCTAGGTTAAACTTTACCTCTACTTTATCAAACGAAATAGCGCCAGCTCCCATACGTTTTTTGCGCATGATTTTGGCTAATTCATTTAATTTTAAGGTAGCATACGCTATTTTAGGAGACGTTTTATATTCTTTTTTAGTTAGGGAAACTTCTGTTGGAATAGTAGTATTTATATTGTGGATTCCTGCCTTCGCAGGAATGACAGTATTGTTTTCTATAATGGCTTGTGCTTCTTCGTAAGCAAAACGTGCATCGCTATAAGTAACAGTACGTCCAAACCATTGGTTTTTTATCTCTGCTTTATCATTTAGTTCAAATACTGCCGAAAATGTATATTTCTCCTCGTTAGGTCGTAACGAACACGCATTATTTGATAACACTTCTGGCAGCATAGGTACGACTCTATCCACTAAATAGACACTTGTGGCGCGCTCGTACGCTTCATCGTCTAAAACGGTTCCTTCTTTTACGTAATGAGATACATCTGCAATATGAATTCCTACTTCATAATTACCGTTTTTAAGTACTTGAAACGATAAGGCATCATCAAAATCCTTGGCATCTTTTGGGTCAATAGTAAAAGTTAACACATCACGCATATCGCGACGTTTTTTAATTTCTTCTGGTTGAATTGATGTATCTAGTTTATTAGCATACTCTTCAACCTCGTGAGGGAATTCGTAAGGTAAGCCGTATTCAGCTAAAATGGAATGTATTTCGGTATTGTGCTCTCCTGGTTTACCAAGTACCTTAACAACTTTTCCTGTTGGCGAATCTTGTTTTTCCTGCCAATCTTCTATTTGAACCAGTACTTTATCGCCATCTTCAGCTTTAAAGGTTTTATTAAGTGGTACAAAAATATCCACATACATTTTATTACTATCGGCTACTACAAATGCGTAGTTTTGATGTTTTTGAATCACACCAACATATTCGGTTTTATGTCTGTTGATTATTTGTGTGATTTCGCCTTCTAATTTTCCTTTTTTTCTACGCTTATACACATAAAGCTCAACTTCGTCGCCATGGAGTGCTTTATTTACATTGTTGGAAGCGATGAAAATATCGTCTTCAAAATCTTCGCAAATCACATAGCCAGAACCTCTAGCTGAAGCATCGAAAATTCCTGTGTAATATTCAGAAGAGACAATAGCTTTAAATTTTCCACGGCCCACTTCTTCTATCTCATCTTTTGCTTTTAAGCGATGTAAAGTTTTAATGATTTGGTTTCTGCTACTTGCGTCGTTAACACCAAGCTTAGCAGCTATTTGCTTGTAGTTAAAGGATTTATTTCTATCCACTTTCAGTATCGTGTGGATACTATCGGTAAGGTTATGTATTTTTTTAGATTTGGTTTTTCTTTTCTTTCTTGTCATTTATTTTTTTTATCATATTCTTATTCCTAGAAGATTAGGAATCTATTAATTTTTAAACTTAATATAGAGTGAAGAAGGTGTATTAAGTTTAGTGCAAAGCTAACATTTAAAAATTAAATGGATTAATTTAAAAATTCAGTTATCAACATTTAATATTATAATAACAATTTCTTTTTTAAAATTTAAAATAAAAATGATGATTATAATAGCTTGTTAATTTCTAGGATAACTTTTTTAATATTTGTTTTGATGTTACGTTATCTTCAATCTATTTAATAGTAATTAACAACTTATTTATATATTAAAACATTAAAAATTAGATGAGTAGATACTAAAGTTAACAACTCTTTATTTTAGTTATAAACACTTATTAACTCATAACTATTTATAGAATTTCTGTTTGTAAACTGTTTTTATTGGTTAATAAAAGTGCAACTACTAACAACAACTAATTTTGGATTTTAAAAACATATTTCTACTTGAAAAAAATATTGAAATAATAAAATATTAATTATTAGAAGTAATGATTAGATATTAACAATTAATTAAAAAGTAACTAACAACTTTAAAATAGCTCATAGTTATATTTTGTAATTTTATAACCAAGAATAAATGCTATTAAAACGCATCTTTTTAAAATAATTTTCGTCTTACTAATATTAAATTAAACATTTATATGAAAATATCTATAGGAAACGACCACGCAGGAACCGATTATAAATTTGCTATCATAAAACACTTAGAATCTAAAGGAATAGAAGTCACTAATTACGGAACCGATAGTAATGATAGTGTAGATTATCCAGACTTTGTACATCCAGTTGCAAAAAATGTGGTTAATAAATTAGCCGATTTTGGTATCCTTATTTGTGGTAGTGCTAATGGTGTGGCAATGACAGCTAATAAATATCAAGAAGTTAGAGCTGGCTTATGTTGGAACAAGGAAATAGTAGAACTTACTAGACAACATAACAATGCTAATATTTTATGTATTCCTGCAAGATACACCGCAATACCACAAGCGTTACAAATGGTTGATACATTTTTAAATACCGAGTTTGAAGGTGGTAGACATCAAAATCGTGTAAATAAAATACCTGCAACATCTTGCTAATGATATTTTTTAATTAGCATAACATGAGTCACTCGCATTCACATAACCATTCACATCACAATCATGGAAATTTACAAGGTAGAAACTTATTAATTTCTATTTTTTTAAATATTCTAATTACTGCAGCTCAAGTAGTTGGAGGTATAGTTTCGGGGAGTTTAGCTTTATTAAGTGATGCGCTACATAATTTTAGTGATGTTATTTCATTAGTGGTGAGTTATGTAGCTAATAAACTTGCTAAAAGAAAAGCATCTTTACATAAAACATTTGGTTACAAACGTGCCGAAATATTAGCAGCGTTTATCAATGCTTCTACACTCATTATTGTGGCTGTTTTATTGGTTATTGAGGCTGTTGAGCGTTTTCAAAATCCGCAGGAAATAGAATCAAACTTAGTCATCTGGCTATCAGTTATAGCAATTTTAGGAAATGGTTTTAGTGTGCTTTTATTAAAAAAAGATTCTGAAGCCAATATGAATATGAAAAGTGGTTATTTGCATTTACTAACTGATATGATGGCGAGTGTAGCTGTATTAGTAGGTGGTTTGCTTATGAAGTTTTACAACGTTTTTTGGGTAGATAGCGTGCTTACTTTTTTAATAGCTATTTACTTAATTTGGATGGGTTACGATTTATTAAAATCATCTACCAAAGTGTTGATGTTGTTTACACCAGAAGCTATTCCTATTGATAAAATTGTAACAGAAATAAATAAACTTGAAGGTATAAAGCATACACACCATATTCATGTTTGGCAGTTAAATGAAGAAGAAATTCATTTTGAAGCGCATATAGATTTTGAAAAAAACATCACGCTATCTGAATTTGATGATATACTTAATACTATTGAAGACATACTTTTTCATAAATTTGAAATTAATCATGTGAACATTCAACCAGAATTTGGTAAGTGTGATGATAAAGATGTGATTGTACAAGACTAACTATTCCTGCGAAGGCAGGAATCTCATTAATATAAAAACACTTCGTTCTGATTGTTATCGGGAGCGCTCAGTGTGACAAAGATATGCTAAAAATAACCACCAAAACCTTTCAAGAACTCACAACAAAAGAGTTGTATGATTTACTGCAACTACGTACTGAAGTATTTGTAGTAGAACAAGATTGCGTGTACCAAGATTTGGATGGAAAAGACCAAAAAGCATTACACGTTATTGGAAAAAAAGACGATAAAATAATTGCTTACACACGGGTTTTTAAACCAGGCGATTACTTTAAAGAAGCGAGTATTGGTAGGGTAGTGGTGAGTAAAGATGAACGTGAACATAAATATGGTTATGATATTATGAAAGCTTCCATAAAAGCAATTGAAGCTGTTTTTAATGAAACCACTATAAAACTTTCAGCACAAACCTATTTAAAAAAATTCTACAATAATTTAGGTTTTGAAGAAGTAGGAGAGGAGTACCTTGAAGATGGTATACCTCATATTGCTATGATAAAGCAATCTTAATTATTATCATCATTTTTAATGATACGTGTCACCAAAATTTCTACACGTCTGTCATATTTTGGGTCGCCACCTAGTGGTTGTTTTCGTCGCATACCTTCATAACGCATTCGTTTTTTACTAACACCTTTTCGCGATAAATAGTAGTAAATGTAACGTGCTCTAGCTTCGGATAGGTTACGTTTTTTTGTTTTTCTATCTACTGCATCCATAGTGTTTTTTGTACAACACACATGACCTTGAATAGTGAAATAGATATCATTTCGTTCTTTTAAAAGTGCTGCAATTTTTTCAAGCGTTTCCATAGATTCAGGTAAGATTTCGCTATATCCTGTCTTAAACAATATGTTATCTAAAACCACTTTATCGCCTACTTTTAAATCGCCTTTTAAAGCACTTTCCATAGTTTCCTCTTCCTTAATAACTTCTGGACGAGGCGGAATATATACGTAAGCAATAATTTCTACTTTTCGGTTTAAGCCTCTAATAATATCAGCATCAACAGTATTCACGGTTTTTAAAAGTACCTCTCCTTTTCCATCAACATTGCTAATTAACGTATTATCAATTTCATGTTCAGAAAAAATAGATTTAATTTCGTTTGCTCGGTTTTGCGATAATTGAAGGTTATAATGGTCGCTACCAATATCATCACAAAACCCGTAAATGGAAATTTTTTCTATATCCTGGTTTTGAATATCCGTAATAAAAAGAAGCAATCTGTTAATTTCAATTTGAGATACTTCGTACTGGTCTGTATCAAAATACACCTCATGTTTTAACTCGGTTTGAGCAAACATAAAGTTTCCAAAAATTAATAGTATGTATAGAATTTTTTTAATCATAATTCTAGTTCAAATAACTTCTATAGGTGTTGGCGTCACTAAGTACTTCAACAGCCTTTTTAACCTCTTTATTATGAGCTAAATAGTACTCATGAAGCCCTTCCCTGTAAAAATATCGCTTAATGATTTCATTTTCCAATAATGAGGTTAACTGGCTTTTATTTTCGTCGATTGCTTTGTTTTTGTACGATTTTAGGGTTGAAACGAACTTAAAATAGTCGTTTTGAAGTGTTTTATCAATATTTTCGCTCTTTGCTGTCTCCATTAATTTAGTTAATTGAGCTTCTGTTTCGGTTTTAAAATCAAAATTATTCACTTCTAAATAAGCTTTAAAATTTTTAAAGTCAGCATCAGTTAAATTAAAGCTCATTAAATCATCAACAGTGTTTTTATAGTAATAGTCTGTTGCGAAATTGAAAATATAATCACCGTTGGTTATTGCTTTTGTAATTGTAGATGATTTTGCATCTTCAATAATAATATCTGGTTGAATACCACCACCATCAAAAACCGAACGACCATTTTTGGTTTTAAATTCATTGAAATTTTCTTGTTTTACACGAACCGCATTTCCTTGCCCATCCCTGTTCCAATAATCCAACGCCTGAATACAACGACCAGAAGGTGTATAATATCTTGAAATAGTGACCTTAATTTGCGTTCCATAAGTAAGTGGTTTAGGTCTTTGTACCAAACCCTTACCAAAACTACGTACACCAACAATTACAGCCCTATCAAGGTCTTGTAACGAACCAGAAACAATCTCACTAGCCGATGCGCTTCTACCATCTATTAAAACCACTAGAGGAATTTCGGTGTCAATAGGTTGATTTTGCGTGTAATACGTTTTATTGTATTTCTCTACTTTAGATTTGGTTGTAACCACCAATTGCCCTTTGTCAACAAACAAATTAACAATATTAACAGCTTCCAGCAACAAACCACCTAGGTTTCCTCTTAAATCTAAAATAATGGATTTAGCGCCATCAGCTTTTAATTCTTTAAGAGCATTTTCTGTTTCTTTAGAGGCTGTACGTGTAAATTTTGACAAAGCAATATACCCAGTATTATCATTCACCATGTCGTAAAAAGGTACTGCACCAACTTCAACTTCTTGACGTGTTATAGTAGCAGTTCTTGCCTCTCCTTGCCGTAAATAAGTAACATTAACCTTAGACCCTGGTGCGCCACGTAATAAATCGCCAGCGTTTTCTTTAAATGATGCTACAGTAATATCTTCTACTTTAATAATTTCGTCACCAGCTTTTAAACCAGCTTGGTCAGCTGGATAATCTTTGTAAGGCTCAATAATTACCAACTTGTCTTTTAAAGTTCTCACGCTTGCGCCAATACCTGTATAATCACCAGTATTATCTATACGAGAGGCTTCAACATCTTGTTCGTTATAAAAAACGGTGTAAGGGTCAAGCTCTTTAAGCATGCTTTTAATAGCAGTATCCATTAAATCGGCGGGATTGGTTTCGTCCACATAATTCATGTTTACCTCCTTAAACATGGTAGTAAATATTTCTATTTGCTTTGCAATTTCAAAGAAGTCGCTTTTAAAGGCAGAAGCGGATAGCAGCACTAATGTAGCTAGTATTGGAAGTATAAATTTCTTTTTCAAAAAGTGTTTCATAACAATAATTTTAATTCTTCTTGATGTCTTCATGGAATTTGTTAAATAACAAATTCATTTTAGTTTCAATTTTTTTAAGAGTAGGTGTTGAAGTCCCAATGTACAAAATCATAAACGCACATTGTGTTGAAAAGTTGTTAAAAAATATGGGTTTATTTAATCGGTAAGCCTCTCTCATTAACCGTTTTACCCTGTTTCTATCAACAGCACTTTTAAAATGACGCCTACTAACAGAAACACCTGTTTTAATCATAATATCATCATTAAACGAGGTTTCTAGATAGACCAGCCGTAATGGATACACCGATACTGAGCGCCCTTCCAAGAACATTTTATCAATGAGTTTCTTGCTTTTTAACCGTTCTTTTTTAGAATACGTTGTGTCCATTTATAGCTTAAAAACGGCAAGATACAACACTCAATTCAGGTATGATAAAAATCATGTTTTAAAAAACGAATTAGTGGTAATTTAACATGGCTTAAATTTTATGATGAAGCACCTTATATGGTACAAAAAAGCGTCTTAACTAAGACGCTTTTTTATAATACACTCGTAATTTATTTAGGTTTTAGCCCTTTATTTTAGAGTCTTTTTTTATTGACTCTTCTTTTGGCTCTTGAACATTTAAAGTATTGTTTGTAGCATCAACATCTGCCATTTTCTTAATAGGGTCAATGGTTACAGACTTAATTTTGCTTTTATCTGTAGGAATACCAAAACTAAACGTTTGATTAGCCCAAGACCAATCAGGTAACACCTTTGTTGAAACTGGTGTTGGTTTTTCACCTCGCATCATTTCTAATGGAATGTAAAAATCTTCAGTAGTGCCATCAGTATATTCAACTCTTAAATCAATAGGCATTGGCATTAAGCCTTTTCTGTCAAGGGTGATTTTTGAGCCCTTATCAGTTGCCTCAACCGACGTCACTCCGTAGTCAATAGTATTGGTTGTTTGCCCAAAATCCATTAAATACCAATCCAATTCTAATCCAGATACTTTTTCAGCAGAACGGATAACATCAATTGGTGTTGGATGTGAAAACGCATAATCATCAAAATACTTTTTGATGGTTTTCTTTAAATTGTCTTCACCAATTACATAGCCTAATTGCGCCATAAATACAGCACCTTTACTATAAGCAGCTGTCCCATAAGCACCATTAATAGCGTAACGGTCAGCATGAGTGGTAAGTGGCTGCTCTAAACCTGAGTTTGCCAATCTAATATAACCCATATACGAACCAATATGTGGATTTTCTCTGTTTCTACCAGAAATTTCATTCATCGCAGACGAACTTATATAGCTAGTAAATCCTTCGTCCATCCATTCGTGTTTTCCCTCGTTTGTAGCCAATAAAAACTGAAACCACGTATGCGCCATTTCATGCGATGTCACACCAACTAAACCGTTTAAACTTCTACCTCCAGTAATTAAGGTACACATAGCGTATTCCATACCACCATCACCACCTTGAATAACCGAATATTGCTCATAAGGGTATTTACCAATATGCTCACTAAAATATTGCATGAGCTTTGAAGTTACAGGTTGTAATTTTTTCCAATTCTCATTGGTTTCAGGGTTCTCTTTCCAGAGAAAATGAAGCATAGGTCCATTTGGTACTTGCAGCGTATCATGGTTGTAATCTGGGTCTGCAGCCCAAGTATAGTCATGAACATTAGGTGCTTTAAAATGCCAAGTTAATTTTTCACCAGAACCTATAGGCCCTTTTGTTTTATTGGCATCATAACCATGCCCAATTTCTTCTGGATTTTGAAGGTAGCCTGTACCACCTATTACGTAATTTCTATCTATTGTAATTTTTACATCAAAATCTCCCCATACGCCATGAAATTCTCTTGCTATATATGAGTCGGCATGCCATCCTTCAAAATCATACTCAGCTAATTTAGGATACCATTGCGCCATGGATAAATCGATACCTTCTCTACTATTTCTACCATTTCTTCTAATTTGCAAAGGCACTTGAGCGCTAAAAACCATATCAAAAGTGGCTTTTTCACCTGGTTTTATTGGTGTCGCCAATTTTACCTCTAAAACAGTATCTACAACATCGTACTCTAGCGGTTTTCCATTTTGAGTTAAAGAGGCTACTTTTATATAACCAATTTCATTTGGTTTTAGCTTGCTAATCCTACTTTCAATAATTGGATTTTCTTTTGTACCAACATTTGTTGTCATTCGTCCGTCTGGGTCTGCAATATTTTGCAAACGCATATCCATATTGCTTCCAGGTTGAAATGCATTTAAGTATAAATGATAAAACACACGGTCTAGAACATCTGGTGAGTTGTTTGTATACACCAATTTTTGCTTTCCTTGATACTGAAATGTTTCAACATCCATATCAATTTCCATGGTATAATCAACGTGTTGTTGCCAATACCCTGGATTAGGATTGTTGTTTTGAGCGTTTGATTTAACGCCAACTAAAAAGATGGCTATTAAAAGAATTCTTGAGAATAGAGTTTTCATAAAATAAAATATTAATTTGATGATATTTTGCTTGCCATTATTAAGGCGTTATAAGCGTTTACAAGTTTAGAAGATTTTGACAGTTCTCCAAAAGATTTAACGGAATTCTCACTTCCGGGAACCGTTACTTTTGCAGGAAGCTGTAAACCAGAGTCCATAATTATTTGTTTCACCTGTGTTGCTGTGAGCTTAGGATAGTACGAACGTATTAAAGCTGCAACACCCGAAACAGCAGGTGCAGAAAAGGAAGTTCCGTCTATAAAGTCGTATTCATTATTTGGTTTTGGTGAATATATTTGATATCCAGGCGCAAACACATCCACATTTTTCTTTCCGTAATTTGAAAATGAAGCCACCAAATTTGAGCCGTATTTTGAGTTTATGGCACCAACCGATATAAAGGTGTCAACAATTTCGGAATCATTTTTTTGGTCATTTGGAAAACTTGGTTTTTTATCAACGTTTAATGCGTCATTTCCTGACGAACTAACAAAAAGGACATCGTTTTTACTAGCATATTTTATAGCTTCTTGTACTTTATCGCTATGCGGCGAATAATATTTACCAAAACTTCCGTTAATAATTTTTGCACCATTATCTACAGCGTATCGTATCGCCAAAGCTACATCTTTATCGTATTCGTCGCCATTTGGTACTGCTCTTAATGCCATTATTTTCACGTTATTGGCAACACCGTTCATGCCTTTACCGTTATTGCGTTCTGCGGCAATAACACCTGCAACGTGCGTACCGTGTAATTCTTCCTTTTTAGCAGGGTTAACATTATTGTTTCCGTAAACAGTTTGCGAAAAATCATTAGGGTCGTCCCCTGTTTTTCTGCCTTTTAGGTTTTTGTTTAGGTGCACATTTAATCGTTCGTTAATGTTTTTTAGGTCGCTTTTAATAGCATCAATGGTTTCTTTAACAGAACCAATGCCAAAACCATAGGTTTGTTGAATGACTGAAACATCCCTAAGCAATGCTTGGTCGGTTGTTTTTATGGCAAACACCTCTTCTTTAGTGTAGTTTTCTTTTTTTAAGTGTTTTGCAACAGCTTTATGTGAGGTTTCTATTTGCTGAACAATTTGGTCGTACTGAGCTTTCAAACCCCTATATTCTTGATATTCTTTATTGTATTCTGCTTGCGCTTCGGCATATCTTGGATTGTTTTTATTACCACTCGCCAATATACGCACATATTCAAGTTGCTCGTCATAAGTGTCGCCTAAAAAATTCCAACCGTGAATGTCATCTACATAGCCATTGTTGTCATCATCTTTATTATTGTTGGGAATTTCTTTTTTGTTAACCCAGATTACATCATCAAGGTCTTCGTGTTTAGTGTCTATTCCTGCATCAATAACAGCCACAATAACGGTTTGTCCTTTTTTGTTTTTAATTACTTCGTTATAGGCTTTATTAACACTCATTCCTGGAATGGTGTCTTTTACTAAATCCAGATGCATCCAGTTTTTTGATTCGTTTTCTGTTAGCTCGGTATATTTTAAAGGTGTATTATCAATATTCTCTATAGGTGTTGATAAAATAGCTGCTGAAGAGCCACAGCCAAATAACACAGCAGTTGTTGCTATGCCTAAGATAAAGAGGTTAAGTCTTTTCATTTTTTATAAATCGTTTAAGGTTAATTTTTCTTTCATACGCACGCCTTTCTCGGTATGCTGTACGGTGATTATTTCTTGATGTGCATCATGTTCTAAAAACAAATAAAAATCATTATCGGCCGCCATATTTAAAAACACATCTTTTTCATCGAGTGTTAAAAGTGGTCTAGTGTCGTACCCCATTACAAACGGTAGCGGTAAATGACCAGCTGTTGGTAATAAATCGGCCATAAACGCTATGGTTTTGCCTTTGTACTTAATAAGCGGAATCATTTGCTTTTCGGTATGACCATCGGCAAAAAAGATATCGAAGCCCAATTCTGAATTTTTTAAAATGTTATCACTTGGAAGTCCAACAAATTTTAAATGCCCACTTTCTTCCATTGGAAGAATGTTTTCTTTTAAAAACGATGCTTTTTCCCTCCTATTAGGGTTTGTAGCCCACTGCCAATGATTTTCATTGCTCCAAAAGTTAGCGTTTTTAAAGGCTGGTTCATAACCAGTTCGGTCTTTGTTCCATTGTATACTTCCGCCGCAATGGTCAAAATGTAAATGCGTTAAAAACACATCGGTAATATCATCGCGATGAAATCCATATTTTTTTAGAGACGAATCAATACTATCGTTTCCCCATAAATAATAATAGCCAAAGAACTTTTCGTTTTGTTTGTTTCCCATTCCTGTATCTATTAAAATCAATCGATTTCCATCTTCAATAAGCAAACAGCGTGCCGCAATATCTATCATGTTGTTATTATCGGCGGGATTGGTTCTTTGCCACAAAGATTTTGGCACCACACCAAACATGGCACCACCATCAAGTTTAAAATTTCCAGCGTTTATAGGGTATAATTTCATAGAGAAAGCAAAATAATAAAAACGTATTCGTTTTCAAGCCATTGTTAATAATATTTTAGTTTAATAATTTAACTCCTAACAATCTTGTGATGAATTATTTACCGAAGCCTTAATGTTTTTATCGTTTTAACTGATTTCATTTTTTGGAAAAACGTATATTATGCCCTCAAATTAAACTATGAGCACAAACAATATACCTTTAACAGGTTTCAAAGGGTTAAAAGAAAATTGGAGAAACGACCTTTCAGCCGCAGTAAGTGTATCACTTGTTGCGCTTCCATTAGCGCTTGGGATAGCGGTAGCATCTGAGGTGTCACCAATGGCTGGTGTTCTATCAGCAATTATAGGAGGTGTAGTAACAACATTTTTCCGTGGAGGGCATTTAGCAATTAATGGCCCAGCAGCCGGATTGATTGCCGTAATATTAGGAGGTCTCGTAGCATTAGATGGCAACATTAATTATGTTTTAGCAGCTATTGTGGTATCAGGAGCGATACAGACTATATTAGGGTTTCTTAAAATGGGTCGTTTTGCTAAGCTATTACCCTCCTCTGTTTTGCATGGTATACTAGCGGCTATCGGTGTTATTATTTTTGCAAAACAAGCACATTTTGCCCTAGGAACCAAGTCGAACGCAGATACAACCATTGGAACACTTTTAGATATTTTTTATAAGCTTCCTGAAGCAAATCCATTTGTTGTTTTAGTAGCACTTGTTGGTATTTTAACTCTTATTTTTTACAAAAAAATCAAGAATAAATTTATTACAATGATTCCAGCACCTATGTGGGTTTTATTGTTGGCAATACCACTAGTATTTTTCTTTGATTTTTTTAGTGAACACAGCATTTCTTTTTTAGGCACACCATATGAGGTTGGCCCGCAATTATTAATAGACATTCCTTCAAATCCTTTAGATAGTATTATGCATCCTGATTTTGGAATGGTAGGAACGGGAGCTTTTTGGCTTACAGTTCTCTCTATCACTATGATTGCCTCTGTAGAAACACTAGCAAGCGCACGAGCTGTTGATAAGCTAGACCCATACAAAAGAACAACAAATCTTAATAAAGACTTAATAGGTGTTGGAATGAGCACAATGGTCTCAGGCGCGTTAGGCGGACTGCCTATTATTACTGTAATTGTAAGAAGTACAGTAAATGTAAACAGTAACGCTAAAACCAAATGGTCTAATTTATATCATGGAATATTTTTGATTCTTTTTGTTCTAATTTTAGCACCTATTTTGAGAAGCGTACCGCTTGCAGCTTTAGCCGCAATTTTAGTCCATACAGGCTTTAAGTTAGCATCACCAAAAGTATTTAAACACGCATATGACCAAGGCGTTGAGCAACTATTATTTTTGTCTTCTACACTGATAATTACGCTGTTTACTGATTTGCTTTATGGAATTGTAGGTGGGATATTAGTAACACTCATTCTACACATATTACTAGCAAAGGTTGGTTTTTTCAAGTTCTTTAAAATGATTTACAAATCTGGCTCTAAAGTTTATCATTTAGATAATGGCATTTATGATGTAAAACTAAAAGGGGTTTCTAATTTTTTATATGCATTGAAATTAGATAAACTTTTAAGCGATATTCCAACAGGATCTGTTGTGCATATTGATATGTCACAAACAAGATTAGTTGACCTTTCTATAATGGAAAATTTAATTGAATTCAAAAGAATACACGACAACAAGGGAGGAGAAGTAAAATTAATTGGATTAGACAACCACGTTGCCTCTACCAGTCATAATCGAGCGTTAAAAGTTGTAACTGGTAGAATTGAAAAGAGAATTACAAAACGTCAAATACGATTACAAAAACTAGCAACAGCTAACGGATGGTCTTTCCAGAGAGAAGTAGATTGGAACACGTCTTATTTAAGAAATTTTCACTTTTTTGATTCACGTCCAATTGAAATGAAAAACAATTCTTTGCAAGGTTTAGATTCTGAAAACAATGCACACTGGGAAATTGCTGATATCGTTTTTGATGAAGGGGCGCTTTTAGCTCTAGAAGTTTATCAAACAACCGTTCAAATAGTAAAACTTCCGAAACCAATACCTAAATTTATTATCGACAAGGAGGGGTTGTTCGATAAAATATTTAATCGAGTAAAAGTTCTTTCGGGAGCAAAAGGAGATATTAATTTTAAGAAATACTCAGACTTTTCCAACAAGTTTCAATTAAGCGGAGAAGATGAGGGTGCTATCAGAAGATTTTTCACAAAAGATGTTGTTGGTTTTTTAGAACAAAACGAAATACACCATATCGAAAGTAATGGAGAGGCATTAATGATATTTAAATACCTCCACATTGCTAGAACCGATGAAGTTGAAAACATGCTTTTATTTTCATCGAACCTGATAAAAAACATGAACCTCAACTACAACGGTTAATACTAAATCTAAAATTGTATTTATTTAGTATTTTCACAAAAAAGAAAAATGTTAGAACTAGCAGGAATAATTATATTAGGAATTTTAGCACAATGGTTTGCTTGGAAGTTTAAAATACCAGCGATTTTACCATTAATATTAATAGGCTTGTTCGTTGGCCCAATAGCCACAGAGTTGAGTGAAGATGGCACCAAATGGATAGAACCTATTTGGAACGGAGAAGAAGGGCTTTTCCCCGGGGAAAGCCTGTTTTATTTTGTGTCTCTAGCAATTAGTATTATTCTTTTTGAAGGAGGCTTAACTTTAAAGCTTAGTGAAATAAAAAACGTTGGACCTGTCATTACAAAACTAATCACTCTAGGGTCTTTGGTTACATTCGTTGGAGCTGGAATGGCAGCTCATTTCATTTTTGATTTTAGCTGGGAAATTTCCGCACTATTCTCAGCATTAATAATCGTTACTGGCCCAACCGTAATTACACCAATTTTAAGAAACATTCCATTAAAAAAAGATGTCTCGGCTGTTTTAAAATGGGAAGGAATTTTAATTGACCCAATAGGCGCCTTGGTCGCAGTATTAGTGTTTGAATTTATTAGTGTTGGAGGCGGAGGAGAGTTTACCAAAACAGCGCTTATTGAGTTTGGAAAAATTGTATTATTCGGTTCAACTTTTGGATTCACATTTGCACATGCAATGAACTTTATTATCAATAAAAAATGGGTGCCTCATTATTTACTAAATGTATTTGCCTTGGCTGCTGTATTAGGTGTATTTGTGCTTTCAGACAGCTTTGCCCACGAGTCAGGTTTATTAGCTGTGGTGGTTATGGGAATGGTTTTAGGGAACTCAAACTCACCATATTTAAAAGAGCTATTATATTTTAAAGAATCTCTTAGCGTATTACTTATATCCATATTATTCATATTGCTCGCTGCTAATATAAATATGTCAGATTTACTCCTTATTTATAATTGGGAAACAGCCTTGTTATTTGGAATAGTTATTCTTATTATTCGCCCGTTGGGCGTATTTCTTAGCACGTATAAGTCTAAATTACAGCTTAACGAAAAACTGTTTATAAGCTGGGTTGGACCACGAGGCATTGTTGCTGCGGGTATTGCCTCCTTATTTGGTTTAAAATTAGCTAGGAACGGAGTTGCAGGAGCTGAGTACATAACACCGTTGGTGTTTACAATTGTTTTGGGAACTGTATTGTTAAATGCGACTACAGCGCGTTTGTTCGCAAAAATAGTAGGTGTATTTCTAAAAAAATCAGAAGGGATTTTAATAGTTGGAGCCTCTCATGTGTCTCAAATTATAGGACTGTATTTAGAAAGCCACGACAGACATGTTGTTTTGATAGACAGCAACCAAACCAACATCTCTAAGGCTAAAGAAAAAGGATTAGAAGCATTTAGCACGAATATTTATTCTGAAACATTAACTGATAATATTGAGCTTAATGATGTTGGCTATTTAATGGCTTTAACAGGGAATTCAGATATAAACAAGTACGCAATAAATAAATTTGGAAAACAATTCGGTGAGAACGGCGCCTTTAGGCTGGTGTCACCTGACGAAATGAACGATACATCAAATAATCCAAAAGAAGGCTTGTTTTCTCATATAGATGATTATGCTTCATTAACTGAAACAGCTCGGTTGTATCCAATAATTCATGAATTCAAATTGGAAAGCAAAGAACATTATCAAGAGCTAATTGAATTCACAAACGCAGATAAAGATATTATTCCATTATTTATTAAAGACATTCATGGAGAACTAGAAATAATATCCTCGTACAATAAGGATACTTTTATTATCGAAAAAGGTTATGAATTAGTATATTTAGGAAAGCCTATTGATTTAAACATAAACTAAAGTGAAACTAAATAAAATACTATTAATTTTACTAGTGATAATTGCCGTTGCAATGATAGTAATGGGTGTAAATGCAAATATTAAACCACCAATTTTAACTGGTATTGGCTTTATTATTATTGCGTGTTTACACTATAGAAACAACAAAAAACACTAATCATTAAGCTTTAAAACCGCCATAAATGCTTGTTGAGGTATTTCAACATTGCCCACTTGGCGCATACGCTTCTTCCCTTTTTTCTGCTTTTCTAAAAGTTTACGTTTACGTGAAATATCACCACCGTAACATTTAGCGGTTACATCTTTACGAAGTGCTTTAACGGTTTCTCTTGAAATAATTTTTGCACCGATTGCCGCTTGAATTGGAATATCAAATTGCTGGCGAGGAATTAACTCTTTCAGCTTTTCGCACATCTTTTTACCAATATGGTGAGCGTTATCAGCATGAATTAATGCAGACAACGCATCAACAGGCTGTGCGTTTAATAAAATATCTACACGAACTAATTTTGAAGTCTTCATACCTATTGGATGATAATCGAATGAAGCATATCCTTTTGAGACGGTTTTTAAACGGTCGTAAAAATCAAAAACAATTTCGGCTAAAGGCATATCAAACGATAACTCAACTCTTTCGGTTGTTAAATAGGTTTGATTGGTAATTTGTCCACGTTTTTCAATACATAACGACATTACATTGCCAACAAAATCCGCTTTAGTAATAATAGTTGCTTTAATATAAGGCTCCTCTACACGGTCCAAACCAGAAGGCTCAGGTAAATCGGTAGGGTTATTTACTATTATAGGTTGGTCAGGATATTTTCTTGTGAAGGCATGATAACTAACATTGGGAACAGTTGTAATAACCGTCATATTAAACTCACGCTCTAAACGCTCCTGAATAATTTCCATGTGCAACATTCCCAAGAAACCACAACGAAACCCAAACCCTAAAGCCGCGGAACTTTCAGGTTGAAAGACTAATGACGCATCGTTAAGCTGTAGTTTTTCCATGGAATTACGAAGCTCTTCATAATCTTCAGTGTCAACAGGGTAAATTCCTGCAAACACCATGGGTTTAACATCTTCAAAACCTTCAATAGCATTTGTTGTTGGGTTTTTAGCATCGGTAATTGTATCACCAACCTTAACTTCTTTTGCTTCTTTTATTCCAGTAATTACATACCCAACATCGCCAGTTTTTATCTCCTGCTTAGGAACTTGCTTGAGCTTTAAAGTCCCAACCTCATCCGCGCCATACGTTTTACCGGTGGCAATAAATTTAATTTGTTGGTTCTTTTTTATCGAGCCATTAATAACCCTAAAATAGGTTTCAACACCTCGAAAAGAATTATAAACCGAATCAAATATTAAAGCCTGTAAAGGCTCTTCAGGGTTTCCTTTTGGTGAAGGAACACGCTTAATAACAGCCTCAAGCACTTTATCTACTCCAAACCCAGTTTTTCCACTAGCATGAATCACCTCCTCAGGGTCGCAGCCTAATAAATCTACGATATCATCGGTAACCTCTTCTGGATTTGCACTTGGCAAATCCACTTTATTAAGCACAGGAATAATCTCTAAATCATTCTCTAATGCAAGGTATAAATTAGAAATGGTTTGCGCTTGTATGCTTTGGGCAGCATCAACAATTAGTAAAGCGCCTTCGCACGCAGCAATAGACCTAGATACTTCATACGAAAAATCTACGTGACCAGGCGTATCTATTAAGTTAAGCACAAAAGGCTCACCGTTATAGATATAATCCATTTGTATAGCGTGAGATTTAATGGTAATACCACGCTCTCTTTCAAGGTCCATACTATCTAAAAGTTGGTCTTGTTTTTCACGCTCAGTAACCGAACCAGTAAAATCCAAAAGCCTGTCGGCTAAGGTGCTTTTTCCGTGGTCTATATGCGCAATTATGCAGAAATTTCTAATCTTTTTCATGTATGCTTTCTAGGTACTATTTTACCAGACCGCAAAAGTACACAAAATTATTTTTGTTTGTGAAAGAGCAAGAGACTTAAAAATTACGGAAAAGACGTAATTTCATTCCGATTTATTATTTTATGTTTGTGCTTGAAAAGTCAAAGTTATTAAATTGATTATGAGGTTTTTTTTGAAAATCATTTGTTTTTTTATCACATCTTCTATTTGGTCACAATCCTTTACTGTTTCTGGTAATATTGTAGATGAGTCCAACCGACCTGTGGCATATTCAAATATTTTATTGCTTCGTGCTCAAGATTCCACGATAGTATCTGGAACAACATCAAACGACAATGGCGCATTTATTTTTAAAGATGTAGCGCCAAACAACTACATTTTAAAAGCTAGTTTTATAAGTTATGTCGATAACTACTCCAATATCACTGTTTCTCAAGACACTCAAGTACCAACACTTATTTTAAAAGAATCTGTCGAGGCATTATCTTCAATCGAACTGATCTACAAAAAACCAACACTTAAGCGTGAAATAGATAGGTTGGTATTTAATGTTGAAAAAACCGCATTAAGTGAAGGTAATTTAATGGAGGTTTTAAGAAACACACCAAGCGTTATTGTTATGGATGATGCCATTACGGTAAAAGGCTCTGAACCCACGGTGTATATAAACGACCGAAAGGTGCATATTTCGTCTAGTGAAATAGCAGAATTACTTCAAGGCACGTCAGCATCTAACATAAAATCGGTTGAAGTTATTACAAACCCTCCAGCACGTTATGACGCTGAAAGCGGTGTGGTATTAAATATTGTTATGGCTAAAAATATTATTTCTGGTTATAACGGAAGCCTATTTAGCAACGTTACCCAAGGTGTTTTTCCAAAAACAAATTACGGAATGACCAATTATTTTAAAGGCGACAACATTGGTTTTTTTGCCAATTACAGTTATGGCAGACAAAAAATAGACCGCGTAGATAGAGAAACTATAGACTTTTTAAACAACGAATTTTGGGACACTAACATAGACAGGAACACTTGGGCCGAAACCCATAACGCCAATATCAATTTTGATTGGGATGTTAGCAAAAAAAGCACTTTAAGTGCTGCTGCCAACACACAGTTTATGCCTTATTACAAAAGAATAACAAAAAGCAAAACCGATATTTTACCAAACAACCCAAGTGATATTGCACACTTTTTTTCAAATAACCTTTCAAGAGATATTAAACAAAACATGGGTTTTGATTTAGATTTTATTCATAGATACGATAATAGTGCGCGATTGTCTTTTAATTCTCATTTTACAAATTATGACTACAGAAGAGAGCAAGGTGTAAGCACCGATTATTTTCTAGGCAATAGTGTATTTGATAGTAATAATACATTTAAAACACGGTCTGACCAAGACACAAAAATCTTCACTTCGCAAGTAGATTATTCGGTGCCAATTAGCGACGCATCGACGTTTGAAATGGGCGCAAAATTTTCAGATGTTAACACAAACAGCATTATAAAACACTACGATATAGTTGGTGGTTCAACCATTAAAGACCCAGCAAAAACGGATGCTTTTGATTATAACGAAAAAGTATTTGCTGGTTATGTTAGTTACGATAAAAATTGGGAAAAGTGGAGCTTAAGCGCAGGTTTAAGAGCCGAACAAACCAATATTGAAGCACAGTCAGCCTCAGTAACCCAAAATAGTAACCAAGATTATTTAGAGTGGTTTCCAACGGCAAATTTAGGCGTTCAAGCTTCTGAAAAACTAAACATTTACCTTAATTATAAGCGTAGCATTTCAAGACCTAATTATAATTATTTAAATCCGTTTAAATATTACTTAAACGACAACACCTATGTAACAGGAAACCCTAATCTAAAACCGTTTTTTACCGACCAATACAAACTAGGGTTTTCTATAAACAACATGTTTGTTATAGAAACTTATTATAAAAAATACAAGAACAATATTTTTGAGTTGCCAATTCAAGATAATACAGAAAACACGTTTGCTTATACAGCGGTAAACATTAACCATACCGAAGAAATTGGGTTGGATTTTGAAGCCTATTTTGACGTTACACAAAGATGGAGCACGTATTTTGGCTCATCCTTTTTTAAATACCAAGACAATGCAACCCTGTTTAACAAAACATTTTCAAAGGGAAAATGGTCTAACTATTCCATCTTACAAAATGATTTCTCATTTTTAAAAGACAATAGTTTATCAACCAATTTTACTTTAACCTATATACATAAAACCGTGCAAGGACTCCAAGATGTAGGCACTACTATTTTCACAAGCCTTTCTATTAGAAAATCCATGTTTAAAGGCAATGGTGTTTTATCGTTATCTGTTTCAGATTTGCTTAACAGACAAAACTTTTTTGTGACCACAGAATTGTTTGAACAAAGCAACCCTAATTATCAAAAACACACGCAATATATTAATATTGACGACCGCTATGTGCGTTTAGGCTTTAGGTATAAGTTTGGTAACACGAAACTCTCCACAAACGAACGTACTAGTACGGTTGAGGAACGTGAGCGACTTAGTAATGAGCATTAGTTTTATGTCACTAGGAAATAAAAATGAATGACCTTATTAAAATAGTGGTTTTTGAAAGATTTGCTCTTTTAAAAGGGTGGACAATCTCAACCCTTTTGATTTTACCATTCACTTTTTTACCGACCATAATTAAATATGGATTTTCGCTTGAAGCTTTAAAATTCAGATTGCCAGATTCGATTTTATACTCATCAGGATTTGCTCTCATAGTGGTAATTGCAGCAGTAATTAACAACTACAACAATTTAGTAGATAGAAAAAGACTTTTTGATAAGCCAACATTTAAAGAATTGGACTTCTATGGAAGAATTGATGGAGTTGGAAGCATAATCAAGGATTTGGAAACTTTTCTATTAGGAAAAATTGGGAACTACTATTTTAGGATTAATCTGGTTGAGCCAGAATCAAATACAAATAGAATCGAAATAATACCTTTAATAGACACTAAAGAAGACAAAGAATTGATGAGAATTTTAAAGAACAAGTTTGGGTTTAGACAATATTGGTTTTTTGGCAAAGAAATAAAGCTTTCAGAGGAACAATTAAATGACAAGAAATACCTAAAAGGTATCTTGCGCGAGCTCGAATTAAATTTGAATAAATTGAACGCAAAGCCATTACAAGTTAATGAATTTAACTTAGAAAATGAATAAATAGCTACCCACGACAAAGACTAAGATTTATATCACGCCAATGTCATAACTAAAGCAACAACATCTTTTTTAATCCTGCCACTCCGCAATAAACAAGTTGGTATCGTGACCACCTCCATTATTTCTATTTGAAGAGAAAATCAACTTCTTTCCATCGTTTGAAAATACAGGAAAGGCATCAAAAGTTTCACCATGTGTAACACGTTTTAGGTTTTTCCCATCAATATCAATCATATATAAATTAAAAGGAAATCCTCTTTCAGCTTCAAAGTTTGATGAGAACAAAATCTTCTCGCCACTTGGGTGGAAAAACGGACTCCAATTGGCGTTTCCTAGATTTGTTAATTGGCGTAAATCACTACCATCAGCATTACAGATGTACAGCTCCATTTCGGTTGGTTGTACCAATCCTTCGGCTAATAAATCTTTATATTCTTTAATTTCTTCTTCAGTTTTTGGACGTGATGAACGGAAAATTAATTTGGTACCATCTGGCGAGAAAAATGCACCACCATCGTAACCTAACTCGTGGGTTACTTGCTTCACATCTGTCCCATCAATATTCATGGTAAACAATTCTAAATCACCAGTACGCATAGATGTAAATACTATTTTATCACCTTTTGGAGATACGGTAGCTTCGGCATCATAACCAGGTTCGTTTGTAAGTTGCGCAGTAATATTTCCTTCTAAATCTGCCACAAAAATGTCGTAGCTCGGGTAAATTGGCCAAATATATTTTCCATCTCTTTTTAGTGGAGCTGGCGGACATTCATCACCACCTAAATGCGTTGAGCCATATACAAAATGCTTGTTGTCTGGTAAAAAATAGGCACATGTAGTTCGTCCTAACCCAGTACTTACCATTGGCGGAACAGTACCATCAAACGTTTCATCGGCATTCATTAAAAACATTTGGTCGCACTCTACATCCCAATTTTTGTTGTTAGACTGAAACACAATTTGCTTGTCATCAAAACTCCAATAAGCCTCAGCGTTATCACCACCAAAGGTTACTTGTCGTATAGATTTAAAGTGAACTTCTTCAGGGTATATTAAAGAATCTACCCATTGCTTTGTTGCCCCAGAAGCCGCATCAGTAGCGTTTCCTTTTTTGTCAGATTTACAAGATGTTATTAGTAAAACGACAAGTGTTAAAATTGAAACTGTTTTTTTCATAATTGTTTATATAAATGGCAATTAATTTCTAATTTTGCGCAAAAATAAGACTTATATTATGAAAAAAATATCGCTATTAGTTCTTTTTTTATCGTTGGTAGGATGTAAAAAAGAATACACGCCAGAAAATAAAATGAAAGAAGACGTTACTTTTCTTGCTGATGACAAGCTAGAAGGGCGAGGTACAGGGACAGAAGGAGAGCGTAAAGCAGCAGACTATATAGCCAAACGTTTTAAAGATTTAGGCATTGAAGGTAAGGGTACAGATGGTTATTTTCAAGACTTTACGTTTACACCAAAAACCGACCCTCACTCTGAAGCTAAATACACCTCTGTAAACGAAGATGGAAGTATTACTGGCAGAAACGTTTTAGGGTTTATAGACAACAACGCACCGCAAACAGTCGTGATTGGTGCGCATTATGACCATCTAGGTTATGGTGGCGAAGGCTCTTTGGATAGGTCCGAAGAAAAAGCCATCCACAATGGTGCCGATGACAACGCTAGTGGTGTGGCTGTGATGCTAAATTTAGCGAGCAAACTAAAAGAGACCAACACGAATAATAATTATTTGTTTATGGCATTTTCGGGTGAAGAAATGGGACTTTTAGGGTCTAACTACTTTGCTAAAAACGCCACAATACCAACAGACTCTATTAACTATATGTTTAACATGGATATGGTTGGTCGCTTAAAATCCGATAGCACTTTGGCTGTTTATGGTACTGGAACATCGCCTTATTTTAAACAAGTTATTAGCTCTAGTAATAAAGGGTTTAAAATTATTGAAAACGAATCTGGTGTTGGCCCTTCAGACCATACATCGTTTTACTTGGTTGACATTCCTGTACTGCACTTTTTTACAGGACAACATGAAGACTATCACAAACCTGGAGATGATTCAGAAAAATTGAATTTTGATGGAATGAATATGATTTCAGAATACATTTTCGATATCATTACCGATTTAGATGACAACGGAGAATTAGCTTTTAGAAAAACCAAAAACGAAAGTGAGGAAACGCCAAGATTTAAAGTTGGTTTAGGTGTGGTGCCAGATTATTTATACGATGGCGAAGGCATGCGTATAGACGGTGTAAGCGAAGATAAACCAGCGATAACTGCGGGACTTAAAAAAGGTGACATTATTGTAAAATTAGGAGACAGCACTATTGTAGATATGATGAGCTATATGAGAGCATTATCTGTTTTTGAAGCAGGAAACACCACTAAGGTTACTTACAAGCGAGACGGTAAAGAAGCGACTGCTGAAATAAAGTTTTAATTAACTCATTAAAGCTCCGCAAATACCAAGACTTATAATTAGATATAAGGCAGCAAGAATAAACAGTATTTTTGCTGCTTTTTTATTTTTTTTAAACAAGAGAAACCCAATAATAGCCAAAAGTATTGCAGGACCAAACATTAATAATATTATTAATATTAGCAATCCATCTAGATTCATGTTTTCAATTAATACTATCATTTTTTTGTTTAAAAACCAACCATCATCGAGCCACAAACACCTAATCCAATTAAAACATAAGCCACAGAAATGATATAGTAAATTTTAGATTTCTTCTTATCTGAAAGTTTAGCTCCTATGATTGCAAAAATTATTGGCGGACCAAACATAATAACCAAAACCAAAACAATTAATCCATCTAAATTCCCAACCTCTATAAGTAAGCTCATAATATAAATGATTTAAAAGTTACTAATTATTGTACCACAAATACCCAATCCAATAATTAAATAAGCTACAGCTGCTATATAGAATGTTTTAGCTTTCTTTTTGTCCGACTTATTTGACCCAATAATTGTTAAAACAATGGGTGGACCAAACATTATAAATCCAATTATTAGCATATCTATATGTTTTGTCTAAGTTCTTCTAATCGTTCTTTTTTATCGTCGCGATAAAACAAATTCATAGTTTCAAAAGGGATTATTTTATTGTCCTTATCTACAATATGAACACATGATTTTTTTATGGCTCGCACATCAAAATTATAAGCATCAATAAATTGCATTATAATAATACGGAATAAATTGTCATAACCTAATTCGGGCGCATCAATATTGGGCAAGCAGCACATGATTGACTTTAAATTTTCTTCCGCTTTTTCTACGGAATTCCCAGTACTAAATAACTCAATCATTTTTCCATGAAGCTGCTCATCTTGTTCATAAATAATGGTATTTTTGCTGTTATCCAACAAGTCATTCGGATTGATATAGCGTGTTAACGGAAAGACTTCACCACCCAATTTTAAAGCATAACCCATGACTAAAGCATCAGGATTACATGGTACAGGAAGCAAATCATCGGCATTAAAAATAGTTGTTTGCTCCATGATTTTTCTGCGTACTTCCGTCAAGGTCATTCTGTCGGTCTCTGGGTTAAAATTATCTAACCTACCAGCAATTTGAGTTGGCTGAAAAGTGACACCTCTTACACATTTTTGTTGCAATGCATAGTTAATTATTTTTCCTATTTCACCATCATTTAATCCTTTTTGAAGCGTGACCACCAAAGTTGTTGAGAGGTTTAATGTATTGAGGTTCTCAATGGCTTGTTTTCTAACAGCATTTAAATCTGCACCACGTAATTCTTGTAAAACAGTATTTTCAAACGAATCAAACTGAAGATAAATTTCAAAATCTGGAGAGTATGTTTTTAAACGTTCTGCAAAAGCAACATCTTTAGCAATTTTAATTCCGTTGGTATTTAACATTAAATGCCGAATAGGTAGTGATTTCGCATAATCTAAAATTTTCCAAAACTGCGGATGAATGGTTGGTTCGCCTCCAGAAATTTGCACGACATCGGGTTCTTTTTCATTTTTTACAATCGTGTCCAACATGGTTTTTACCTCCTCTAAAGTTCGATGTCTTCCGTAGGTTGGCGATGAACCAGCGTAACATGTTGGACAGGTTAAATTACAACGGTCGGTTACTTCAATAACGGTTAAGCAGGAATGTTGCTCGTGGTCTGGACACAAACCACAATCGTAAGGACACCCATAATGTGTTTTTGTATTGAATGTAAAAGGCGTTTCGCTGGGTTTATTGTAGTTTCTAATGTTTTTGTAGTATTCAATATCGTCAGCAATTAACACTTTACTGTTACCATGTTCGTTGCAACGTTTTAGCATATACACATTGCCATTTTCAAAAACGATTTTGGCATCTACACGCCGTAAACATTCCGGACACAGGCTTAATGTAAAATCGTAGTAGGTATATTTTCTAGTCGGCATATTTTAGTTTTTTGATTGAATATATTTTGATGTTTAATTCCTTAGGAATTAAATGTTTGTAAAAACATGAAAGTCTGTTTTTGTACGACTCCAAAGGAGTCGTACCCAGCACTATCGATGATGTTTTATAAACGTTAGACACCTCTGGTGTCTGCTGCTTGTATCATGATTTTAACTCCAACAGAGTCGTACCCAAGGCATCTAGTGTTTTAAAACCGTGACTTCAAATTAATAATAGTCTTGTTGTAATACAACCAACAAATTACACATAAATATTGAATGGTGCTCAATCCGAATAAGTAAAATACATTGGGTTTTAAAAACTCAATAAAGAATCTAAATCCAAAATAGAGCAGCATAAATATTTTAAACAAATCGCCATGTTTTAAATCTAAATTTTTCTGAATTTGCTTTAGCCCAAAAAACAGCAACACTAAAAAAACAAGCTCATAAAGTGATGTTGGATGTCGTAGCAATCCGTCGCCTAAATCCATACCAAACATTGAAGTTGTTTCTTTCCCATAAGTAAACTCATTAACTCCAGACAAAAAGCAACCAATACGACCAATAAATATGCCTAGAATAATAGGAAACACAAACAAGTCACCTGATGATTTTGTTTCACCAATTGTTTTTTTAGCGATTTCAACTCCAAGTAAACCACCAAATAAACCTCCCATAATGGTTTTAGTATTAAGTAGTTGAACAATGTTTGCGCTGGAAATTTCAACTAACGGATTTTCGAGAAACCCAATTAATCGCGAACCAATTAACGCGCCTAAAGCAGCACCAAGAATAATCGATAAACGATTTCCTGAAGTGATGTGGTCGTTAGAAGCCTTTCGTAAAACCACATAGTATCTAAAAGCTATAAAAAAAGCTAAATACTCTAATAGTAAATGAACATTAATCGAAATACCGAAAAGCTCTGGTTGAAAAGGGATTTGCAAAAGCTACTTTTTATGTTGGACAGAGTTAATAATGAGCATGGCATCATCGTGGTAAAAATCGAATAAATCCTCTCGCATTTGGTATAAATTAAACTCTAATTTACCATCTTTTACATAAAAATATTCTTCTCTCTTGTATGTTCCTGGTTTAGAATTGTAAACTCTTAAAGATTCAATTTTGTAAATAAATTTTGGATTCGACTCTAACTTTATTAATCGAAAGTTTTTGAGTTTTACATTTTCACGAGTAGAGTTTGCATAATGTTTTAAAATTTCCTCAATACCTTCTTTAATATCAATAGAGAGTGTAATCCTATTAACATCAACATGCTCAATTTCGTTTTCATGAGTGTTTTTTTGTATTGTTTTAGGTATGAAGAGAGCTGCTCCAGTTCTTCCAAACCTTACCCAATTACTAGGGTAATTAACTGAGAGATTCTTATTTTCAAAGGTCTTTATTTTAATTGGTTTTTCTGTTTTAGAAGAACCACAATTAACAATAAGAAGAAAGATTAAAGGCAAAAGGGATTTTTTCATAAATACTAAAATATATCTTTCAAGTAGAATTACCTAAAAAACTGTAATTTTGCGCCAAATAATTCGAGATTGATAAAAATAGGCAACATAGAACTTCCCAACTTCCCATTACTATTAGCACCAATGGAAGACGTAAGCGACCCTCCGTTTCGAGCACTTTGTAAAGAGCAAGGAGCAGATGTGGTATATACCGAGTTTGTTTCAAGCGAAGGGCTTATTCGTAACGCCGCCAAAAGTGTGATGAAGCTCGATATTTACGAAAAAGAGCGACCAGTTGGCATTCAAATTTTTGGAGCAAATCTAGACAGCATGCTGCAGACCATTGATATTGTTGAGAAATCCAACCCAGACATCATCGATATTAATTTTGGTTGTCCTGTTAAAAAGGTTGTTAGTAAAGGCGCAGGCGCAGGCATATTGAAAGATATTTGCCTAATGGAAAAGCTCACTGCCGAAATGGTTAAACGCACAAACCTTCCTGTAACCGTAAAAACACGATTAGGCTGGGACCACGATTCCATAAAAATTGTTGAGGTTGCCGAAAGACTTCAAGATGTTGGCTGTAAGGCCATTGCCATTCATGGCAGAACAAGAGCCCAAATGTATAAAGGTGAAGCCGATTGGAAACCTATTGCCGCAGTAAAAAACAACCCAAGAATGCACATTCCTGTGTTTGGAAATGGCGATGTGGATTCGCCAGAAAAAGCCCTATTAATGAGGGATTCTTTTGGTTTGGATGGCGCCATGATTGGTCGTGCAACCATTGGTAATCCGTGGTTTTTCAAGCAAGTAAAACACTTTTTTGAAACAGGAGAGCATTTGTCACCTGTTACTTTGTCTGAACGTGTGGAAGCTGCTCGTAGGCACTTGCAAATGGCTATAGATTGGAAAGGCGAAAAACTAGGTGTTTTTGAAACCAGACGACATTATACCAATTATTTTAAAGGCATTCCGCATTTTAAAGACTACCGAATGAAAATGGTTACCAGCGACGACGCGAAAGATGTGTTTGCAGCTTTTGATGAGGTGGAAGATAAGTTTTCAGATTTTCAATTTGCTTAAGCCTCAACGATTAATCGCTTTGTGATTCTTGACGATGCTAATTTAGAAGCTAAGATTCCTAAAATGGTTATAGTAACAAATACTATAAAAATATTTTTCAGGTCTATCGCTACAGGATATGGGAAGCTGGCAGTTATCATAACAAGCGAAAATTGTTTTTGTAGCACAACAATAAGATAACCCAAAAACAATCCAACACTTCCGCCCAACACACTCATTAAACTTCCTTGAAGAAAAAAGATTTTTCTAATATCTTTTACGGTAGCACCAATATTAAACAGGGTGTTTAGGTTTTTCTTCTTGTCTAGAATCATCATAATTATTGAACCAATAACATTAAAAAGTGCAATAATTAACACTAACGTAAATATTAAATATACGGCAAGATTTTCGGTATTTAACATTTTATAAAGCGCATCGTTTAGTTGTTCTCTGGTTTTTAAGGCAAAAGAATTTTCTAGTGCTAACTTTAGTTCTTCTTGTACAGTTTCAATATTTTCGATGTCTTCGAGTACAAATTCAATGCCACTTACTTGGTTTTCATTATAATTGAGCAAGTATTGTGCGGTTTCTAAATTGGCATATATAAGTGAGTTATCAAGGTCTTCGTTAACCACAAAAATCCCTGAATTTACCGCATTAACCGATTTAAAGATTGAATTTACAGATGTTGGCTGCCCTTTTCCAGGCTTAGGCACCGAAACCTTAATACTTTCTCCATAATCAAAAATTCCAAAGGACAAATAATTTGAAACACCAGAGCCAGCAACTATTTGGTCTGTTCCATGCTCAAACCATTGGCCAATAACATCAAGAGAATCAATGGTAGTTTGCGGGTAATTTTGGTCAACACCTTTTAGGGTTACGATAAGCTGTTTATCCTTAAAATTGAGTACTGCGCGTTCTTCAATAATTTTAGTGTAAGAAGCGATGCCTTCAACGTTATTAATCTTATTTACAATATCTTCAGAAAGTGTAAATGATTTTCCTTGAGTTGGAATTGCCTTAAGGTCGGGGTCCACAAAAGATGTAAACTGAAGGCTAAAATCCTTTAAACCAGCAAAACCAGACAACACAATAAACAGCGAAGCACTACCAATAATAATTCCGATAGCAGCAATTATCGTAATAAAATTAATGGCATTATTACTGCTTTTAGAAAACAGATAACGTTTAGCTATATAAAAAGGAAAACTCAACTATTTTTTCTTTCTTTTTTCTAATAAATCAGGGTCATTCAATGGGTTGTCCAACCCTTTTAAAGAACGGTCAATTTTATCAATATATTCCAACGAATCATCAATATAAAAAGACAGCTGAGGCATGCGTCTTAGCTGGTGTTTGGTGCGTTGCGCCAATTCATGTTTTATAAGTGCAGCGTTGGATGTGATGCCCTCTAATAATTCTGCGCCTTTTTCAACAGGAAAAATACTTAAATACACTTTCGCAATGGAAAGGTCAACAGTTACATTTACTTTTGTTACCGAAATAATTACACCTTTCATACCACCTTGCGTTGCTGCATTTTGCAGCACATCTACTAAATCTCGTTGTAAAACCGATGCTATTTTTTTCTGTCTATTACTTTCCATGCCACAAAAATAATACATTTCGTTAGTTAATGCTTTAAAACGTTAGTGTTTTAAATTAAATTTGTAGCATGATGAATAAAATTGAACATATAGGAATTGCGGTAAAAAACATTGAAACGTCCAATGAGTTGTTTGAAAAACTTTTTGGTGAACCACATTATAAAACAGAATCGGTAGAAAGCGAAGGCGTTAAAACATCATTTTTTAAGGTAGGAGAGAATAAAATTGAGCTTTTAGAAGCGACTAACGAAGACAGCCCAATTGCAAAATTTATTGAGAAAAAGGGCGAAGGCATACACCACATAGCGTTTGATGTAGATGATATTGAAAAAGAAATAAAACGATTAAAAGAAGAAGGCTTTACTATTTTAAACAATAAACCTAAAAAAGGAGCCGATAATAAGTTGGTCGCTTTTTTACATCCAAAATCGACAAACGGTGTGTTAATTGAGCTGTGCCAAGAGCGTACTAATAAAGAATAATTTCCTTGCTAAGAAATAAAATAAGTAGTAATATTGCAGCCTTAATTGGTCCCATAGCTCAGTTGGTTAGAGCATCTGACTCATAATCAGAGGGTCCTTGGTTCGAGCCCAAGTGGGACCACTTTTAAACACAAGCCTTTCAGAAATGAGAGGCTTTTTTCTTCGTTATATTTTTCTTTACCTTAGAGCAAGTATTTTTCAATCACAACCAACTAAAATTCATAATGTTTAAACGAGCCATACTTTTTTTTCTTCTTTTGATTAGCTATTCTTCTTTTGGTCAAGAAAATAAAACTGATTTTGACATAGAGATGGATTCTCTTTTATCCGTTTGGAACGATATAACTAAGCAAGATAGTTTAAGGTTAAATGCCTTAGGAGAGTACTCTTGGAATATAGTATTTACCGAACCAGACAGTACAATATACTATGGAAAAATAGAATACGATTATGCGACAAATATCAAGTCTAAAAAGCACATTGCTCATGCACACAAAGCTTTAGGGACAGCAAATTGGGTTAAGGGAAATTATATAGAATCGCTTAGACATTTTGAAAAAGAACTTGTTATTGAAAAAGAACTAGGAGATAAAGAAGGTATAGCAGCAACTTACAATAAATTTGGAATCGTTTATAGTGATATAGGCAATGGTATAAAAGCTTTAAATTACTTACAAAAAAGCCTGAAAATCCGTGAAGAACTAGGAGATAACAACAGAACATTTTTTACTTTAAATACCATTGGTGATTTATATTATGATCAAGGTAATAGTGAGAAAGCAATAACCTATTTTCAACGTTGTTTGGAAATTGATAAGAATAATTCATTAACTCTCAATAATATAGGGAAGTCCTACTTAAAACAAGCAGATTATAATTTGGCTCTTGACTATTTTAATAGAAGTTTAAAGCGAACAAGCGAACTTAAATTGGCAAGAAATAAAGCAATATCACTAGGTTATATTGGTGATGTTTATCAAAAAAAAGGAAGTCTTAAGGAGGCATTAAATTATTACAATAGAAGCTTAGCGCTTCGTGAAAAAATAGGGAGTCTACCATTAATATCCGAAACTGTTATCGACTTAGGTGAACTTTATCTCGAGCAAAAAGCATATTCAAAAAGTATTGAAACTTGTACAAGAAGTTACAAAATTGCATTCGAATTAAATAGTCTAATACAAAAGAAAAACGCTTGTGATTGTCTATATCGTGGATACAAAGCTTTAGGTAATAAAGTTAAAGCTTTAGAATATCATGAAGAAATGGCCACTTTAAATGATAGCTTAAAAAAAGATGAAGTTGGTAAGCAGTTGCAGCAAATGGAATTTGCTAAAACCATGCGATTAGACAGTATTGTTAAAGCTAAAGAAGCGCGTATTGCAGAGGAAAAACTTAAAACTCAAGAATCAGAGATTTCATTACTTAACACAAAAAACAGAGCAAAAAGCCAATGGATAATTTTTGGAAGTCTAGCTGCTATTTTCTTAATGAGTTTACTATACTATCGATATAAACAACGTGTGAAATATAAAGACTTACAGAATAAATTATTAAACTCAGAAATAGAATATAAGAAAAAAGACCTTACCAATTTTGCTGTTAATATATCTAATAACCAAGAATGGGCTTTGTCTTTAGCAGAACGTATGGAGAATCTAAAAACCTCAACAGGCAGAAAACGCGCCAAAGAGTTAGAGGAATTAGATACCGAAATAAAAAACAAAATTTGGGTTGATAAAAGTGCAGATGACTTTTATACCAAAATAGATGCGTTAAGCAGTTCGTTCTATGATAAGTTAACCACTCAATTTGAAGGTTTAACCAAAACGGAAATAAGATTATGTTCATTAATCAAACTAGATTTAGATACAAAACAGATAGCAGCACTTCAAAATATCAACCCTTCTTCCGTAAAAAAGAGCCGAAACAGGCTCAGAAAAAAACTTAATCTGTCACCTGAAGAAGATTTAGACGCTTTTTTAAAAACATTTTAATTAATTTATTAAAATACTGATTACTAATTAGTTAATAAATTTATTTTTCTTTTCGTCACCCATTTGTCATCCGTAAATTAGGCGCTTGTCACCCATTTGTATCCATTAAATTTTGTGCTATCCACTCTTTTCGTGAATATGTTTGTCTCGAACTTAAAAATAAATAATCATGAAAAGTTTTACAATGTTAATCTATTCAATCGCGGCCTATTTAGTTGGCTTTGCCTCTATCGTATACTGGATATTATCAGTAAGTCATTTAATACCTGAAATATCTATCGACCAAGAACCAAGAGTGCCATTCTTATTAGCACTACTTAACAACTTAGTTTTAGTTGCTCTTTTTGGAGTGCAGCACAGCATCATGGCAAGACCATGGTTCAAAGATTTTTTCTCTAGCTATTTTCCAAGAGCTATAGAACGCAGCACTTTTATTTTAGTCTCTGGTTTATTGCTATTCTTTTTGGTTATACAATGGCAACCATTAGGCGGTTTATTATGGGACGTGTCTTCTAATATTACTCTAAATTACTTTATGTATGCTCTTTTTTTTATTGGATGGTCTATTCTATTTATCAGTACATTTTTAATTAACCACTTAGATTTCTTTGGTTTGAGACAAGTGTATTTCGAGATCATGAAAAAACCTTATAAACCATTAAATTTTGAAGTGGTTGGGTTTTATAAGTACATGAGACATCCAATTTATTTTGGAGGCATGTTGGGACTTTGGGCTACACCAGTTATGACAGGAACTCATCTTGTTTTTGCCATTTTCTTATCGGCATATTTCATTATAGGAACCTTTTTTGAAGAAAAAGATTTACGAAAAGAATTTGGAAACCTTTATAAGCATTATGTAGAAAATACACCTATGTATGTTCCATTTCCTAAAAAAAGCAATACAAAAAAAGAGTATTTAAAACGTGTGAATAAGTTGAAAAGCAAAACTATGTTTTGGATGTTATTTACTATGTTTTCTATAGCAGCAACAACTGCACAAACAGTCGCTATTCCAGATTCTAATTTTGAACAAGCACTTATAGACGCTGGTCAAGACAGTGATGGAACAATAAATGGTCTTATTTTACAATCTGATGCCGAGGCTGTAAACACGTTAGCACTAAATAATAAAGGCATCAATTCTCTACAAGGTATAGAAGGTTTTGTTAATGTTACTAGTATTGTTTGTAGTAACAACAATTTGACGAGTTTAAATTTAAGCAGTAATACTGCTTTGCAAACGTTAGATTGTAGTAACAATAACCTGTCAAGTATAGATATTAGCAATAATACATCCTTAACATATTTAATAGCCATAAATAGTCAATTAACGAGTTTAGATATAAGTAGTAATACACTATTAACTTATTTGAGTGTGCCTTTTAATCAGTTAACTAATCTAAATGTAAGCAACAATACTGTATTAGAAACTATGTATGTACATTCTAATGAACTCACAAGTTTAGATGTAAGTAACCTTTCTTTATTACAAACATTGTATTGCTATAGTAACGATATTACTAATTTGAATGTTAGCAATGCAACTGCATTAGAATACCTTCAATGTTATAGCAATTTATTCACCAGTTTAAACGTAAATACGAATATTAATTTAAAAGAATTACGTTGTTCTGATGGAGAAATTTTAAGTATAGATGTTAGCAATAACATATTGTTAGAAGATTTTAGGGTTTGGGGAAACCAATTAGCAAGTTTAGATTTGAGTAATAATCCTGCATTAGCAGTTTTTAGTTGTGCTAATAATAATTTAACAAGTTTAAACTTAAAAAATGGAAACAACACGATGCTTACGAGTATAAGCACAACAAATAATTCTAATTTAACTTGTATTGATGTAGATAATGTTGCGTATAGTAATACGAATTGGACGAATATTGATGCACAAACTAGTTTTAGTGAAGATTGTAATGCATCTGCGCCAACCATTGCTATTCCAGATGATAATTTTGAAACAGCACTCATAGATTTAGGTATAGACACTAATGGATTTACAGGTGATATTTTACAAAGTGAAGCCGAAGCGGTAACAAATCTTAATGTTAACAATAAAAATATTTCTAGTCTTTTAGGAATTGAAGGCTTTACAAATTTAAGCGCCCTACAATGTGAAAACAATAATCTTACGAGCTTAGATGTAAGTAATAATTTAGCGCTTGCACAATTGGATTGCAGTCATAATCAATTAACAACACTATTGCTTGGGAACAATATGGTCATGTACGAGTTGCTAGCAGATAATAATCAACTAACAGTTTTAAATATTGAAAACAATACAGCATTATCTTCAATACTTATTGGTTATAACCAAATTACAAATATGGATGCTAGTAATAATCTTCAATTGTTTGAATTATCAATAACTAATAATCAACTTACCAACCTTAATGTAAAAAATGGAAATAATGTTAATATAGATGGAGTCTATGCAACAAACAACCCAAGTCTATACTGTATTGAAGTAGATGATGTTGCCTATAGTAATGCAAATTGGAGTGCCTTTATAGACCCACAAACAAATTTTAGCGAAGACTGTAGCGTTCCGTTTCCAACTATTGCTATTCCAGATGTAAATTTTGAACAAGCCTTAATCGATTTAGGATATGATAATAATGGTTTAACAGGAAATATTCTTCAGTCGGAAGCAGAAGCAGTAATAAGTCTAGATGTAGGTAATGAAAATATTTCAAATGCAACAGGAATAGAAGGCTTTATAAATTTAATAGAATTACGAATTGGAAATAATGATATTGAAGATCTGGAAGGCATTAATAGTCTTGAAGATTTGGAAATATTAATATGTAATAATAATGATTTAACAAGTTTAAATATATCAAATAATATAGCATTAAAAGAATTGCACGCAGGCGGAAATGCAATTGGTAGTTTAGATGTATCTAACAACATTTTATTAGAATCATTAACATGTTCTACATGTCAACTTACAAATATAAATGTAAGTAATAATCCAGATTTAACATATCTGGAGTTGTATGAAAATCAACTAACAACATTAGATATTAGTAACAATCTTGATTTAGAGGAATTAAGTTTTGCAAGTAATCAAATAACAAGTATGGATTTAAATAATCATACAGTGCTAATTGAAATATATGCTGCCAATAACCAACTAACAAGTTTTAATGTTAAAAATGGCAATAACACTATCATTACTGATTTTGAAGCAGATAATAATCCCAATCTGTATTGTATTCAAGTAGATAACGCACCTTACAGTACCGCACTTTGGAGTAGTTATATAGATGCGCAAACAAGTTTTGATGAAAATTGTGAATCATTAGGAGTAAATGAAGAATCCATATTTGATACTGTAAGTCTATATCCAAACCCATCATCAGAGGTATTTTATGTAAAAGGGCTTCAAGAAGATTCGCAAATAAAAATCTATGATTTCAACGGAAGGAGCATTTTGGCAACAACAATTAACAACAATCAATCTGTTAATGTTAGTCAAATCCCTTCGGGAATATATTTAGTAAATATCAAAAATAATTTAGGCGAAACAGTAAAGAAACTGGTCGTAAACTAATTCAAATCACATATTAAAAATTTTGGAAGCCGTCATAGGTTTGGTGGCTTCCTATACTCAAAAATCAAATTTAAAACAATAAATAATGAAATCACTTAATACAACAAATCGTACAATTTTAAGCCTATTAATGGCTCTAACAATGTTCTCATCATGCAGTAAAAACGATGATGATGTAGAAAAAACAGAAAGAACGGAAGTCAACATTCCAGACTCAAATTTTGAACAAGCCCTAATCGATTTAGGGATAGATACCAATGGCTTAAACGGAACCATTTTAATCACAGATGCCGAAGCTGTAATTCAGTTAGATGTTTCAGAGAAAAACATTAGTAGTTTACAAGGTATAGATGCATTTACAAACCTTGAAGTGTTAGAATGTTATGGTAATAGTTTAACCAATTTAGATGTAAGCGATAATCTAAAGTTAAGTAATTTAAATACAGAAGACAATCAGCTTACAAGTTTAGATTTAAGTAACAATTTAGAATTGAAAACTGTTAGTGCTTATATAAATAGTCTAACGAGTATTGACGTTAGAAGCAACATAAATTTAGAGGTATTAATCTGCGATAATAACCAATTAACAGATTTAGATGTAGCAAATAATATAAATCTTGTAAGATTAGGTACTTCTAATAACCTTTTAACCAGTATAGATGTTACGAATAGTGCGAATTTGTATTGGTTTAAAGTAGCTCATAATCAACTTACAGAATTAGATTTAAGCCAAAACAGTTTATTAGAAGACTTAGACGTCTCTAATAATCAACTAACAAACCTAAGTGTAAAGAATGGAAACAATGGAAGCTTAACCGATTTTGAAGCAAGGTCTAATTCTAACCTTTATTGTATTGAAGTAGATGATGCTATTTATAGTAATGCAAACTGGTCATCAGGTATTGATGGTTTCTCAGCTTTTGGCGAAAACTGTAATTAAAATTTAAAAGTACCAAAGTCATGAAAAATCATAAACCAACATGGACAACAGAAGAACTAAAAGTGTATCTGCTTTTATTTTTAATGCATTCAAATTTCACAAAAAAGAATCATATCGATTTCACCTCTATTCATATTAGTGAAACTGAAATTAATAAAATGCAAACCGAGTTTAATGCTGATAATGATTATCAAGGCATTCAGAAAATATGCAAAGCAATAGAAGATAAAAACTACTCAAAAAATCAATTACAAGCATTTCTTTTTGAAGTAAAAAATCTTCTAGTAAGAGCAAAAAAAGAACACAGGATTATAATGAATAATTGCTTTGCTGGTATAGAACGCATTTTAATAACAGCGGCTTAATAATTAAACGTTTTAAAACAAAACATCATGGAGAATAATAGAAAAGCACCATTAGAATTAACAGCTAAAGAATTTAAATCTTTAGGACATAACTTAATAGATAGTATCTCTGGTTTTAACGAAACTATTTCGGAGCGACCAGTTACGACTGGCGAAACACCAAAGCAGTTACAGTCGCTATTAGGTAATCAATCATTTCCAGAAAACGGAACCTCTGCATCAGTTTTATTAGAGAAAGCTACAGATTTATTGTATAACCATTCATTATTTAATGGCCACCCAAAATTTATGGGTTATATCACAGGTTCAGCAGCACCAATTGGAGCATTAGGAGATTTGTTAGCAGCTTCGGTAAACCCTAACGTTGGCGCATTTGCATTATCACCAATGGCAACAGAAATTGAAAAGCAAACCATACAATGGCTAGCACAATTTATTGGAGTAGAATCTAATTATGGAGGTGTGTTAGTTAGTGGTGGGAACATGGCAAATTTCACAGCATTTCTTGCGGCACGAACAGCTAAAGCACCAGCCAATATTAAAGAAGAAGGCCTTGGTTCTTTGAAGAAAAAACTAATCATGTATTGTTCAAAGTCAACACATACATGGATAGATAAAGCTGCCATTTTATTTGGACACGGAACAAATGCAATTAGATGGATAGAAACTGATGCGGATAATAAAATGAATTTAGAAGCATTAGAAAACGCAATCACAACAGATATTATTGAAGGCAATGAACCCTTTTTTGTAGTTGGTACTGCTGGTGATGTAAGCACAGGAACAGTCGATAATTTAGAAGGTATTTCGGCCATTTGTAAATTGTATCATATGTGGTTTCACGTTGATGGAGCTTATGGTGCACCAGCCAATATTATTCCAGAATTAGAAGCAACTTTTAAAGGTATAAAAGAAGCAGACTCTATTGCGATCGACCCACACAAATGGTTGTATAGTCCGTTAGAAGCTGGTTGTACTTTGGTTAAAAACCCAAAACATTTAACTGATGCATATAGTTCACATCCAGAGTATTTCAATTTTGATACAGAAGATGCTGAACAAAATTATTATGAATACGGACTTCAAAATTCTAGAGGATTTAGAGCATTAAAAGTATGGTTAATGCTTCAGCAAGTAGGAAGACAAGGTTATCAAGAAATGATATCTGAAGATATAAAGTTGTCTAAATTATTATTTGAATTAGCAGATCAACACCCAAACCTTGATGCAGTAACCCAAAGTTTAAGTATCGCGACGTTTAGGTATATACCTTCAGAAATACCTCAACATTTAGAAAATAAACAAGTGTACTTAAATGAGTTAAACGAAAAACTAACAACGCGATTACAAAAAAGCGGAGAAGTGTTTATTTCTAATGCTATTATCAACGAAAATTATTGCTTAAGAAGCTGCATCGTCAATTTTAGAACGTCTAAAAAAGACATTGAAGAGATCATTGATATTGTTGAAGAAGAAGGTAATAAAGTGCATCAACAGATGCTAACCGACAGCGTATTACAATTACAAAACCAATAAACATCAAAAGGATTAATCATAAAAAACAAGAAATAATGAATACAGTAACATCAAATAATACAGATTGGAATAAAATAGCTAATGATTTAGCACAATCTTTTGCAGAATATGCATCAGAAAAAGATAAAACAGGTGAATTCATTTATGAAAATTACGAGAAGTTAAAAGCGAATGAGTTTTTCTCTTTAATGGTTCCAGAAGAATTAGGAGGAGCAGGTTTGCCTTACTCTGAAGTATGTAATATTATTAGACTATTTGGAAATAATTGTGGTTCAACAGCTTTAGCGTTTTCAATGCATCAACACCTTGTGGCTGCTACAGTTTGGAAATACAAACATAAAAACACAGGCAAACCATTATTGGCTAATGTTGCAGATAATCAATTAGTACTTGTAAGTACAGGTGCAAGAGATTGGTTGGGTTCTAATGGAGAAATGACTAAAGTAGAGGGTGGTTATTTGGTAAATGCAAAAAAGGCATTTGCGAGTCAGTCAGCTACAGGAAACATATTAGTGACTTCAGCACCTTATGAAAATGAAAGAGGTGAGCGCAAAGTATTGCATTTTGGAGTGCCTTTTAAAACAGAAGGATTAAGTCTATTAGACGATTGGCATGTTATGGGAATGAGAGCAACAGGTTCTCAAACCGTAGTTTTAAAAGACGTGTTTGTTCCAGATAGCGCGATTGCTTTAGAAAGACCACAAGATGAGTTTCATAATGTTTGGAATATTGTAATCACAGTGGCTATGCCATTAATAATGTCTGCTTATATTGGTATTGCTGAACGTGCTAGAGAAATTGCCATCAATTTTGCTAAGAACAACACATCAAATCAAGGTCATATGCCTTATGTATTAGGTAAATTGGACAATGCATTTTTAAGCGCCAAAGTACAATGGAAAGCCATGTATGAACGTACAGATGAACTCGAATTCTCACCTTCCAAACAACTATCATCAGAAATTCTAAGCTTAAAAACAAATGTAAGCGAGGCTTGTATTGACACAGTTAAATATGCCATGGAGCTTATTGGAGGTGGAAGTTATTACAGTAAAAATGAATTAGAACGTTTGTTTAGAGATGTGCAGGCGAGTGAATTTCATCCATTGCCAAAATGGAATCAGTATGCATTTAACTCTGGATTTTTAGTAAGCAATTAAAAGTGAAATTATATATAGCTATGGGGCAATTAGCAAAATTCTATCAAGTATTTAAAATGATTTCTAACCCAGTAGCACCTGTTTCTTTAGAAATTATGAAAGACATAGATATAATATAAAAATGAAAAGGCTATTCTTTTGTAGGAATGGCCTTTCTAATTTTGACAAAAAGGATAAAAAAATCAATCGATGCTCAAACCTTTATACATCTATAGTATTCTTTATTACTCTTTCAGTAAACAATAAATCTATTCGAAACTCCGTATTACTCCACAACACTCTCTATAATTGTAATTAGTAGTATTCCAAGTGGGACCACAACAAAAGCAAGGTTTTAGTTTTTTTACTAAAACCTTTTTGTTTTCACAGAAATAGGAGTGACTTAACAAACAAGTAAGTGTCAAATTTTAACCTATCGTTTTTTGAAACGATATCAATAAACCCAAAAATATTTCAGAAAATACATACAAAATATTTATTTTTGCCATATTAAGGGATAACAAAGGGATTATAAACACAGTTAATTCTTTTAATATTTAGTCAATTAGTTAGTGTCAATTGTAACCTAGAATGCACTTAATCGATGTTTTTGAGCATTTCATAGGTGTTTTTTGTAGTAAAAATTTTGATAACTCGCTTTTTTTCATACTTTTACAGCAAAATGATTCATAAAACAATATGAAAATAACCCAAATCTTATTTGTTTTTTCTAATATGGCTTACGCCTATCAGGGAGGACCTGTACCGCCGCCGCCTTCGGGACCACCACCAGTTGGACTGCCTATTGACGGTGCTGTAGTTTTTGTGTTTGTCTTAGCACTTGTTTACGGAGCGATAAAACATTTAGGTTTTATTAAATCAAAATCTAAACGTTAAGCTGTCTTTTTCTGAAGCTTGCTCACGTATTTCCCTATTACATCAAATTCCAAATTAACAATAGTTCCATTTGCTAGAGTATTAAAATTTGTGTGCTCGTGAGTATAAGGTATAATAGCGACGCTAAAAGTGTCTTTTTTAGAATTAACCACAGTTAGGCTTACGCCATTAACAGTGATAGAACCTTTTTCGATGGTAATGTTTTCTAGTGAAGCGTCATACCTAAAAGTGTATTCCCAACTTCCATCAAGCTCTTTTGCGTCTATACAAGTTGCAACTTGGTCTACATGCCCTTGAACTATATGTCCGTCGAGTCTATCACCAAGCTTCATGGCTCTTTCTAGGTTTACCAAACCACCAACCATTAGACCACCTATGTTAGATTTATCAATGGTTTCCTTAATGGCAGTTACTGTATATTCTTTATCTTTTATGTTTACAACAGTTAAACAAACACCGTTATGGGCAACACTTTGGTCAATTTTTAATTCGTTGGTTATACTACTTTCAATAGTTATACTAATATTATCTCCTTCTTTCTTTAAATTTGTAACTATTCCAATATCTTCTATAATACCAGTAAACATATAACGGTTTTATTTAGTTAAATTTGTAACATCAAAATTACAAACAAAAGTCATCATTATTAATGAGAAAAGAGGAAAAAGTTTTAGTGGGTATCTCTGTTGGGGATTTAAATGGCATTGGTGGCGAAATAATTCTTAAAACTTTTGAGGATAATAGAATTCTTGATTTTTGCACACCAATTATTTACGCGTCAAATAAAGCATTTGCGTTTTTTAAAACACATTTTAAAAGTGATATAAGTTTTAACGGAATTCATAAACCAGAACAGGCTATACATGGTAAAGTTAATGTACTGAACGTTTGGAAAGAAAACGTGGCCATTAATTTTGGCAACGAGGATATGAAAATAGGTGAGTATGCCATAAAATCTTTTAAGACAGCAACAAATGATTTAAAAAACAATAAAATTGATGTTTTAGTAACAGCACCAATTAACAAACACAACATTCAGTCAAGTTCTTTTAATTTTCCAGGGCACACCGACTATTTATCTCAAGAACTAGAAGGCGAAGGCCTCATGTTTATGATTACCAATAGTTTAAAGGTGGGACTTTTAACGGACCATGTTCCTGTGAGTGAAGTGTCATCAAAAATCACCAAAGAATTGATTACATCAAAAATAGAAACCATTAATAAAACATTAAAAATAGATTTTGGTATTAGAAAGCCAAAAATAGCTGTTTTAGGCATTAACCCTCATACAGGAGACAATGGTGTTATTGGAACCGAAGATGATGACATTTTAAAACCAACATTGGTAGAGATACGTGACACTGGGAAATTGGTTTTTGGACCTTATTCGGCCGATAGTTTTTTTGGCTCCAACAATTATAACAATTTCGACGCTATTATTGCTGCATATCACGACCAAGGACTCATCCCATTTAAAACACTATCTTTTGGTCAAGGTGTAAATTTCACTGCTGGACTTAGTGGTGTGAGAACCTCTCCAGACCACGGAACAGCTTATGAAATAGCAGGAAAAGGACAAGCCGATAACAGTTCGTTTAAAGAAGCACTGTTTACAGGAATTCAAATTTTTAAAAACCGAGAAGAATTTCAAAAAATAAGTAGCAATCCCTTAAAAAAACAAAGAAAAAAGATATAAACAAAAAAATGTTTATAACCACAAATAGGTAAATATTATTTTATATATTTGCACGCTCGAAATAAATGTGGAGATGAAGAAAATGAAAGAGTTTGTAATTCAATTTATAGGATTAAAACAAGGAGAACATCATTTCGAGTATAAAATTGACAATAAGTTCTTTAACCATTTTGAGTACGACGAATTTAACGATGCTAATCTAGATGTAAAAGTTGTTTTAAATAAAAAAACAACGTTATTAGAATGGCATTTTATAGTGTCTGGAGCAGTTAATGTAAACTGTGATTTAACAAACGAACCTTTTGACCAAGCTATCGAAAACGATTTTAATTTGGTTGTAAAGTTCGGAAATGAGTATAATGATGAAAATGAGGAAATTTTAATCATACCTCATTCAGAATATGAAGTGGATATTTCGCAATATATTTACGAATTAATTGTGTTATCAGTTCCGCATAAAAGAGTGCACCCAGGCGTAATAGACGGGTCTTTAAGCTCAGAAATACTCAATAAATTAGAAGAATTAAGCCCAAAAAGCTTAGAAGAAAAAACAGAAAATGAGGATATTGACCCTCGTTGGAATACATTAAAAAAATTATTAACGGATAAATAATATAGAAAATGGCACATCCTAAAAGAAAAATCTCGAAAACAAGAAGAGATAAGAGAAGAACACATTACAAGGCAACAGTACCACAAATTGCTACGTGTCCTACTACAGGAGAAGCACACTTATACCACAGAGCTCATTGGCACGAAGGAAAACTTTACTACAGAGGTCAAGTGTTGGTAGATAATTCTCAAGAAGAAAATATAGCATAAGCACATTGCTAACAATATAATTAAGCGCTCACTTGTGAGCGTTTTTTTTATGATAAATTTTTTTTGAAGCCAAAAACACCTATTTTGCACCATATTTGTGTAAAAAGTGGTATTTTTCATCACTTTTTTGGCGTTTTACGTCAATTTTGCGACTTTTTGTTCAAAACTAAACTATAACTATGAGTAAAATCACAGCAGCGATTACAGCTGTTGGCGCATATGTGCCAGAATATGTATTAACCAACCAAATATTGGAAACCATGGTTGATACTAATGATGAATGGATTACAACTAGAACAGGAATTAAGGAACGTAGAATCCTTAAAGATGAAGGGAAAGGAACCTCTTTTTTGGCTATTAAAGCGGCAGAAGATTTAATAAAGAAAAAAGGAATTGACCCAAAAAATATAGAACTCGTTATAGTTGCAACCGCAACTCCAGATATGAAGGCAGCGTCAACAGCTGCTTATACAGCAACACAAATTGGTGCTACAAACGCATTTTCTTTTGACTTGGAGGCAGCCTGTTCAAGCTTTTTGTTTGGAATGTCTACAGCTGCAAAATATATTGAATCAGGAAGATATAAAAATGTGTTATTAATAGGCGCTGATAAAAATTCATCATTTATTAATTATGAAGATAGAGCAACGTGTATCATTTTTGGAGATGGCGCAGGAGCTGTTTTATTTGAACCTAATGAAGAGGGTTTAGGACTTCAAGACGAATACCTTAGAAGCGATGGCTCTGGAAGGGAGTTTTTACAAGCAACTTATGGTGGCTCATCTTACCCTATGACTCAAGAGGCTTTTAACGATGGTAAGCATTATGTTTTTCAAGACGGAAAAACAGTATTTAAAAATGCTGTATTTAATATGGCAGATGTAGCAGTAAAAATATTAGAGCGCAATAATTTAACAAAAGATGATGTTGCTTGGTTAGCTGCTCATCAAGCCAATAAACGAATTATTGATGCAACCGCCAACAGGATAGAGCTCGACAAAGACAAGGTAATGATGAATATTGAAAAATATGGTAATACTACGTCGGCAACGCTTCCGTTATTATTACACGATTACGAATCACACCTTAAAAAAGGAGATAATATAATTTTTGCCGCTTTTGGAGGCGGATTTACTTGGGGTTCCATTTATTTAAAATGGGCCTATAATTCTTAACAAACTAACTAAATTAAAAATAGCAAATTATGGATTTAAAAGAGATTCAAAACTTAATCAAGTTTGTTGCCAAGTCTGGTGCTAACGAGGTTAAATTGGAGATGGATGATGTAAAAATCACCATTAAAACAGGATCAGATTCTGAAACCACAATAGTACAGCAAGTTCCAGTACAAGCGCAAATGCCACAAGCCGCTGCTCAACCAGTTGCTTCCGCGCCTGCACCAACAGCTACACCAGCAGCTCCAGCTGAGGACGACTCAAAATATATTACAATAAAATCACCTATTATAGGAACCTTCTACAGAAAACCATCACCAGATAAACCATTATTTGTTGAGGTAGGACAAAATATTTCAGAAGGGGATGTACTTTGTATTATTGAGGCAATGAAACTTTTTAATGAGATAGAATCTGAAGTTTCTGGTAAAATAGTTAAAATACTAGTTGACGACTCTTCTCCAGTAGAATTTGACCAACCATTATTTTTGGTGGACCCATCATAACAATTAAAAATTCCAAAACACATCTCGATGATTATCGGGACTCAAAATCCAATATTTGGAATTTGGAGTAAGGAATTTGAAATTTTTAAAACAAGAGTTATGTTTAAAAAAATATTAGTAGCCAATCGAGGGGAAATAGCATTACGTGTTATTAGAACCTGTAAAGAAATGGGAATTAAAACAGTTGCAGTATATTCTACAGCTGATGCCGAAAGTCTTCACGTAAAATTTGCTGACGAAGCGGTTTGTATAGGTCCAGCACCTAGTAACGAATCGTATTTAAAAATGTCTAACATTATTGCAGCGGCAGAAATTACTAACGCCGATGCGATACATCCTGGATATGGATTCTTATCTGAAAATGCCAAATTCTCAAAAATATGTGGGGAACACGACATTAAATTTATTGGAGCATCTTCTGAAATGATTGATAGAATGGGAGACAAGGCCAACGCAAAAGCTACGATGAAAGCAGCAGGAGTGCCATGTGTTCCAGGAAGTGAAGGTGTGATAGAAGATTTTGAAGAATGTGAAAAGCTTGCTGTAGAAACAGGCTATCCTGTAATGCTTAAAGCCTCTGCAGGAGGTGGTGGAAAAGGGATGCGTGCCGTTTGGAAACCTGAAGATTTAAAAGAAGCTTGGGATTCTGCAAGACAAGAATCGAAAGCAGCCTTTGGAAATGACGATATGTACATGGAAAAACTCATTGAAGAACCTAGACATATTGAAATTCAAATTGTTGGAGATTCTCGAGGTGTTGCTTGCCATTTATCTGAAAGAGATTGTTCGGTGCAACGACGCCATCAAAAGCTAACGGAAGAAGTTCCTTCTCCATTTATGACCAAAGCCTTACGTAAAAAAATGGGTGAAGCTGCTGTAAAAGCTGCCGAATATATTAAGTATGAAGGCGCTGGGACGGTAGAATTCTTGGTTGATAAGCATAGAAATTTCTATTTCATGGAAATGAACACACGTATTCAAGTAGAGCACCCTATTACGGAACAAGTAATAGATTTCGATTTGATTCGTGAGCAAATATTAGTAGCTGCTGGTGTGCCAATTTCTGGAAAGCATTATTCTCCAAATTTACATTCAATTGAGTGTAGAATTAACGCCGAAGACCCATTTAACGACTTTAGACCATCACCAGGAAAAATTACAACATTACACGCTCCTGGAGGTCATGGCGTGCGTTTAGATACGCATGTATATGCAGGGTATTCTATTCCGCCAAATTACGATTCAATGATTGCCAAGTTAATTACAACTGCGCAAACTCGTGAAGAGGCCATCAATAAAATGAAGCGTGCCTTAGATGAATTTATTATTGAAGGGATAAAAACAACCATTCCGTTTCACAGACAATTAATGGACCATCCAGATTATTTAGCAGGTAATTATACTACTAAATTCATGGAAGATTTTGAAATGGATGAACAGTATAAAGATTAATTAAAGAAACCTGAATGAAAATTCAGGTTTTTTTGTTTTTAACACATAATCAATCAAAACCACTATTTTTACTCTATGAAATTGTCGTATTGGGAAATAAAATCGTGGTTAACAGATGTTGATTATACTATAATTGGTAGTGGAATAGTTGGACTTAACTGTGCATTGCATTTAAAAGGACGTTTTCCAGAAGCTAAAATTTTAATACTCGAAAAAGGCATATTGCCACAAGGAGCTAGCACAAAAAATGCTGGCTTTGCATGTTTTGGTAGTTTAAGTGAAATTTTGGACGACTTAAAATCACACACAAAAGAAGAAGTCTTAGAGCTCGTAAAAAAACGTATTGATGGTTTGCAATTACTAAGAAAAACCCTAAGCGATAAGGCTATTAACTATAAAGCATTGGGAGGGTTTGAGTTGTTTTCCAATCAAGACAACTTATTAGAAGAATGTTTAGAGAAAAAGGAAGCTATAAATAGGTTGCTTAAACCAATTTTTAATGATAATGTGTATAGTGTTAGCGACAATGTTTTTCAATTTATAAATATAAAACAGAAGTATATTTTCAATAAGTTTGAAGGGCAATTGGACACAGGCAAAATGATGGAAACCTTACTTAAGAAAGTGTTATCAAAAGGAATTAAAATTTTAAACAATACAACTGTAACAGGTTTTTTTGAAGACAATAATTCGGTTAAAATAGACACAAATCATTTTGAATTTTCATCCTCAAAATTACTAATAGCCACCAATGGGTTTTCTTCTCAACTAAATATAGAAGGCGTAAAGCCAGCAAGAGCACAAGTATTAATTACTAAGCCAATAAAAAATTTACAAATAAAGGGTACTTTTCACTTAGAAAGAGGGTACTATTATTTCAGAAATATTGATAATAGAATATTGTTTGGAGGAGGTCGAAACCTTGACTATAAAACTGAAGAAACCACGGATTTTGGACAAACAAAAACCATCCAAAACAAATTAGAACAACTACTTAAAACTACAATTTTACCAGAAACACCTTTTGAAATTGACCATAGATGGAGTGGAATTATGGGAGTTGGAAGCCAGAAAAAAGCAATTGTAAAACAAGTGTCCAATCATGTTTTTTGCGGCGTCCGACTTGGCGGAATGGGAGTTGCCATAGGAAGTTTGGTTGGTAAGGAATTAGCTGATTTAGTGTAATGTCTATTAAGGAAAAATTATACAACAAGTGTATTGAGTTTATAGATAATCGTTTGTTAATTATTCAAAATACTATTTTAGAAATTCAAGAATCCTTATTGTCCGAAACCAAAAGCAGCGCAGGAGATAAACATGAAACAGGTAGAGCAATGCTACAACTTGAACGCGAAAAAACAGGAAATCAATTAGCTGAAATCAATAAAATGCGGGCTGTTTTAAATAGGGTTCAAGTTGATAAAAGCGCTACCGTGGTGGCGCTTGGGTCGTTGGTTTACACCAACCAGTTAAACTATTTTATTGCTGTAAGCGCAGGAAAATTAGAAGTGAACGGTCAATCGTTTTATGCCATTTCATCTATTTCACCCATTGGAAAACTATTACTGGGCAAAAGTATTAATGATATGGTTGTTTTTAATGGGAAAAATATATTGATTCAAAAAATTGAATAATTAGCTTTTAGAAACTTCTAAACACACCACGTCGTTAGTTTTAATGGCAGATTTAGATTCAAAAAAAACAATGGCATCATCTACCGTTGCTTTAACTAAGTAATGATTGCCGTTGTAATAGCTTTCTAACACAGTTGCTTTTAGGCTAGAATGTTCAACTAATTTAAGCTGATGTGCGTATAAAATTCCGTAAGGTTCTAGAACACTAAACTCACCAAAAAACGAAGCAACTAAAGGTGATTTAGGGTTTTTGTATAATACTTGTGGTGCGTCATTTGCTAGAATTACTCCTTTATGAAGTACAATTATTTTATCAGAAAAAGGGAGTACATCATTTTTATCGTGCGTTGCAACAATGCAGGCAATATTGTGTTTTTTTAAATAGCCAAATAGGTTTCGACGTAGTGATTGTTTTTTAAAATTGTCAATATGGCTAAAAGGTTCGTCCAACAAAATAATTTCTGGCTGTAACGCTATGGCTCTAGCCAAAGCCACTCGCTGTTTTTGACCTCCACTTAAATATTTCACTTTTACGTTTGCAAACTCAATTAACTCAACAATTTCAATAAGTTCATTGATGCGTGTTTGTTTTTCTTCAGGAAAGAAATTCGACAAGAATTTGCCAATATTTTCCTCAACGGTTATATAAGGCATTAAGTTAAATTCTTGAGCTACATATTTCATAAAATCATAACCAACTACCAAGTTGTGACTTGGACCTAATATGGATTGATTTTTCCAACTTATAGAACCTTCATCTAAATCATATTCACCATATATTAACTTCAACAAAGTGCTTTTTCCTGAGCCACTTTCACCAATAATTGAAACATTTTCACTAGGCAATACCGAAAAGTCAACAGTTTTTAAAACCTTGCTTTTTTTATAACCAAAAGAAATATTTTTAACCTTAAGCATATAAATAGTTAACTGCAAAAATAACATAAAAAGCCATCTCAATTGAGATGGCTTAGTATTATATATTAGTTAGTTTTTTACTCTTTAATAAATTTTTGTGTGTGAGATAAACCATCTTGCATCACTCTTAAAAAGTAAGTTCCAGTACTTAACGATGATACATTAACAGTATTTTCTCTTCCAAATTTACTGTTTAACACACGCTTACCAGAAATATCAAAAACGGTATAAATGGCATCGCTCAGGTTGTATTTTGTACGAACATATAAGGTGCTTTTTGCTGGATTAGGGAACAATGTTAAATCCTCGGCAAATACTTCAGTTTGTGTGCTTAATGTAGAACCTTCAGACAAAGTAATGGTTTGATTTACACCAACATTGTTCATGATATCTACTGTATTAGAAGGCCAATACACTTTAACAGATGTAATATTTGTGTCAACACCTAGACCAAAGTGCGTTGTTAAACTATTCATGTATCTAAATCCTTCACCACTTCTAACATCACGTATTTGAGTTCCAGAACTAGTAGTAATTTCTATACGAGCTCCAATTCCAGCCTTATTAAGACCACTTCCGTTTAATTTTATTTTAAAATAATTGTTAGGGCTTCCGTTATTATAATATATTTTAGAACCGCTGGCAACATCTAAAAAGCCATCATTATCTAAATCTCCAATAGCACCTTGAGGAGGCACATCTGTAGTGTAAGCTGTAAACGACATATTTGCTGGATTACCGTCGTTAACTAAAATATTACCATTAGAAAGAATGTCTATAAACCCATCATTATTAAAATCTGCAGTTACATTATCAATACCTGTATAAGTAAAGAATCCTAAATTTGTAGTTGCCGTAATATCGGTAAAAGTACCATCCCCATTGTTACGCATCATTTTGTGAGACGTACCATTGTAACCACCAATAAAAACATCCATATCTCCATCATTATCATAATCTCCCCATGCTCCAGACCATGTTTGAATTGGGTCGGCTAAATTTGCTGCCGCAGCAACTTCGGTAAAAGACCCATTTCCATTGTTTCTAAATAACTGATTTGTACGTCTAGCTGTACCACCACCACATTTTGCCATAAACATATCGATGTCACCATCATTATCGTAATCTACCCAAACAGAACCATAATTACCTCCAGAAGGGTAAATACCTAATCCTTCGGGAACACCATTTGGATCGGCTCCTTGATAATATTCTAACCCACTTGGTTCATTCATATAGTATATGTTTGGTGCAATATCGTGGCAAATAAAAACGTCTAAACGACCATCTTCGTTGATATCCACAAAATTTGTACGCTGAGTAAATATGCCACTTTGCGTTTCAGCAATGGCATAATCAGTTCCGCTGTTAGTTGCTTTAATAATGTTTACACCAGAACCATTTCCCCAAACAAGGTCATTGTATCCATCACCATTATAGTCACCAGCAGCTAAACTCCACGATGCACTGTAAGGCGCAGAAACTGGGTAATCGTGACCAGTAAAACTGCCATTAGGCTCTTGCTCTTGAATATTTATATCGTAAACATTACTATCGTTTACGTTTTTTGGAACAATAGAGACAATATCGTCTAACCCATCATTATTCATATCTACGGCACCCCTTAAAGTTCCGCCACCAGACCTTGATTGCTCAGTAAAGCTAATTGGTTGTAGTGTGGTTTCGGTTAATTCAAAATCGAAGGCAGATGAATCATATCTATTATCCCAAGCAATATAATAGGTTGTATTTGCTTGAGCTACAAATTGTACGACGGATAGACGACTGTAAACATCTACACCATCATCATCACTATTTGCGAAACAGTTTAAAGCAGCGCAAGTCCCATTATAAACCTGAAGTTTAGTGTCTTTTCCATCGTTTCCAGCAATATCAGACGAAATAGTAACTTGATAATCGTTAGCTGGTGTATATGCAAACCATTCTCCATTGCTTGCGATACTTCCAGGAGAGCAACCAGGAGCTGGTGCTGTTCCATCAAACGAGGTTATTGAGTATGTTCCACCGCTTGTTATATGTGTTGCAGCATCTGCTGCTGAACAAGTGTTTGAACTGCTTTGCGCCTTAATAGCAAAAGGCATTAAGCAAATAATTAAAAAGAGTAATTTTGTTTTCATATTGATTGGGATATTATAATATTTTATTCAATTTTATTTTTCTAATGAGTTAATCCATTGTTCTATAAGTTGTACACCTTCTTTATGCTGAAGGTTTCTTCCCATAATTGGCATTTTATATTCGTCTAAGGTTGATTTAAGCCTAAACAGCAAAGCTGATTCTTCTGGTTTTCCTGGAGCTATAATGTGTGATAAGTCTCCTTCAAGTTCAAAATTATGCTCAACATCAACACCCATGTTTGCAAAGTCTTCGGTATCTTTAAAAGAAAATCTCATTGGTGCATACTCACAGTATCCTTTATCTGAATGGCAATGCGCACAATTTATATCTAGATACGACCTAACTCTTAAGTCTAATGGTTGTGAAACATCTGCCCAGTCCACTACCGAAACAATTTCAGCAGGAATATTGGAGGTTTCTAAGTACCCAAATTCTGCCCATTTCTTTAATTGGTTTTTTACACCGTCTTTAAAAGTAAAATCGGCATTAATATTTTGTGGCTTTAGACCTATTGGCAAAATCTCATCGTATTTATTGTGACAAGTAAAGCACTCGTTATATGATGGGATTTTATAATTAACAGCTTTAGCTTCGTTATTGTCTTCAATCTTTACGTTAACAAAACTACCTTCGGTAGTATAGACTGCTTCTGTTTGTTCATTGTTCCACTTATAATTTACCAATACCCACTCGCCTTCTTTTTTTATGATAAGGCGTGTTTCAATCATTTTTCTATTCTTTTCAGGCAAGACATTTTCAAAATAGTGCGTGGTAATTAATACGGCGCCATCAGGAAAATCTAATATACTGTGGTCATTAACATAATTGGCTTTAGAGCCTTTAGGCATCCAAACAAATGTTTGTGCTTTGGCATAATCTATAAATAGTCCGCTAGTAATTTTGTATGGTAAAACACCGTAAACAGGTGTTAAATCTGCCATATTACCTTCAAAAAAATTATATTCTGAAAGATTAGAATAAGGAACATTCTCTAGGTTTAAAGACACAGGAGAAGTTGGCGTAGGTTGAACCTGTACATAGTTATCATCTTCCGAACACGATGTACAAGCAAATACAAATAGCAAAAGCCCTATTAAACAGGAGTAATTTTTTGTCATTTATAGAAAATTTGGATAGCTAATTTAACTAAAAGGTAAAGTTGCTAGTAATTAATTAGTTATAATACCAAAATTTCCATACGATATGTTAAAAGGCAGATTTTCCCTATAAACGACAAGGCTTACACTATAATAATTGGTTGGTTACTAAGTATTCGGCTATTTGTACGGCATTGGTAGCAGCACCTTTTCGTAAATTATCGGCAACAATCCACATATTTAGAGTGTTTGGTTGGGTTTCGTCGCGTCTAATTCTACCAACAAAAACCTCATCTTTTCCATGTGCTAAAATCGGCATAGGATAGGTGTTTGTATTTGGATTATCTTGTACAATAATGCCTTCGGTTTTTGCTAATAATTCACGCACTTCTTGTAGGTTGAAATCATTTTCAAACTGAACGTTTACAGACTCAGAATGCCCTCCAGCTGTTGGAATTCTCACGGCAGTTGCAGTCACCGAAAAAGTTCTATCATCCAATATTTTTTGAGGCTCTCTAGCTAATTTCATTTCCTCTTTAGTGTACCCATTTTCAAGAAATACATCGCAATGCGGTAAAGCGTTTCGTCCAATTGGATAAGGATATGCCATATCGCCCTCAATACCATTAATTTCATTTTCAAGTTGCTCAACTGCTTTTACACCAGTTCCTGAAACAGACTGATATGTTGACACAACCACACGCCTCATCTTGTATGCTTTGTGTAAAGGCGCTAAAGTCAAAACCAATTGAATGGTTGAGCAATTTGGGTTTGCAATAATTTTATCTTCTTTAGTGAGTGCTTTTGCGTTAATTTCTGGGACTACTAATTTTTTGTCCTGATCCATTCTAAAAGCCGAAGAATTATCGATGACTGTTGTACCAATTTTTGCAAATTTAGTAGCCCATTCTAATGAGGTATTCCCTCCAGCTGAAAATAACGCCACATCAGGTTTCATATTTACAGCATCAGTAAGTCCAACTATTTTATAAGGTTTTCCTCTAAACTCAATTGTTTTTCCTACACTTCTTTCAGAAGCTACAGGAATTAGCTCAGACACAGGAAAATTACGTTCTTCAAGAACTTTTAATATGACATTGCCAACCATTCCAGTGGCACCAACAACAGCTACTTTCATAAGTAAAATTTAGGAAACAAAAGTAGGCAATAATTTATTTTGATGTTAATATTGACCAACAAAAAAAGAGGCGATTCTTAAGAATCGCCTCTTTTTAACAAGTTTATTTTTAAATGTTATTTCTTTAACAAATCACGAATTTCTGTAAGTAAGTCGTTATCTGAAGGTCCTGCTGGAGCAGCCTCTTCAGCTGGTTTTTTAGTTTTATTGTATGCTTTTACTATCATAAACATTACTAATCCAACAATTAATAAGTTAATTATTGTGTTTATCCATGCTCCATAAGCAATAACTGCAGCCCCTGCTTCTTTTGCTGCGGCTAATGATGCATATTCATTTCCGTCCATTGCATAATGAAGGTCTTCAAAATTCATTCCGCCTGCAAAGTAACCAACAAAAGGCATTGCAATATTAGATACAAAGCCATTAATTACAGCACCTAGAGCGCCTGCCATAATAACTGCAACTGCAAAATCAATTACATTGCCAGTCATAATAAAATTCTTAAATTCTTTAAGCATAATAGTTTAATGTTTTAGTTAATTAATGCCCAAAATACAAAAAAATCAAATGTTAAAATAATCTTAAAACTATTTTATAATTTTTCGCTTTACACGTCTAGAAATAGAAGTAATTAACTCGTAAGAAATAGTATTGGCAGATTCCGCTAAATTTTCGGCTGTAAATTGATTATCAAAGATAATTACTTCGTCACCTTCATGACATTCTATATGGGTAATATCAACCATAATCATGTCCATACAAACATTTCCAATAATGTTGGCTTTTTCTTTATTAATGAATACAAATCCTTTACCATTTCCAAAATGTCTGCCAATCCCATCAGCATGACCAATTGGAATAGTTGCTATTTTTTTGAAACCTTCACTTTTATAAGCTCTATTATAGCCTACCGTTTCACCTTTTTCTATTAAGTGTATTTGTGAAACAACCGACTTTAAAGAGGCTATGGGTTTTAAATTTTTGTTTTCTTTGGCAGAATTTCCGAAACCATATAACGCTATGCCGCTTCTAACCATATCAAAATGTGCTTCGGGATAGTTTAATATTCCTGAAGTATTACAAAGATGAAGCATGGCACTGTAACCCAAGGCGTCAATTAACTCTTTTGCAGAATTTTTAAAACTTGATATTTGAGTTTGAGTAAATTCTTTTTCATTTAAGTCTTCACTAGCAGCAAGGTGAGAAAAAATAGATGCAGCTTTAATGGAGTGGTTGCTTTTTAATTGTGATGAAATATAATCCACATCATTTTCCCAAAAACCAAGTCTGTTTAAGCCCGTATTGAATTTTATGTGTACAGGATAGTTTGACTGTTTTTCTTTTTCTGCACAAGAAATAAAACTCCTCAAAACTCTAGCATTATATAAACTAGGTTCCAAACAGCGGTCAATAATGGTTTTAAAGTTTACTGGCTGTGGATGCAATACCAAAATAGGCTTTGTTATGCCAGCATCTCGCAACGCAACACCTTCTGAAGTATAAGCAACTGCAAAATAATCTACATCTAAATTTTGAAGATGGAGTGCAATTTTTTCGGCATCGCTACCATAAGCAAATGCTTTTACAACCGCTAAAAACTTGGTGTTTTCTTTAAGTTTCGACTTGAGGTATTCAAAATTATGCGTAAGCGCATTAAGGTCTATTTCAAGAACCGTTTCTTGAGCTTTAGCCATTTCCTGTTTTTAATTTTGGAGAAATTTCTTCAGCTTCATTAACCTTCATGTTACGCACCTTGTCTCTTAACATGGCTTTGTAATATGCAGCTCTACTTAAAGGTTCGTATTCGTCAACTTCACCTAAAAGTACTAAATCATCACTTTTGGCTTTTCTGTAACTGTATTGTGCTAAGTTTCCTGTTCTGGTGCAAACCGCATGCACTTTAGTTACATATTCGGCAGTTGCCATTAAATTTGGCATTGGCCCAAAGGGGTTTCCTTTAAAATCCATATCCAATCCAGCAACAATTACACGAATACCTTTATTGGCTAAATCATTGCAAACCCTTACAATTTCATCATCAAAAAATTGCGCCTCGTCAATACCAACAACGTCACATCCATCCGCTAAAATAGGGATGTTTGCAGCTGCAGGAACAGGAGTTGAACGGATTTCGTTGGAGTCGTGAGATACTACCATTTCGTCATCATAACGCACATCAACAGCTGGCTTAAAAATTTCTACTTTTTGCCTTGCAAATTGCGCACGTTTGAGCCTGCGAATCAATTCTTCTGTTTTTCCAGAGAACATGGAGCCACAAATAACCTCAATCCAACCAAATTGTTCTTTATGATTTACTGTATTTTCAAGAAACATTTTGTAATTTTAACACTAAAATAATGCAAATATTCGTTTGCATAAAGGTGGCGTAAATTTATTAAAAATCAAAAACCAAAAGCGCATTAAATTTAAAAGTTATGAAGAAGAAGCTAGAATCAGATTTAATTAGTATAGCACATAGAATTCTAAAATTAAAAGGTAAAGAAGATGTTTTAAAAATGCATGCAGAAGTAGAAGCGTTGTATGAAAAGTTAACCGTTTTGAAATTCGCTCACGAAAATTTTGAAGACGATATACCAACAATTGGCAGCGATTCGTCTTTCTTTGGCATGTTAGACCAAGCTTTCAACAATAAAGTAAGTGATAATGTTGAGGTTGGCGATAGAATTTATGTAAATCTAGATGAGATAGAAGATGATGGTATTATGGAACCAGCGATTGAGAAAATTAAAGATATGGTTGCTCAAATGCCTCAAGAAACACATGGTGTTGACGATTTTCTAAAATCTGTTATTCCTCCTGAAGATAATTCAGAAAATGATTTTGAAGAGCTGACAGCTGGTTTTAAAGATATGCCAGTTTTTGAAGCTGTTACCGAAACAAAACCAAAAGAAGACACCAAAAAAACGCTAAACGATGCCTTAAAGGGGAAGGCACTCACGTTTGGATTAAACGATAAAATCGCTTTTATAAAGCATTTGTTTGATGGCAATAATGAAGATTTTGAGCGCGTGGTGTCACAAATTAATACATCTCAATCTTTTGAGGAAGTAAACACTTTAATTCAAAACATCGTAAAACCAGATTACAACCATTGGGAAGGAAAGGAAGAGTTTGAAGAGCGTTTTATGGGAATTATTCAAAGTAAGTTTGAGTAAATGAGCAAACTTTATATTGTTCCAACACCAATAGGAAATTTAAAGGATATTACTTTAAGAGCTATTGAGGTTTTAAAAGAATCTGACTTAATTTTAGCCGAAGACACGCGAACTTCAGGAAAGCTTTTAAAACATTTCGAGATTAATACGCCCTCACAGTCTCACCATATGCACAATGAGCATAAAACCGTGAATGCCATTGTTCAAAAAATCAATTCAGGAATGACCATTGCTTTAATTAGCGATGCTGGAACACCAGCAATTTCAGACCCTGGTTTTTTGCTTACTAGAGCTTGCTTGGAAAATAATATAGATGTAGAATGTTTACCAGGAGCAACAGCATTTGTGCCAGCATTGGTGAATTCTGGACTACCAAACGATAGATTTGTATTTGAAGGATTTCTTCCTGTAAAAAAAGGGCGTCAAACAAGACTAAAACTACTTGCTGAAGAAACCAGAACCATGATTTTTTATGAAAGCCCTCATAAATTATTGAAAACTTTAGGGCATTTCTGCGACTATTTTGGCGAAGACAGACAAGTTTCAGTATCAAGAGAATTGACGAAGCTTTATGAAGAAACCATTCGAGGTACTGCCAAAGAAGTATTGGAGTATTACACCAATAAACCTCCTAAGGGTGAAATTGTAATTGTTGTGTCTGGGAAAAAATAATGTCATGTTAAGCGCAGTTGAAACATCTAACTAATGCAAGAGTTACTTCACGAAATAGGCCAATGCACCATTTGTTCTAAACATTTACAATTTGGTCCACGACCTGTAGTTTCTGGGCATCCAGAGTCAAAAATTGTCATTATTGGTCAAGCGCCAGGAACAAAAGTTCATAATTCCGGAATCCCTTGGGATGATGCTAGCGGTAAACAATTACGTAAATGGCTAAATGTGTCTAATGAAGATTTTTATGACGAAACTAAATTTGCCATTGTGCCAATGGGGTTTTGCTACCCTGGAAAAGGTAAAAGTGGCGATTTACCTCCACGACCAGAATGTGCACCGCAATGGCACCAACCGTTGTTTGATTTTATGCCAAATTTAGAACTGATTATTCTTATTGGTATGTATGCGCAGAAGTATTATTTAAAAAAAGAAGCTAAAAAAACACTCACAGAAACGGTTGCCAATTATACAGAGTATTTGCCAAAATATTTTGTGTTGCCACATCCTTCACCTCGAAATAGATTTTGGTTAACTAAAAATTCATGGTTTGAAGCAGAGGTTATTCCGATGCTTAAAAATAAAGTTGCTGAAATTATCTCATAAAGTTGTAATATTATAGTCTAAACACACCACGTTATGTCAAAAAAAATCTTTTACTTTTTTACAATACTTGTAATCACTTTTGTTTCATGTAAGCAAACCAATGAAATAACTACCGAAGAATATTTTGATGTTGTTAATCAAGAACTTACAGGAGATTTAGCTTACGAAACCACAGCATTTGTTGAAAAATATTGGCGTGTTGTTGGGAACACAGGATTCAACAAAAGTGTTTACAAAATTGCTGAACAGCTTGAAAAAGATGGTTATGTTTTAGAAGAAAATGCTACAGGAGAAGACTTTTTAACGTATCGCATTGAAACAAGACCGTTAAAAAGACCAACATGGGAATCGGTTGATGCAACCGTCACTATTAATGGCGAAGAAACGCCGTTACTTAGTCATGCTACCAATAGAAACATGATTGCAATAAACTCTTACAGCACAGCTGAAGAAGGCGTGACTGCTGAGGTAATTTACATAGAAGACATTAAAAAATTAGCTGAAACAGATGTAAAAGATAAAATTGTTTTTGCCGAAACACATCCAGGACGAATTTTTAAAACTGCTGTAACTGAAGGTGGAGCATTCGGAATCATTACTTATAATAATCCAGATTATTTGCAACCAGAGAAAAACATAACCTCCATTCAATTTCGTTCTGTTCCATTGGATTCTGTGAGTAAATCTTTTGGAATTGCTATGTCTTTTGAAGCTAAAGAGCGACTAAAAAATAGCTTATCAAAAGGAAAAACGACTTTAAACGTAAAGGTTAAAACCAATATTTATCCTTCAGAAGAATTAACCATTGTTGCCGATATTAAAGGAAATGAATTACCTAAAGAGCGATTGGCTTTTAGCGCTCATATTCAAGAACCAGGAGCAAACGATAATGCTTCAGGAGTTGGAGCCACTTTAGAAATGGCATCGGTGGCTGCTAAATTGTTCAAAGACGGAAGATTTCTACCAAAAAGAACTCTTACCTTTCTTTGGGGAGACGAGATTGTATCCACCAGACGCTATGTTCAAGAAGATAGCATAAGAGCTAAGGATATTAAATGGGGAATATCTTTGGATATGGTTGGAGAAGATACCGAAAAAACAGGAGGCTCTTTTCTAATAGAAAAAATGCCAGACCCTAGTGCGATTTGGACCAGAGGGAACGATAAGCATACCGAATGGGGAGGAAGACCCCTAAAAATTGAAGACATGACACCTCATTATCTAAACGATTTCGTCATCGAAAAGTTTAAAGAACAAGGGAAACGTGCCAATTGGGAAGTAAACACCAATCCTTATGAAGGCGGAAGTGACCACGTGCCTTTTTTAAGAGGTGATATTCCAAGTGTGTTGTTTTGGCATTTTACCGACCAGTTTTACCACACAGATAATGATAGAATAGACAAAGTATCGAAAAGCACTTTAAAGAATGTAGCTACAGGCGCATTAGTGTCTGCTATTGAATTAGTAAACTCAGGTGAAAACACTGCAAAACGCGTGTTAAAAAGCATTGAGAAAGCAGCTATTAGCCGTTTAGAAGAAGAGCAAAAACAAAGTAAGCTAGCCATGGAAAATGGAGATACACTTGAAGAACAAATCGAAATTATCAGCACTTGGGAAGATTGGTATTTAAAAGCCGTCAATACTACTAACGATATGGTAAATGATGCGAGTTTAATTAAAGCTGATATTGAAGCGACTCAAAAGGCTATTAGCGATAAGGCTTTGGAAGTTAAAAATATTTTAGGAGCAAAATAAAAAATGCGCTAGTTAAAAACTAGCGCATTTACACCCACTTATTTTCCAGAGAAAATCTCTTTCAATTGTGTTACCATTCCACCATTACCTGAGACTGTGATTTCACCAATTTTCTCAGCGATTTTTTCAACATACTCCATTTCTTTTAGCTTGTACAGCATGTTATTCTCTTCCATCAACTTTGCCGTATTTAGCAAGCTACGAGTAGAAGCTGTTTCTTCACGTCTTGTAATTGTATTTGCTTGCGCTTTCTTTTGTGCAACTAAAACCTGGTTCATAATCTCTTTCATATCTCCGGTTAAAATCACATCTCTAATACCGCAGCTTAAAACGCTTACACCTAATTTTGATGCACTTGCTTTAACATCTTCAAATACAGCTTCTGCAATGTTTTCTTTACGCTCTAGCAATTCATCTAGTGTGTAAGTACCAATGTAAGCGCGCAATACCAATTGCATAGCAATGTATAATTGCTTTTCATAATCTTTGTTTCCTAGTAAAGCCTTTTCAATATCTGTTACTTTATACTGTGTGTAAAAGTTGATACGAATAGCTGCTTTATCTTTAGTTAACAATTCTTGTCCAGCAATTTCTAGTTGTAACTGACGTAAATCAGCCTTAGCAATTTTAATTGTGGTATCATTTCTCCAGAATCGGTATGTACCGCCGTCAAGCGTCTTTGTATATACATCATCTACCAAAAGGATAGCTTTTTCGTAAGCAGCTACTTCAAAAACTCGAATGTATTTGCTTAATTCATAGTTACTAAACAATGCTTTGTCAATGTTTTCAGTAATATAAATTTTGCTTAAATCAACGCGTGTATATTCACGATTAATCAAACCCTTCCAGTACACATAACGACCAGCAGTTAAAACAGTTTTAAAGCTCCCTTTTTCGTAAACCAATACAAGTTCACCATCCTTTACTTCAATAATGTCTAACATTGCCTCCAACACCTCGTCTTTTAGCAAGAGTTCTAGTGTTTTTGGAGCAACGAAAGCATGAGCTAAGTTATAGGTTAAAACACGCTCGCCAAACCCTAACCAGTTTTTTCCTTGAGTAATTACTCTTTTGTAATCACCTCTTTTGAAAACCAATCCTACTTCTCCAACATTAATTCTTACTCGTTTCATCATTTCTAATTTTTTTATCCTGAATTTATTTCAGGAAGATTAAACATTTATTGTTGCCCATTTTTGAGCGTGGCGGCAATTCTTGTAACGGAAGGCTTACCAACTTCAAAAAACAATGACGAGTTCATCATTAATTGAAGTATATTTTTATATCTCTTCATTGTTAAAAATAGCAGAAAGCAAATCATTTTTCTGGTGCGGAAATACTCATATTAATAGTGCCTGTAATTAGTGCTGAGTATTGTGACAACTATATGAATCGATAATCAGATTTATATAATTTCTTATTACAAAACAGTAACCACTTCTACTATTAAAAATCAGTATTTCAAGGCACTTTCAAGACTGCTCTAGTTTTGTCATTCCCACGACCAGTGTTGACCGATGCGTCAGTAATGCAGGAATCTAAAGCCGACTTGCAATCTACTATTTTTGTCATTTTTGTTGAGCAGAATGACAATCTGCGTTGGTCATCAGTTTTAAAAGATGATGGGCTTTTGATTGTGGATTTTGAGTCCAAACCTGCATTAAAAGTGCAGTGCTCTACCAATTGAGCTACTATTGCCAAGGAATTTCTCCAAGCAAACGACTGGAATCGAACCAGCAACACCTACATCCTATTGTTCTAACCACTGAACTACTATCCCAATTGGGATAAGTGGGAGTCGAACCCACGACCTATAGGGGGAGACCATTTTTTGGTTAACAGTCAAAACCTTCAAGTCTAGTTGAACATAAACTCATGATGCATTTCTGCAACGATTTATACAATAGTGCTATACCGAAACACTCAACAAGACCAGCTTGATATTATTTCCTGCATAGGCAGGAATCTTTAATTTTAGTGGAACAGACAGGAATTGAACCTGTATTTTCAGATTTTCAGTCCGACGCATTGACCAACTTTGCTACTGTTCCATTTTTTGATAACCTGATAGGATTCGAACCTATAATACAAGAATCAAAATCTTGAGTGTTACCGTTACACCACAGGTTATTTTGTAAGCTTAATAGGACTTGAACCCATACTCCAAGGTTCGAAATGCTTTGCATTCACGAATACCTATTTCTTGAAATAGATATGCATGAGCTAAACCTTGTGTGCTTTCCATTACACCATAAGCTTATTTTGTACTCCACCCAAGATTCGAACTTGGACTTAACAGCGCTTAAAACTGTTGCCTCTTCCATTTGGGCTAGTGGAGCATCGTACAGGAAGAGAGATTCACTTCGACTTCGCTCAGCATAAACTTCTCATCTCTTTCCTTACTTCGTACAGGAAGAGAGATTCGAACTCCCAGTTTCTCGATTCTAAGTCGAGTGCGTTTGCCGTTTCGCCATTCCTGCGTGTTGTTGAGATATTAGTCCCGATAACTATCGGGAGAACCTAAACCATTCGCCTTATGAGAGCGACGCTCTACCAATTAAGCTATATCTCAATGTGTACTCCGTAAGGGAATTGAACCCTTAATTCCTGATAGAAAGTCAGGCGTCTTAGCCATTTGACTAACGGAGTATTTTGTCTGAGAGGTAGGATTTGAACCTACAACCTCTCGCTTCCAAAGCGAGTAAACCACTCCCGAACCTTCGGGATTATCCTCCCAGATTTGCAGTACCGACAAGATTCCCTTCGACTACGCTCAGGGTAAACTTCTCATCTCTTAAACTGCTTCGCAGTACCGACGAGATTCGAACCCGCAACTTCTCGGGAGACAACCGAGCGCTCTAGCCATTGAGCTACGATACTATTTTGAGACAAGGGTGAGATTTGAACTCACAAAAAACAGATTTGCAGTCTGTTGCCTTAACCGTTCAGCCACCTTGTCAATCTATTTATTTGTGGGAACTGAAAGATTCGAACTTTCTTAGCATTTAAGCAACAGGTTTACAATCTGCACCAACTCTCCAACGTTGACGAGTTCCCATTAAATCGGCAAGACAAGATTGCCGATTTTTTTATTTCCCCTTTCTTTTTTTGTTAGACTTCTTTTTCTTCTTCTTTCTGGGGTCCATTTTCTTTTTAACCCTAGATATTTCATTATTCACATATTCAATAAAGCAGTTGTTTGTTGCTGTTTTATTAGCTTTTTTATATGCCTTGATAGCAGCCTTAAAATCCCCCTGTTTTTCAAAAAGAATACCTTGTAATAATTGTAATAAAGCTTTGTCAGTACCCTTTACAGTTAGTCCAAATGTTATTAATTTATCTGCTTCTTCATAATCACCATTCCATAATAAAGTTTGGATATAAAATGGATATGTTTTTGGCATTTCCATGTGTTGCGCAATAGCTTCAGCAAAATATTGTTTAGCTGTTTCGTAATCTTTTAATTGTTCAGCATAAACACGTCCCATTAAGCATAATGCTTGCGCATCTTTATTGTTATATGATAAAGCATAGTTTAATGCTTCCAATGTTTCTTCAAGCTCGTATGGATATGCGTCCATAGCTTTAAAGACATAGTTGTTGTGTAAATTATTTTCCATGTTTGTTTTATTCAATAGTTTATTATTGTCTTAAATGCACCATTTTTTATGATGCTCTTAAAACTGCCAGATTGATGTACTCTTAAAATTTTGGAATAAAAAAATCCGAAACAGTTTGTTTGCTTCGGATTCTTCTCTAGGAAATTATCTACAGAAAATACCGAAGCCTTGTAAATGACTCAAGATCATAACCTAAGGGTTGTAATGCTATCATATACTTTAGCATGGCTTCTTGTTTTTAATTATTAATATGTATTGCAGTAGTTATTTAAAACTGCGATGCAAAGATGAGAATCTATGTTTTAAAAAACAAGCAAAACTTCAATTTAATTTATTGATAATCAAATAGTTGTGTTGGGTTTAAGCAAAGATATTCCTGTCCGTTTTTTAACAGATACTTGAGTTTATGTGCAAGTGTTTGTCTCCCAATTGCTTACTCTTCAATGCTTAATATTTTAGTTTTTAAAATTTATTTTCAAATTCTTCGATTTTTTTAATAAAAAAAGCGCCCAATTTCTTGGACGCTTGTTATAATTATAGATTTTCTTAGTTATATCGTATATAAAAAATCAGTTAAAACAACTACAAAACGTCCTTGACCGAAGGAATAATTCTCTTATTCCTCGATAATCCCACTGGCAAAACAGTGATTTAGGTGCGTTATGTACTATTGTGTTTTTCATTTCTAGGTGCAAATATGTGATTTTTATACTATACGATGCAAATTTAATATTGTGACCCATCATGCTTGCCTTCATTCCAACCGTGTTTGCCTAAGTACTGTTCGCCACTTTCAACAGCACCTTCTTCAATATTGGTTCCCATACTATCATTCCAACGATTGAGATAACCAAAGAGCGCTATAACACCGAGCATTTCTACAATTTCACCATCATCCCAATGTTCATGTAATCTCGCTTTAATATCTTCATTAACAGCATTAGGCACCATAGAAGCTGCTAAACTAAAATCGAGCGCAGCACGTTCAGCTTCGTTAAAAGCAGGATGTGTTCGGTATTCCCAAATATTATCTAATTGTTCTTGTTCAGCGCCATAACGTTCTGCAGCTCTTATGGCATGCGCTTGACAATATCTGCAACCAGTTGAGTTACTACTCACCCAAGCAATCATGCGTTTTAAGGCAGAAGTCACACGACCTTCATTTGCCATTACCGCTTTATTCAAATTAATAAATGCTTTTGAAATGGCTGGACGACGTTGCATTGTGAGTACCGAATTTGGACAAAACCCAAGCGTTTCATTGTAGAAATCTGAAAGTTTTTTGGTTTCCTCATCATGATTAGGGTTAAGTGGTGTTACTAATGCCATATTCTTAATTTATTTTAGTTTTTAAGTAGTATTTTTGAACTAACAATAAACGAAAAATTATTTAGATATGTTTAGAAAAATCACTGCTGAATGGAATGGAGGAATGACTTTTGAATCTGATGATCCAGGAGGAAATTCAGTTATAATGGATACGGAAGTTGAAGGTTCAGACGAACGATTTGGAGTATCTCCCAAATCCATGATGTTGTCTGCGCTTGCAGGATGTTCAGGATTGGATGTGGTCTCGGTTTTAGAAAAAATGAAAGTTACTGACTATGAGTTTAAAATGGATGTAGAAGGCGAATTAACGCAAGAACACCCTAAATATTTTCACAAAGTGAAACTAGATTATCACTTTTACGGAAAGGATTTAAACGAGAAGAAAATAAAAAAAGCCGTTGATCTTTCGGTTGAAAAATACTGTGGCGTGATGGAAATGTTTCGTCAGTTTTCAAAATTAGACATAGAAATACATTACCACGATAAATAGGAATTTACTCAAAATCAATTCATGCGCTGGACGCTCAAACCAAAACCTGAAGCTGCCAAAGTAGCAGCATTAAAAGAGGCACTTCAAGTAGATGATGTGGTGGCAACTTTATTGCTACAACGAGGCATTGAAACTTACGAGGATGCCAAAACGTTTTTTAGACCAAGCTTCAGCGATTTACACAATCCCTTTTTGATGAAGGATATGGATTTGGCTGTTTCTAGAATTGAAGTAGCACTTCTTCAAGGCGAAAATATTTTAGTATATGGCGATTATGATGTGGATGGAACGTCGTCTGTAGCCTTAATGTCCTCCTACTTAAAAACGCGGTCAGAAAATATTGCCACCTATATTCCTGATAGGTATGACGAAGGTTATGGCGTTTCCTTCAAAGGTATTGATTTTGCTCACGATAACGATTTTACACTTATTATTGCCTTAGACTGTGGCGTAAAAGCCATAGATAAGGTGGCTTATGCTAAAGAAAAAGGAATTGATTTTATTATTTGCGACCACCACAGACCAGGAAATAAATTGCCTGTAGCAATTGCAGTTTTAGACCCAAAACGTGAGGATTGTGAGTATCCATATAAAGAATTGTGTGGTTGTGGTGTTGGATTTAAGCTGATTCAAGCTTTGGCTTCAAATGAAGGAAAAGAAGTTGAAGATTTAGCTGAATACTTAGATTTGGTTGCCACAGCAATTGGAGCCGATATTGTTCCTATTACTGGTGAAAACAGAGCTTTGGCCTATTTTGGTATACAAGTGATTAACTCCAATCCAAGACCAGGCATTAAAGCTATTATCAACCAGGTTAAAAAGGAAGAACTTACGATTACTGATGTCGTGTTTATTGTCGCTCCAAGAATAAACGCTGCTGGACGTATGAAACATGGGAATTATGCGGTGACGTTATTAACTGAAATGGATTATAAATTAGCTGAAGAATATGCTGCCGAAATAGAAGAATTCAACACAGATAGACGAGAAGCAGACAGAGAAATTACTGTTGAAGCTCTTCAACAAATTGAAGACAACAATGAACAAGACCGCTTTACAACAGTTGTCTATCAAGACACTTGGCATAAAGGCGTAATTGGTATTGTGGCTTCAAGGCTAACCGAAACTTATTATAGGCCAACCTTGGTATTTACCAAAAGCGGCGATAAGCTAGCAGCTTCGGCACGTTCGGTGTCAGGGTTTGATGTGTATAACGCTTTGGATGCTTGTAGTGAACATATCGAACAATTTGGAGGACATAAATATGCCGCTGGATTAACACTTAAGGAAGAAAACTACGATGCTTTTAAACAAGCGTTTGAAGATGAGGTGTCCAAAACCATTAACAAATCATTATTAACTCCAGAGATTAAAATAGACTTAAAAATTAATCTTCATCAAGTTGATAATAAATTAATGCGCATTATGCACCAATTTGCACCTTTCGGTCCAGGAAATATGACACCGATTTTTATGACAGATAATTTAAAAGATACAGGTTATGGCAAATGTGTTGGCGAAGACGATAAACATTTACGAATTACTGTTACGCAATCAGGAAAAGAAAAAATAGTCTGTATAGGATTTGGGTTAGGCGACAAGCTGAGCTTGATAAAAAACAGAAAACTGTTTAAAGCGGTATATTCTGTTGATGAAAACCATTGGAACGGCAAAGTATCGTTACAATTAAAATTGAGAGATATTAAATCTTAATATGGCAAAAAAAGACCCTTATGCGTCACTTCGATTTAAAGAATTTAATATTTTTCTTGTAATTAGGTTTGCATTAATTTTTGGATGGTCAATGCAATTTGTAGTTATTGAATGGCAAGTTTATGCACTTACAAAAGATCCCTTGTCTTTGGGTATAATTGGGGCTTGTGAATTTATACCTGCGTTTTTAATGGCTCCTTTTGCAGGACATATTGTAGATCAGCAAGAAAAGCGAAATTTATTAGCAAGGTGTATTGCTGCATTTTCATTAATAAGTTTTGGATTGTTTTGGTTAACTACATCTAAAATTGAAGCAACCTGGTCTAAACAGGTTATTTTGTACTCTATATATGCTCTAGTTTTTTTTGGTGGAATTTTAAGAGCTTTTTTTAGCCCTACGGTTTTTTCATTAGTAGCTTTAATTGTTCCAAAAAAATTATATCCAAATGCAGCAACGTGGAGCAGCTCTACTTGGCAAATATCTCGTGTTTTAGGTGTCGCTTTTGCGGGGTTTTCTATTAGTTGGATTGGTGTACACTGGTCGTTATGTATTGTTTTTGCCTTGGTGGTTTTTGCTTTTCTCGTGGTGTTTAGAATAAAAAAGAAACCTATTCTTAACCCAAAAATAGGCGAACCTATTATGAAAAGTCTAAAGGAAGGCGTGTCCTTCGTCTTTAAAACGAAAGCCATTTTGGGCGCTCTTACGTTAGATATGGTTTCGGTGCTATTTGGAGGAGCAGTTGCGTTATTAGCGGTATTTGCTGAAGATATTTTAAAAGTAGGCCCCAAAGGTTTTGGTATTTTGGTTGCAGCTCCATCCGTTGGTGCATTTTTAACCATGTTGGTAACAGCTTATATTCCAATAAGCAAAAACGCAGGGATGAAACTGCTTGTCGCTATTTTTGGGTTTGGTATTAGCATCATTGTATTTGGATTGTCCACCTCATTTTGGCTTTCGGTGGCAGCATTATTTTTTAGCGGTGTAACTGATGGCGTATCTATGGTAATAAGGCAAACAATTTTACAATTAAAAACACCAGACAATATGCGTGGTCGTGTGTCGTCGGTTAATTCTATGTTTGTTGGCTCTTCAAATGAATTGGGTGCTTTTGAAAGTGGGTTGACAGCAAAACTCATGGGAACAGTGAATGCTGTGGTTTTTGGCGGCACAATGACACTTTTAACGGTTGTTACCACAGGAATTGCTATGCCATCGTTTAGAAAACTAGACTTGACTAAGGATATAGAAGCACACGAAGAAGAGGATTAGTTATGAAAAAATCTGATATAATAAATAAGATTCATTTAATTATCTCTTTAATAATTGTAATTCCAGTAGCAATTATTTATGGTTTTCAACCTGATTTAGAATTTGATATCTATTTAGATACAATCGATGAGAAAAATGCTTTTAAAGCTTTCATGGGTTTATATTTGGGCTTTTCTTTACTTTGGATTTTAGGCATTATAAAATCTAAATATCTTCGTATAGCAATTGTATCTAACATCGTTTTCATGTTGGGTTTAGGTATTGGAAGATTATTAAGTCTGTTTTTTGACGGAACACCAACATCACCTTATATTATAGGAGTTATTGGCGAACTAGTTTTAGGAAGTTATGTTGTTTGGGTTTTAAAATACCGCTTAAAAAACAGTTATTAATACTTCTTTAAACTCATTTTTTCACCATCAAATTCTCCATACGTATAATATCGTATCCAATCACCAAGATTGATGTATTTTGAATTGGGCTTTAAATCAATTTCCAAAGGCAAATGTCGATGACCAAACACAAAATAATCACGATGACTTTCTTCAAGCTTTCGTTTGCAATATTGCACTAACCACTCGTTGTCTTCTCCTAAAAACTTAGCGTCTTCATCACCTGAAATCAATTTGTTCTTCACAGACATATATTGTGCTAATCGCACACCCAAGTCTGGATGTAGCCAACGAAACAGCCATTTACTAAATGAATTGGTAAATACTTTTTTCATGCGCTTATAGCCTTTGTCTCCAGGCCCTAAACCATCGCCATGACCAATTAAAAAAGAGGTTTGATTAAAGAAAAACTCTTGTGGTTTATGAAAGACAGGAATACCTAACTCTTCTTCAAAATAGCCATTCATCCATAAATCATGATTGCCAACAAAATAGTAAATAGGAATACCAGAATCTGATATTTCGGCAAGTTTCCCTAAGGTTCTTGTAAAGCCTTTTGGCACTACTTTTTTGTATTCAAACCAAAAATCGAACAAATCGCCTAACAAAAAAATAGCAGCCGCATCTTCTTTAATCTCGTCTAACCAAGCCACAAATTTTTTCTCACGAGGCAATGAAGATTCTTGTGTTGGTGCACCTAAATGATTGTCGGACGAAAAATAAATTTTCTTTCCTTGAGGAATTGTTATGTGCGTAGCTTTATTCATTATCGCTTGCAAACCATTCGGCAAAACTGGTTGCTGTTTCTTGGAGTTTTAATGAGAATAATTCAATATTATGAGGCAAACGCTTTTTTATTTTAGATGCAAAATCTATCACCATCATTTCGCTTGTAGGTTGGTAATCCACCAATAATACATTATGACCTCTATCTTCAAGTTCTTTTGCTAATTCTACATGAGGTGTATTTTCATTAAAAACTGTGGCGTGGTCAAACACATCAACAATGTCTTCTTTTACTATTTTTTTAAGGTCACCAAAGTCGATAACCATTCCAAATTTCACATTTGAGCTATCTGAAATAGGTTTACCAATAACCGTCACAAATAGTCTATAGCTGTGACCATGAACATTTTTGCACTTTCCGTCATAACCATAAAGCGCATGACCTGTTTCAAATGAAAACTGTTTTGTAATTCGAATATTACTCATTAACGTCGCTTGTTTCGGTTAATAAAATAAACAACAATTAATATTATTGCTAAAGTCAAAAAAAGCATATTTCCTACCATCTTATTCTTTATTTATACGTTTTTTATTGTAGTAATATATAGTATATGCGATGATAGCTAGAATCACAAAAGGTAGCATTGAGCCAATAAATACACCAATTTCATATCCACTATCGGGAGCATTCTTTATTTTTTCTTCAATGTTTACCTCTTGAAGTATTGTTGCTAACATCATAAACCATATTATTAAGCCAAAGTTACGTCTTTTGTGAAAGCCGCAAAAATTGTCGTCTAAATTTTATAATTAAAGGAACGCCTCGTGCAATCATCCAGAAAGTTATAGCTATAAAAATAGCATACAGTTTGTAGTCTAGGGAATCTAACCAAAAAAGAATTGGTACAAAAACGATAAATGTTGAAAACAGCAACACATTTCTTAAGTACTTCATTTTACCAAGTCCTTTAAAGACACCATCAAAAATAAATGCCAACGCACAAATAGGCTGCATTGCCAATACAATCCAAAAAATATTATAAAACTGATTGAGTACTTCTGGGTCGTTAGTAAAAATATTTCCGATAGGATAATATAAAAAGCCTCCAATAATGGCAATAGCAATTCCTAGAATAATACCATATTTAATGAGCTTATTACTTAAAACCACTAAACTTTTATAGTTTTTTTGACCATATAATTTTCCTGATAAAATGTTTCCAGCACTTGAATAACCATCGACAATAAAAGCACCTAAAAACCATAAGTTTATAGCAATAGTATAAGCGGCAATGTACGCTGCACCATAACTTGTTGAAAAAGCACTTGCAAAATATAAGGTAACATTCAATGCTAAAGTTCTCACAAATAAATTAAGAATCATAAGTATAAACGTTCGCATTTCTTTATTAAACGGGAGCCGTGGAATGAGTGAAATTTCGGTTTTTCTTAATAAATAAAACACAGATAAAGCTGCCATAAGGAGTTGTGCCAACACACTTGCATAGGCAGCTCCCTTTATGTTCATAGCAGGAATAAAACCTTCGACACCATATACCAAAACGACATCTAAAATAATGTTTGCTATGGTACCAACAATAGCAATAAGCATAGGATAGTAGGTATTTTGCAATCCGCGAAAGGTTCCAAAAACGGCAATGGTAAATAAAGTGAAAGGAAAGCCAAACACACGAATTTTATAGTAATCTACACTGTAATCCAATATTAAATTTGAAGCATTATAAAGTTTAAAAATAGGTTCGGCAAAAGGGTATGTGGTAATTATTATCAATATACTTAAAGATGTAATAAGAAATATAGCTTGCGCTGGAAGCGACTTGATAGCCTCAAGGTTATTAGCGCCCAAGTATTGAGATACTAATGACGAAATAGCACTACGCGTTTGCCCAAGAACCCAAATAAGCATCGATAAAAATGTGGTCACAATACCAACAGCTGCTAAAGATTCTGTGGCATTTACCTCAATATTCCCAACAATAGCAGCATCAGTAAGAGATAAAATAGGCTCAGACACTCCCGAAATTAATGCAGGAATCGCCAATTTATTTATTTGTTTTAAAGATATATTTGTATTCAAAAGCTTTTTTAAAACTAATTATTATTAATGCTTATTTTTGCAGTATAATTTTCAGTAAATTTAGTCTTTAAAATTTTGATTATGAAGAATATTTTAGTTCCTGTTGGTTCCTCAAAAAATGCAAAAAGCCATTTGCAATACGCTGTTGATTTTGCTAAAGCATTTGATGCAAGATTGTATATAGTGCAAGTGTACAACGTATATACAAAGGCTGGGACTATGATTAAAATAGACCATATTTTAGAACGAGAAAGCCAAGAGTTTTTAAACAGTTTGGTGTCTCAAATAGATACTAAAGATGTAGATGTACAAACTAGAACCCTTAAAGGAAAACTAATAGACACTGTTGAATTAGCTTGTAAAAAAGGTGAGATTGATCTTATTATTGTTGAGCCAAGAACCAACTCGATTAAAGAGGAGGTCTTTTTAGGAAAAACCTCTGGAAAAATCGTAAAGCAAACACAAATACCAGTACTTATTGTTCCTGAAGGGTATGTTTTTAGACCTATTGCAAGAATATTATTTGCTGTTAAATCGGCTATTATAAAAAAGGAAGGTGTTTTAGAGCCATTAAAAGCGATTCAAAGTAAATTTGATGCCATAGCCAGTTTATTATTGGTTAAAACACCATATTACAATGAAGGCGATTTTGATGTGAATGAAGAATTAAGTAACATGGTCAATAACACGACAACCACAGAAAATGCTACAACATTTCAAGGTGTTTTAGAGCATTTTAAATCTAACGACCCAGATATGTTGTGTGTTGTAAGACGTAAGCGAGGGTTTTTTACCAAGAAATGGGAGAAAAACACCATTTTAAAGAAAGATTTTCATAGCCCAAGACCTGTTTTAGTGTTGAGTGGATTGAAATAAAAAAGGGGATGTAGCTCAGTTGGCTAGAGCGCTTGACTGGCAGTCAAGAGGTCGTGGGTTCGAATCCCATCTTCTCCACTAACAAAAATCCAAAATATATTTAACAACAGTCTCTAGTTCAGGAGACAGTTTGCTGCTTTCCCAAGGATGTTTGGTGTTAAACACGTGATTGGCACCTTCAATAATTTTTAATTCACTTTTAGGGTTCCATTGATGGAGGTTTTTTGCCTCTTCAATTGCTATGGACGTATCTGCGTCTCCATGTATGATTAAATGAGGGATTTTTAAATTTGAAGCAGCTCTTTTTATAGTAAGACGCTCTTTGTTTTGCTCAAAATCTTCATAGAATTGATAAAAATGTGGCATTTGCTGTTTAGTACGACCATTTAAAACATATTTAACGCCCTCTTTTTTCCATTCTTCCAAGTTTCCAATTGTGGCAGTTCGCTTACCAAAATCGCATATTCCAGCTAGAGAAATTATGTTAGAAATTCGTGAATCTTCTTCAGCTTTAATGGTCACTATTCCGCCACCTCGACTGTGACCTAAAAGTGTAATATTGTTAGTGTTTATGTTATTATTTGAACTTAAATTAGCTTCAACCCAATTAAGTACCGAGTCTAAATCGTCTAATTCTTTTGTGTAATTGTTGTTTCCAAAGGCATTTAAATTAGGAAAATCTATAGGTTGCTCAACAGTTCCTCCATTATAAGCAAAATTGAATTTTATAACACAGTATCCTTGTGTTGCAAATTCTTTTGCCATTACATTCCACGCTCCCCAATCTTTAAAACCTTTATACCCATGACAAAATATTATGATGGGTTTGGGTTTACCATCTTCTAAATAATATAAATCGGTTAGAATGGGTTTGTCGTGTTTTCCTAGAATTAATATGTTTTTTTTGACAGTCATTTTTATACCTCTTTTTCTACAAAGTCCACTTGGGGATTACAAATTTCTAAAATCAACTTTTTGAGTTCTAGAAAATAGTTGTCGAGTGTTTCTTGGGTTATCAACTCGTTTTTAGACCTACTATGAGAAGATTCTTTTACGCCAAACTTTAAAAATCCGTTGTTTAAATTTTTAAACGATATTATTCCAGCTTCAACAGGATTTGTAAAAGGTGTTTTAGCATTCATCATATAAGCATAAGCTAAAATTTGATGCGGTTTGCTATACTTGTCGTAATCGGTGTTTAAATCTTCCCAATCCACAATAGTCACTTTACCTTGCTCTACTTTTCCAGTTTTATAATCTATAATTCGCGTCACACCATTATATTCATCAACCCTATCCACTTTTCCAGTTAAGTACACAGGAAAATCCAATTCTGGAATGTCTAATTTCACCCTATTGTCATCTGCTTCTATTTCCAGTATTTTTATTGTGTTTCCTTCTTTTACTTGTGTAATTTCAAGATTTATAAAATTTAAAACATACCGTTTCGCTATTTCAAAAATGATGAGGTTTTTACCACTTTTTATATCACCTTCTTTGTAAATATCCTTAAAATGAAAGGTTACTGTTTTTTCAATTTTAGATTTTAATCCTTTAAGAATTTCAACCGTTAAAAGTTTGCCAATTAAAGGTTTGTAAAAATCTTCTAGCGTATTATGAACGACAGTACCAAGTGTGTTAGATGCCACAGTTTCCTCAACATCATTAAAATCTTGTATTCCCAGAATTTTTCTATAATAAAAGTCTAAAGGATTTCTAATATAACTGGTTAAAGATGATGGAGAAAACCCTTTTTCTGAAATTGATTTTATAACAGAAATAACTTCATCCGTTTTTGAGATTACCTTTAAGTCAGTGGTTATTTTTGGCGTTACTGGTGTAACGATGTTGTGTTGTATGTTGTGAATGCCTTCAATTTCCAATTGTGCTATGAACCTGCTTTTCTCGTCGCCATTAATAACATCAGGTTCAGTATTATATAGTATATGAACATTTTTTGCGCGTTGAATAAGCTTATAAAAATGATAGGTATAGACGGCATCTTTTTCTTTATAAGTGGGTAGTTTATTCTCAATTTTTACATCATAAGGAATAAAAGAATTATTGCTTTTTCCAGATGGCAATACACCTTCGTTTACAGAGGTGATAATTACGGTTTCAAAATCTAAAACCCTAGATTCCAACATTCCCATTATTTGTAACCCTTTTAAAGGCTCTCCTTTAAAATCAAGAGTTTCAAGAGAGAGTAATTCATTATATATGCTGTATAGAGCATTTATTGAAGTAATATAGCTGTACTTGTAATTAAGACTGTCTAAGGCGTTAAACACTTCGTTGAACCTGTAAAGATATTCAAGCGCAAGCAAGTTATCGTTTTTGTGTATTGATAGGTGTTTCTTTATCTTAAGGATTAGTGTTAAACAGTTTTGTAGTGCAAGTTGTGTGTTATTTGACCAAGGTCTAAATAATAGATTTAAAATAATTTCCTGTTGAGGTGAAAACTCAACAAGCTCTTTAAGAGCAATAAAAACCAAATTGTTTTTATAAATAGTATCAATAATAAATAGTCCACAATCTTCATTATTATCTATAAATAGTGGTCTAACATACGGATGAGAAATAATGGCAACAACATCTTTATAATAGTATGAAGCACCGCCCTCTTTGTGTAATAAAAACAATTGGTCAAACAACGATGCTAAAGGAATGGATTTTAACGGAAAGCCCATGGTTATGTTAAGTGCATCAATATTTTCAGGGAGCGAATTTAAAACAGGCAACAACAATGTTTCGTCTCCTAAAACAACTGCGGTATTATTAAGATGCCCTTTTTCGGCTTTTAACTTACTGAGTAATTCTCCCACATATTTTGCTTGCCCAACATTTTTAGGAATGCCAGTTGCAATTATGTTTTTTTTAGCTGTGTAATGATTATGTGACCATTTAAATGGGTTGTTTTTTAAATACGTCCATTCTTTTTTGTGTTGTCTAATAAAATATCCAGCATCGTGATTTGTATTATTTAAAAACACGTCGTCAATATCCCAATAAATACTTGCTGAACCTGTTTGTAGCAATTCTTGAATTATGATGCTCTCGGCATTATTTAAAGCATTAAACCCTAAAAATATATGATGTTTATTTGGGTTAAGCTGAATATAACTTTCTAAATTCTCAACAGCCTCTCTATATATTAAACCTTGATAGCCCTTATTTTTTTTTATAAGCTCATTTTGAAGGTTTGAATAGTAGGTAAATAACCGCTTCCAAAAAGCCAAGTAGTTTTTTATTAAAGATGTTTGGTTTTTTTCCAGCGACCAATGATTTACATCTTGAATAGCGCTTAAATAATTAAAAATAACTTTTGGGTCGATTAAGTAACGGTCTATTTCGTTAAAATCTTGTAGGAGTATTTGAGCCCATTTAGAAAAATTATCGAAGGTTTCTACTAGGTCTTTTGGAGTTTCAGCTTTGTAAGTGCTATAAAATTCAAAAAGCAGCTCAGTGTTAGGTGTTTTTTTAAGCTGAGAAAGTTCTTCAACAAATTCTTCAATACTATTTATAGATGGTGCAAAAACTGTTTCAGAGGCATTTGAAGCGATTTCATTTTTCAAAAATACGCCTGCACGTTTACTGGGAAGTACAAAACTTACTTTAGATACATCAACCTTTTTGTTTTCAAGGTCTTTTAGAACATCATTTATAAAACTAGGCATTGTGTAAAAATAAAAAACGCTCCGAAATTTCGGAGCGTTTTTTGGTATATAATTTAAAATTATATTCTTATTACATATCAACAAGCTTCACTTCAACACGTCTGTTTGCAGCTCTACCAGCTCTTGTTCTGTTATTATCGATAGGCATATCTGGACCATATCCTTTTGCAGTTAATCTTGCAGCAGAGATACCGTTATTTACTAAGTAATCCATAACAGCATTTGCTCTAGCTTCAGATAACCTTTGGTTTAAAGCTTTACCGCCTGTACTGTCTGTATGACCTTCAATAGTAAAGTTAGCTTTAGGGTATTCTTTTAAAATGGCAGTAATTGCCTGTAAAGTTGGCTCAGTACCAGATTTAAAAGAAGACTTACCAGTATTAAAGTTAATAGTTCTAGCATATTCAGTTAATTGGTTTTGAACCTCAACAGTAGGAACTACTATTTCTGGGCAACCATTATTTGCAACTGTACCAGCTTCGTTAGGACATTGGTCGTCTTTATCTAACACACCATCACCATCAGTATCTGGCCAAGGGCAACCGTTGTTTGCAGAAGGACCAGCTTCATTAGGACATTTATCACTAGCATCAGTTACACCATCGCCATCAGCATCTGGACAACCAGCTAAAGATTTTAATCCAGCTACGTTAGGACAGTTATCATTGTTGTCAGACACACCATCACCATCACTATCTGGACAACCGTTAAATTCAGCTAAACCAGCTTCGTTAGGACATGTATCTTTTGAATCTTCAATACCATCACCATCGCTATCTGGACAACCATTGAAAGCTTCTAAACCAGGAACTTCTGGACAAGCATCGTTTTTGTCGTAGATGCCATCACCATCAGTATCTTTTCCTCCAAATTTAACTGAAACCCCAAATGAATGTTGGAAATGCTTCGCTAAATAATCTTCGAATGAGTGCTTGTAGCTAGATTGAACATTTAGTCCAACATTTTCAGTTAACCAATAGTTGATTCCAAATGATCCATTAGCTGTTCCAGCTCCAATTTTATCAACCCAAGTATAACCACCACCTACTGCTAAGTAAGGTTCTAATTTACCTAAATTTAAAGCATTACCAAGACTGTATTTGATAATACCATCTAACCCCATGTAGCTTAAACCGTCTACATCAGCTTCTCCAAACTTTTTAATTCTGTTGAAAGATCCGATTGCTCCTAAAGAGAAATCATCTCCTAGGTATCTAGAAACTGATAAAGTATTAACCACAGGGCCAATATTCCAGTGACTAGTATCAAAGAATTTTTCAAATGTACCACCAAGAGGAGAACTGTCTCCAACTGGATAAAAATCAACGGCGTTAGTCCCAATGCCAAATTGCCAAGGATTGTTGTCGTCTTGTGCGTTTATGCTGCTTAAACCAAATACTAGCAACAAAGCGAACATTAATCTGCTAAGATTTTTCATATTCTATAATTTTTAATTTTTAAGTGTTAATTGTAAGCAAAAGTAAGTTGTTAAAATTTATTAACAAAGACAAATATAGGAAAATATTGACTTTTTTATATTAAAATGCTAGTATCTATAAAGGTTCTAAACAATTTCGAGTGATTTTCCTACCTTGATAAAGGCTGCAATTGCTTTGTCTAAATGCTCTTTTTCGTGGGCTGCGGATAATTGCACTCTAATTCTAGCTTTTTCTCTTGGTACTACTGGAAAAAAGAACCCAATCACGTAAATTCCTTCCTCTAACAGCTTGTTTGCCATTATTTGAGATAATTTTGCATCATATAACATTACTGGAACAATGGCAGAATCGCCATCTACAATATCGAAACCAGCATCTTTAATACCTTTTTTAAAATAATTTGTGTTCCATTCTAGCTTATCTCTTAACGACGTATCGTTAGATAAAAGGTCAAATACTTTAATTGATGCGCCAACAATTGCTGGTGCTAATGAGTTTGAAAACAAATATGGTCTTGAGCGTTGACGCAACATATCGATTATTTCTTTTTTTCCGGTGGTATAACCACCCATTGCGCCACCCATTGCTTTTCCTAAGGTGCCTGTTATAATGTCTATACGACCCATAACACCTTTTTCTTCTAATGTTCCTCTTCCTGTTTTTCCTATAAAACCAGTTGCATGACATTCATCTATCATAACCAAGGCATCATATTTATCAGCTAAATCACAAATGTCATCTAATGGTGCTACTAAACCATCCATTGAAAACACACCATCGGTTACAATAATTTTAAAGCGAGCACCATTGTTATTAGCATCCTGTAATTGTTTTTCAAGGTCTGCCATATCATTATTTTTATAACGATATCTTGCTGCTTTACATAAACGTACACCATCAATAATAGAGGCGTGGTTTAAAGAATCTGAAATAATGGCATCTTCTTTTGTTAAAAGAGGTTCAAAAACGCCACCATTGGCATCAAAAGCTGCTGCATATAAAATAGTGTCTTCGGTTTCATAAAAATCGGCAATCTTTTGTTCCAATTCTTTATGAATATCTTGAGTTCCGCAAATAAAACGTACCGAGGACATGCCAAAACCATAGGTATCCATGGTGTCTTTTGCTGCTTGAATTACTTCTGGGTGCGATGATAGCCCTAAATAGTTGTTGGCGCAAAAATTTAGCACGGTTTCGCCTGTATTTAGAGTGATTTCGGCACCTTGAGCTGAGGTTATAATGCGCTCTTCTTTATAAAGACCATTGTCCTTAATATCTTGAATTTCTTTTTGTAAATATTCTTTTATGTTTCCGTACATGATGTTTGTTTTTTGCAAAGTTACACTTCTTTTATTTCTATGGAATCGTTTGTGTAAATAAGTATTCCTTTGGTAACTTTAAAAGACATGTCTTTTAGAGCATTATTATAATTCTCTACTTGTTTTATGTGCTTATTATTTGGCAAACCAGTTTTGTAATCTACAATTGTAGCGGTGTTGTTGGTGTTGACTACGATTCTGTCGGGACGTAAAATATCGCCTTGTTTTGTGATAATATCTTTTTCGTTATAAATTGTTGCATCAGGACTAAATAAGTGTGATAATTTAGGATGCTTAACAATATTCTCAACCACAGTTTTTATTTCTTCTGCTTGCGAAGAGTTAATTACTGCGGCTGATATAAAATGTTGCATGGTAATATCAATATCTTCTTTGGTTTTTATTTGAGACATGATATCGTGAATAAGATTTCCTTTTTCTATAGCATCTTTTTGGGCTGTATCCCACAAATATCCTGAGTTTGCGATAATATTAATACCGTGATTTTTTTTAGGAATGGAAATAAATTGCTCTTGTTTTTGTGTGGCTATGGTTTTTTCGTTAGAAATTGGTGCTCTTTTTTGCTCACCAAAAGAATAAGATAGTTTAGTGTCGTCCCATTCATTAATATTCTTCAAATAATTAATAAACAACCCACTAAAGGTTTTTAGGTTTTCACTACCGTTTTTAAGCAGTTTTTTATCACTTATTATATGTAATTGTTCTACAGGTCTTGTCAAGGCAACGTATAGGAGATTGATGTTGTCTAATTCCAATTCCGATTGGTGTTGACTGTATAACTGTTCACCCTCTTCATTTATAGCCTCAATGTTTTTATTGTAGTTTAAATAAGCGACTTTAAAGTCTTGAAATTTTTCAGGATGTAATGGGAACCATATTTTAGGGTTGTTTTCTTTGTAAATATCCAAATCGGCATAAGGAAAGATAACCACAGGAAATTCCAGTCCCTTAGATTTATGAATGGTCATGATTTGAACTGCATTTTGACCCTCGGGAGATACAATTGTTAATGATTCTTTTTTGGTTTCAAAATTAGTAATGAAATCTACAAGGTTAGCATTTTTTTTGTTTACGTAATCCAATGCATAATCTAAGAAAAATTGAATGTAGGCATTAGATGTTTCTACAAGCTTAAATCCATAAATAATAGCTTCAATAACTTCGTAAACAGAAGTTTGAAGTGCTTCGGTATAACTAAAATTAAATCCGAAGGAATTACATTTCAAGAAAAAATCTTTAATATCTAAATCAATAAACTCTTTGTAAAATGCATGCGTATCTTCAATTTCAAGTTTATGGGCAGCCAAATAACTAACAACGTCAATTTTTACTTGAAGGTTTTTTGGTTCAAGAATAAACTTTAAAAGGTTGATTATAAATTTAACCTCAGGCGAATTACCAATAAGCAAGGTTTCCGAAGAAATAATGTCCATTCCATGTTCCGACAAATAATTGGCTACAGCGACACCTTCTTTTTTCTTTCTTACAAGTACACAAATATCTCTTAGCTCAAACCCATTTTCTAGACAGTTATCTATGGTTTTTAACACTTGTTTTGGGTATTCCGTGTCCCTGTCATCTTCTCTACTAAGCTCTAAAAAGTCAATGTTTACATAGCCTTGATGGGTTTTAAATTCACCTTGATGGCTATCTTGGTATAGTTTTGCATAAGCAGCATCACTAAAAACGAAAGATGATAAGTGCTTGAAAAACCCATTATTAAATGTTATTATCTCTTTGTAGCTTCTGTAGTTTACTGGCAACCGCTCAATGTTTGATTCTAGATGAAAAGGGTTGTTGCCATTATATAAATTTATAAACTGTTCCGCTTTTCCACCACGCCATCTATAAATAGCTTGTTTTGCATCACCTACCAGCATGACGCTTCCGTTTTCGGCAGCCAAGGAATTTTCAACAAGTGGCACTAAATTATGCCATTGCATGGTTGAGGTGTCTTGAAACTCATCAATAAAATAGTGCTTAAATTTTTCGCCAATACGCTCGTAAATAAAAGGCGCAGGTTGTTCTTTAATGTGTTGGCTGATGATTGAATTGAACTCTGATATAAGCAATATATTTTTGTCTTCCTTAATTTTTGCAACCTCTTTGTTTATCTCGTTAAGCACCGAAAGAGGTGTGACGTTGTTATAGAAATTTTGTAGAAAATTGTAATCAACCACTAATTGTTTTGTGTTTTGAAATGCTGAAATTAGTTCAGGCTGAATACCATCAATAATACTTGAAATATCTTGGGTAACTCGACTAGGGTAGAGCGAGTTGCCTTCAATTAGGTCTTTTTGCCAATTTAAATCGAAAGAGACTTTATAATCTTTATTCGCTAGTTTTTTAAAGTGCTTAGGGAGCGAACTTCGGCTAAAATCGTTATGCTCCAATCCTGCTTCACTTATTAAAGTTAAAACCGCTTGCGATTCTTCTTGTATTGTTTTTGAAGTTTTTGTTAATGCTTCTTTTAAGTGAGTTTTTAAGTTTTTAAAATCGTTTAAGCTTTTATTTTTTAGCAATTCAATATAGGGTACATGATTTTCGTTGACCAATAATTTTGCAATCGGATTAAAATCATAGCTTACATCCCAACTTTTGTCGTCATCGGCTTTCTCAATAGTAAAATCTATAAGTGTTTTTGTGAGTTCTTTATCAGTTCCTGCACGAGCAATTAAATTATCAACAGCTTTTGCCAAAAGCGTGTCTGTGTCCAGTTCAACTTCAAAATTTAAAGGAAGGTGTAAGTCGTAAGCAAAGGTTCTAATAACTCTTTGCGTGAATTTATCTATGGTTGAAACATCAAAAGCAGCATAATTATGGATGATGTTTTCTAGGATGTTTTTTGATTTTATCGAGAGTTGTTTTGGGCTAATATCTAATTCTTTACAGATATCAGTAAACATACTATTTGGGTTTTCTATAATCGATTCAGCAGAAAATAGTTTAAGCATTTCAATAATTCGCTCTTTCATTTCGCCAACTGCTTTATTGGTAAAAGTGATAGCGAGTATGTTTTTGTAAGCATCTTTGTAAGACGATTTAAACAGTATTTTTAAATACTCTTTAACTAGAGTGTAGGTTTTACCACTTCCAGCCGAAGCATTATAGATGTTAAATGAAGATGTACTCAAGAAAAGATAATTTTTATACCAAAATAAGGAAACTTAATAACTTAATTACACAAAACTTAAAGCATTATTGTAAATTTGATAGGAAAATAAATATTAATATAAAAACTTAAAATTATGGCTTTCGAATTACCGAAATTAAAATATGCGTATGATGCCTTAGAGCCTCACATTGATGCACGCACGATGGAAATACATCACTCAAAACACCACAATGGATATACCACAAAACTGAATGCTGCGATTGCAGGAACAGATTTAGAAGGAAAATCTATTGAAGATATTCTTACTAATCTTGATATGAATAATGGCGCTGTTAGAAATAATGGAGGAGGGTTTTATAACCACTCTTTATTTTGGGAAGTAATGAACCCTGAAGACAGAGGTTATTTATCTGGAGAATTAAAAGATGCGATTGAAGCAGCTTACGGTTCTAAAGACGCCTTTATTGAAGCTTTTAGTAAAGCAGCTGCGACTCAATTTGGTTCAGGTTGGGCTTGGTTGTGTGTACACAAAGGAGGTAAAGTTGAGGTTTGCTCAACACCAAATCAAGACAATCCATTAATGCCAGGAGTAACTTGTGGAGGCACACCTATTTTAGGGTTGGATGTTTGGGAGCACGCATACTATTTAAATTACCAAAACCGCAGACCAGATTATATTGAAGCTTTTTTTAATGTAATTAATTGGAATGAGATCGAAAGACGTTACGCAGAGGCTAAGTAACATTAGTTTTAAGCAATAAAAAAAGCCGCTATAAGCGGCTTTTTTAGTCTTATAGAATAACTATAATAATTCTACTTTCCCTGAAGATAACATGTAAACACCTCCAACAATAGAAATCTCGCCATTATCCTCCATTTCTTTAAGAATTGGGCTTTTCTCTCTAATTCTGTCCATAGTTAGTTTTACGTTGTTCTCAACTGTTTTAGCAACAAAGGCATTGTTTGATGAGTTTGCTTCACCTTCAACCTCAACTGCCGATTGCTTTACAGCAGGAGTAATATTACTTAATAAATGTGTAATATTTCCTAGCTCAACACCATCGCAAGCTGCTTTTACAGCACCACAAGCCTCGTGACCTAATACTAGTACCAACTTACTTCCTGCAACTTTACATGAATATTCCATACTTCCTAGAATATCTACGTTTTCAAAATTTCCAGCGACACGAGCTACAAACACATCACCAATGGCTTGGTCTAGAACAGTTTCAACTGGTACTCTTGAGTCAATACAAGATAGCACAACTGCTTTAGGAAATTGCCCTCCAACGGTTTGTTCTACCAATGCTTTATTATCTACATTTTGAGTGTTTCCTGAAGTAAATCTTTGGTTTCCTTCCATTAAATCAGCTAATACTGATTGTGGCGTTAATTGGTCTTGTACGTCTTTTGTAATTGCTTGATTTTTTATCATGATTTTTATTTTTTAAGTTTTTAATGCGTGTCTTTTACGTTTTCTTTAACCCAGCTTGCACAGTCATCAAAGCTATTGAAAATGTGCTCTTCTGGAATAAAATCTGGAATAATATCAATTCGTTCCATCATATAGCGTGGTTGTTGTAATAGATTTACAAACAACACTTCCACACCTTTAGTTTGTAGTGCCTGAAGCATATCTTCCATGGCATATAATCCAGATTGGTCCATATACTGCATACGGCCTAATCTCATGATTACTGTACTTGCGGTATCTGGGATTTGTAAAGTAAGATTTTGGAATTCACTTGTGGAACCAAAAAACAAAGGCCCTTTAAGGTGCTTGATAAACACTTCTTCTTTAAGGTTTTCTGGGAATCCTATTTCATCTTTCCAAGCTTCTTCTTTTAGCGGTTTCACATCACTACGTTCGGCGGTTAAATCACCAATTTTCTTCATAAACATTAATGACGCAATTACCAATCCAATTCCAACAGCAAATACTAAATTCCAAAAAGTAGATAATAATAATACGATTAGCATTACGACTACTTCTGAGCTTAATTTTAGAGGCCCTACTTTTATATCTTTTGGTAAAGCAGGAATAGCCCTTAGCCCTTTATAATCCATCACACCTATCCCAACAGTAATTAAAATTCCAGCTAAAACTGCTGCAGGAATTTTTGATGCCAATGGTGCTAAAGCCAATAGAATTATTAACAACATAATTCCAGCTATCATTCCTGACAACTTAGTTTTCCCCCCAGAATTAATATTAACTACAGTACGAATTGTAGCTCCAGCTCCAGGAATTCCTCCAAATAATGCGCCTATGGTATTTCCAATTCCTTGACCTACTAATTCTTTATTAGGTTTGTGTTTAGTCTTTGTCATATTATCGGCAACAACGCTAGTTAATAGAGAATCGATTGCACCCAATAGTGCTAGTGTCAATGCTGTAAATATATATGGTGTTATAGAGCCTAAGCTAAATTGGGTGAAGATTTCAGTTTTAATAGTTGGTAATCCTTCAGGTATTCTTTCGATTGGCTGATAATTAAGACTAAATCCAATGGCAATCGAGGTCATTACAACCAATGCGACCAATGTGCTTGGAACTGCTTTTGTGATTCGTTTAAACCCATAAATGATAAATATAGTACCGAGAGCCAGTAGTAGTTCAAGCCAATTAATATTTTGTAAGGCTCTTGGTAATACTTTAAATGCTCCCATTACACCAGACGCATCCTTAGCTGCTAGAGTTTGAGATTCTTTGAGTATTTGGTTTGGTGTTACTTTTTCAGCTCTGTCAATTGTTTCTTTAAAATCTTCAAGCACCAAAATGCCTTCTCCCGCTTCTTCTTTTAGGATGTTTTCCAATATTAACTCTTCAGCTACTGGTTTGAAGCTCTCAACAAACTCCACATCGTCTTTTGGATAATACCCTAAAGATGGTAAAATTTGAGTGACTAAAATTATGACTCCAATAGCTGTCATAAATCCAGATACAACAGGATAAGGGATGTACCTAATATACTTACCAAGCCCTAAAGCACCAAGACCTATTTGCATTAATCCTGCTAAAATAAATACTGTTAATATAGCTGGAAGTGCTTTTTCAACATCGCCATCGTTTACAGCAATAACACCTGCAATAACAACCATACTTACGGCTGTCATAGGTGCAGTTGGTCCAGAAATTTGAGTATTTGTTCCTCCAAAAAGTGCAGCAAAAAAGCTAATAAAAATTGCGCCATATAATCCAGCGCTTGGACCTAATCCTGAGGATACACCAAAGGCTAATGCTAAAGGTAATGCTACAATCCCTGCTGTAACACCTCCAAAAATATCACCTCTTAAATTCGAAAATAGATTTTTCATGGTTAGTGGTTTTTATTGTTACTTAAACATTTTTTAAAAAGTAACAAACGTTATTAAATTTAATTGGTCTCTACTAGTTGTTTCAAAAAATTGGTTCATATAGCCTAATTCAACCCTTACATTTTTATTGACATTATATCCTAATCCTCCATAGACACGATTTCTGTCAAAAATACTGCTTTTGGAGTTTAGGAAAATTTCATTGTAAGCTGAAAGGTAAAACGGACTTGTTCCTGAATCATTTGTTTTTAAGGGAACATTAAGGCTTAAAAAATAACGGAATCGCAATTTAAAATCGTCTTCAACAAAACGTTGTTCAAAACGGTAACGATGACTCAACTTTACCTTACCAATATTTTGTTTGGTTGTAAATTGTTGAAATATACGATGTTCGTTAACTGATGCTTTATCATCCGTATTTCCTATATAGTTTTCAGATAGGATATAACCATATCCTAACAAGATATTGTCTTTGCTAGAAATATTGTAACCTAATCCTGTACGAAGTAATAATTGCTCTAAATCTCCTACAGCATTATAGTTTCTGTACTGAACTTCGTTATGGATATTCCATTTGGAGTTTAGTTTTTTATTCCCAATGTAAATTAACCAATTTCCAAAATTACTATCCTGACTAAACCCAATGAAAGGCAATGTTAGTGCAAAGACCAACAATGTAATTTTTGATTTTAAATGTGTTCTTGTTTTTTTCAAAACTTAGTATTTTATTTAAAAATTTTATGGCTGTTATATCTAAAATACACAGCTATAATTTATTTTTCAACTAATAGATTCTCTATTAGACAAACTGCCACAGGCTTAGAAGCCTTGTGTAGCCGCTTATAAAATACTTTGTTCTGGAGGTGGTAAGGTTAAATTAAGGTGAGGTTTAGTATATTTTTTATTGCGATATACTAAATGCTTGTCACTTGAATTTGTAAACAAATTATCTGTTTCTTTGAGCTTACTGTCTGGTAGTGTGAGTTTAATGTTTTCATTTTCCTCTTCGGTTATACTGTACAGTATGGATATATCAACAGAATCATCTACTGCACTAATTATTGATGGCGCAGATATTAGGGCCACAAATAACATAGAAAAAAGAAGCGCAATAGTACTTTTGTTCATCCAAAAAAATTTTGAAAAGCAAATATACTTTTTGATTTTGTTAAAATTGTTAAGGAAATATTAAATATTGTTCAACAGCTTAATATCTTCCGTTGGAATCCAGCCTGTTTTTCCATCTGCCAGTTTTATTTTGGTCCAATTTTCATCATAGGTTTCCAAAACCTGAACTTTGGTGCCTTCGTGAAGTGTAAAGGCCACTTCACTTCTTAAATTTGGGTCTGTTTTAATATCGGTTTCTTTAGCAAAAACTATGGCTGGTTTATCTTTTTGTACATATTTATATTTTTGATAGGCAAAAAACAAACAAACAATAGCTAATATAATAGCCGATGAACTCACAATAAAAGCCAGTCGCTTTTTAGAGGTTGCGCTTGAAAAATAATAGCCTAAAAACAGAATTGCAAAAACCATAACCAATCCTACCGAAAACATTGCCCAAGCATCAAAACTAAAGGCGTTTATAATGCTTTTACTTATCCTCGACAACCCAATTTCTGGCACAGTTTCAATAGCGTCTATGGTCATGTTTTTAGCAAAACTCAAATTAGCTTTAACGTCTTTGTTTTTGGGTGATAGTTGTAGGGCTTTTTCATAATAGTAAATGCTTGGTGCAATTCTATTAAGTTTATAGTAAGCATTGCCTAGGTTAAAATACAATTCGCTTGAATGTACGCCTTGGTTTAAAATTCTTTCATAACTATTAATAGCTTCTTGATAGTCACCTTCGTTATAGGCTTTGTTTCCAGCATCAAACAATACGTTATTTTGAGCACCTAGAGAAGTACATAATAAAATTGTTAGTATGTATAATATCTTCTTCATATTATCGTCTTATTTGTTTGTCAATAATAGATATTACTTGTGATGCCTTAGTATAATCCTGTTGCATTTCTACATTTGTAAATGGCGTATATCTAGCCAATTCGCAACTTTTTAATAAATCAATAAACTCTGCTATAGAATCTTTATTTACAGATTTATTCGCTAATAAATCTTCAATTTTATCTTTACTAAAGTCACTCGTTTCAATATTCAGTTTGGCTTTTAGATAATTATGTAAAGCACGTTCCAATGCGTTATAAAACTGTTCTTTATTGCCTAAAGATTTTTTAGCCTCACCCAAGTATTTGCGTGCTAATTTATTGGCTGCTCTAATCTTGTTTCCAACAACATCACCGTCTCTTTCTTCTTTTTTATGTCTTAAGAAAATTGCCAGCGGTATCATTAAAAAAGGCACTAACAACAATATCCAAAATAATCGTGATTTAAAGAAATACGAAGATTCTTTAGGAATGAACTTTGTTGTTGTTTTAAACGATAGAAATTGTCCTCCAGATTGCGTAATAGGCTGCTTTGTAAGGTTTGAATTATTGTCGTTGCGTTCAGCACTATTGTTAATTGGACCTTCGTTGACATTTATAACAATTTCGTCTGATGTGATTGTTTTATACCTTTTCGTTTTTAAGTCAAAATATGAAAACGACACACTTGGTATTGGGTATTTTCCTTGAAAGGAAGGTACTATGGTATAATTATCGGCTATTTGACCTTGCATTCCCGATAAGTTTGTGGATACTTTTTCGCTGTGTTCTGGTTCATACACTTCCAATGAACTTGGCAATGTTAATTTAGGAAGCTCAAACAATTTTAAATTCCCTTTCCCAGATACTTTTATTGTAGCTTGTAATGCCTCGGTCGCTTTTAACTTACTTTTATTTGTAGATACCTCAAAGTCAAAATCCCCAACAGCTCCTGAAAAACCCAATGGCTTCCCAGCTTCAGGTAATGGCTTTACATTAATTGTTCTATTGCCTGCTGCAACCGTACGACTTACCATTTTCACCATCCTACTTCCAAAAATATCACGTCTATTGGTTGGCACTTGTACTTTAACATCTAAAGTTAAAGGTTCAATATTTAACTTCCCTGTTTTTTGAGGGTATAACACAGTTTTTCTTAATACTACATATCTATAATCTTCACCTTTATATTTACTTGGGATTAGCTTTAATTCTTTTACATTTATATTCTGACTCCAAAAATCGGTATATCTAGGATTGTCCAGTTCTCGCCATGTTTCAACGCCTGTATTTGGCGAAATATAGAGCTTGTAAACTACTGTAATAGCCTCGTTTAAATAAGGATTGGTTTTAGAGACTTCGGCAACCAAATGGATGCTTTGGGAAGCAATATAATTAGGGTCGTTAGGGTCTTTTGGTTTGTCTATAGCAGCAGTCACCTCTATAGTAACAGGGACTGTTTTGTAGATTTCACCATCAATTTCTATAGTAGATTGACCAATAGTGAATTTTCCTCTTTTTTTTGGTGCTAAGAAGTAGCTAAACGTTTTTGAAGATTTTTTAACGCCGTTTAGCCATTGTGTGCTTATGGTTTGACTTGGTCCACCCACAATAGTAAAATTTTCAAAACTAGGTGGCGTGAAGTTATCGCCATCCTTATTCATCACAAAATCAATGCGTAAACGCTCGTTTATGCCTAATTTTTTCTTGCTGACTTTCGCTTCAAAAGTAACTTGTGCTGAAGCAAAACAGGTAATTAAGAATGTAATTATAAGGAGCTTAGACTTCATTTTTACCAATCTTTTTCGGCTTTTACTTTCTTTCCTTTGGCTTTTTTAGCATTTATTTTTTGTTGCACCTTTTTCTCTTCATTATTCATGGCTTCTAACAAGTTTTTAACTTGCTGAGGCGATAATTTTCCAGGTTGCTGTTGTGGCTTTTCTTTCTGGTTTTTAGGGTCGCTATCTTTTTTCTGATTTTCATCGTCTTTAGGCTTTCCTTCTTCATCTTCTTTTTGGTCACCATCTTTTTTATCTTGGTCGCCTTCGTCTTTGTTTTCATCTTCTTTTTCGCCATCGTCCTTCTTTTCTTCATCCTCTTTCTTCTCGTCTTCTTTCTCTTCGTCTTTTTTGTCCTTATCCTTGTTCTCGTCTTCGTTTTGTTGCTGTTGTTCAGCACATTCTTTAGCAACTACGAGATTGTATCGGGACTCTTCATCACTTGGGTTATTTCTTAAAGCGTTTTTATAAGCCTCAACCGCTTCTTTACACTTTTTTTGCTCCATTAAGGTGTTGCCAATATTGTGAAATGCTCTGTGCTTTTCTTCTTTGGTTTTAGCAACATTAGCAGCTTCTATGTGGCGCAATAAAGCTTCGTCAAAGTTTTTGGTTTCGTAATAGGCGTTTCCTAAATTGTAAGCACCTACAGCGTTACTCGGTTTTTTTGAAATGGCTTTTCTGTATTCTTTTTCTGCTGAAATAAAATCGTCTTCAATCAAACTATTACCTTGATAGACAAAATCGTTGGACTTTTGCAATGCTTTATCTTTTTCTTGTGCAAAAACAACAGAAAATGATAGTGTTAGTAAAAATGCAAATACGTATTTCATATTAAATAGATTTGACCCTGTTTGATGAATCATACCGAATATTACTACTTTTTTATGTGAAAAAATCATAAGTTTTCGTTAAATAAATTTAAACGGTTTAACCATGCTGTTTTACGTTCAAGTAAAAATATGTCTATGAGTAAAAAGAAAATTCCTAAGCCCAAAAACCATTGAAATTGGTCTTTATACTCTGCAAATTGCTTCGCTTCAAACTCCTTTTTATCCATATTGTTTAAAATATCCCGGATGATTTCAACCACTTCGGCAGTATTATTTCCGTTAATATATTGTCCGTTTGCCTCTTTCGCAATATCAATTAATGTTTCTTCATTGAGCTTGGTAACAACGGTTTCTCCTTGATTGTCTTTCTTATAATTAAGAACAATGCCGTTTCGTTTAATAGGTATTGGAGCGCCTTTGGTTTCGCCTACACCAATCGTGAATATTTTAATGCCTTCATCGCTTGCTTCTTGAGCTATTGAAGTGGCAATATTGCTATGGTCTTCACCATCAGAAATAATAATAAGCACCCTATTGGTTTGCTCCTCATCATCGTAATAGGTTTTTGCAAGTTGAATGGCTTCGTCTATTGCTGTTCCTTGTGATGACAGCATATCGGTATTCATGCTTTGTAGAAACATTTTTGCAGACGCGTAATCGGTAGTAATTGGTAACTGCGGAAATGCTTTTCCTGCGTATGCAATAATTCCTATTCTATCACTCGCTAGATTGTTAATTATTTGAGTGACTAATTGTTTTGATTTTTCTAGTCGGTTTGGAGCGATATCTTCAGCTAGCATACTTTTAGACACATCGACTGCGAACACAATATCAACGCCTTCACGTTTTATGGTTTCTAATTTAGTGCCTATTTTAGGGTTTACCATCGCAATGGTTAAACACGCAAAAGCTAAACATAAAACAATAACTTTTAATACCGATTTAAACGTTGATTTGTTTGGGCTTAATCGCTTTAATAAATGGTCGTTTGCAAACTTTTTTTGCACGTGTCGTTTCCAAATTTGAAGCACCAAAAAGAGAACCACTATCACAGGAATGATAAGTAGTAGCCAAAACCATATTTTTTCTTCTAATTGAAACATTTATACAAAGCTTCTAAAAATTGTAAATCGTAATAATAATTCTATGAGCAACAATATACCAGCGAACAGCACCAATGGCCTATATTTTTCTTCGTAATTATAGAATTTAAACTCCTCAACATCTGTTTTTTCTAATTTGTCAATCTCCTTATAGATTTCTTTTAATTTTCTATTATCAGTCGCTCTAAAATATTGTCCTCCAGTAACATTTGCTATTTCTTTTAGCAGCTCTTCGTCAATTTCTACTTGAATTCTACCATATTGAAATTGTCCAGTTGTTTGGCTTTGAGCAATTGGCGACAATGCCATACCGTTTGTTCCCAAGCCAATAGTATAAGTTTTTATGCCATATTCAAGAGCTAATTCGCTTGCAGTATTTGGGTCTATAAACCCTGCATTATTGACACCATCTGTTAATAAAATAATGATTTTACTTTTTGCTTTACTGTCTTTAATTCTATTTACAGCAGTTGCTAATCCCATACCAATGGCAGTACCTCCATCTATAATAGTATTGTACTTAATGTCTCTTAAAGAGCGTAATACAATAGATTTATCGCTTGTAATTGGTGTTTTTGTATAGCTTTCTCCAGCGTATTCTACGAGTCCAATCCTGTCGTTGGGTCTTCCGTTAATAAATTCGGCAGCTACATTTTTTAAGGCTTCCAGTCGGTTTGGTTTTAAATCTTTGGCGAGCATACTTGCAGATACATCTATTGCCATAACGATATCTATTCCTCGGGTGGTTTTTGTTTTTGTGGATACATCAACCGTTTGTGGTCTTGCCAAAGCTGTAATTAATAATGCTAAAGCAAGCAATCGTAAAAAGAACAAAGCATGTTTTAATTTTGGCAATAATGAGCTTCCTGTTTTGAACCCTTTGATACTAGAAATTTTAAACTCTGCTATTTGTTTTTTGTGCTTAAAAACATACCAAAGAATTGCTAAGGGTATTGTTAAGAATGCCCAAAACATCTGTTTATTTAAAAAGTCTATTCCTTCTAGCATTATTCTTCGTCTTCTTCTAGTTTAATTAATTCTATGGAATTTAAAACACGCTCCATAATTTGGTCGGCATATACATCGTCTTCTTTCCAAACTAAAATTACTTCTTGCAATAAATTTTCAGTTGTAAAGCCAAGAATGACATATTTACCCCTTTCTTCGTTTCCGTTTTCGGTAACAAAATCGCCAGTTCCGTAGGTTTTTAAACCTTCTTGACCATTTGGTGTTATAAACTGTTCATTTTTTATGATAATATTTTTTACGCCTCTACTCTCAAAGTTTTTAAGGTGCGCCTCTGCTACTTGAATAAGGTCTATTTTGTTTTCGTCTTCTTTGGTTTGCTCTTGGTCATGACCTCCTGGAGGCTCTGTTGATGCCATTTTTTTAGAAATAACCAATATATCGAAATTGGTATTTGCATTACCATAGCCAAAAGTAGCGACCTGCATTTGGGTTTTTAAATGCTCTGGAATATTGTTAGGTTTACGTTCGAGTACTTTAGGCGTGGTAATAATCACTCCTGGAGCACCATACTCACTGGTGACCCAATCTTTTTCTTCTAATAATTCTAAACTTGAATTGCCAAAAATGGTGTCTTTTATGTAAGTGAATCCGTAGTGCATTCCGAAACCTATATATGTAGCTATTAAAATTAAAATTGAAGCTGCAACAGTTATGGTTATTTTTCGTTTTCGTTTCTTTTCTTCTAATTCTTCTTGGTATTTTAAATCGGCTAAAAGTTCCTCTTCGGTTGGTTCAGGCAATGATTCTTTTACATTATCAATCTCCATATCAATGGTATTCCTATCCATTTTAGCCAGCTCTTTGTCTGGTTTGGATTTTGCGAATTTTACCAAATCGGCACGTCGTAAAATGGTGTCAATATTATTGATATCTTCTTTACTTATGTCTATTTGATTACCATCTTTAAGCAAATTAAGTCTATTTATCAACTCTTCAGTTGTACTTTCCAATGCATGGTCATACACTTTCTCATCGAGATATGTTCTAATGATTCCTGTAAGTTCGGAGTAATATTCTTTAATTTCTTCGTTCTCTAGATACCCTGATTTATCTAGCTCTACCAATGCCAATTTTGCACGTTCGTAAGGAGGAAGCAATGCTACTTTTTCCTCTTCGGTCAATGGTTTTTCTCTCCAAATAAACCAATAGAGCAATAAGGTTATAAGTGCTAAAGCCAAAAGTATTAGTAGTAAATACAGCCACCATTTACTTGGGCTTTTATCAACCTCAATAATTGGTTTTATGCTGTATAACGGTTGCTGTGTGGTATCTACTTCTATGGTTCTTACCTGGACTTTTAACGAATCGGTAAAGGTTTCATAGTCTCCTATTAAAATTTTTTGTCTAGGGATGGTGTATGTGCCAGAATCGAACTGAGTTAAGCCGTATTTTTTTATCAGTTTAAAACGGTCGCCTAGTTTTGTAGCATCCACTTTATAGGATTCTATCATTTCTAAAGGCAAAAACGTTTGTCCTTCAGGAAAGACTACTAAACTAGAGGTGTCTACATCAACCTCTATCTGGTAAATTAACTCTTCTCCAATTTTTATGCTTGTAGAATCTATTGATGTAGAAATTTTTTGAGCAAAAGAGAAAAAAGACAATAGCGCAAAGCAAAGAGACAGAACAATTGTTCTATACTTTGATACACTTAAATTCTTAATTCTTAATTTATAATTTATCATTTGTAATTATCCTCTTCGCTTAAAATATCCAAGTAATTTTTTCACATAACTCTCATCTGCACGACAGTCTATAACACCAGCACCTGATTTATTGAAACTATCTTTAAAATAATCGACCTTTTCTTTGTAAAACTTCCCATAGTTGAGTCGCACTTTTTTTGACGCTGTGTTTACCAACATCAACTCGCCTGTTTCTTCATCTTGCATTTGTACCATCCCAAGATTTGGAATGCTTTCTTCATGCTTATCGTACACCCTAATTCCTGTAACGTCGTGCTTACCGGAAACAATTTTTAAGGTATGGCTGTAATCATCAGTTATAAAATCGCTTAATACAAATACGATGGCTTTTTTCTTCATCACATTTGATAAGAATTTTAAGGCTTCAGCAAAATTTGTTTTTCTGCTTTTTGGTTCAAATTCTATTAATTCACGAATAATACGTAGAACATGTGAACGACCTTTTTTTGGTGGAATATATAGTTCTACATCATCTGAAAACAGAATCAATCCTATTTTATCGTTGTTTTGAGTTGCCGAAAATGCTAAGGTTGCAGCTATTTCGGTAACCACTTCATTTTTAAACTGCTCTACTGTTCCAAATAATTCCGATCCTGATACATCAACCATCAACATCATGGTTAGCTCTCGTTCTTCTTCAAAAACTTTAATGTGTGGTTCGTTGGTTCTGGCTGTTACGTTCCAATCAATGTTACGTACATCGTCACCATATTGGTATTGGCGCACTTCACTAAAGGTCATACCTCGTCCTTTGAAGGTCGAATGGTATTCGCCTCCAAAAATATGATCAGACAAACGGCGTGTCTTAATCTCAATTTTTCGAACTTTTTTTAGTAACTCTTTAGTATCCATTGTTTCAGTATGCGGTGTGCAGTCTTCAGTTAACAGTCAAAATAATCAGTATTCGAGTAAGTAACTGCTTACTGAAAACTGATTACTGCCAACTGGCTATGGTACTTCAATCTCGTTTACAATTTTGTTGATGATGTCTTCTGAAGTGACATTTTCAGCTTCAGCTTCGTAAGTAATACCAATTCTGTGGCGTAATACATCGTGTACAACTGCGCGAACATCTTCAGGAATTACGTAACCTCTTCGCTTAATAAATGCGTAACATTTAGCAGCATTGGCGAGGTTAATACTTCCACGAGGCGATGCTCCAAATGAAATTAATGGTTTTAAATTGGCTAGTTTATATTTTTCTGGATAACGTGTGGCAAACACAATATCCAAAATGTATTTTTCTATTTTTTCGTCCATATAAACCTCTCTTACTGCTTTTTGAGCATTAAGAATTTGCTTAATGGATACCACAGGATTTACCTTTTCAAACCCTCCCTTTAGGTTGGCACGAACAATAAGCTGCTCCTCGTCCATCTTTGGATAGTCGATTACAGTTTTAAGCATAAAACGGTCCACTTGTGCTTCTGGTAAAGGATAGGTTCCTTCTTGCTCCACTGGGTTTTGAGTTGCCATAACCAAAAATGGCTTATCTAAAATAAACGTTTCATCCCCAATGGTAACTTGCTTTTCTTGCATAGCTTCTAGTAAAGCCGATTGCACTTTAGCTGGCGCTCTGTTAATCTCATCTGCTAAGACGAAATTGGCAAAAATTGGACCTTTCTTAATCGAGAAATCGTTTTCCTTAATATTGTATATGAGTGTTCCAACAACGTCTGCTGGTAATAAATCTGGTGTAAATTGTATTCTGCTAAAGCTTCCATCAACCGCTTGCGACAAGGTGTTAATTGCCAATGTTTTTGCTAAACCAGGAACACCTTCAAGTAATATATGTCCTTGACCTAAAAGTCCAATTAACAAGCGTTCAACCATGTGCTTTTGACCCACAATAACCTTGTTCATTTCCAAAGTCAATAAATCTACAAAAGCACTCTCTTTTTCTATTTTTTCATTAATCGTTTTAATGTCAATTGTACCTGTATCTTCTATCATTTTGTTATTTTTTTGATGCGTGAATATACCTCGCATTTTTCAACATCGCAAATTGTTAAAATATTTCGTGTATTGCTGTTAATAATTGGTTAAAAAATCTAGTGTTTAAAAGTGGTATTAGCCTTTTGTTTGTTATTTTTAAACTTCATTAAATAACTACACTTACTTTTTAAGAATTACTATTTTATAATGACTAACAATAAAACAGCCTTAATCACAGGTGCAACAAGTGGTATTGGAAGAGCTACGGCTCACGAATTTGCTAAACATGGCATAAAATTGATTTTATGCGGAAGACGACAAGAACGCTTAGACACCATACAAAGTGCCTTATCAAAACAGACAGATGTCATCACTTTAAATTTTGATGTGAGGGATAAAACGGAGGTTTTTAAAGCTATCGAGTCGCTGCCTTTATCTTTTAAACACATAGACATTCTTATAAACAATGCAGGGAATGCGCATGGTTTAGAACCAATACAGGAAGGGAATCTTGACGATTGGGATGCTATGATGGACATAAATGTAAAGGGATTACTGTATGTGAGTAAAGCAGTGATTCCGCAAATGACTGAGCGGCAATCTGGACACATCATAAACATTGGGTCTTCCGCTGGACGTGAGGTGTACCCAAAAGGAAACGTGTACTGCGCTAGTAAACATGCTGTGGCTGCAATTACCGACGGTATGCGTATTGACCTAAATCCTTACGATATTAAGGTCTCATCGATAAATCCTGGTTTGGTTGAAACCGAGTTTTCGCAAGTTCGATTTAAAGGCGATGCCATTGCTGACAACGTTTATAAAGGCTATAAAGCCTTACAACCTGAGGATATTGCAGACATTATTTATTTTGCCATTACAAGACCAAAGCATGTTAATATTGCTGATTTGTTGGTGTTTCCATCTGCTCAAGCTAATAGTGTTACTGTGAAGAAAAATCTTTAATTTAATGAGATTCCTGCCTTCGCCGGAAGTGTTATGATTAACAAACGCTTACTTATTAAAAATCTATTAGCTCATAATGATGAGAACAGTTTTTATGACAAAAAGCGAAAAATAAGTATTAGTGAAAAAGAAGGGAAGGCAAAGTTCTTAAAGCATATTTGCGCACTTTCTAACAGCAATCCAAAAAACAATTCATATATCGTTATTGGTGTTGAAGACGAAGACAACAAGATAGTTGGTGTCGATTTTTTTGACGATAGCAAAATTCAAAACCTCATCAATGCATATCTTGCAAATCCACCAATTGTACAGTACGAAAACATCCCTTTTCCACATTTACCTGACGATAAAGTGGTTGGTTTAGTCACTATTAGGCCTATTAATGAGATTACCTCTTTGCGAAAGAACATCTGGAAGTATTATGGTGGCTCCGTATTTTTTAGGGATGGTAGTATGAGCATGCCCAAAGTGTTTGACATTGAAATTAAAGATGTTAATTCTGAAATAGTCGCAGCTATTGAAAATCATGCACAAAACAATATTGAGCATACACTTGATGGTGTATTTGACTTCATGCAAAAGCGGAAAGATTACAATCCGCAATACAAAGTGTTTAAAGAGTATTTTGTGATGTGTTGGGCAGGACAAAAGAAAACAATAAAAGATGAAGTGTTTTATTCGCGAGTGGATATAGAGTTAATTAATGAACAGGTGCGTTTGTTTTTTTCAACTTTAGATGAAGTATCTATCGAGTATAACGACGATTCCTTTAAAATAGTCGAATATGTGAACTTAGGATTCCAAGATGCCAATAAATATTTTCAGCTTGAAGAAACCATTATTAATTTTGAGGAAAGCGCCAGTTATACCATCAATACCACATTACTTTTCGAGCCTCCACAGTACGACAAAAAAGTGTTGCATCACATTTATAATTCAAATAATTCACTTTTAGATAAGTTAAAACAAGGTGCTGTTTTGACAAAAAACCAGGAATTGGATTTAAAAAACCTGCCAGTAACGTATTTAATTTGCTCGTTTAATGGGTTTGAAAATGCCATAAACAAGCTTGAAGAATCAAAACCTTATTTAAGAAAACATAGCAACGACGTGTATCAACTTTACAAAGAAGCGGTTCGGATTTTAAGAAAAATCAAGTACAGCTAACTTTAATTGGATTGCAACATTATTTCTATTGCTTCAGGTATAACATGGCATTCATTTTCGCCAACTCGAATGAGTTCTGATGTGTAATCTTCATAACCATCAGCAGTAACTTCTATTGTATAGTTTCCTGCTCTTTCTCCTGCACCAAAAAAACTATCCAATCCTTCAGAAGTCATAAGTGGCTCAACGTATTGACCATCTCTTGCAGTTACCGTAACATTTTCAATGAGTGTTAAACCACTATCTGCATCCTTTATAGTAACATTTAAACCATAAACAAACTCTTCTGTGCAAAAAGTTTCTTTGTCCTTATCACATTGGGTTAGCATTATTAATGCCAATATCATAATAAATCTCATAGCTTGCTTTTTTAAGTAGATGTTTAAAGTTAAAAAAGGTTGCTTCCTAAACATAAAAAACCACATCAATTGATGCGGTTTTTTATATGTTAATACCTCTTAGAGGTCAAACTTAATCCCTTGTGCTAAAGGCAATTCATCTGAATAATTTATGGTATTTGTTTGGCGTCTCATATATACTTTCCAAGCATCACTTCCAGACTCACGTCCGCCACCTGTTTCTTTTTCGCCTCCAAAAGCACCACCAATTTCAGCACCAGAAGTTCCGATGTTGACGTTTGCAATTCCACAATCTGAACCAGCATATGATAAAAACTTCTCAGCTTCTTTCATTTCATTTGTCATAATTGCTGAAGACAACCCTTGAGCAACGCCATTTTGTTTATCAATAGCATTTTCAACATCTCCAGAATATTTCATTAAATATAAAATTGGAGCAAATGTTTCGTGTTGTACAATTGCAAAATGATTTTCAGCTTCAATAATTGCTGGTTTTACATAACATCCAGACTCATATCCTTCGCCTTCTAAAACGCCACCTTCAACCAATACATTTCCACCTTCAGCTTTTGCTTTTTCAATAGCAGCTAAATAGGTATTTACAGCATCATGGTCAATTAATGGCCCAATATGATTTCTTTCATCTAATGGGTTTCCAATAGTTAATTGTCCGTAAGCTCCAACAATAGCATCTCTTACTTTATCATAAACAGATTCATGTATAATTAATCGTCGAGTTGAAGTACAACGTTGTCCACAAGTTCCAACAGCTCCGAAAACAGCGCCAGGAACAACCACTTTTAAATCGGCAGTTGGCGTGATAATAATGGCGTTATTTCCGCCTAATTCCAATAACGATTTTCCAAAACGTTCTGCTACGGTTTTACCAACAATGCGTCCCATTCTGGTAGAGCCTGTTGCAGACACTAAAGGAATTCTGGAATCTGTCGTCATAAATTCCCCCACTTTGTAATCACCATTAATGATACAAGAAATACCTTCTGGTAAATTATTATCTCTTAATACCTCAGCAATAATATTTTGACAAGCAATTGAGCAAATTGGTGCTTTTTCTGAAGCTTTCCAAACGCAAACATCACCACAAATCCAAGCTAAAGCCGTATTCCAAGACCAAACAGCAACAGGAAAGTTAAATGCAGAAATAATACCAACAACACCTATAGGATGCCATTGTTCACGCATTACGTGACCTGGTCTTTCCGATGGAATCGTTTGTCCGTTTAACTGTCTAGAAAGTCCAACGGCAAAATCGCAGATGTCAATCATTTCTTGAACTTCACCATAACCTTCTTGCAAAGATTTACCCATTTCGTAAGACACTAGTTTTCCTAATGGCTCTTTTAAGTCTCTTAATTTATTTCCAAACTGACGCACTATTTCACCGCGTTGAGGTGCTGGCATATCTCTCCAAGATAAAAACGCTTTAGTTGCAGTTTCCATTACTTTATCGTAATCTGCTCTAGTAGTTGTTCTTACTTTTCCAATTAATTTTCCATCAACTGGAGAATGACTTTCAATAAGTTCTCCATTTGAAAAATTATTTGACCCTGTAGATGTTCCTTCATTTACATCGTTTACACCCAATTGCTTAAGTGCTTCTTGAATTCCGAAATCAGTTGCAACTGCTTCCATATATTATGTGTTTTTTTGATTTATAAATTTGACGCGAAGATACTAAATTATTATATCTCGATTTTCTGAATTTATTCTTAAAATAGTACCTTTAAAAACAAATAAATACTCAACCTAAAGAACCATCAATAAGCTAAATCAATTATTACTAAAAATGCATGATTAAATTCTTTAGAAAAATACGTCAAAACTTAATTATGGAAAACAAAACTTCCAAATACTTTAAATACGCCATTGGCGAAATTATTCTTGTGGTAATTGGGATTCTTATAGCATTACAAATTAATAATTGGAACGAAAGCAAAAAAGAACGAGCTCAAGAACAAGAATTGTTAACCCAATTACATTCAGAATTTACAAGTAACTTAGAGCAATTAGATCAAAAAAATGATTTACGGAATATGATGATTACAGCATCATTAAAATTGCTTAATAATATTGATAAACCTGAAACTAGAATTTCAGATTCTATTATAAAATACATATCACAAACAGCTATAACTCCAACGTTCGATCCAATCATCAATGATATTAATAGCTCAGGAAGGATACAATTGCTTCAAAATTCAATTCTAAAAGAGAAACTAGCGAGATGGACAAGTGAAGTCGTTCAGATTACTGAAGAAGAGCAAACTTGGGGGTTAATTAGAAATAATGAATATATACCAATGTTATCGCAACATGGTATAACAAGAAATCTTTTAAATCAATATTGGGAAGACAATATTAGTGGAGCTTTTCATTTAGACGTAGGTACTAAAACAGAGATTGATTTAGGGAATTCTAAAAATCAAATTGTTGTTTCAGAGATATTAAATATAGCTCAATTCGAGAGTCATATTGCACAATGTGCATCGTTTGCTAAGTTGATAAATAGTCAAGCAGTGAGTTTACGACAACGAATTGTTGAAATTTTAGATTTGATAAAACAGGATTTAAACAAGTGATTAAACTTGTCTAGGACTAACTTTAAGAACAATTTAACAGCTACTTAAAATCTAAACACATTAAATCCTCCGTAATTATTTAACAAGAGATTACTTACGCTCTTTTAACAAATTCGTTCACTTAAATACTTTTATCATTATGCAGCTAAAAAAATCTCTTGTCATTTTCCTTCTCACTTTAGTTGCTTTATCGTGTAAGCAAAAAGAAACACAAACCGACAATCTTTTTAAATTCAAGGATTATATAAGTTACACAACTTCTGGGTTGGTTTCTGTAGCGAGTCCAATAACAATCAACGTCGTAGAAGCTGTTGATGGTTGGAAACCAAATGAAGAGATTCTAGCCAATGTTATAAATATATCTCCAAAAACTTCAGGAAAACTTATTTCAAAAAGCCCAAATCAACTTGTTTTTATTCCTGAAAATTCTTTAGAAGCAGACACAGAATATACTGTAACGGTTAAGTTGAAAGAACTTTATGGAACAATGCCAAAAGGCTTTGAAAACTATACGTTTCAGTTTAAAACCATCAAACCGAATTTTTCGGTGGTTACCAATAATTTGCAATCTTACAGCAAAGAATGGCAATACATTGAAGGCGTTGTAAAATTAGCTGATGTTGTGAGTTTAGAAGATGCCAAAACACTAATTGAAGCCTCACAAAACAAAAAAGACCTTTCTGTTAAATGGGATGAATCTATCGAAACCTCACGAATTTTTGAATTTAAAATAGATAGTATTCATCGTGATATCGAAGACTCTAAAGTCACTATTAACTGGGACGGGAAATCTATCAACGCAAACAATAAAGGCGAAAACACCATCACAATTCCTGGCATCAATAACTTCACGATTGTTGATGTAAAAGTTGAGCAATCTCCTGAACAATATCTATCGATTAATTTTTCCGACCCTTTAAAAAAACAACAAAATTTTGATGGCTTGGTGACGCTACAAAATGTCAACAATCCAAAATATATTGTTGATGGAAACGTATTGAAAGTATATACAGACACTCGTGTGGTTGGAAATATTCAGGTTGATGTATTTCAAGGTATTCGAAATACTGATGACTTTAAACTAAGAACACCTTTTTCAGAATCCATTTCTTTTGAAGCCCTAAAACCTCAAGTAAGACTCATTACAGGTGCAGGAATTTTACCTAATTCGCAAGATTTACGATTCAATTTTGAAGCAGTCAACTTAAAAGCGGTAGATGTTCGTGTCATCAAGATTTTTGAGGATAATATTCTTCAGTTTTTACAAGACGATAACATTGGAAGCAATAATGATTATAGTATTAGACGTGTTGGTCGTCGTATTGCCAAAAAAACCATTCCGCTTATAAAAAACCAAGCCATAAACACAGGAAAATGGAAAGCTTACAGCATTGATTTATCAGAATTTTTCAAAGCAGATGAAGGTGCCATTTATCGTATAGAATTAAGTTTCAAAAAGGAGTATTCACTCTATAATTGCGACAATTCTACAACTGTTGAAAGCGACGATTATGATGAAAATGAGCAGTACACAAATACCATTGATGAAGACCTTCGTGAGGAACAATATTGGGACAATGTTATTTACAATTACAGAAATTATAGATATAACTGGCGAGAGCAAGACAATCCTTGTCACGAGGCCTATTACAATAGAGAACGCATAGTTTCTAGCAACATCATGGCATCAAACCTTGGTGTGATTGTAAAGCGTGGCACTAATAATTCGTTCCATTTTGCAGTAACCAATATCCTAAATACAAATCCTGAAGCAAGCGCAAAAGTGACGCTGTATAATTTTCAGCAACAAGCTCTAGCATCTAAAACAACAGATGCCGAAGGGTTTACCATTATAGATTCTGATACCAATGCTTATTTTGCTTTAGTTGAAAAAGGAAACAACACCACTTATGTAAAACTTAACGAAGGTAACTCCTTGTCGTTAAGTAAATTCGACGTCTCTGGAAAAACATTGCAACGTGGATTAAAAGGTTTTATTTATGGCGAACGTGGTGTTTGGCGACCAGGAGATTCTTTGCATTTAACATTTATGTTGAATGATAATTCCAATCCGTTACCAAAAGGACATCCTGTAAAAATGGAAGTGACTGATGCCAACGGAAAGCTTGCTTATAGAAACATTACACAAAACGGACTTAATAACGTTTATAGATTTTCTGTGCCAACATCGCCAGAAGACAAAACAGGTAATTGGAACGCAAAAGTATCTGTTGGTGGTGCTGCATTTTATAAAACTTTAAAGGTTGAAACCGTTAAACCCAACCGTTTAAAAATTAAAATAGATTTTGAAGATGAGGTACTCTCCAACACAAAACCATTACAGAGTAAACTCAGCGTGAATTGGTTGCATGGTGCGCCTGCAAAAAATGTAAAAGCTGAAATAAAAGCAAAGTTTAGCGCAACATCAACAGGATTTAAAAAGTATCCGAAATATGTGTTTAACGACCCAACTCGCTCATTCAACACAGAAGAAATCACACTTTTTGAAGGCAAAGTAAACGCAGAAGGTATTGCCAATGTCAACAAAAAACTCAATGTTGGGACTAATGCTCCAGGCATGTTAAATGTATCGTTTTTAACAAGAGCATTTGAAAATGGTGGCGATTTTTCAATCGATGCGTTTAGCAAAAAATATGCGCCTTATAAATCGTTTGTTGGTTTGCGCTCGCCTAAAGGAAATGCCTATGGTTCGTTTTATACAGATGAAAACCAAACCTTTGATTTGGTCGTTGTTGATGCTGAAGGAAAACCAATACAACGCAACAATTTAGAAGTAAAAGTATATAAAATAGAATGGCGTTGGTGGTGGAACTCGTCTTATGATGATTTGGCATCGTATCAATCATCCACCTATCGCACGCCTTTTACAAGCAGTACAGTAAACACAAATGCTAAAGGCGAGGCTAGTTTCAACATAAACGTACCTGATGATGAAAGTGGTCGCTACCTTATTCGTGTGTATGATAAAGAAAGTGGTCATGCTACAGGACGCATAGCCTATTTCTACAGAAATTGGTGGCAACGCAATTCAGGAAATAACAAAGAAGCAGCAAAAATGTTGGTATTTGCTGCGGATAAAGAAACCTATATTATTGGAGAAGAAGCTAAAGTAACCTTCCCTTCAGGCACCGAAGGTCGAGCATTAATCAGTATTGAAAATGGTACAGAAGTCTTATCCACAACTTGGGTAAAAACGCAAAAAGGAGAAACAACGGCGAGCATTCCTATTACCAAAGAAATGACGCCAAATGTGTATATCAATATTTCGTTATTGCAACCTCATGCTGTTACTGAAAATGACTTACCTGTACGTTTATATGGTGTGATTCCGATTATGGTCGAAGATAAAACCACGATACTCGAACCTCAAATTTCAATGCCTAATGTGTTGCGTCCAGAACAAAATATGACTATGAAAGTGAGCGAAAAAAACAACAAAGCGATGACCTATACTGTTGCCTTAGTTGATGAAGGCTTATTGGATTTAACACGTTTCAACACACCAAATGCTTGGGATGAGTTTTACGCTCGTGAAGCTCTTGGTGTAAAAACTTGGGATATTTTTGATGATGTGATTGGAGCATACACAGGAAGCATTGACCAAGTATTTGAAATTGGTGGCGATGGAAATGCTTCTGAAGGAAAAAAGAAAAAAGCCAATCGCTTTAAACCAGTCGTTAAGTTTTTAGGGCCCTTTGAATTAAAATCTGGCGAAACCAAAGCACATGACATTAAAATTCCAAAATATATTGGCTCAGTTCGAACTATGGTTGTAGCTGGAAATTCTAAAAAAGCCGCTTATGGAAGTGTTGATAAAACCACGCCTGTAAAAAAACCTTTAATGGTATTGGCAACCTTACCTCGCAAACTAAGCCCAGGTGAAAAAGTGACGCTTCCTGTAACGGTTTTTGCTATGGAAAACAACATAAAAAATGTCAATATTAGTTTAAAATTAAGTGATGGTATTTCAATAGTTGGTAATAAAACACAGCAACTATCTTTTGCGAAGCCAGATGAGCAAATGGCATATTTTGAACTCGATGTAAGCAAAGCAAAAGGTGTAAATACTGTTGAAGTAATTGCCTCTGGACATGGCGAAACATCGTCTTACGAAGTAGAGATTGACGTGATGAATCCTAATCCATATAGTACTAAAGCAACCGATTTTGTGCTGGAAGGTAACACCTCTCAAACCATAGATGTTGAAACTTTTGGCGAATATGGTACCAATAGCGCAACCGTTGAATTTTCAACATTGCCTCCAATGAATTTTAGTGGACGATTAAAGTACCTCATCCGTTATCCTCATGGTTGCGTTGAGCAAACGACGTCAAGTGTGTTTCCACAGTTATACCTAAGTGACATTTTTGATTTAACCTTTGAAAAGAAGAAAACCATTGAAGATAATATTAAAAACGGGATTAAAAGACTATCTCATTTTCAGCGACCAAATGGAGGGCTATCCTATTGGAGCGGACAAAACAATGTGAATGATTGGGGAACATCATATGCTGGACATTTTATGATTGAAGCTGAGAAAAAAGGCTATGTATTGCCTCTTACTTTTAAAAGTAATTGGGTGCAATACCAAAAACAAGCTGCTAAAGCATGGAGACCAAGTTATAAATATTACAGAACTGATGTTGCTCAAGCATACAGACTTTATACGTTGGCATTGGCTGGACAACCAGATTTAGCATCCATGAACCGATTAAAAGAATTTTCAGAATTGAGCAACGATGCCAAATGGCGATTGGCTGCTGCTTACGGTTTAGCTGGACAACCTGAAGCTGCAAAAGCCATTACCGCAAAGGCTAATATTGAATTTGAAAGTGTACAATATGATTATTATACGTATGGTTCGGTTGATAGAAATCGTGCTATGGCTCTAGAAACCATGGTGATTCTAAATGATACGAAAACTCGTGAATTAGCCGAATTAGTTGCAAAACGTTTGTCGTCAAAACAATGGATGAGCACTCAGTCAACAGCTTATAGTTTAATGGCAATGGCAAAAATGGTTAATGAAAATGGTGGTAAAGCCTTGAATCTAACATTTAAACTTAATAGTGGAAGTCAAGAAACCATCGATACTAAAAATGCCATTTCACAACGCGATTTAAATATTAGTGATGGGAAAAATCAAATTGTGGTAAACAATACAAAAAACAACACTATTTATGCACGTGTGATTACTTCTGGAAAATTGCCATTAGGTCAAGAAATCTCAGAACAAAGAGGCTTAAAAGTCAATGTGACTTATAAAGATTCACAAGGCAATAACATAGATACTAAAAAGCTGCAACAAGGTCAAGATTTTGTGGCGAGCATACAAGTTACTAACCAGAAAAATGAACCAATCAACGATGTGGCACTCACCCAAATTTTCCCTTCCGGATGGGAAATAGTAAATACGCGTTTTACTGCATTTGGAGAGGCTGCCACAAATCAAGCTGATTATACAGATATTAGGGATGACCGCGTAAATTTCTATTTCAATCTGAATAAAAGCTCGAAAGACGGAAGCACAAAAACCTTTAATGTGCTGTTAAACGCTTCGTATTTAGGAACCTACTATTTACCAGGAACACAAGCCGAAGCGATGTATGATAATGACTATTTCGTGAGGACGAAAGGTCAATGGATTGAAGTAATTAAATAAACAAAATCGGTCATTCTGAAATTGGTTCTGAGAGCCAAAAAATTTTCTGAAACTTTTTCGGAGTGACATTTAACACCTTAAAATTAAAACAAAATGAAAAATTTAATAAGTATAATATTAGTAATTGTAGCATTTGGCTACGCAGAAGCACAAGACATTCAATACGTTAATGCCGAAAACGGATTAATCGTAAGAGAAAAACCAGGACAAGGTGCCATTAAAGTTAGCATGCTGGATTATGGAACAGCCATTGAAATTACCGAACACACCAATTTAAAGCTCGATGTGGTTGATGGAGGCAAAAAACTCTCTGGACAATGGGTAAAGGTAAGAGGTATTGATGCCTATGAATTCTTTGAAGAAGGCTATGTATTCAACGGTTATTTAACCGAAGAAAAACTAGAAAAACGTTTTAAATCAGCTTATGATGAATTTACTGTAACTATTGAAGGAGTTTCAGAAAAAGAGCCTAGAAAAGATGATATAAACCCAGACTTTAATGGCGTGATGTTTTATAAACTAAATGATGATGAAACCTTAGAAGGCAAAACGGTTAGGGTAAAACATCATCAGGAATTTAGAAGCATTCAAGTGTTTCAAAAGCATGAAAACAGTATTGCTATATCAGATGATAAATCACATTGTGATATCATTAATTGGCAACATTACTACTCTAGTTGGAAGCCTTTAAAAACCATTTCAAGCAATAAGAAGTTTGAAGCTCTGCCAGTTTCAGAAAAAGAAGCTAGTAGATTTATCGATGTGAATATTGATGAATTAAAAACTGTTGTAAACGATGCTTGTGGCGAAACGTGGAGCGATGCGATTAAAGATGTTACTGCTTTAAATGACTATCCTACAAAAGTTGTAATGAGCAAAATGTATTTACGCATTTTAATGACAGATATTGATGGTTATAAAACAGAGAAGATAATTATCTTTGAAGTACCACTTAATAGTCAAACAAAAAAAGAGTCTTATGCAAAACTTTAAACCATACTACGCAGTAATATTTACATCCACCCTAACTGAAAACACAGAAGGTTATAGTGAGATGGCTCAAAAAATGGAAGATTTAGCCAAAACACAATCTGGGTTTTTAGGCATTGACAGTGCTCGTGAAGATGTAGGTATTACTGTTAGTTATTGGGAAAGTTTAGATGCTATTAAAATCTGGAAACAACACTCCGAGCATCTAGTAGCACAACAAAAAGGACGTGAGCAATGGTATAGTTGGTACAATACTAGAATCTGTAAAGTGGAGCGTGAATATGAATTTGAAATTTAACCGTCATTACGAAGGAAGTATGACTGAAGTAATCTTTGTAATTAATCTTTACATTTTTTAAAGAGCATTATACTATTTAGAGATTGCCACGTCGTATCTCCTCGCAATGACACTTCACAATGAAATTTGAAAATAATAAGCTATATAAAAAGAAACAAAATAAAATCAGTAGTGGTATTTATACTACTGATAGCTTATTATTTCTGTTTGCCAAAACAACTATTTAAAGACCCAACAGCTACAGTTATTGAAAGTCGTGATGGTGAATTATTAGGTGCTTTTATAGCAAAAGATGGCCAATGGCGATTTCCTCATAACGATAGCATCCCAAATAAATTCAAGGAATGTTTAATTCTATTTGAAGATGAATATTTCTATAAACATCCTGGGTTTAATCCTGTGTCTATTTATAAAGCTTTACGAGATAATATAAGTTCTGGTGAAGTAAAACGCGGCGGAAGTACACTCACACAACAAACCATTCGCTTATCTCGAAAAGGGACATCAAGAACCTATTTTGAAAAGCTTAAGGAAATTATTTTAGCTACACGGTTGGAATTACGCTATTCAAAAGAGAACATACTAGCTTACTATACAAGCAATGCTCCTTTTGGTGGAAACGTTGTTGGGTTGGATGCTGCATCATGGCGTTATTTTAATAGAAATGCTAACGATTTATCTTGGGCAGAAAGTGCCACATTGGCTGTATTACCAAATGCGCCAAGTTTAATTTATCCTGGTAAAAACCAAGAACGTTTACTTAAAAAACGAAACGCATTACTCAAAAAATTACTGGAAAATGAGGTCATTGATTCGCTGACCTATGATTTATCCATTCTTGAAGAACTACCTCAAAAACCTTATCCTTTACCTCAAATTGCACCTCATTTATTACAGAACATTGCCAAAACTAATTATGGGAAGCGCATACAAACTACCATAAAAAAACAAGTTCAAGAACAAACTAATGCCATTGTAAAAAACCATTACAATCAATTGCGCCAAAACGAAATTCATAATATTGCTGTGTTAGTGTTGGATGTAAATACTCGAAAAGTGGTGTCGTATGTTGGCAATGCGCCAACTGATAAGCAACACCAAAACGCTGTAAATGTTATTAACAAACCTCGTAGTACAGGAAGCATTTTAAAACCTTTTTTATATGCTGCTATGTTGGATGCTGGCGATTTGCTACCAAACACCTTAGTGCCAGATGTACCAACGCAATTTGGTAGTTATAATCCACAAAACTACCACAAGGATTTCGATGGTGCAGTCACAGCAAAACGTGCTTTGGCGCGCTCACTTAATGTGCCTTCTGTAAGATTATTGCAACAATTTGGTTTGGACAGATTCTATCATTATCTCAAACAATTAGAGCTAAAAGACATAACCTATAATGCGAATCATTATGGCTTATCCTTGATTCTTGGTGGCGCCGAAAGCAACCTTTGGGATTTGTGTAAAAGTTACGCTGCCATGGCTGGAACGTTGAATCATTTTAATGATAATTCCAGTCAGTATTACACCAATGAATTTTTAGAACCTACGGTTTTTGCTGATGCTGATATTGACTTCGGAAATCTTTCAAATGAAAAAACGGTGTTTGATGCAGCTTCCATTTATCTCACGTTTGAAAGCATGAAGGAAGTTAACAGACCTGAAGGTGACGAAAACTGGCAGTTTTTTGATTCATCAAAGCAAATTGCTTGGAAAACAGGAACTAGTTTTGGGTTTCGTGATGCTTGGGCAATTGGAGTAACTAAAGATTACGTTGTTGGCGTTTGGGTTGGCAATGCCGATGGCGAGGGCAGACCAGGATTGGTTGGCGTGCAAACTGCAGCACCCATTTTATTTGATGTGTTTGATGTGTTGCCTAACAGCGAGTGGTTCAATAAACCTTTTGATGAAATGCAAGAAGTAGCTATTTGCTCAAAAAGTGGTTACAGAGCTTCGCCAAATTGTGATGAAACCGAAACTAAGTTTATTCAACTTAGTGGATTAAAAACCAAACCATGTCCTTATCATATTTTAGTGCATTTGGATGCTTCGGAGCAATATCAAGTAAACTCTTCTTGTGAATCATTAGCAAATATTAAAAACACCTCATGGTTTGTTTTACCTCCTTTAATGGAATATTATTATAAGTCTAAAAATCCGTTTTACAAACCCTTACCTCCTTACCGAAGTGATTGCATAGCTGAAGGAAGTGTCACAATGCAATTTATTTATCCTAAGCAATCTGGTAAATTCTTTTTACCAAAAGATTTTGATGGAAACACCAACGAGCTTATTTTAAAAATAGCGCACTCAAAACCAGAAACGACTATTTTTTGGTATTTGGATGATACCTTTATTGGAAGCACAAAAGCCATTCATGATATGGCTATTTTACCAAAACCTGGAAAACACTTGATTACAGTTGTAGATGAATTTGGTAATGAAGCCAAGCGACGTATTGAGATTTTGGAATAATAAAAAGCTACCATCCATTTATTTTTTTAAAACCAGACTAATATAAAAATAAAAAAGGTGAACGAGATGTCCACCTTTTTTGCCCCAAATCTACCATAAACTTAACCTACTTATGTTATGGTGGTGTAAATATAAGGGTGTTTATTTCTAATAATTGAATTTTTTAGACAAAATACTTATAAATTAGGCTAAAATGAGATTGACAGAAAGTAACGTATATCAAGAGATTGGGCGAAATATACCATAAAAAAGAGAGGTAAAATTTTTATTTTCAGGAAGTTAGTATTTAACTTATGTGCATAAAAAAAGGTGAACGAGAGTTCACCTTTTTTTGCCCCAAATCTACCATGAACTTAACCTACTTATGTTATGGTGACACTAAAGTATATGTAATTTGGTGAAAGGCTATAAATATTAGATGAAATGCACGTTTTTTAGTTTAAAGACCTAATTTTATAGATAAAAAGATTAAAAACACATTTTTTCGCTAATATGCACGCTCTTTATTTCCTTCATAAAAATTGATAAACGCCCTGTTAACCACTCTGTTACCTCCAACAGTTGGGTAATTACCAGTAAAATACCAATCTCCAAGGTTATTAGGACACGCTTTATGTAAATTATCTACTGTCTGAAAGATTATTTTTACATCAGCATTTATTGACTCATCACTTAAAAGCTCTGATATTTTATCTGAAATTTGTTCATCTGTAAAAGGTGCATATATGTCTTTTACAAAATTTTCTACCTCCTTATCGTCCAAATCTACTTGCGCTTTACACTTATTGTACACCTTTTCTACAGTATCATAGCTGTTTGTGTCTTTTAAAAGCTCTAAAGCAGCCCTAAAAGCAACTAGGCTTTCAAGATTTGCCATATCAATACCGTAACAATCTGGATAACGTATTTGTGGTGCCGACGACACTACCACTATCTTTTTTGGATGCAGCCTATCCATCATTTTTAAGATACTCTTCTTTAACGTGGTGCCTCTAACAATACTGTCGTCTATAATTACTAGGTTGTCTTCTGGTTGAATTACTCCATAAGTAATATCGTAAACATGAGCCACAAGGTCGTCTCTACTGCTGTCTTCGGTAATAAACGTTCTTAACTTTACATCCTTTATAGCGATTTTTTCTATTCTAGGGCGTTCAGATAATATATCTGTAACTTTTTTTGCCGACATTTTTCCACCTCCACTTAATATAGCTTTGGTTTTTTGTTGGTTTAGAAAATCTTCAACCGTTTCAATCATTCCAAAAAAGGAAGTTTCGGCGGTATTAGGTATATATGAAAATACCGAATTTTTTATGTCATTATCAATAGACTCCAAAACTTTTGGCATAATAAGCTTCCCGAGTAATTTTCGCTCTTGATAAATTTCGGAATCACTTCCTCTCGAAAAATATATGCGTTCAAACGAACATGCTTTGCGTTCTAATGGCTCTAAAATTTGTTTGATTGCAACTTCACCAGATTTTTTAGTGATAATAGCATGACCTGGGTCCAATTCTTTTACATCATCAAAATTTACATTAAAAACCGTTTGAATTACTGGACGCTCTGAAGCGACTACCACAACTTCATCATCTTTATAATAATATGCTGGACGAATTCCTGCAGGATCACGTAACACAAATGAATCTCCATGACCTATTAAACCAGCCATGGCATAACCACCATCCCAGTTTTTGGCAGCTCTCCTTAAAATTTTGGCAATGTTTAAACGCTCTGCAATTAATGGTGAGCACTCACTTTTACTATAGCCTTCTTTTTTTAGTTTTTTATAAATTTTGCTAACAGCATCATCCAAAAAGTGACCCACTTTTTCCATGATGGTAATAGTATCGGTATATTCTTTTGGGTGCTGCCCTAAGTCCACAAGATTGCCGAAAAGCTCTTTAACATTGGTCATGTTAAAGTTTCCTGCCATAATTAGGTTTCTATGCATCCAGTTATTTTGCCTTAAAAAAGGATGTACGCTTTCTACGCTGTTTTTACCAAAAGTTCCATACCTAACATGGCCTAGAAGCACTTCTCCAATGTATGGAATGTGCTGTTTTTGTAAAGCAACATCATTTGCATATTCTGGGTGCTCAGTAATTTCTTTATTAATACGCTCGTTAATTTGAGCAAATATGTCTTGAATGGGTTGTTGTTGTATTGAGCGCACTCTGCTTATGTATCTTTCACCTGGTTTGGTGTCTAACTTTATACTTGCAAAACCAGCACCATCTTGTCCACGGTTGTGCTGTTTTTCCATGAGGAGATACATTTTATTTACGCCATAAAAGGCAGTGCCATATTTTTCTTTGTAGTATTCTAAAGGTTTTAAAAGTCTAATATGGGCAATTCCACATTCGTGTTTTAAAGCGTCGCTCATTGTTTTATATAAAATAAAAACGCACTCAATTTTGAGTGCGTTGGTTTATGTTAATTCTATTTCAAATTGTGTTAGATTCTTAAATTGCTGAAGTCGTTTACGAACTTCATCACCTTTTAAGTTCAGCATGCGTTCTGTGCCAAATTTTTCTACACAAAATGACGCTAGTGTTGAACCATAAATGACTGCGTTTTTCATGTTTTCAAACGACATATCTCCTGACCTTGCAATAAACCCAGCAAATCCACCAGCAAATGTATCACCTGCACCTGTTGGGTCAAACACCTCTTCCAATGGAAGTGCAGGTGCGTAAAACACATTGTCATCATGAAAAAGTAATGCACCGTGCTCTCCTTTTTTAATAACGACATATTTTGGACCCATTTCATGGATTTTTCTAGCTGCAACCACCAAAGAGTATTCTCCAGTTAACTGTCTAGCTTCTTCATCGTTAATGGTAATAACATCAGTTCGTTTAATGACTTTGTGTAAATCTTCTAAAGCATTATCCATCCAAAAATTCATAGTGTCTAAAATCACCATTTTTGGTTTAGACGACATTTGATCTAAAACACCCATTTGTACCATTGGATGCAAATTTCCTAGCATCACTACCTCAGCATCTTTGTATTCTTTAGGAACAACAGGGTTAAAATCGGCTAATACATTAAGTTCGGTTACTAGAGTATCTCTAGAATTCATGTCGTTATGATAGCGTCCACTCCAGAAAAATGTTTTTCCATCTTTAACAATTTCAACACCTGAAATATCGATATTTTTATTTGAAAGAAGGTTTAAATATTCTTGAGGAAAATCTCCTCCAACGACTGATACTATTGATGCGTCTAGTTTAAACTGCGAAGCAGCTAACCCAATGAAAGTGGCTGCACCACCTAGTATTTTATCGGTTTTTCCAAAAGGAGTTTCAATAGCATCAAAAGCTACAGTCCCCACGATTACTAATTTGCTCATAAAGTGGTTTAAAATAAAGTGCAAATATAATATGATTAATTAGAAATCGCTACATAATTATCTATTGTATAATTGGTTCAAAAAGTGGGTATTACAAAAATTTTATATATTCGCAATGTCAATTGTTATTATTACTTACAAATGAAATTACCTCAAATTGCTGCGCTAATATTGTGCTTTACTACGAACATACTACTTTCTCAAGTAGGAGTTGGTACAACAAACCCTACGTCCGAATTAGAAATTGAAACTACGAATACAGGAATTCCTGCATTGGAAATTAATCCGCAAACAGCACCAGTTGGTAGTGCCGACGGTCAATTAGCGGTTATAGGCGATAAATTGTATATGTACGATTTAACTAGATTAAAATGGTTAAGTGTTGAGTCCACGGCTTTACAGTTTGCTTGGGCTGGGTCAGCAGATAATCAGCTATTATGGTTTGGAGGAGATGTTGAAAACACGGGACCATTAATGCCTTATGATGGAACAATAGTTTATGTAACTGTAAATAGCTCTGGAGGTAATGCCACAAAATCAATGGATTTAAGAATAAACGGAACAAATGTTGGGAACAATGCTGACCCCACTCTTGATGGCAGGTTTAATTTAGCAGGAGGTATATTTAACTATACTAATTACAATATAAATTTTAGTGCTGGAGATTATATTACTATTCATGCTAGAAACGCTGGAAGTGCTGTAGATGACCCAACTGCTGTTATTTGGGTAAAGTGGCGCCAATAACCTTACTTTCTTCCAAAATCGGCAGGAATTTCACCCCAAGCCTTAGTTTCCCATTTTACAATGGTTGTGGCATAGGTGTTTTCTTTTAACCAGTTAACAGCGCGTTCGATTAACTCGAATAATGCTTCGTTTTTTTTGTTTCGTTCTAACTTGGTATTGCACTTTTTCTTTTTAACCCAACTCATAGCAGTTCTGGAATCAGTATAAAGAATTCTATCACTTTTGTTTTTTTTAAGAAGTGCCAAACCATGTACTAATGCTAAAAATTCACCAATGTTATTTGTGCCTTCTTCGAAAGGGCCTTGAATAAAGAGTTGTTTTTTTGTTTTAGTGTCCACACCGCGATATTCCATTTTTCCTGGATTTCCGCTAGAAGCTGCATCAACAGAAATAGAATTATAGTTGGGTTGCCCTATTTTTTTTAGTTGTGCTTCGCTAAATTCACTTTTAAACTTTTTTGATTTACCAATATAGTCTTTGTAATTGCCTTTAAGTGCTTTTTTTGCAGCTTCAAATGTTGCAAATGATTTATATTGTGCGCCTCGAAAATCTTTTATTTGCGCTTTGCAGTCGTCCCATTTCTCAAAGACTCCGGTTTTGTGCCCTTTCCAAACGGTGTAATATTTTTTCTTTTTCTTACTCATTTTTGTCATTCCTGCGAAGGCAGGAATCTTATGAATTTAAGTCTCTATTATATTCCTCATTTATTCTGTCAAATTCATTCCTAATTTGAATCATAAGAGCATCAGTAATTTTTAAATCTTGAATTCTGTTTGTTGAAATGAACATTGAAATATCTTTAACCCACTTTTCAATTCCCTCTGAAAACTCTTTATCAAATGTTGGCTCATCAAAAATTTCATTTTTAGATAATTTTTGTTCTATTAAACTGATGGGATATTCATAATCATCATCGTCGTTAAAACGAATAAAGCAGTCCAAATCATAAGACCTGTTCCAATCGAATGAGAATTCTAAATAATTGTTTGAGGATTTGTACGAAATAAAGCCTTTATATTCTTCAGCTTTAAGATAACCAAGATTTTTCAACAATAAATCTAAATGTTTTTTAATAGTGTTTTTAAATATTATTTCTGGATTCATAATTTTAAGAATTCAAAAGTTTCTCAACCACCTCAGGAAAATGTTCCATCTCCAATTCATGAATTTTTGCAGCCACATCTTCAGCTGTATCTAACGTTAACACATCACATTTAGCCTGAAAAATAATGGCACCTTCATCATAATGCTCGTTTACATAGTGAATTGTAATACCAGTTTCAGTTTCTTTATTTCCAACAACCGCATTATGCACATGCATACCATACATGCCTTTTCCGCCGTATTTTGGCAACAAAGCAGGATGCACATTAATCACTTTATTTGGGAATGCATTTAAAATGTTTTCAGGGAATTTCCATAAAAACCCTGCTAACACAATAAGGTCTGGGTTGGTGTTTTTTAAAATATCTAACACATGAGATGTTTTATAAAAGGCAGTTCGGTTAAACGACAAACAACTGGTTTTTAATTTATTACATCTTTCTATAACTTTGGCATGAGGATTGTTAGTCAATACTTGAATAACAGACACATTTTCTCTGTTGTGAAAAAACTTTATTAAATTTTCAGCATTAGTTCCACTTCCGGAAGCAAAGATTACAATTCGTTTCATTTACAGACAATCAATGTTATATTATTCAAACAAAAAAAAGAATAATAATTAACAATTAGGGCAAAACAAAAATACTTCTGCCGATTTTATTAAATTAAAAGCACATTTTGTCGGTAAAAGTGATTTTTAAAATAAAGTTTTTTATTTTTGCCATCTAATTAAAACTTAAAATTTAAAGATTATGTCAGACATTGCATCAAGAGTAAAAGCGATTATCGTAGACAAATTAGGTGTTGATGAAAACGAAGTTGTAACTGAAGCTAGCTTCACAAACGACTTAGGAGCAGATTCATTAGACACTGTAGAATTAATTATGGAGTTCGAAAAAGAATTCGATATCCAAATTCCAGACGATCAAGCTGAAAACATTGCAACAGTAGGTCAAGCAGTATCATATATTGAAGACGCAAAATAAGTAACATTTATTTATGGAATTAAAGCGAGTAGTAGTTACTGGTTTAGGAGCACTTACACCTATAGGAAATACCAAGGAAGACTATTGGGATGGACTAATTAGTGGTAAAAGCGGTGCTGCGCCTATAACTTATTTTGATACTGAAAAGTTCAAAACTAAGTTCGCTTGTGAATTAAAAAACTTTAACGCCACAGATTTTCTTGACAGAAAAGAAGCTCGTAAAATGGATAGGTTTGCACAGTACGCAATGGTCGCTTCAGATGAAGCTATCATTGATGCTAAGTTAAACCTAGATGAAGTAAACAAACTACGAGTAGGTGTTATTTGGGGAGCAGGAATAGGAGGCTTGGAAACATTCCAGAACGAAGTATTAAACTTTGCTCAAGGCGATGGCACACCAAGATTCAACCCGTTTTTTATCCCTAAAATGATTGCAGATATTGCACCAGGAAACATATCCATTAAACATGGGTTTATGGGTCCTAATTACACAACAGTATCTGCGTGTGCTTCTTCAGCAAACTCAATGATTGATGCGCTTAACTATATAAGGTTAGGGCATTGCGATGTTGTAGTTACTGGAGGAAGTGAAGCAGCAGTTACCATTGCTGGAATGGGTGGTTTTAACGCAATGCACGCCTTATCAACAAGAAATGAAAGTCCTGAAACAGCTTCAAGACCCTTTGATGCAACCAGAGATGGCTTTGTACTAGGAGAAGGAGCAGGTGCTATTATTTTGGAAGATTATGAGCATGCAAAAGCTAGAGGTGCTAAAATTTATGCTGAGGTAATTGGAGGAGGTTTATCTTCTGATGCATATCATATGACAGCACCACATCCTGAAGGAATTGGCGTGATAGCTGTAATGAAAAATTGTTTAGAAAATGCAGGTATTTCCCCTTCTGAAGTTGACCATATTAATACACATGGTACATCTACACCTTTAGGTGATGTAGCCGAATTAAAAGCGATTAAAGAAGTGTTTGGAGAACATGCTAAAAACATTAGTATCAATTCTACAAAATCTATGACAGGGCATTTATTGGGTGCCGCAGGTGCTATTGAGTCTATTGCGTCAATTTTGGCGATAGAACATGGTATTGTGCCACCAACAATAAATCACTCGGTTGTTGATGAGAATATTGACCCTAATTTAAATTTAATTCTAAACAAAGCACACAAACAAGACGTTAAAGTAGCTATGAGTAATACCTTTGGATTTGGCGGACACAACGCTTGTGTATTATTCAAGAAAATAGATTAAATCCCGAATGAGTTTCATTCGTAACATATTGAAAAGAAATTCCCGTTCTGATGAAGGCGGGAATTTTTTTGTTCAATTACAACAAATTTTAGGATTTAAACCCAAGCAAATCAATTTTTATAAAAAAGCCTTTACACATAGGTCAATGAATATTCGTGATGAAGAAGGTACACCTATTAATTACGAGCGATTGGAATTTGTGGGAGATGCTATGTTAAGTGCTGTAATTGCTACGCATTTATTTAAAGAAGTACCTCAAGGAGATGAAGGGTATCTAACAAAAATGCGCTCTAAAATTGTGAGTAGAGAGCACCTTAACGAATTAGGCAAAGAATTACATCTTATAGATTTGGTTGTAAGCAGAATACCAACCGATAATTTTGGAAATAATATTCATGGCAACTTATTTGAGGCCTTAGTTGGTGCTATATTTTTGGATAAAGGTTACGCTGCTTGCGAAAACTTTATTTTTAAGCGTGTTATAACACCTCATGTAGATATAGAAAAATTAGAAGGCAAGGTTATTAGTTACAAAAGTTTATTAATTGAATGGTGCCAAAAAGAAAAGAAAAACTTTAACTATAATGTTTATGAAGATACTGGAAAAAACGAGTTAAAACATTTTTCGGTAAAGTTATCTATAAACAATAAAATAGTGGCAAAAGCAAGAGCTACGTCAAAGAAGAAGGCCGAAGAAAAAGCTTCTAAACGTGCCTTTTTTGCACTTCAGGGCAAAATATCCAGAGCCAGTTAGTTTAATAATAGCACTATAACGTTTTCGTATTATTTTATTGCTAAGTAATAACACCAATCGCCAAGTTATTATGTTAAAATAGTATATTTACATTTCGTAATTTAAACGTTATGGCGTTACATAAGCTACTTGTTGATGATTTTGATGTTGAAACGTATTCGCTTTTTGCTATACATTGCACGCTTGAAGATTATCGTGTTGCCTACCTTTTAAACAAACAACTTCAAGTAAACTTACAAAGAAAACCTCAAGATTTAGATTTCGAAAACCCTAATTCATCCTTTTCAATTTATGAATGGGAGGATGAAAAGCAACGAATGATTTGGAATTTGGTATCTAATATTTGTAAAAAAGAAGTAAGTATTGCAAATACAGGATTGCTATTTGAAACACAAAGCAGTATTTTAAGAACACATAATTTAATTCCAGAATATAAAAAAGTGAATTATTTGTTGAAAATTAACAATGATGGAAATTATATAGACGAAACAACAATTATTCATAAAATTCAAGAAATTCCGCAGATAGCCGCTGTATTTAGCATTGATGCATCACAGTTAAAATCTAAAGACAATTTAATTTTTAATTAATGGCCAATAAAAGAAAAAAGACCAAAATAGTTGCAACCCTAGGACCAGCAACCAATAAAAAAGAAATACTAAAAGCAATGCTGGATGAAGGCGCTAATGTGTTTCGTATAAATTTTTCTCATGCAAACTACGAGGATGTAAAAAAACGTATTAAAACCATTAGAGAGTTAAATGATGAGTATGGTTATAATGCAGCTATTTTAGGAGATTTACAAGGGCCAAAACTTCGTGTTGGGAATATGCAAGCCGAGGTAATAGTTAATGAAGGTGACGAGATAATATTTGCCACAGGTAAAAAATTTGAAGGCACAAAAGAGCGTGTGTATATGACCTATGATAGGTTTCCACAAGATGCGAATCCTGGTGAGAGAATTTTGTTAGACGACGGAAAATTAATTTTTGAAGTTGTCTCTACTAATAAAAAAAATGAAGTTACGGCTAAAGTTATTCAAGGAGGCCCTTTAAAATCTAAAAAAGGGGTTAACCTTCCAAACACTAATATTTCTCAACCAGCTTTAACAGAAAAAGATATAAAAGATGCCCTTTTTGCCATTGAAATGAGGGTGGATTGGATTGCTTTATCTTTTGTACGTCATGCTGAAGACTTAATGCAACTGGAAGAACTCATCAAAGAACATAGCGACCATAAAATACCAATTATTGCAAAAATTGAAAAACCAGAAGCGGTAGAGAATATCGATAAAATTGTGGCGTATTGCGATGGTTTAATGGTAGCTCGTGGTGATTTAGGTGTTGAAATTCCAGCAGAAGAAGTACCACTTATTCAAAAAAAGCTGGTTTTAAGAGCTAAAAAGGCAAGAATACCTGTGATTATCGCTACACAAATGATGGAAACCATGATTAACAGTTTAACACCAACCAGAGCCGAGGTGAATGATGTGGCAAACTCGGTTATGGATGGGGCAGATGCTGTGATGTTATCAGGCGAAACATCGGTTGGGAGTTATCCAGTACAAGTTATACGACAAATGTCTAATATTATTAAGAGTGTTGAAGATTCGCACTTAATTTCGGTACCACAAGAACCACCTCATATTAGAACTAATAGGTATATTACCAAATCTATATGTTATCACGCCGCAAATATGGCAAACGAAATAAGCGCCAAAGCCATTTCTACCTTAACCAATAGTGGCTATACAGCGTTTCAAATTTCGGCATGGCGACCAGAAGCACATATTTTAGTGTTTACATCTAACAAAAGTATATTAACCCAATTGAGCTTGCTTTGGGGTGTTAATGCATTTTATTACGATAAGTATGTAAGTACCGATGAAACCATTGAAGATGTAAATGCTATTGCCTGTAAAAAAGGCTATCTTGAAGAAGGCGATATGCTTATTAGTTTAGCTGCAATGCCAATAAAAGAGAAAGGTATGGTAAATACCTTACGAGTTACCGAGATTACTAGTTGTAGTTTTTAAACTATTTATCTTTAGTAGTTATTACGGCTTTCTTTTTTAAATTATATCTATCACCAGATTTAAGTAAATAAAACTCTTTACTGTCTTTAGGTAACTGGTATATTGTGTCTCTTTCGGCTGACCAGCGAGTACCATCATACATGGCAACATAACTCTCTCCAAAAACTTCAAATTTATCATAGTTTACAATAATTCCAGTATTTTCATCGAGGCCTATCCCAAGTAATTCAGGTCTGTTTTCTAGTATTTCAAACATATCAAATTGCCTGTTTCTAGCCATTAAATGTTGGTCAATAGCTACATTAGAAAGAAACCCTAAACCTATTTCATAGTCTCCCATCATAATAGTATTTCTCTTTGTATCTCCCCTGGCAAGATAAGAACCTTGAATTGATGCACCAGCTGATGAGCCAGCAATAACGCCACCTCTATCCAATAAATCTTTAAATGCTTCATGGGCTTTGGTGTTCAAATAAGAGCCAGCATGACGCCATTGTCTACCACCACTAAACCAAACTCCTTTAGCATTTTTAATTGGTAAAATAAATTTTTCAGAGTTTGCATCATCTCGATTTCTAGTATGAAATACAGTCACATTTTTAAAGCCCATACTATAAAATCTTGCTTTGTATCTTTCGAGAAATTCTTCACTCAAAACATTACTTGAAACTGCTGTTGGGATAACTATTATTGGCACATCTGGACCACCAACCAACTCCATAAACTTAGTGTAAAATTTGTTTGACGCTGCTCCACCAATAATAAGTAAGGTGCCATTTTTAGGACCTACAGTTATTTGCTTTTTATTACTCGTTTTTGTTTGAGCACTAATTGTACTTTTAGAAAAAGTTATTAGTAAGGTAAGGTAGATGAAATAGTTAAATATAGTTTTCATGATTTTTTATGCTTTGTTCTGCTAAGTTTTAAACTTCGCAGAGTGAGGATTGATATATGATAACGAGTATAAAAGTACTTTAGTGAAAAATTAATGCTTTTTACTTGTTCTTTACCACAGTACTTTGTTAGCCTTTCGTTATTTTCTTTAATTCTATGACTAATTTCTCAGCATTTTTCTGCGTAATTTTCATAAGCTCATTAAGGCTATTTCTATAGTCAAGTCTCCTTGATAAGAGATTATACACTTCATCCGTTGTTAATATTTTACTAACTCCCTCGTTGAATTTTTTATCAATTTCGGACTGAGGCAATTTGGGTAGTTTTTCTACAACAAACTCTTCTATCTTTTTCGATCCATGTTCATTGTCTAGAACCCAGCTTTTCAACCGAGAATAGTCATACTCGTAGTAACTTGTTAACTTGTCAATTGTAGAATCATCTAATATTTCAATTTTATTGGTAGAAACAATAGATTTGTATTTTGAATTATTCGGGTAAAATATATATTTCGAATCGATAGTATTCACAAATACCAAAGAAGAATCTATTTGGCCAGTTTTCAAAAAAGAATTACAATAATCAATAGCCTTGGTATTCCTAATGGCATTTTTCTTAAAGGACTCAATATCTTTCTCTAAATCTGAAATTAGAGATACTATAATGTTTTTTTTGGAATTAGTTTCTTTACGCTCATCATTCCAGTTATTTATAGAGAGTGCGATTAGAATCCCAATAACCACAAGTATAATTTCTCCAATGGCATATTTCAAATACTTTCCAGTTTCATTTTTTTCCATAAAGTCGTAGCGTATTTTTCGAAAGAATTTTATCATTGGTTTAATGGTTGGTCATAATGAAGCCTAACTTAAATGATATGACGTCGTTTTAATACTGAAACAAGTTCAGCACATGTGATCTATATCAGTCGTTAACGAAGTTCGACTTTTTTTAGGAGAAAGTCAAGTACCTAAAATTCAAACTTCAACTGCACACTAACACTTTTCTTTTCAGGTTTTTTCTTTGTTTCTGTATTTAAATTAGATAGAGAAATCCCCAACAATCTAACCGAATCTTTTAATGTGTCTTGATATAATAAATCCTTTGCAGTATCTAAAATAACGTCTTTATCGCTTACATAATAAGGCAGAGTTTTACTTCTGGTTTGCAAGGTAAAATCACTATACTTAATTTTTAAGGTAATGGTTTTTCCAGCTACTTTACTTTTTGTTAGGCGTTTGGAAACCTCTTGTGCAATATGCTCCAGTTTTTCAAGCATAAATACTTCACTAGTCAGGTTATCATAAAAAGTACGTTCGGCAGCTAACGATTTTCTGATACGATGTGGCTTCACCTCACTATTGTGAATACCTCGTACGATGTGATAATAATAGCGTCCAGATTTACCAAAATGCTCATCAAGATATTCTAATGTTTTACTCTTTAAGTCCTTTCCAGTAAAAATGCCTTTTTGGTACATTTTTTCAGCAGTGACTTTACCTACGCCGTAAAATTTTCTGATATCTAAAGCCTCAAGAAAATCGATAACTTCCTCAGGATTTACGGTTTTTTGTCCGTTAGGTTTGTTATAGTCACTTGCAATTTTTGCTACAAATTTATTGACACTTATTCCTGCAGATGCAGTAAGCCCTACTTCATCAAAAATACGCTGCCTAATTTCTTTGGCAATAAGCGTCGCACTCGGATTTCCTTTTTTGTTTTGAGTAACATCTAAGTATGCTTCGTCCATAGATAATGGCTCAACCAAATCGGTATAATCAAAAAATATTTTCTTGACTTGTTTTGAGATTTCGCTATAGCGTTCAAATCGTGGTCGCACAAAAATAAGGTGTGGACAAAGTTTTTCTGCCAAATTACCTGTCATAGCACTTTTTACGCCATATTTACGTGCTTCATAACTCGCAGCCCCAATAACACCACGTTTACCTTTGCCACCAACCGCAAGTGGTTTGCCTCTAAGCTCAGGATTATCCATTTGCTCAACAGAGGCGTAAAACGCATCCATATCTACATGGATAATTTTTCTTATTGGTAAATCGGCTGACATACTGTAAATTTAGGATTTCTTATTCAATTTAAATGATAGAAATAGAACGCAAATTTTTAGTAACATCTGATGCTTTTAAAAATGAAGCATTTCAAAAATTCAGGATTATTCAGGGTTTTTTAAATCGTGACCCAGAACGCACAGTCAGAGTTAGATTAAAGGACAATAAAGGAATTTTAACTGTTAAAGGCTTATCGTCTAAAGATGGTTTATCGCGTTTTGAATGGGAAAAAGAAATTTCAAAAAAAGACGCTAAAGCCTTATTGGAGTTTTGTGAAAAAGGAGTGATTGATAAATTACGCTATGAAGTAAACGTTAATAATCATATTTTTGAAGTTGATGAATTTTTTGGCGATAATGAAGGCTTAATCATTGCTGAAGTTGAATTACAAACAGAGAATGAATCGTTTTCAAAACCAGATTGGTTAGGAAAAGAAGTTACAGGAGATATTAAATATTACAACTCACAATTAAGTAAACAACCATTTAAAACTTGGTAACTATGAAAAAGGCAATTTTAAGCTTGATGTTAATAGCAGTTATTTGCTCTTGTAAAGAGGAAACAACAGATGTAGTAAATATTGAAGAAAAATCAATTGAAATTATTGAGAAATCAATCAAAGCTCAAAAAGAAGAATTATTAGCCAAAGGCTTTGAGCTTTTTGATTATGTAGATGAAAAAACCCAAGACACCGTCATCATGCAAAAATATTTTATCGCATTTTTAAAAAAAGGACCAAATCGTTCGCAACCTGAAGACGAAGCCAATAAATTGCAAGCAGCACACATGGCGCATTTAGGAAAAATGTACGAACTTGGTTATGCTGATATTTCTGGACCTTTTGATGACAATAGCGATATAAGTGGTATTACCATTTATAATGTGCCAACACTTAAAATGGCAGATAGTTTAGCCAACGCAGACCCAATGGTAAAAGCTGGTCGTTTGGTGATAGAAATACACTCATGGTGGGCAGCAAAAGGCTTTCCGTTGAGGTAGTAACTTTAATTCCAACTCAACCTATGTTGGCTTGAGGTTGAACAAATAATATTTTTAGGTATTCATTAAAAATTGAAGTGCCATTTTCCTATAAATTTGGAAAAACAGCACTATCAAAATCAAACATAATATGAGTTAAAATTTTATGTTTATTCAAAAGTTAATTCACCTTCATTAGGTTGATATACATAATTAAAAGTAAAGTAACGCTCTTCATCTGTATAGGCATCAGGGTTTTCTGGAGCATCTTTATAATAGCTTAAAAGCTCAATTTTAGCATATTTTCCATCTTGAGTTCTCACTACAATTATTTTTCCAGCAGTTGGTGTAATTAAGTGTGTTGGAGGTCCTGCATACGTGTACCAATTACTCAATACATAACCGTTAACAGAATCTTGTTCAAGTAAGCTTGTGTTAACCGCTTTTACACTAGCTATGGTTCCAGTTGCCATATATGCAGCAGCATTTCCTGTTCTTTCAGGTTCGTCTGTACTTCCTGATGAAACACCACCATTAATAATAATAGAAGTTCCTCTAAAGGCAATATCCCACTCTGTATCACTTGTTGTAGTTGTTCCAGTTGAAAAATCAAACTTTGTAAATTCTCCTGAAATTGGTACTGGATTTCCCATTTGGTCCATACCTCCAGTTTGAGGAGCGTGAAGGTTCATAACTGAATTGGTTTCTATCTGTAAAAAAATCTCATCATCATTATCATTACTGCATGATGATGTTACAATAAATAATGTAAGTAATGTAAATAATTTAACTGTTTTCATGTTGTTTTTTATTAGTATTAAAATTGAATATTAAGTTTTGTGTATAGCATTCTACCGGGTATATTCCCTATAAATAAGGCATCGTTAACCGATTCAGGAGCGTCTGTGAAATTGAAAATATTATCTACTCCTAAACCAATTTCATAGTTGTTGCTAAAAGTTTTATTAATCGCCCAATCCCATAATGTATAAGCATTTACAAAGCCATCGTAGGCATCAAGATAATTGTTGCTATTTGTATCGAATAAGCCATATTTGCTTCTGTATTTACCTCTTATATTTGTGTTTAAATCCCACTTTTTAAATGTGTAAAACACCTTTAAGTTCGCCATGTGCCTTGACCTGTTATATAAACCAAAATAATCATCTTCATTAAGTTGAAAAGCTGGCGAATTAGAGCTTTTCCTTGCAAACACTTCTCCGTCTTTAAAAGCGTCTTTTGCCTTTTTATCTTTGGCATATAATAATTGATAACCACCAGATATTTTGAGGCTATTATTGGGTTTCCAAGTGGTATTAAATTCTAAACCTTGAGTATGAACATTGTTGACATTGTAATAACTAAATACTCCTTGTCCGTTTGTTTTATTTGCAATTAAGCGAGTATCTATAAGGTCTTTTATATCGTTTCTAAAGAGGTTTATTTCAAGATTTAAAGTTGAAATAGGATTATAGTTAACACCAAAATTATAGGCAACTGAATTTTCGGCAAGCAATTGACCTTCAAATTCTGAAATAGGCACAACAACATTGGTAATTTGACCTTCATTCTCTAATTCAGGGATTCGAGTTGTAACCGTATTGTATCCTAGGATGGTATAGCCTACAAAGCCGTTTGAAAAATCAAAATACAACTGTCTAAAATCTGGTGCTTTAAAGCCATAACCTACGGAGCCTTTAAAGGAAATTTTGTCATTTAGCTCGAAGCGTAGCGCACCTTTTGGACTAAATTGAGATTTGTATTCATTATGACTATCAAACCTAGCGCCTAGTATAACATTAAGTTTTTTGTTTGGATTTCCATCATATTGAAAATAGACAAAAGGCGAATTAAACTCTGGCGTTGTAGTGAAATCGGTTCTATCTAAGGTTTCGTGGTTAAGCCCAAAACCACTAGTAAAAGAGTGCTTTTCATTTGACTTATAGGTTGTACGAATTTCGGGTCTAATGAGTAATTCGTTATAGTCACTTTCGCTAAAAAGACTATTATCTGCTACCGAATTTAAGTATTCTTCAGCTTTATAACGAGAAGCATAAAATTCAAAATAACTATTCCATTTCTCGCCACTTTTGTGGTTTGCTTTTAAGTGTGTGTTCCATTCGTTGGAGTTAATTTCTCCTTTTTCATCTAAAGTTGGAGCGTATATTTGGTCTTGAATATAATAGCGTCCTGAAGCGGTAATTTTGGTGTTTTCATTTAATTTATAACTCAATTTTGAATTAAATGTATAACTACTATATGGGTCAACAGTATTTAAATCGGCAGCATTTAAAAACTGATAACCATCGCTACTATTTCTGTTAATGAACGATTGTATTGCGAATTTTTCTTTACGATACCCAAGAGTTATGTTAGTGTCGTGTGTATTAAAAGTTCCGTAACGATACGATAGGTCACCATTAAAGCCATTTTTTGGAGTATCGGTTATAATATTAATAACGCCTGCAAGCGCTTTACTACCATATAGGCTAGACGATGCGCCTTTAACAACTTCTATTTGTTTAATATTCCCAACACTTACTCTACTTACATCTAAAGTTCCTGCAGAGCGACCTATAAGCGGCACACCATCTATAAGAATTAAGCTATATTGAGAGTCTAATCCTTGCATTTGTATGCCTTCGCCTCCAACAAATTCTGAGACTGTTATTAAACCTGTTTGCTCATTTAAAATGGCATCTAAACGAGTTGAACCAGTTTCTTTAAGTTCTTTTTTTGCTATAATTTGAACAGGCAAAGGTAAAGATGATAACTGCCTTATAGTTTGTGTTGCAGTAACTACGACTTCATTTAAGTACTGTGTTATAATGGTATCGTTCGACTTTTCAACCTGTTGTTGAGAAAGACAAAAGAAAGGAACAAAAACAACTATTATAAAGATAGACTTGAATTTCATTAAAGTGATTTAGGTCATTTAACACCACAAAATTAGAGTCATTAAAAAGAATTTTATATCGACCAAAGATTTAATAGTGTCGCTAAAAAAAATATTTTAAAAATCATCTAAAACGTCAATGATTTCAATATATTTGCACTTCTTTTCTAGTATTAGAAAGTGTCGATAAAGGAAAATGATTGTAAAAAATAACGAGCAAAGAGTGGTTAAGGAACATTTAATTCAAGATGGGTTTAGTTTATTAGAAATTAATAATAACTCTAATGAAGTTTTAAGGTATGTAAAAGAGGTAAATAGCGATGTTATCCAAATTCACTTTAGCGTTAATAGTGATGCCCAATTACATTATGGACCGCATTACAGTTTAGATGTAAAAACTCAAAGCTCTGTATTGTTATACAATCCAAATCAAGCATTAACTATTAATTTAAGCTTGAATCCAAGTGGGAAGTATTTAGTGTTTATCGTTTCTATTAAAATGTTTCATTCATTCTTCTCGCAAGTAGCAGAGATTATTCCTTTTTTAAATGAAGAGAATAAAAACAAGAAATATTATATAGATAAAGAGCTCTCTCCAAACGAGGTATTGGTTTTAAATCAAATTTTTGATGACCATAAACTAAACGGAATGCATCAACTTTACATTAAGGCTAAAGTCTACGAAGTATTGAGTTTATATTTTAGTAAAAATAAAAATGACCAACAAAGCTGCCCTTTTTTAGAAAATGAGGCGAATGTTGAGAAAATTAAAAAGGCAAAACAAGTGGTTATTAATAATATGGACGAACCACCATCATTACAAGAAATTGCTAATGAAGTAGGGTTGTCAATTTCAAAACTTAAAGAAGGCTTCAAACATATTTATGGAGAATCAGTATTCAATTTTCTATTGGATTATAAACTAGAATATGCCAGAAAACAGTTGCTTACCAAAAAGTATAATGTTTCTGAAATTAGTCTACAAGTTGGCTACAGCACTTCAAGCCATTTTATTGCAGCTTTTAAGAAAAAGTATGGCACAACGCCAAAGCAATACGTGATGAGTATTAATTAGATATTTTCATTAGAAGCACTTTCTTGTGTTTCTTCTTGAGGTTTTATGATGTAAGGAAAAACCATTGGTGCTAACGACTCTACAGGTTCGTACAATACAGAATTTTCAATATCATCTGCTTCCAAGAAAGGAATGGTTCTGTTCATTTTATCAAAAACCATGAGTGCAACACTTAAAATCAATCCAATTTTTAGTGCGCCAAAAACACCACCTAATAGTTTGTTTAACATCCCTAAAGCCGCAAAATCTGCTATTTTTGTTAATGCTTTTCCAGCTAACGAAATAACCATGACTATAATTATAAACGTTATGGCAAATGCAGTGATATTTATGGTTTGCTCGCTCCAATCTACTTTACTTTCAAGGAATCCAGCAGCAAAATCGCTAAAGTGAATAGCACCATATACACCAGCAACTAGAGCAATTAAAGATGCAACTTCAACAAAAAGCCCTTTAGAAAGCCCTCGAATTAAACCAAATAGAATTAGGGCTCCTAAAATGATGTCTAATATGTTCATATAAATATGTGTTTTACAAACCTACATATTTTTATTTCAAAAAAAGAAATTAAAAGTGTGGTGTAATAATAACGATAGAGTTTCCTTAGTATTTTATATCTCAGTAACTTTGTGCTTAATAAAACTAAAGACGACCGTTTTAACGGATAATAATTATGGCTAGAGATGAGCAGTTAAAACAACGATGGGACATGGTTGTAGAGAAACTATCTACACAATTTGCCGATGGCGATGCACTTGATTTAGATGCTGTTATTTACCTAATTGGCGTTCAAGAATTAGGACAGTTGCATCGTAAATTTAAAAAAGATGAAAAAGTCAACCTTATGCACATTGCCATTTGTAGGTTATTGGAACCTTATGGTTATTATCAATTCGATTATATAGACGAACAAGGTTGGCCTCATTATATTGTAAAAGAAGAATTACCAAATTTAAAAGCTGGTGAACAAAGTGTTTTAATGAAAGAAGCTATTGTAAACTATTTTCTTCATGCAGAGTTTATACAATAAGATTTGTTAAATTTGCCAACTATTTAGAACGATATCATGATTGATAAGATAAAAGAACTTATTGAGGAAGCCGAAGCATTTTCAGCACAATCAATGGAAGAAATAGAAGCATTCCGTATTAAGTACTTAGGAAAAAAAGGATTGCTTAACGATTACTTTGCTGAGTTTAAAAATGTAGCAAACGAACAGAAAAAAGAGTTTGGTCAAGCTATAAATAAACTTAAAACTACAGCTCAAGAAAAAGTAAACACTTTAAAAGAAGAGCTTGAAAATAATGACGAACCCAAAGGAAACGTAGGTGACTTAACGCGCCCTGGTGAACCTATAGAGATTGGATCTCGTCATCCTATTTCAATTGTAAAAAATCAAATTATTGATATCTTTTCACGTATTGGGTTTAACGTAAGTGAAGGTCCAGAAATTGAAGACGATTGGCACAACTTTACTGCCTTAAACTTACCAGAATATCATCCAGCACGTGATATGCAGGACACGTTTTTTATTCAAACAGACCCTGATATTTTGTTGCGTACACACACAAGTTCTGTGCAAGTGCGCTATATGGAAAACAACAAACCACCAATTCGTACTATTTCTCCAGGGAGAGTGTATCGTAACGAAGCTATATCTGCGCGTTCGCACTGCTTTTTCCATCAAGTAGAAGGCTTGTATATTGATAAAAATGTAAGTTTTGCAGATTTAAAACAAACCTTACAATACTTCACAACCGAAATGTTTGGAAAATCAAAAATTAGGTTACGACCATCGTATTTTCCATTTACAGAGCCAAGTGCTGAGGTAGATGTATATTGGGGATTGGAAACCGAAATAGACTATCGCATTACCAAAGGAACAGGTTGGTTAGAAATTATGGGTTGTGGTATGGTAGACCCTAATGTGCTTACAAACTGCGGTATTGACCCTGAAGTATATTCTGGTTTTGCATTCGGTATGGGAATAGACAGAATTGCAATGCTCTTGCATCAAATAGGCGATATTCGTTTGCTAAGTGAAAACGATGTACGCTTTTTAGACCAGTTTAAGTCGGCGCTATAGTTTATATGAATTTGATATTTGGTTATTTTGATTGGATATTACTAACAATTATCATCATTGTAAATATTTATTATTGGAGAAAACTCAAGCCTCTTAAAGGCTGTTTAAAAGTATTTTCTTTAATAATTCTTTTTGGTTTGATTCTTCCATTTTTTTCAATGGTTGTTGAAATACAACTTTACTCAAGCCCTGAAGATGATTCATTTAATTTATTATATACATATTTTAGATTTCCAGCATATTGGACAATTGGGATAATTCAACTTATAATAATTTTTATTGGTAGTAAAAATCAAAATTTATGAAAAAAGACATTAAAATCCCAGAAGTTACAGATGTATATGTTGCAGTTACAAATGAGTATAACGACATTTACAAAACCCACGATTGGAATGCTTACATTATTAACGATAAAGATGTTGCTCTGGAAATGGTTTTGATTATGAGTAGAGGTTTTTCTGAAACAAAAGCCACTTCTACGATGCGTCATAAACTGGATAAATTACCTGCTAAAAGCTATGCGAAAATTGAACTTATGCAAGAAGAGATTTTAGCACTGAATAACGAGTTTAAAGTGACTTTTTTTGAGGACAACAAAATGTTTGACAAAACCTATGTGTTTAGAAAAAACACAATTAATACAAAGGCGTTGCAAGCCATTCCTTTAATGGAAGCTAGAGGTGTTTTGGTGAGGTGATTTTATTTAGATTTTTGTGTACTTGTCTTGTTTTTTATCTGAAACAACTTCACAGCTTTGAACTGACAAACCATTATTTGGTAATAACTCCATTGACACCTTTTTAAGAGACAAAATTTTTAATGAGAAAATTTAAACTCAGTATTTATATAATTCTGCTCACTAAGTATAATTTTTTCATTATCATATAATTTTTTAGCTTTTGAAATAGCTTCTTTTAAATCATTTGCTTCAATTTCTAAAGTTTCTGAAAGCAATTCTCGTATTTCTATTTTGTATACTTTTAATTCCATAGTTTATTATATTTTCCATTTCCTAAAAATTCAATCAAACCTAAATCTCTTAAATATTGTAATTGTTGCCTTACTTTTGCTTCAATGTTATTGTTTTTTGGATATTTATTTTTTAATTGCCCTTCAAATTCATCAAGGACATTTAATTTAAATTGCTTGTTATTAATTGATTGTAAACATTTAAAAATTTCTAATTTCCATCCATTTAAAGATTCTTTAATTATTTCATCAGGAATATCAATAGAATTATAATTATTTTCAGGTGATTCAAGTTCGTATTTTGGTAGTTTTTCTCTATTCGATTTTGGAATTTTAGAGAGTATATTTTTTACATTTTCTATATCTTTCAATTTAACAATCCCTGTAATTTCATCAGACGAAATTATATTAAAATCGTGTTTCACTTTCTCAACGAATGTTTTTTCTTTTGAATAAATACCATATTCAAAATTATGAACCAAACCACCATTGGTTAAATTTGAAGAAGTTATAACTGCTTCTTTATCATCAAACAGGTAAATCTTAGCGTGTAACTTAGAGTAGTTTTTAACAGAACCGTTGGTCTGTATAATTTTTTCAAGAGCATTTATATCAACTGAACCAGAGTAAATGCTTGTTAGTTTGAATGAAGTTATTAATTCAATTTTAGAACTATCTTGTTTTACTTTTATAAGCTCAGAACAAATGTTTTCTTTTACAAAAGGAGATGTTATTTTTATTGATTTTCTTGAATTTGAAACTAATTCAAGAAAATTCTCTTTCCAAGGTGTTTTGATAACTTCCATTAAGAGGCTCTTTTTATCGACTTATCTGTTTATAAAGCTCTTCTCCAATTTTCTCAATAACGCCAACAACCAAAGCGTTACCCATAAAAAAAGCTCGTTTTGTATCGCTAATTCCATCTAATTTGGTATGATTGTCCGGGAACATATTTAAACGCTCTAACTCGATTGGCGTTAATCTTCGCAAACCTCTTTTAGAAACAATTACGTGTTTAAATCTTGAAGGCGATTTTCCACCTTCTCCTGTAATGATGGTTCTAGAAGCATTGTTTAAAGCGTCTGGATAAATCATCCCGCCTTCGCTGTAATTATACTTAAAGCCCTCTTTTGTTTTTCGCTTTTCTTTTTTAGCACCTTTTAAATATTCCCATTTTGGTTTATCATTTTCATCAATAAAAAATTCAGGTGTTACTTCTCCATTTTGTAAAACATCTTCTAAAACAGTTTTTCCCCCAATATAATTTGGCTCTGTTTTAACTGTGTAAACTCTCCCTTTTATGAGCAAACCTGTATTTTGGAAAGGAGATAATTTCTCGTTTTTATTGAAATTATCTGTTATCTCTACTAAATTACCTTTTAATTCTACTTCTTGAATTGAATTTGTTTTAGCCACAGAAAATGCATTTGCAATAGTGCCTTCTTCTGTTAGCCAACTTGTTTTATTGGATTTTTGAAGTCTTTTGTAAATATCAGTAGATTTATGATAACCAATAAAAAACACGCGTCTTCTTCTTTGCGGCATTCCGTATTCGGCTGCGTTTATTACACGCCATTCAACTGCATATCCAAGTTCATTTAAGCTTTGTAACATAACGGCAAAATCACGACCTCTTTGTTTCGCTGGAGATTTTAAAAGTCTATCTACATTTTCTAAAAACAAATACTTCGGTTTGTTTTTCTTGCTTTCTAAAATCTTATGAATTGACCACCAAAGAACACCTTTTTTACCTTTTAAACCTTTTGAGTTGTGTAAAGTTGTAGCAACAGAATAATCTTGACAAGGAAATCCACCAACCAACAAATCATGGTCTGGAATTTCTTCTACATTTCTTGTGACTACTTCATTTATATCTTCATTTGAGTGATTGTCTTTTCCAAAACGGGCCTCGTAAACCATTGAAGCGTGTTGTGTTTTAGTTGAAGGTTCCCATTGATTGCTCCAAACAATTTGGTAATTACTTTTTTCAAGCCCAAGACGAAAACCGCCAACTCCAGCAAATAACTCTGCAACTCTAATTTTTTTATGCTCCATTTTATTGAGACTTTAATCTAACTGCTCAGTCAACTTTTTAAACTCTTTTTTGGCATCTTTCCCTTCATATAAAATGGCATACACCGCATTTATAATAGGGAGTTTGGTTTTCTTTTTGTTTTTTTTGTTTAGTAAATGTGCGCTTTTGGTAGCATAATACCCTTCAGCCACCATACTCATTTCCATTTGTGCAGATTTTACTGTGTAACCCTTCCCAATCATGTTTCCAAACATGCGATTTCTAGAAAACACCGAGTAGCCAGTCACCAATAAATCACCTAAATAAGCGGAGTTATTAATGTTTCGTTTCATTTTATGCATTTTCTTAATAAAACGTTTCATTTCACGTATGGCATTGCTCATTAACACACTTTGGAAATTATCGCCATACCCTAAACCATGTGCTATGCCTGCTGCAATAGCGTAAATATTCTTCAACATAACAGCATACTCAGTGCCAATAATATCGTCGCTAATCTTGGTTTTAATATAATCGCTACTCAACGCATCAGCAATAGCTTGTGCTTTAGTAGCATCAGCACACGAAATGGTTAAATACGATAAACGCTCTAAGGCGACTTCCTCAGCGTGACAAGGTCCAGCAATCACACCAATATTTTCAAAGGGAATGTTGTAATTATCATGAAAGTGCTCACCAACCAATAAGCCTGATTCTGGAATAATACCTTTTACGGCTGATACCACTATTTTGTTAGATACGTCAACTGATAGTTTTTCTAATTCTTTATGTACAAAAGCAGATGGAATTACTATAATTAACATATCAGCGTAAGCAGCAGCTTCGTTTATATCGTTGCTGAGTTTTAATTGTGATAAATTAAACTCAACCGAGCTTAAATAACTAGGATTATGCTGGTGTTCTTTAATGTAGGTAACAGTTTGTTCGTTTCGCATATACCAACCAACTTCCTCTAAATTTTCACATAACATTTTTACAATAGCAGTGGCCCAACTTCCGCCTCCAAATACTGCATATTTCAAATCTGACGCCATAAATAATAAAAATTTGTGTTTCAAAAATACATAAAATATAAGAGCTTATTTCTTGCTGAAAATCAATGTCTTACATTTTTGGCATGCAATTTGAAAACACCTATGTATAATCAAAAAACGAAATGCTTATGAAGACTTTAAAACTACTTTCAGGATTTGCGCTAGTCGCAGTATTATTTACTTCTTGTTACACTGAAGTTATTATAGATGACGAACCAACAATATCTTTAAATCAGTTATTGAATACTCATGAGCTGTGGTATGTAGATGTTAATCAAACACTTGGAAATGGCGAAACCACATTTTTACAAATTGCTTTCACAATTTCTTTTAAAAACGGAACGCTATACGCTAACAATAACCTAGTTGGTATTGGAAGTCAAGGAAACGGTTTTGGCATCCCAGTTGGAAGTTATGATACTTACGATATGGTTTTGGATGTTGACCACGATGTAGATGGTTACAATACATTTGATGTGTATCAAAAAGACTCAAACACTATCGAACTGTATAACCCAAACAATGACACATCATACTTTTTACATGGTTACCAACGTAACACATTCGATTACGATTTTGTGTTCTATGATAACATTCATTATTTCTTACAAGAATACGAAGCTTGGGAAAAAACATATACTAGCGAAGTTGGTGCTTTAAATGAGTTCGATTACGAAAACTATTTGCAGTTTTTATCTGGAGGTGACGATTCTGACTTTAGAAGTTCACAAGATGAAAACGTAAGTAATGTCAATAACATTTATTGGGATTATGCAGGAAAATATGGTGTGCAAGATGTAGCCAATAACGATTATTTAAAAACTTTAACATTAGATTACGATTACTTCGACAATGAATATTTTGAATTAAACGTTATTAATGATGCGCAAATAGAATTATACCATCCAACATCAGGCACCTATTATGAGTTTGAAGGAAGAGGATATATAGAATTCATGAGAACAACAGGTAGTAAAACATCTAAATCTCAAAAAAAGCGTAAACAAAAAACAGAAAAGAAAGATAACCCAAGGGTTAATACAAGAAACTAGAATTTTGGTTGGTTATTTTAGTTTTGAAGCTGCTTAGAAAACATAAATTCTAAGCAGTTTCTCTTTTATAGTGACCTTAACAAAAATGTTGGGTCTAAAAAACACATAGAGTTATTAACAATAGTAGGAATACCAATAACATTTTAAGAACTTTATGTCTTAAAATTTAATAACCTTAAAAAACAAACAAGACAATGGGAATATTTTCATTTATTAAAAATGCAGGAGCAAAAGTTTTCGGAATAGGTAAAACTGATGCAGAAGAAGCTGCGGAAGCAGCAGAAGCAAAAAGAAAAGCAGAAGCAACTGCGGCAGCTCATATGGAGCAAACCGTAAAAGATTTACAATTAGAAGTTGAAAACTTAGAGATTCATGTTGAAGATGATGGCGCAAGAATTAGAGGTGCAGCTTACGACCAAGCAACAAAAGAAAAAGTGGTATTGGTTGTTGGTAATTCTAACGGAATTGCTACAGTAAACGACCAAATGACGGTTGAGCATGTAGAGCCAGAAGCACAATTCCATACCGTTATAAGTGGTGACACTTTAGGGAAAATTGCAAAGAATTTTTATGGAGATGCTATGAAATACCCTGTGATTTTTGAAGCGAACAAACCAATGTTAGAGCATCCTGATAGAATTTATCCAGGACAAGTATTGCGTATTCCGCATTTAGACTCATAGAGTTTTAGCAGAAATTAAAAAAGCCAGCTATATTAGCTGGCTTTTTTAATTTAGTGTTTTTGAGTATGGCTTATTGTAGAAAACTAGTTATCATTTTTAACGAAACCAAAAGACAATAAATTACAATAAGGTATTAAGCAAAATGAGCTATGCTTGTTGCTATGTACTACCGTGTAATTAGAATGATATTTTATAGCTAATATTTGGGATTATTAATGCTTCTCTAAACGCTTCTACTTTATTAGTTTTTATATTATATCTGTGACCTTGAAATTCTTTATAATTGGTAGCGTTAAGTATTTTTAATGACACTTTTTGTGTACTTTTCTTTTTATACCATTCGTAATTCGTTGTAAAATGGGTAATGAATGCTGTTTTTGCTTGTTCTGTAAATGGTGTTGTTTCATTATAAATAACATCTTGTTCTAATACTGAATTTTCTTTGTCAATTACTGAATATCTATCTCCACCTAACACACTTAATCTTAAGTTAAATCCAAGTACGTTTTGCTTTGTTTTACCAACGCGAAACTCTTTACCAGCGATAGCATTAAAAAGATAATTCTTGTTAAATCGCGTATTATACCATTTCTGATTGTCTGTTTTATATTTAGAATCAAAAATTGATGCAGAAATTAAATAGTAAAAACCGTTACTTATGTATTGTTCAAGTGTTAAGTCAATACCATAATTTTGCCCTTTTCCTTTATTACTATAGGTGTCATTGATAAACCAATCATTTTGTAAATTTAAAAGCGATGTAGTCGTGTTTTGTACAATAGGAATATCAAATAAGTACTGAAAATATGGTTCAATCTTTAAATGTGTTTTTTCCGTAATATTCCAATCATACGCTAAGACAAAATGATGCGCTTTTGAAAAATCTAACTCTTTATTGGCTTGAATAGAGGTTGAGTTATTTGTATTTGCAAGGTATATATTCAAGGGTTCAATTCTACTATGTAAACCATAACCTAGGCTAACAGTATTTTTTTCATTTAGTTGGTAATTGATACCTAAACGTGGTTCAATAGTAAAATTATTATTTAATGTAAATAATTGAGAATTCACACCAACATTTAATTGCCATTTTTTGAATGAAAATGCAGAACTTGAAAATGCAGAAATAAGTGTACTAAAACCATCTTCTGAAACTAAAGATGTAAAACTATTTGTTCCTTGGTTTTCTTTTAAATTTATGTCATAGCCTAATCCTCTTACTATAATTCCTGTTCTATTTGTATGTTTTGAATTAAACTTTTTATTTAAAAATGATTTGAAAGTAATATTATAATTCTTGTTATTTATTTCATTTTCAGGCTGTAGTTGAGAACTATTGTCTAGCCTATCCGTTTTTAAATCTATTCCGTTGGTAGATACTGCTATTGTAGAATTTAGATATGCAGAGTTTTCAAAAACAAGTCTGTGATTTATGCCAAATGCTCCCATAAATTGCTTCACATCTTGCTTTTCAATATCTTGATAGTAGACTTGTTTTTCTATTTCCTTTTCAGGCTTTGATCCAGATTTATCTATTAATCCTATTCCCCAAACAGAAAATAATCCAGAGTTTTTAGTAGGGAGTTTTAATTTGAAAGATAAATCTTGATAATTTGTGCCTTCAGCATCTTCTGGCAATAAAGAAGAAACTAGACCTAATGTAGAGTATCTGTAATTTACCAAATAAGAAGCACCATTCTCTTTGTTTAATGGTCCTTCGGATGCAAAGTCAATTCCTATAGCTCCAACTTCAAAACTATGTTCAAATTTAGAACTATTGCCATTTCGCATTCTTATATCAAAAACACCAGAAAGCGCATTATTATATTCAGCAGGAAAAGCTCCAGTAAAAAAGTCAGAATTTGCTAATAAATTACTACTCAAAGCGGTTAATCCGCCACCACCAAAAGACCCTAAATTTGCAAAATGATTAGGGTTTGGTATTTCTACACCTTCAATTTTCCATTGTAAATATTTTGGTGCATTTCCTCTAATAACAATGGCATTATTGCCAACACTACTAGCAACACCTGGAAAAGAAGAAGCTAAACGAGCCGGATCATCAAAACCTCCTGCATACCTGCTGGCTTCTTCTACACTCAACATTCGTGCACTTACTGCAGCCATTTTATTAAGTGGTTTTGCTTTTACAAGTTTTGGCTTAATAACAACTTCATCTAACGCAAAAGGACTCTCTGTAAGCGTTATGGTTAAAACCACTTCTTTAGCCGATGTAACAACAACTTCTGGGATAATAATAGGCTCATAACCTAAATAAGAAATTTGTAAATCATATCTACCAATAGCAACGTTCTCAATAATAAAATTTCCATCCATATCTGAGGTTGTTCCTATAATTGGGTCCGTACCAATTATTACTACTGTGGCAAAAGCAATAGGTTGTTTTGAAGAATTATCGATTACTTTTCCTTTAATGTTTTGTGTTAAATCTTGAGCGTTTATTAAGAAAGTTGATAACAAACAAACAAACAATAAAATATTCTTGAACATAAAATTAATTGTAGTTATTATAACCACAAATGTAGATGAGAAAGGTCGCTTTTATGTTCGAAGTTATATTCTTGAACTAATTTTTAAAATTTTATATAATACTGATAATCAGCACTTAAAAAACAATAAAAGTGTGATTTTATAAAGAAGAACGACTTTTTTTAAATTCTGAAGGTGTTTGTCCGCTAATTTTTTTAAATGTTGTGTTAAACGACGTTTTAGAATTAAAGCCAGACTCAAAAGCAATACCAAGTAAGGTTTTATTATTGTTTTGCGTATCTAAAAGTAGTTCTTTAACCCTTTGAACTCTATACCTGTTTACAAACCAAAAAAAGTTTTCATTAAATCCAACATTTATTAAATATGACAATTGATGAGGTGTAAGGTTTAATAATTCAGCAAGATGTGTAAGTGATAATTCGGAATCTAAATAGGGCTTCTTAGCATCCATTAGCTCTGAAAGGTTTGTCTTTAATAATTCCAATTCGCTATCAGAAATTATTTTTCGTTTTTTTGTTTCTGATTGTTCTTCTGAGGTAATAATAAGGTTTCGTTGATTTTCATCTAATAAGAAAATTTCTTTTTGTTTAAGAGAATTATATGCAATAAAATATATAATTAACAACGATATAATATTTGCAAATAAGTTTAAATCTGCTTCAGCAAATAATAAATTATAAATACCAATAAAGCAAACTAAGGTAAATATGGCAAGAATTATAAATTCTATCCATTTGAGGTCGATTTGAATAGTATTTGACGAAAACAAACGTATTCTTTTTTTATGCTTTTGAATTTTGATATATGAAAAGATGATAAAATAAAATGCTTGAATAATTACAAGTATATTCAGAGCCTTTGATATGTTAGTATTATCTATGTAAAAGTGTTTAGCTACTAAAATTCCTAGCAGTATAATTGGAAAAACCACATGCATTAAATCCTTTTTTTTGAATCTAAAATTCGGATTTGCGTAATAAGCAATACTATAATAAAAAACAATTGGTGTTAAAAATTGAGAAAACCTAATAGGCAACCAAAATAGGTCACTTTGAATATCAAAACGTATCAAAGCAAAAATTTCTTCAAGCCAAAAAGTAGACCAAAGAAAAAGAACAACTCCAAACCAAAAGTTAGCTTTTTTATTAACTTTTACGGGATTTGTTATTAGTAAAAATGAAAGTAATAGAAGAGAACCAAATATTAAAATTACAATTAGAGTATTCATTTAAATGTGTTTGGTGTTTTTTCTCATTTCACCCTTTTAGAGTTTGGTTGCACATAATACAATGATATACAACATTTTAATATAGAAATTAATTAAGCAATAGTAAACGAAATTAGCTGTTTTTACTTACAAAGTCAAATTCGTATTATTTATAAAAATTCATTTCGTCCAAGTATTGCCAAACATGTTCTGGAAGCATAGGTTTTACGTTTTTCCCTGCTTTTATGGATTTTCTTATAAACGTAGAAGACAGTTGCATAATTGGTGCATCAACTTTTACAATATTTGGATGGTCTTTAAATTGGTGGTCAACTGTCCCTTCTGAAATTCTTGGATACATATAAATACTATGTCTTGCCAAAATCACCTCGTAGTTTTTCCACTTATGAAAACTCTTTAAGTTATCTTCTCCCATAATAAGTGCAAACTCATTATCAGGATATTTTTCTTCCAAATAACTCAATGTATTTACCGTGTAATTAGGTTGAGGCATTCCAAACTCTATATTGCTTTCTTTTAGTTTAGGGTAATCTTTTGTAGCTAGATACACCATTTCCAAGCGTTGATGGTCATCAAGCAATGAGCTTTTCTTTTTAAAAGGACTGTGTGGTGTTACCACAAACCATACTTGGTCAAGGTCGCTATATTCAGCCAAATGATTGGCAATAGTTAAATGACCAACATGAATAGGGTTAAACGTACCAAAGTAAAGACCAACTTTCATTTTTTAAGCGTTTGGGTTTACAAAATTATTTACCAATGTGTAGGCTTCATCTAGAGCTTTGTCTAAAGAATCATTTTCAATAATCACATCAAAAAGTGGTGCTGTTGCTAATTCAGCTGATGCTTTTGCAACACGCATATTTATTTTATCGTCACTTTCGGTTTTACGCTTTTTGAGTCTTATTTTAAGCTCGTCGATGCTTGGTGGTTTTACAAATACTGCCAATGTTTGCTCAGGAAATTTTCGTTTTATACGTAAGCCTCCTGATACATCTATGTCAAAAATAACATGTTTTCCAAGAGCCCAAATACGCTCCACTTCGGTTTTTAAAGTACCGTAAAAATTATCGCGATATACTTCTTCCCATTCTAAAAATTCATCTTTTTTTATTTTTGAAATAAATTCTTTTGCCGATAAAAAGTAGTAGTCTTTTCCGTTAATCTCTTCACCTCTTTTATCTCTTGAAGTCGCAGAAATTGAAAACTCCAAATTAAGCCCAGGCTGTTTCAACAAATGCTTAACAATTGTCGTTTTACCAGAGCCTGAAGGCGCAGAAAACACAATTAATTTACCTTGACTCATAGCTACAGTACGTTTAATAATTGCTCTTTAATTTTTTCGAGTTCATCTTTCATTTGCACAACTAATTTTTGCATAGGTGCATAATTAGCTTTAGACCCAATGGTATTAATTTCTCTTCCAATTTCTTGGCCAATAAACCCTAGTTTTTTTCCATTGGAATCAGTCGAGTTCAATGATTTTACAAAATACTCCAAATGGTTGTGAAGACGTACTTTTTCTTCGGTGATATCATATTTTTCGATGTAGTAAACAAGCTCTTGCTCAAACCTATTTTCGTCTACTTTCTCTTTTAAATCAGCAATACCTTTTCTTAAGCGTTCTCTAACTTTTTCTATACGTTCTGGGTCAATGGCTATGACTTGTTCTAGTAAATCAGTAATGTTTTTAACTCTATTGTTAAAGTCGTTTTCTAGGGCTTTCCCTTCTTCAAGTCTATAATTTTTAATTTTTTCTAAAGTTACCTTAATACCATCTTCAATTTGCTTCCATTCGTCGGCGTCAATATCATCACGTTCTGTGCTTAAAGCATCAGGGAATCTCACAGCCATCTTTAGTAATTCAGTATCATCTCCATCAACAATACCTTTGAGTTGTTCTATATAAGTTTTCACAACAGGTGTATTTACTTTACTAGAAGTTTCTTCGCCTGTAACTTCTATATACAAAGAAAAATCAACTTTGCCTCTAACCAAATGCGAAGCAATAAGTTTTCTAATGTGTAATTCTTTTTCACGATATACCGATGGCATTCGTGCATTCAAATCAAGGTTTTTGCTATTGAGTGATTTTATTTCTAAAGAAATTTTTTTAGTTGGAAACTGTAGCACAGATTTCCCATAACCTGTCATTGATTGTATCATTGGTAATATTTAAAAGTTGCACAAAGATAATTAAATCACTTATTAATGTTATTAAATTGAAACATAAAGCGTAAATATTAACTTTACCGTAAAATATGAATATATGTATGTAAAAGAGTTTGAAATTAGGTGGAATGATTTAGATGCCAACGCACATTTAGGAAACTCAACCTATGTAGAATATATGAGCCATACCAGAATAGGTTTTTTAACAAGTCATGGACTGAGTTTAGAGGTTATTAATAGTTATGGTTTAGGGCCAATAGTTATGTACGAACATGTCTATTATTATAAAGAAATTGGTCTTGATGACAACATAAGAGTAACTTTAGAAGTCTCTGGAATGAGTGAAGATGGGCGTTTCATAAAAATTGAACATAACTTTTATAATGATGATGGTAAAAATTTGGCGAATGCCGAAATGTTATTCTCATGGATGGATTTAAAAACACGTAGATTTGGAAGAATACCTAAAGAGTTATTACAAAAAACAGAGTCTTTCCCAAGAACAAAAAACTTTAAAATCCTCACGAAAGATGATACTAAAAGTTTAATTAAAAAGCCTATTGATTTACCTGAAAATCAAGCATAAAAAGATTTTTCACTAACTTGATACCATAATATACTAACTAAACAAATATTATTATGGAAGAATTTGATATTAATTGGATTGCTCTAATTGTAGCAGCAATCATCCCATTAGTGACTGGATTTACTTGGTACCACCCTAAAGTTTTTGGAACTGCTTGGATGAAAGAAACTGGTATGACCGAAGAAAAAGCAAAAAGCATGAACCCTGGTAAAACCTATGGGTTAGCGGTTGTTTTTGCGTTTCTAGCAGGATTTTTTCTTTGGGCGCAAGTAATGACAGGTGGAGGTCCTGGAATGCCTCATGGACCTGAAGGCGAATTTATGACTTTTAAACATGGTGCTTTTCATGGCGCATTAGTAGCCTTGGCTGTGGTGTTACCTGTTTTTGCCACAAATGCGTTGTTCGAAATGAAATCGGCAAAATACGTCTTGATTAATGTTGGCTACTGGGTTTTAACGTTTGCCTTAATGGCAGGATTGCTTAATGCTTGGCCATAAAAAATATTGAGAAATAAATTATAGAAAAGAGGCTTAGGCCTCTTTTTTTGTTTTAAAAGGGTGATGCTGCTTAAATTCCTTTAGTTTAACACGCTTAATTATAAATTTAATAATACTGTTTAAAAAAGACCTTTTGTGTTTTATATAGCAAGTTAAATTAACAGGAGTAGCACCGATAGTTGTTTTTATTTCTGAGGCTGTTCTACCAAAATTAATATGTGACACACGTTTTTCAATACCAATACGCACATAGTCATTTAAAATTCTCGGGTAAATAGCATGTTGCCTGTTCAAGTCATAATTCAAACCAATAAAATGAGCATCCAAATGATTGTTATTGGCTAAAGCAGAAAGGAAGCCAACCAGTTTATCTTCATAAAAATAGGCTTTTACTATAAAGTCATCATGGAATATTGCACGTAAATGAATGTAGGTGTCTAAATTTAAAACTTGGGCGTTAAAATCGGCATTGGCAATGGTGTTTTCATAAAGTTTTTGAAGCTCATCCTTGTAAGTTGCAAAATCTTCCTCATTAAATAATCGAGCCTTTAAAGAGCTACTTGTGGCATCGGCTTTATTAACTTTTACACGATATTTTGATTTTAAATCTTTTTTATAATCATCAAAAGATTCCCAACCACTATGTAGTTTTAAAATTAAATTAGGCTCTACACGCATCGCCGTAAAATCGTAATTTTCAAAATGATTGGTCAACTGTAAGGAGTCTTGTAAAAAGTCTTTTAAAACTATAGCATGAAGTGGTTTAGTGTTTTTGGCTATAATATTGATTTCACTGGCAATAGCACCTAAAGCTTGGATTTTGTCTATGCCTTTTTTTAAATAAAGACCATGTTCACCGCTTAAAAAAATATTGCCATTGGTCATAATTTTCATAGAATTATTACAGAACAACCCATGAAATAGTTTCTTTAACCAACTTGCTAATTTGATGTTTTTTAGGATGACATCTACACCTAACTCAATGGTTTGAATAAGCGCCAAGGCAACAGCTTTGTTATTGTCTTCAACAATAATGTATTTAAAATCTATTCTTGGATTTGCAACCTCAAACGACTTTAAAAATTCAGGACTAAAATATACATTGTTTGTACACTCTAACCCATCCCATTGTTGCGATGAAATATGGTTTACAGAGTTGTAAGTAACGACGTTTAAGTGGCTCATTGCAGTATTAGTCTCTAAATTTTTAAAACCCTACAAACTACAATTTTTCTATTTCAGTCTTGGCTGCTTTAATGGTTTTTTGTGAGTTACCAATAAAAATTTGGTCGTCTAAAATAATTACTGGACGCTTTAAAAATGTATAGTGGTCTAGAATGTAGTGTTTAAAATCGGCTTCTTTTAGCGATTGATTTTTTAAACCCATTTCTCTATAAAGCTTTGCTCTTTTACTAAACAACGCTTCATAACTACCTGTTAATTGATGCAGTTCTTCTAGCTGAGATACCGTTATTGGTTCTTCCTTTATATCTTGAAACACAAAATTTGAAGGTAAATTGAGTTCTTTAATAATACGCATACACGTATTACAAGTTTTTAAAAAGTATATTTTTTTCATTATAAACAAACATTAACTTTACAAAGAAAATCAATTACAATCAATACTTATATTTTTAATCAAATAAAATGGATTACGAATTCGATATTACTTTAAAAAACCGACATATTTTAAGCACATTTTTTGATAAATGCACTTTGGAAGAACTCAATAAAGTTCCTAAAGGATTCAACAACAATATCATTTGGAATTTGGCGCATGTAATTGTAACGCAACAACTTTTAGTGTATAGTTTATCAAACTTGCCAATGTTGGTTAGTGATGCGTTGGTAGCCAAATATAGAAAAGGAACAAAAGCTGAAGGTGATGTGACTCAACAAGAAGTTAATGAGATAAAAAATTTACTGTTTTCAACGTTGGAACAAACAAAAGCGGATTACAAAAATGGTTTGTTTAAAACCTATAATACGTATACCACATCTACAAACAGCACCATGACAAATGTTGAAGAAGCCATAGCATTCAATAATTTTCATGAAGGGATACATTTAGGATATATTTTAGCATTAAAACGCGCATTATAATATGATGGATTATTTTTCGATAGCAGCAATTTTAACGGTTTTATCAGCCGTTTTTGGATACATAAATGTCAGGTTTTTAAAATTGCCAATCACCATTGGGTTAATGATTATAACTATCGTTTTTACTCTAGTTATTGTTGCCATAGGTCAGTTTGATGACACTTTATTAGTAAGGGAAAAAGAACTGATTTCTCAGATAGATTTTAAAACGGTCTTGTTGGATATTATGCTAAGTTTCTTACTGTTTGCGGGCGCATTGCACACCAATTTCGCACAATTAAAAGTACAACGATGGCCTGTATTTGTGTTTGCAACTTTAGGTGTGTTGATGTCAACATTTTTAGTGGGAATTATCATGTTTTATGTGCTTCAACTTATTGGCTTACAGGTAGATTTTATTTACTGTTTGCTATTTGGAGCATTAATTTCCCCGACTGACCCAATTGCGGTTCTGGGTATTTTAAAGAAAGCAGGTGCGCCAAAAAAATTAGAAACCAAAATAGTTGGAGAATCGTTGTTCAACGATGGTGTTGGTGTAGTTATATTTTTAACGATATTCAATATTGCATCTTCACCAACTGGAAATGTTGAGGTCATGGAGATTGTAAAATTGTTTGGTGTAGAAGTCATAGGAGGTATTTTATTAGGCGCTATTTTAGGATGGATTACCTACAGAATGATGCGTTCTATCGATGATTACGAAATAGAAGTAATTATTACTCTTGCTGCGGTTATGGGAGGAACTCACGTAGCGCAAAATTTGCACATGTCTGCGCCATTAGCAATGGTTACTGCAGGACTAATTGTTGGTAATGATACTGTTAGAAGTTCAGCCATGTCTAAAATTACCGAGATGTATGTTGACAAATTCTGGGAATTGATAGATGTGTTTTTAAACACCATACTATTTGTTATGATTGGCATGGAAATGCTAGTACTTACACTTGATGGCAGTTATATTTTTGCAGGATTATTGGGTATTCCAATTGTATTGTTGGTGCGTTTTGTATCACTTTGGGGTCCTATTAAGTTTTTTGATAAGAAATTGGAATTTGTTCCAAATACAAATATCATCATGACTTGGGGAGGTTTAAGAGGCGGTATTTCAATCGCTTTAGCCTTAAGCTTAACTCAAGAAATGCATAAAGAGTTGTTTTTGGTAGTCACCTATATAATTGTTGCATTTTCTATAATAGGGCAAGGTTTAACGGTTGAGCCAATCGTTAAAAAACTAACAGAACCAAAGTCAGAAACTGAAACTTAATATATGTTTAAATAAGGTTCAATGTCATCAAACGGAACGGTAAATTCAGTAATGCCATCAGCATATGAAGCAATTTCGTACACATTGTAAAAAAAGATAACGCCTTGGTCGTTAAAACCAATGTTAGCTGGATGGCTAAAAGGTTCTCCAAAAAAGTAATTGATGCTATTGTCTTTGGTTTCTTCTTCAAAATGAGTTTTAACAATTCTAGTCAAAGCTTCTTTGTCATTAAAAATATCGTCAAACTTTAATAGCTCTCCAGAAGACGCATCAAAATTAAAAAATGTCACATTTAGGTTGCCATGAGCACCACCAGAATTTACATAACTATTGATGGCAATAGAAATTAATTCTGAAGATTGGTAAGTAACCTCACCATCAAAACTGGCATCCCAGACCATGGCACTTTCTCCAAAACCATCCTTAAACGACTTATATTCAGCATCAAAATTTCGAATAGCATAATCTAACCGCAAAGTATCAGATGGTTCATCAAGAAACACCAATATATTTGCTATATGGTTCTCAATGATGTTGTTAATTGCTTTTGAGGCATTCTCGGTACCTTCAGCTTTTGGAATATTCAGTTCTATAATAGCATTTTCCTCAAAGAACGCATTGGTTTCGGTAAAATTTACAACTATAACTTCTTCACAAGAAAAAAGAATTAAAAAGAATAGAGGAGCTAAAAATTTTGTTTTCAATAGAATGGGGTTTTATTAATACTATAAAGGTATTGCATACTTTTTAAAACAACGAATTATATATACATTTGTTGCAAACATTAAAAAAATGAAGTTTAATACTAAGACAATTCATGGAGGTCAAGAACACGACCCTGCTTACGGAGCTGTAATGCCTCCAATTTATCAAACATCAACTTACGCCCAAAGCACTCCAGGAGGTCATAAAGGGTTTGAGTATTCAAGAACTCATAATCCAACTCGTAAAGCTTTAGAAAATGCTTTTGCAAGTATTGAGAATGGCAATTATGGTTTAGCTTTTGGGTCAGGTTTAGCAGCGATTGATGCAGTTATAAAGCTTTTGGAGCCTGGCGATGAAGTTATCTCTACCAACGATTTATATGGTGGAACATACCGTTTGTTTAAACATGTGTTTGAAAAGTTTGGTATTAAATTTCATTTTGTAGGCATGGAAAGTGTGTCTAATGTTGAAGCGCAAATAAATGAGAATACTAAGTTAATTTGGACAGAAACACCTACAAACCCAATGCTGAACATTATTGATATTAAAGCATTGGCAACTGTTGCAAAAAGGCACAATGTCTTGTTAGCTGTAGATAATACATTTGCAACACCTTTTTTGCAGCGACCATTAGATTTGGGAGCAGATATTGTTATGCATTCAGCAACAAAATATTTGGGAGGACATAGTGATGTAGTTATGGGAGCATTAATGCTTAATGATGAAAAATTAGCAGAAAAACTCTATTTCATTCAAAATGCAAGTGGTGCTGTATGCGGCCCACAAGATAGTTTTTTGGCGCTAAGAGGCATTAAAACATTACATGTGAGAATGCAAAGACACTGTGAAAACGGAAAAGCTGTAGCTGAATTTTTAGCATCACATCCAAAAATTGAAAATGTGTATTGGCCAGGGTTTGAAACGCATCCAAATCATAATATAGCTAAAGTGCAAATGGATGACTTTGGAGGAATGTTATCGTTTACTACCAAAGGGAATAATTACGAAAAATCCATTAAAATAGTCGAAAACCTTAAAATTTTCACACTTGCAGAATCTTTAGGAGGTGTGGAGTCTCTTTCTGGCCACCCAGCAAGTATGACACACGCAAGTATCCCAAAAGAAGAACGTGAAAAAACAGGCGTTATAGATTCTTTAATTAGATTAAGTGTTGGAATTGAAGATGAGGAAGATTTAATTAACGATTTAAAGCAGGCTCTAGAACTAATCTAGATAATAGATATACCCAACGTTTAGCCATAATAGCCAATCATTAAATTTATTTGATGTTAGTTGGTGGTTTAAACCATCTACCCAATCGTGACCAAAATATTGCCATCTTAGGTCTATCAAAACATCTGATAATACACCAATTTTGTATCTAGCTCCAACACTAGTTACCAAAGACCAACCACTTTTTGCTTCGTCTGTTACAGAACCAGGATCCCAAAACGAATAAAAATTGCTGGGATCGGTAATATCGCCATTACCATAACTTGTTGAAACCTCGGGAGTTGAATACGTATAATGGACTCCTAAACTTATATAAGGAGCAAGCCTGTATGCAAACCCTTGAAAGTCTCTAATACTTCTTGGGAAAAATTCTAACTGAGTTCCTACGTCAAAATTTTCAGCAACACCTGTGTGTGCTCTTAATTGATTAGCTTCAGGAGTTGTTCGGTAAGGAGCAACCCATTCACCATAATGTTTTAACTGCGTTTTATTATACGAAATTTCATTTCTTAACTTAAAGTGATCGTTAAAATAAGTATAGGCTGTGTAACAATTACAGTCAGCACTATAAGCAAAATTAATATAGTGGACTACACCAACTCCAATGCCAGAATTTTCTAAATTAGTTTTTTCATTTAAACGTTGTCCAAAATCAGATCTAAATTGAACTGGACCCGTGATTACACCAATTTCGTGAGAAAAGCCTAATTGCGAGAATGATGCTTGCGCAAAGGCAAACAAGCATATTAGTGGAACTAATTGTTTAAGGTTAAGCATAGTAACTGTTGACCATTTTATGGCTTTTATATGAGCAAATATAAAAAACTTCGACGAAAGAACAAATAAATCCGACTAAACGTGTTATTTAATAAAAAAATTCTGCTCAATATGATTAACAACAAATATCAAAAAGATATTGTGAAAATATAAAAAAAAGTGAGTTATTTTTTAAGATAATGTATATTTGTGCTCATAAAAATTCAATAATTTATTATTACTCCAAAATTATATAAATGAAAGCTAAAATTGATGCATTTTTAGAGCTTGTTGAACAAAGAAATGGTGGCGAACCAGAATTTATGCAAGCTGTGCACGAAGTTGCAGAAACGGTAATCCCGTTTATTGAAGAAAATCCAAAATATCAAGGTAAAATGTTACTTGAAAGGATGGTTGAACCAGAAAGAACCATCATTTTTAGAGTACCATGGGTTGACGATAATGGAAATACCCAAGTCAATAGAGGGTTTAGGGTTGAGTTTAATTCAGCCATTGGGCCTTATAAAGGTGGATTGCGTTTTCACCCAAGCGTAAACTTGAGCATACTTAAGTTTTTAGGTTTTGAACAAGTATTTAAAAACTCATTAACCACTTTACCAATGGGTGGAGGAAAAGGAGGGTCAGATTTTAATCCAAAAGGAAAGTCTGATAATGAGGTTATGCGTTTTTGCCAATCGTTTATGAACGAGCTTTTTCGTCATATAGGTCCTAATACAGATGTTCCTGCTGGAGATATTGGTGTTGGTGGACGCGAAATAGGCTATATGTTTGGACAATATAAAAAACTTAGAAATGAGTTTACTGGTATATTAACAGGAAAAGGGATTAGTTATGGAGGGTCTTTAGTAAGACCTGAAGCAACTGGCTATGGTACAGTTTATTTTGCCAAAAACATGTTAGCGACAAAAGGTGATTCGTTTAATGAGAAAACAGTAGTAATTTCAGGTTCTGGAAACGTTGCGCAATTCGCTTGTGAAAAGGCCACCGAATTAGGAGCTAAAGTAGTTACTTTATCAGACTCTTCTGGATTTATTCATGATGCAGATGGTATTGATGCAGATAAATTAGCATTTATCATGAATTTAAAGAATGTTAAAAGAGGAAGAGTAAGTGAATATACTACGCAATACCCTTCAGCGACATTCCATGCAGGTAAGAGACCATGGTCTATTTCATGCGATATAGCATTACCATGCGCTACTCAAAATGAGTTAAATGAAGAAGAAGCAAAAATATTAATATCAAATAATGTTATTGCAATTGCAGAAGGCGCTAATATGCCAACAACTCCTGAAGCTATTGAAGCATTGCAAAAGGCCAAAGTATTATTTTCGCCAGGAAAAGCTTCTAATGCTGGAGGTGTTGCAACTTCTGGATTAGAAATGAGTCAAAACTCTTTACGTTTAAGATGGACAAGAGAAGAAGTTGATCAAAAGCTAAATAATATTATGAACGATATTCATGAATCTTGTGTTGAATATGGGACAGAAGCCGATGGGTATGTTAACTACGTAAAAGGAGCTAACGTTGCAGGTTTTGTTAAAGTTGCCGATGCCATGTTAGACCAAGGAGTGGTATAAACATAAAACCATTAAAAAAGCTAAAGCTTCCAGATTTCTGGAGGCTTTTTTCTTTTAAGATATATGATTTTGCAGTAATTGTCGTTAGTTATAAATATATTTGAATACTGAAATAAATATATGAAAAAGAAGTTTTTTGTAATAATCTTCACCTTTTTAGGGTCGCTTTTTTTAAGTGCCCAAAATACTTCACTGCTTTGGGAAGGCCATTTTTCTTATTTAAATATTAAAGATGTTGTGTCTAGCCAAGAAAAAATATATGCAGCATCAGAAAATGCTATTTTTAGCTATGACATAGTTACTGAGGAATTAGAAACAATTTCTACCATAAATGGATTATCTGGAGAGTTAATTTCAACCTTACATTACAGTGAAGGTTATGGTTTACTTATAATAGGTTATGAAAACGGATTGATGGAGGTTTATAACGAATCTACTGAGGAAATAACAACAGTAGTAGATATTCTAGATAAAAACACCATTCCTCCAAATGGCAAAAGAATTAACCATTTTAGTGAGTTGGATGGAAGTGTTTTTATTTCGGCAGATTTTGGGATTTCGGTTTACGATTTATCTAGACTGGAGTTTGGAGACACTTATTTTATTGGAAACGGTGGCTCACAAATACAAGTAAATCAAACAACGGTTTTTAATGGATATATTTATGCGGCATGTGGTAGCGAAGGTATTAAAAGAGGCTTATTAAGCAGTCCAAACTTAATAGATTTTCAAGAATGGGAACAAATAACAACAGGTAATTTTAATGGTATTGAGGCTGTTTTAGATAAGTTATACTGCACATCAACCAATAGAAGAATTTATGAAATAAATGGGACAACGTTAAACCAATTACTGACTTATCCTAGCCAACCGTTAGATTTAAAAAGCGCAAATAACCAATTAGTTGTCACGATTCGGGATAATGTTTATGTGTATGATGCTAATTTTAACCTATTGGCAAACCCAACACAAACCGCAGAGTTCGATACAAGGTTTACAGCTTCTTCAATAACCCAAGAAGGTATTTACATAGGAACGACTAATTTTGGAGTTTTAAAAACTACCCAAGCAAATGTGTCGACATTTCAAGAAATTCATCCTGATGGACCATTAAGAAACGATATATTTTCTATTACTTCAGGCTTTGGAAATGTTTGGGTGTCTTATGGAGATTATACTAGATTCTATAACCCTAGCCCATTTAAAAGGGAAGGTGTTAGCCAATTATTTGATAATACATGGAATAATATCCCTTATGGTGATGTGTTTGAATTACGCAATTTAAATGCTATTTCTATTAACCCATTAAATCCGCAACAGGTGTTTGTAAGCTCATTTCACGACGGTATGCTTGAAATTAATGATGGAATAGCAACTCAAAAGTTTGATGAAACCAACAGTGGATTGGAATCATTATTTCTTCCAAGTTCACCAACATATAGAAGCCTTAGACTTTCAGGAACAACATTTGACGATAATGGTATATTATGGTCGCTAACAGGATTAATAGAAAAACCTTTAAAAGCATACGATCCAAGCTCAAACGCATGGAGAAGTTTTGATTTTACCGAGCTAATTCCAAATGCATTAACAGACAACATTGGGTTTAAAGAACTTTTGTTTACTCCATCTGGTGATATTTTTATCGCATCATTTTCGTATGGAGTTATCGGTTTTAGATTAAATGGAAGCAATCAGATATTTAAAAATGTTGATGCTGAAAATGGGAATTTACCAGATAAATCGGTGAGAGCCATTGCCTTAGATAAAAACGGACAACTTTGGATTGGTACAGACACAGGATTAAGGGTACTATACAATACATCAAGGTTTTTTGACGATGAAGACTTAACTACGGACGAAATAGTAATTTTGGACAATGGCATTCCAAAAGAACTATTACAAGACCAATTTATATCCGATATTAAAGTAGATGGTTCAAATAATAAATGGGTCGCAACTATTGGCGCAGGATTATTTTATTTTTCACCAGATGGACAACAAACCATTTACCATTTCACAAAAGATAATTCACCACTACCTTCAAACAATGTGAACGACATCACTATAGATGATGCGCAAGGTGTGGTTTTCATTGGCACAGATAAAGGACTGGTCGCCTTCAATTCTGGAGGATCTGCACCAACCGAAGAACTTGTAGATGCTTATGTCTATCCAAACCCAGTAAGACCAGGATTTAACATTGCAACCGAAAGAGTAAAAATCAAGGATATTACAGATAATGTCAATATTAAAATTACCGATATTGAAGGCAATCTAGTAGCCGAAGCACAATCTAGAGCAAATTCTAGGTATAGAGGTTATAACCTAGAAATTGATGGCGGAACAGCCTATTGGAACGGAAAAAATATGGCAAATAATATGGTTGCTTCTGGTGTGTATCTCATCATGATTTCCGATATGGAATCCCTAGAAACAAAGGTTTTAAAGCTAATGGTAATAAGGCAATGATAGTTTCTACAAAAGCCATTGTTCTATCAAAAATAAAGTATAAAGACCACGACCTCATTATTAAATGCTATACCGAAAATTTTGGCGTTGTTTCTTATTTGGTTAGAAATGCATTAAGGACAAGGAAAGGCAAATTTAAATCTGCATATTTTCAGCCTTTAAGCTTATTGGAAATTGAGACAGACCACAAAGACAATCGTTCTTTACAATATTTAAGAGACATAAAGTTACATGCATATTATAGCTCCTTACATACAAATGTTATAAAAAGTACAATTGCTATGTTTCTATCAGAAGTGTTGTCAAGCATTTTAGTAGAAGAAGAAAAAAACGAATCGCTTTATAGTTTTTTAGAAACAACAATGATTTGGTTTGATGAAACCGAAACAAACACTAATTTTCATCTACTTTTTTTAACACAACTCACAAAATATCTAGGGTTCTATCCTGAAAGCCCTAAAACTACAAACAGCTTATATTTTAATTTAGAAGAAGGAAAATTTCAAAACACCAAAACCAATAATTACTGTATTGCTGGCAATAATTTAACAATACTTAAACAGTGCTTAGGCATAAAATTTGATGATACTAAGTCATTGGAGATAACGTCGTCTCAAAAACGTGATTTTTTAAGTATGATATTACTCTATTTTAAGCTACATTTGGACGGATTTAAACACCCCAAATCTATATCAATTTTAAATCAAGTATTTAGTTAAGATATGAGAAGCCTTTGTTTCTTTTTTTTATGTTTTTTTTGTCTCTTCGCAAGCGCCCAGGAAATCACAGTTTTAGATGCAACAACAAGCGAACCAATTACTGGTGTAGCAGCATATAATACCAGTAAAACAAAGAGTGTTATTTCGGGGTTTGACGGTAAAATAACACTTGATATTTTTTCAGAAAACGAAAGAATCACGTTCCAGCATATTACGCATATCACTACCACGCTTGTTAAGTCACATATTTCAAATATTATTTATTTAAAGTCCAAATCGCAAGACTTAGATGAAATTGTAATTTCAGCGTCAAAGTTTGAGCAAAGCAAAAGGGAAGTGCCTCAAAAAATCATGAGCATTAAAGCGGAGGATATCGTATTTAGCAACCCACAAACAAGTGCCGATTTGCTTCAAAACTCAGGACAAATTTTTATTCAAAAAAGTCAAATGGGTGGTGGAAGCCCTTTAATAAGAGGGTTTTCTACAAACAGACTTCTAATTTCGGTTGATGATGTTAGAATGAACACAGCCATTTTTAGAGGCGGAAATGTACAAAATGTCATATCTATAGACCCTTTTGCCATTCAAAATACTGAGGTGATTCTAGGAGCAGGCTCGGTTATTTACGGTAGCGATGCCATAGGTGGTGTTATGAATTTTTACACAAAAAACCCAAAACTATCACAATCGGACTCCTTGCTGTTAAAAGCAAATACTATTGTTAGGTATGCGTCGGCTTCAAAAGAAAAAACAGGTCATATAGATGTTAATTTAGGGTATAAAAATTGGGCGTTTTTAACAAGTGTTAGCTATACCGATTTTGATGATTTAAAAATGGGAAAATTTGGACCCAACGATTATTTGCGTAACGAGTATGTACAAACCACAAATGGCGTTGACGTTGTTATTCAAAACAGCGACCCCAGAGTACAAAAATTTACAGGCTATAATCAAATAAACTTGCTCGAAAAAATTCATTATAAAGCCAACGATAAATTGCATTTCGATTTAGGATTGCATTATTCGGCAACATCCGATTATCCTCGTTATGATAGGCTCATAAGGTATAGAGACAATGAACTGCGTTCAGCAGAGTGGAATTATGGCCCACAAAAATGGTTTATGGGAAACATTAAAATGACCACCTTAAGCAGTAAGTCCAATTTATATGATAATTTCAAGATTGCAGCCGCCTATCAAAACTTTCAAGAAAGTAGGATAGATAGAAACTTGTATTCAGATTCCAGAAGAATTAGAGAGGAAAATGTAGATGTATTAACTGCCAATTTAGATTTTGAAAAATCACTGTCTGAAACTTCAAGATTATTTTATGGCGCAGAATATATTTACAATACTGTAGGCTCAACTGCAAAGGAAACGTCTGTTTCCAATGGCACATCACAACCAATAGCAACGAGATATCCTCATGGTTCTACATGGCAATCTATGGCTCCATACGTGAGCTATAAATATAGTCCGAATAAGAAATTTACTTTTCAATCAGGGATTAGGTTTAATCATATATCCATAAAAGCCAATTTAGACGAAAATAATGCTTTTTTAAACCTTCCGTTTAATGATGTGAGTATTAATACAGGCGCATTTACAGGAACTGCAGGAATGAGTTGGGCGCCAAATAAAACAATATTATGGAAGTTAAATGCCTCTACAGCATTTAGGGCACCAAATATTGATGATGTTGGGAAAGTGTTTGATTCTAAACCAGGTTCTGTTGTGGTTCCAAACACAAATTTAAAACCAGAATATGCTTATGGAGGAGAATTAGGTTTGGTTTTAAACTTTAACGAAAGTGTGGTGTTCGATTTAGCAACTTATTACACGTATCTTGATAACGCATTGGTTAGGCGTGATTTTGAAGTAAACGGAGAAACCCAAATGATGTACGATGGTGAATTAAGCGACATACAAGCCATACAAAACGCATCCAAAGCATGGATTTATGGTTTTGAAGCTGGTGTTAAAATATCGTTTAATGACAATTTAAAGCTAACCTCTCAATATAGTATTGTTGGAGGTACCGAAGAAGATAAAGATGGCATAGAAGTTCCTGTAAGGCACGTAGCCCCAAACTTTGGGAACACGCACTTAATTTGGGAAAAGAACAAATTAAAATGGGATGCTTTTATAAATTACAATAGTGAGTTGTCTAGCAACCAATTAGCATCGTCGTTAGCCGATTATATTTTTGCTTTAGATGATAACGGAAATCCTTACGCACCATCTTGGTACACCATAAATTTAAGGTCTCAATACCATTTAAGTCCATCAACATCTTTAATTGCCACAGTCGAAAATATTACCAACCAGTTGTATAGACCCTATTCTTCTGGTATTGCTGCACCAGGGACTAATGTTATTTTATCATTGAAGTATAGTTTGTAGAATACTCCAAAAAGACCTCTTTCTTTTATTATTTTTGATTGATGTTAAAAAAACGTACTTATACCGTTGAAGAGGCTAAAAAAAAGCTTGAATATTATTGTGCTTACCAAGAACGCTGCCATAAAGAAGTAGCTCAAAAACTAAGGGATATGCATATGATTCCTGAAGCAATCGATGTAATTATAGTACATTTATTAGAGCACAATTTTTTAAATGAAGAGCGTTACACCAAAGCGTTTGTAAGTGGGAAGCTGAAAATAAAAAAATGGGGAAAACGTCGTTTATCACTAGAATTAAAGAAAAAAGACATTTCTAAAACCAATATAAATCAAGCGCTTGCTGAAATAGATGAGGCCGAGTACATGACAATTTTTAATGTTTTGGCACAAAAACGATGTGATGCCATAAAAGAAAAAAACAAGTACAAGAAAAAGAAAAAACTAGCAGATTATTTATTGTATAGAGGGTGGGAATCTTTTTTGGTGTATGACAAGGTGAATGAGTTGGTTGAATAAAGGCAAAATAGAAAACCCTAAAATTTTGTGTTTAACCTAACTATAGTACAATTAAACTAATTTTTTTAAGCTGTCAATAAAATAATCTAATTGCTTTTGTAAAATAAAAACTGGAGTAGATACACCAATACAGTTCACATCATTATAATCAACATACAAATTTTTATAATTTTCGATAGATTGTACAGAAATTTTAAATTGACTATAAAGTTTTTTTCTTATGTCGTATGCACTTTTATTTTTTATCCTGAAATAAACTATACCACAAGAATTATCAGGTTCTAAATTGGTCGCTATTTCTACTTCGTTTATGTTTTTTAGCTTGTCCGCCAAATAGCTTTTTAAAAATTGAGTTCTTAGCCTTTTTTTATCAACCCCAAGGTTGGTCCAATAATCAAGGCTATTTATACTAGCATTAAAAACGGGTGTAATAGAGCCGAAATTTTCAAATTTTTCTATTCTTGGGGCATTAGCCTCGTAGTTGTAGCTCCCAAATAAGGGATACGTATTGGAAATATTTTCTTTTTTTATATAAAGAAAACCTGTTCCAAGAGGGGCAGCACACCATTTATGAAGTGAAGCACCCAAATAATCACAATCTATTTTTGTAACATCAGTTTCTATATGCGAAAAGCTTTGAGCAGCATCTATTACGGTTAATATACCTTTTTTTCTTGCCCATTGACAAATTTCCTCAATAGGATAGATTTGACCACTAATCCAAACTATGTGAGAAATTAATATCAGTTTTGTTTTTGGTGTAACACTTTTCTTAAAACATTCTAATATTTGTTCCTTAGAATCCGGTTTATAAGGTATTTTAACTTTCGTAACTTTAATTCCTTCTCTTTTTTGTCTTTGTACTAAAGTAGCCATCATACTATCGTATTCATGGATAGATGCTAAAACTTCATCTCCTCTGTTAAGTTTAATACCCATTAGTGCATTATTAAGAGCTTCTGTTGTACTTCTCATTATTGCAACTTCTTCAAAGGAGCAATTTAAATTTTGCGCAATTTTCACTCTCAGTAATTCTTTATTTCCTTCAGCAATTTCGTGATTTCGGTCTGATGGAAAGGACTGTATATGGCTATACTTTTGAACAAATTGTTCAAGTGTCTGTTTGGGTATAGGGCTTGCTGCAAATGCTCTTAAATCAACAAAATTTTTATCAATTTGAAAGTGACTACGTACTTTTTTCCAAGTTTTATCTTCATTTATTAAACTATCTGAATATTCAAAGTCTTCAAGGTTCGGCATACCCATTCCGTTTATGATTTCTGGTATAAAAAAAACGCCAGGTAATTTTGAAATAAAATCTTTTCTATTCATTGAGGTGATTTTTAAATAAAAGCTAACGTGTTCTTGTATGATTTAGTTGCATGTTTTATACAACTAATTTAGCAAATTCAAACCAAACAGGAAATATGCTTGACTACTGAGCTTGTCGAAGGTATAGTTTTCGTAAGTGGCAGTAGATTTATTGCCTCCAAATGTATTTCATAATCCAAATAAAAGACTTTCCCTTTAAGTCATTGACTATTTTTCTTTGCTCAATATTTAACTCCTTCGAGGTTTCAATTTTTAGTTTTAAATCAGATAACACATTTTCTTTTAATTTTCTGTAAAAGGAACAAGTAAGCAAATGATTATAAAGTTCACTATTTTCTATTTCTTTCTCTTTTAAATGCTCAACTACTTTTTCTTTAAATGAAGCCATTTTATCAACAGCCATATGTGTTTTTAGAAAGTCTATTGTATATGCAATTTCAATTAAATCACTATGAGTTTTTGCTTTAAAGGAAGTTTGAAGGAGGACTTCAGGATTAATGCTTTTAAGTATATCTGAATTAAACATTGGCATATAATCCAATGTTTTTTCTTCTTTTATGGTTTTCTTAATCGAAAAATTTTCTACGAATTCTATTGCTTGATTAATATCTTCAATATACTTTTCACATTTAGGAATTGAAATCGCTTGAAAGCTATTAATTATAATTTTCCTTATTCGGTTTAATTTAAAAGCAGTAGTAATTCGACCATATGTTCCAGAAAGGAAAACACCAATTAGAGACCCGACGAAACCTGCTATTAAAGTGTTTATATCCATTCGTTTAACAACGCCTATTAAAGATTAAAAGTAGCTCCAAAACTCATTGTAAATTGATTGTGTGTTTTTTCGGCGAGGGTAAGTGCTTCAGATTTATATTTGGCAATTGGTGTATTAAACTCGGTAAAAACACCAAAACCATCAGAGAAAAAATAGCGCATCCCTAAATGGCCTCCAAAGTTTTTTAAACCAAAACTTAAGCCAGGGTAAATATCAAAATTTTCATCAATTTTAACCACATTTCCTAAGTTAGCATTAAAACGTGCTTTTAAATCAAAACGGTCTCCAAAATCTGCATCTAGATTTTCATCAATACCTAAAGCATATACAGAAGAAAATCCTAAAGAAATATTTTCGCCAACACCAAAGTCGTAACTTACATTTATGCCTGTGGCATTGTTTTGAACATTAGCGCCTATTTGAAATTTATCATCTCCTTTTCCTTGGTAAGCTTGCGCACTAACAAAATACACGCTTAATAACATAATGGTTGTAAGTAATTTTTTCATTTTTTTTGAGTTTAAGGTTAGAGCACAAAGATATTTATTTTTTTTGTGTATTGCTTAACTTCTTGTGTGTTCTGTAAATTGCTTGGTCGTTTTTCCAGTCTATCCATTTTTGTCCTTTTATGCGCCGCATTGCATTATCAAAGCTTCGCATAATAAGCACATTGTAAATGGCTTTTCCTAAGTTTCTTGGGTTTCTAGCAATGGCACGTAAACTCATGGAAAACCCTGGTGTAATATAGCGCATGTAATGCCACCAACCTTCTGGCATATACAATACTTCGCCATGTTTTAGGTTAGCAACATAGCCTTGTGCGCTTTTTAAAGCTGGCCATTTTTTAAAATCTGGATTTGAAAAATCAATATCTTCTCGCGTTATAAGTGAATGCGGAATTTTATACAAGTGCTTGTTCTGTTTTTGGTCAAACAAAATGCAGTGCTTTTCACCTTCAAAATGAAAATGAAAGATATTTGCCAAATCGATGTCGTAATGCATAAACGTGTGCGAGTCTTTTCCGCCAAAAAACAACATTGGTAAGCCTTTCATGAGTTTTAAGCCAAAGTCTGGATACTTAAAATCGTTTTGAAGCTGCGGTACTTCTTTTAAAATATTCCACAGAAAAATGCGGTATTTCGTAGGTTCTTTTTTAAGCAAATCTACATAGTCGCTCATCTTCATGGTGGCATGAGGCTCGTTAAAACCATCTTTATAATCTACAGGTCTGTCATCATATAAAGGGACTGTTTTATCGCCAGCAATAGCTTTTATGTAGTCTAAATTCCATTTAGAATAAGCAGGCCAATCTTCAATGCAACGCTCTATAACCACAGGTTTTTGTGGTTTAAAGTAGTGATTTATAAAGTCCTCTTTTGTAATGGTTTTTACACGAGGGACATCTTGAAGATTTAATTTCATTGGCTATCAACCTTTTTTAGTAAAACTACTCGCTTAAAAACATTAAACTGTTTTGTAGTGGTAAAATTATAAAAACCCTTCAATTTTTTCTAAAAATAAACTTTAAATGCACAAAAGTAATACACAAAAAAACACCAAAATATGCTACTAACAGCTGTTGTGTTATAGGTGTTTTTAATAAATTATACGCTGTATTTGGAAAGATAAGCAGTACTTCAGAAACCAACACAAACAAAGCATATATCAACCAAGTTTTATAGCTGAGTTTTAAAGGTAACGTTATCCAAATAAAAGGGACAAACAAACCTAAAAATAGAAAATGTAACCAAGCAATGAGTAAGTAATGGTTGGTTTCTACAAGACTTACAATTTGTGGAAAGCTTCCTAAAATGTTACAAAAACCAATAGCCAATAATATACAATAGATATTTTGATACGCTTTTTTTGCATGTCTTATTTGCTTTATAAAACTCAATAAAACGAACGAAAACAGTATGGAGCTAATGCTACCAATTAATTGAATGGTCCAATGGTTAAAGTTATAATCTAATGAGTGTACATAGAGCCCAATAAGACTTAAGCCAATTAGTAAAACATGTTTTTTTGGTATTGTAACAGATGTATTTTTTAAATAAACTGCCAATAACCAAACAAAAAAAGCCCCAAAATACTGAAAATGCAAATAGAAGAATATAGCCTGTTGATACCAAGGAGATTCTTGCATATCAAACACCATTAAAGGTCCTAAACAATAAGGCCCAATTGAGGATATAAAGTGGAAAATGATTCCTAATTTAATTAAAGAAACGAGTTGTTTGTGTCCCTCTAAACGCTTCCATAATCTAATCAAGAAGATGTAACTAATCCATAAATGTAGGGTTGAAAATAGTATTGAAAATAACGCATACCCTTGAATAATAAATGTTATTAACATGCCTCCAATACAAATCTGAAGTGCTAAAAAATATCTTTTAGATATTTTGTCAATCCCTTTTGAAAAATGAGTCCATACAAGCACTATCAAGGAGTTGAACAAAAAACCTAATAGCATTACATGCGAATGTGAATGAATAAGATTTTTTAAAGGAAAACTGAGAGCAGTTTGCGTAAAAAAGTAACGAATTATTAAACCTAAAAAAGCACCTAGCAATCCAAATATAATTGGATAGAACCATAGGTGCTTTTGTTGTTTGTTTATCATTTAGGCTGCTAAATATTTCTATTGCGAACCAAAAGTATAGATTTAAAACTTATACTTAACATCCAATAACACATTCCCTTTTGGCATTGGTACTAAATTGGTTTCGGTATATTCAGTATTAAAAATGTTATTTCCAATGAGCGAAATTTCAAAAGACTGCAAATCTAAAGTCGCTTTCACATCAACCACATGATAATCGTTATTCGTTCCTACAGTACGTTTTGCAAATTTATAGGCAATACTTTGTCTAAAATTCTTTAAAAACTGTGTTCTAAAAGTAGCTGTAGCATGATGCTGTAACGAATTGATGGAGTATCGTGAGAAATTAACATTTGATGCTTTTAAATCTTCATCTAAATAGGTATAGCCTAAAGTAACATTTTGATTAAAACCACCCATACTATAATTAAAAGAGGCATTGGCCTCTAAGCCAATAGTGTTTAAATCCTGTATGTTTGTGGCTTCCCATAAATCGTCTGATGCTTCTTTTACATAATCAATCAAGTTGTTAGAATCTCTATTGAATATAGCTAAAGAACCAGAGAAATTTCCTTTGGAATATTTTAACCCAAGTTCTTCGGTTAAAGCTTCTTCTGGGTCTAAGTTTTCATTTCCTAGGGTTGTTGGGTCGCTGTAAAATAAATCGGTATATGTTGGAATTCTATACGTATAACCTGCGTTGGCATAGATTTTTAAATTGTCATTTACTTGGTAGCCAATATCGATGCCTGGGAATGCATGAAATTTAAAATCTGAAAAATAATTAATGGCGATTCCTGGAGTTACATCCAGTTTATCATCGGCAAATGTAAAACGGTGTTCTAAAAACACATTTGCCATAAAACGGTCTCTGTCTCCAAGATTATTACTGGATAAATAGACTTTAGCAACATCTACTCCAAAACCAGTAGTTCCCATGTTGGATTTATACGATGCATTTACCTCAGCACCAACCTTGTTTGAAATATGCAGGTTTCGGTAAATAGAAGGGTTGTCCCTAACAAACACATACATATCCTGGTTGCGTTTCCAGTATAAGCGAGGTTTTAATGTTAGGTTGTTGCTTTTGTAAACAGATGTTACGCCAACCAAACTACTTTGCGTTTCTTCGTATTGGTTGATTGCCGTAGGCGACGCATAAAATCCATTGGCACCAAACTTACGGTCGGTAAAATAACCAATAAGATTAATAGGTGTGTTATTTTTATTAAATGTTCCTTTTATAAAGTAATTCTGATTCTTAAAATCGGTATTATGTCTATAACCATCCGATGCATTTACAGATGCATGAGCAATGACCGACGATGTATTAAAATCAATTCCAGTAGTGCCATTAAAGTGTCGTTGATTATAAGACCCAACTTGAAACCCAACCGTATTAACAGTATCTGTACTGCTTTTCGTAACAATGTTTATGGCGCCAGTAAAAGCATTTTGCCCAAATACCCTCGCCGCAGGGCCTTTTATGATTTCAATGCGTTTAATGACTTCAATTGGTAAAGCCATATTCATGGTGTGGTGGCCAGTTTGTGCATCTTCCACTTTTATGCCATCAATAAGAATCAAGGTTTGGTCAAAGCTTCCACCTCGAATGTATAAATCGGCTTGCATACCATTGACGCCTCGACGTCTCATATCCACGCCTGCGACTTGTTGTAGCAGTTCGGTAACATTGGTTGCAGGGCTTTGTGCAATATCTTGAGCAGAAATAACAGTAATGGTTCGGGAGTTTTCTTTAAATGGCAAATCTATTCTGCTAGATGTAATGACCACAGAATCCAGTTGTTTGGTGTTTTGCGTTTCTTGTGCAATTGATGCGTAACCACTTAATACTAAGAGCAATGCGGTTACATAGCTATTAATTGTTTTCATCTGTTTAAAAATTTGCTATTAATTTTTAGTGTTTTAATTATTCTGGCTAGCATTGACCATTGTTTGCCAAATGCTCATTATGGACTTTCATACTTTGGTTTTGACCGAGCAAATGTAGAAAATTTGTGTGATGGGCACCATAAAATTTTAAGTTTTATCAGTAACTCAAAAATAGTATCTTAGTTGCTTGAATATTTACTATAGCAACCATGAAATATCCAAAACAGAATTTCGTCAAAAAAAGAAAGGATAATATGGATATTACATGTGACCTCTGAAAAAAATAAATTTTAGCACATGAAAAAACTATTTCTATTACTCTCACTTTTAGTATTCTTTAACTGTAAAGACTCACAAAAAAACACAGACACAGAGGCAACCTCAAAAGGTGTTTCCACAACGTATAACATTTCGTTTGAAAACGCTGTACACCACGAAGCAAATGTGCAAGCGACTTTTACCAACTTAAAATCTGGCGAAATGGAACTTAGAATGAGTCGAACCTCTCCAGGACGTTACGCATTACACGAATTTATGAAAAATGTATATGCAGTTAAGGTAACCGACGGACAAGGAAATGAATTGGAAGCCACAAGACCAGACCCTTATTCTTGGAAAGTAAAGGGTCATGATGGCACTATAAATGTTTCGTATACCTTATTCGCAAACAGAGGAGGCGGAACTTATGCTCAAATAGATGAAACGCATGCACACTTAAATATTCCTGCAACTTTTATGTATGCACCAAGTTTAGCGAATGACGAAATGGAAGTAACATTTAATGTGCGCGAAGATTTAAACTGGAAAGTTGCCACACAATTAAAACCTAAAGAAGGAAACACATATTCTGCACCTAATTTGCAGTATTTTATGGATAGTCCAACCGAAATTAGCGACCATGGCGTACGCTCGTTTGATGTTAATGGACAAACCGTACATCTTGTATTGCATCATAATGGAACAGATGCAGAATTGGATGAATACTTCGAAAAAGTAAAGAAAGTAGTGTTGGAACAAGAAGCTGTATATGGTGAATTACCAGATTTCGATTACGACAACTATTATTTCTTGGCATGTTATATTCCTAATGCTTCTGGTGATGGCATGGAACACCGAAATTCAACAATATTAACTTCAACAAGAAGTTTAGCTAATGGAGGTATGAGAAGTAATATTGGCACCGTATCGCATGAGTTTTTTCATGCGTGGAATGTAGAGCGTATTCGTCCGCAAGCATTGGAGCCTTTCGATTTTGAAGAAGCAAATATGAGTGGCGCACTTTGGTTTGCCGAAGGATTTACAAGCTATTACACCAATTTAATATTATGTCGTGCAGGATTAATGGAGCCGGAAAATTATGTTCGAGGGCTTTCAGGTACTTTTAACTATGTTTGGAATTCGCCTGCAAGACAGTTTTTCAATGTTATTGAAATGAGTTATCAAGCACCTTTTGTTGATGCAGCGCGTTCGGTTGACCCTGTAAATAGAGGCAATACTTTTATTTCGTATTACTCGTATGGAAGTGCTTTAGGATTAGCGTTGGATTTATCATTACGTGAAAAGAATTTAAATTTAGACGACTATATGAAACTTGTTTGGAACAAGATGGGAAAAGAAGAAAACCCATATACCATTCCAGATTTACAAAATGCACTTAATGATTACGCTGGAGACGGTTTTGGAGATGATTTTTTCAACAAATACATTCATAAGAGTGGTATGCCAGAAATGAAGCGTTTATTTGAAACCGTTGGTGTATCGTTAACGCAAGACGACACCAAACCGAGTTTTGGCGCAAGCGTTAGGCAAGGTAAAATTTATGGTTACACAACCATTGGCTCATCGTCTTATGATGCAGGATTGGAAAATGGCGATACCATTATTCAAATAGGCGATTATGTATTAAGCGATGATTTAGATTTTAATACTATTATAACAAAATTTAAAGCAGGTAATACTACAAAAGTTGTGTACGAGCGTCTAGGAAATAAAAAGGAAACAACAGTAACGTTTAAACCAGACCCTTCATATTCTATAAGTATTAATGAGAATGCTAGTGCTGAACAAAAAGCTGCAAGAGAAGCTTGGTTAAGCAAGAAAAGTAAATAATTTAAGAATTTCTTTTTGAACTCATTTTGATTTTTTGTTTTTAACCGAAAATGAAGTGAAATTTGTTTAGATGAGACTATTTTTGAAAGGCATAGTATGTGCTACGCATGATAAAATAGACGAAATATAGGCGAATTTCAACCATTTTTTAGGAAATAGAAAAAGTCAATATGAGTTCTCCAAAAAACTAAAGCAAATATGTACCTTTATAAACATGTTTGCTTTAGTTGATTGTAATAATTTTTATGCGTCTTGTGAGCGGGTTTTTAATCCAAACTTGCAAGGTCAACCTGTTGCTATTTTAAGCAATAATGACGGTTGTGTTATTTCTATGAGCGATGAAGCAAAAGGGTTGAAACTTCCTTTTGGAGCACCAATTTTTAAGTGGGAAGGCTTTTGTAAATCGAACAATATAAAAGTATTATCATCAAATTATCCTTTGTATGGAGATATGAGCAGTCGTGTGATGTCAATTTTAAAACAATTTACACCAGATGTTGAGGTGTATAGTATTGATGAAGCTTTTTTAGAATTTAGAGGCTTTGATAAGTATAACTTTGATAATTACGGAATTCAAATAAGGCAACGTATTTTAAAATGGACAGGCATTCCAACATGTGTTGGCATAGCACCAACAAAAGCACTGAGTAAAGTAGCTAATAAAATTGCTAGAAAATTCCCTAAGGAGACCAAAGGTGTTTACGTGATAGATTCTGAAGAAAAGCGAATTAAAGCCTTAAAATGGATTACATTAGAAGATGTTTGGGGAATTGGTCGTGGCTTACAAAAACGATTAAAACTCAAAGGCTGTAAAACAGCGTTTGATTTCACTCAATTATCTGATGATTGGGTTCGGAAGAGTTTTTCAATCACCGAGTGGAAACTTAAAAAAGACCTAGAAGGTATTCCAACCTTAAAATTGGACGAAATTAAAACCAAACGAGCTATTGCAACCACACGAAGTTTCGAATATACATATTCAGATATTGATAATATTAAAGAGCGTATCTCAACGTTTGCAACAAGTTGCGCCGAAAAATTACGAAAACAAGAATCTAGTTGCCACATGATTATTGTGATGTTGAGTAGCGATAGACATAAAAAGCAACTGCAACAACATCGTGCAAGTAAAGTAGTAAAACTGTCTTATCCTACAGACTCATCACTAACTATTTGTAAGCATGCAGTTGAGGCTGTGTCATCAATCTTTAAGAAAGGCATCAAATATAAACGTGCAGGTGTTATTGTTACAGGATTGGTGCCTACTTATAATCATCAGTTGCATATATTTGAGCATGAAAATCCTAAGCACAAACCTTTAATGACAGCTATTGATGGGATTAATAAAAAGTATAAGGATTACAAAATAAAACTTGGGAATCAAGATTTGGAGCGTACTTGGAAAATGCGTCAAGAACGACTATCACCAAGATACACGACAAATATTAAAGAAATTATAACAGTAAAGTAATGACGAAATTAGCTCAAAATTTAACTTTCTTAGCACCTAAAAAAACAAACAGTTTAGGTGCTATATTAATTGATACAGGAATTTCTGCAGGATTCCCTTCACCTGCCGATGATTTTAAGCAAGAGCGACTATCTCTTGATGATGAGCTTATTAAAAATAAAGAAGCCACATTTTTTGCACGTGTAAGTGGACAATCAATGATAAACGCGGGCTTAAACGACAATGATTTACTAATTATAGACAGAAGTTTAGAACCTGAGCATAATAAAATAGCAGTCTGCTTTTTAGATGGTGAGTTTACCGTAAAACGATTAAGAGTTGAAAATGATGGTGTTTGGCTTCAACCAGAAAACGACAACTATAAACCCATACAAATTACAGAAGATAACAATTTTGTTATTTGGGGTATTGTAATCAATGTCATAAAAAGTGTTTAATTAACACCTTGACTATTTATGAAATTGAAAAGTTGAATTAAATTTTGTTCTTTTGAAAGCTTTATTTTATTCTTTTTAATGTAATCTTTAATCTTTTTATCATTTGAAAATAGTGTTAAGAATGCCTTTTGTTTGGTAGGTAATTTTTGCAGAGCTTCATAATTATTAAACTGGATATAGAATGTTTCCTTTCCTTTAGAAAAATAAGCAGGCTTATCTCTATCATAAGAAGAAGTGGCAGGTGTTACAGGAGTGTATTTTTTTTCTATTTTTTTATATAGAGAAACGTTATTGGATTTTTGTATCTCGATAAAGTAACCAGGTTTGTTTTTTCCAACCTCATTCAAAGTGACATAAGAATTTGCACTTCCTTTGGGAGTTATTTTATAACTAACTTTACTATTATCTAGAACAATCGTTTTTTTGTCATTTAACTTAACTTCCATTTCATCATTATAAGCATTGTACCTAATCCAATAGAATTTGTCTCCAGGAGAAATTTTAGCCGAAATATAATTCTCAGTTAAATAAGGTGTTCCTTTAGCATCAACGTATTTATTTTCATTATTAGCAAATGTACGAGTTGCTAGAACTTGTTCAAGATCTCTAATGGAATTATTAGATACTTGTTGAGAGAAAGTATTAAAGTAAGTTCCAATTAATAAGAAAAAAAGGAAAATATTTTTCATAACTTATTTAAATTAAATTAAATAGAAATGTTATTATAGAGTGCTTATAAAAGAAATGAGCTTCACTAAATCTTCTTCTTTATTGAGTTTTATTTTATTTTTTCCAATAAAATTTTTCACATCATTTTGATTGTTTTGAAACATTTTTAAAAATGTTTTTTTCTTTTTAGAAACCTCTTTTACAGGCCCATCGGGAGTTAATTGGATATAAAAAACCTCTTCTAGTTCCGAAAAGCGAGCAGGCTTATCTTTACTATAGTTGTCGGTCGCTTTTGTTGCTTGAATAAAGTTTTTGGTTTTTCTCTTGTAAAGAGAAACATTATCTGTCTTATTTACTTCAATAAAGTAACTTGGATTGTTTTTTCCTTCTTCATTAAGAGTTACAAAAGTTTCCTTACTCTCTTTAAAAACAATAGTATATTTTTTAAAAGAATTATCTAGTATAATCGTTTTGGTTGCACTTAGTTTAACCTCTATTTCATCATCTACAGCATTATATTTAACAAAAAATAAATCATCATCAGGATAAATAGTAGCAGGAACAAAAAAATCTGTTAAGTAAGGTGCTCCTTTTACATTTATATATCTAGACCCATCTGCAGCTTGCATTCGATCTAAATCTACTTGATCACCAATATTTCTTATTTCTTTTGGAATTACTCCTTGTGCTATGCAATTAAAAGAAAAGCTAACTGTAATTATTAAAATTATAATCTTTCTCATCATGTTTTTTTTTAAGTTTAGTAAAGATATAAAATGATAATTTAATATTTATCAAAAATTAAGCCAATATTTGAGAAAACTCCAATAAATAAAATAATTTCTAGAACTTTATAATCATTTTTATTCAAATTGGTAAAATTGTATTTCATATATTTAAGCATTACTAACTAATTTTTTTGCTAATGGTAGATCTCTCCACATTAGACATTACTCTTATTGTAATTTTCTTTGCAATCACACTTTTTATAGGCATTTATGTTTCAAAACAATCAGGAAAAAGTTCTGCTGAGTACTTTTTATCAGGAAAAAATATGCCTTGGTGGTTATTGGGTGTGTCCATGGTAGCAACTACGTTTTCTACAGACACACCAAACTTTGTAACAGATATTGTTAGAAAAGATGGAGTTTCAGCCAACTGGATGTGGTGGGCGTTTTTAATTACAGGCTTATTAACTGTTTTTGTATATGCAAAATTATGGCGAAAATCTAATGTAAACACCGATATTGAGTTTTATGAATTACGTTATGGCGGAAAGCCAGCAAGATTTTTAAGAGGATTTAGAGCACTATATTTAGGGCTTTTGTTTAATGTTTTTGCAATGGCAGGTGTAACACTTGCAGCGATAAAAATAGGTAGTATTATGTTAGGACTTCAGCCTTGGGAAACTATTGTATATGCTGGAACTGTAACTGTTATTTTTAGCGCGCTCGGAGGGTTTAAAGGTGTTGTTTATACCGATTTTATTTTATTTTTTACAGCAATGGCAGGAGCTATTGGTGCAGCGTATTACCTAGTGAACCTTCCTGAAGTTGGTGGATTAGATGCTTTATTTGCAAATGAAAATGTCGCTGATAAACTCTCTATATTGCCAGATTTTAATGATAAAGAAGCACTTATTACATTGCTTATAATTCCTTTGGCAGTACAGTGGTGGAGTTCATGGTATCCTGGAGCAGAACCAGGTGGTGGAGGTTACATTGCACAACGTATGTTAGCTGCAAAAGATGAAAATCATGCAATAGGAGCTACTTTCTTTTTCAATATTATGCATTATGCTTTGCGTCCTTGGCCTTGGATTATTGTTGCGCTAGCTTCATTGGTTATATTCCCAGATATTGCAAGTATTCAAGAGGCGTTTCCTAATGTAACACAAGATAAATTAGGTCATGATTTAGCGTATTCAGCAATGTTAACCAAATTGCCAAGTGGTTTACTTGGATTGGTTTTAGCCTCTCTTGTTGCGGCATATATGAGTACTATTTCAACACATTTAAACTGGGGAAGCTCTTATATAGTAAATGATTTTTACAAACAACAAGTAAACAAAAATGCTTCTGAAAAAGAACTTGTAAAAGTTGGAAGAATTTCAACGGTTGTATTAATGGTTTTTAGTGCATTATTTGCGTTATACCTTCAAAATGCAAAACAACTTTTTGATATCATCATCATGTTTGGAGCAGGAACAGGTCTAATTTTTATACTTAGATGGTTTTGGTGGCGAATTAATGCGTGGAGCGAGATTTCTGCTATGATAGTTTCTGGTGCTGTGTCATTGCTTTTTGCATCTCAATCTATTGGAGATAAATTGTTTGGGGAAGATTTGTTTATGCCTAGTTGGGCAAAATTTCCAATGGTAGTTTTAATTACAACTATTGTTTGGTTAGTTGTTACATTTATGACTCAGCCAGAAACGAAAGACGTATTACAAAAATTTTATAAAAGAACGCAACCTGGTGGTCCAGGATGGAGTAAAGTAATTAATGATGCTGAACAGAGCAATATTAATATTGTTGATTCTAAAGTAGCTTGGAGTGTCCCATCTGGTATTGTTGCAATGCTTGTTGGTTGTGTATTTATATATAGCATCATGTTTATAACAGGAAACCTGATTTATGGTAAATATTTTGATGCATTCATGTTACTAGGGCTTGCGATTATTTCCGGATTTATTCTTATAAAACTTTGGAAAAAGATAAAGGCAAATATCTTGTAAGATGATTTCTAGCAATAGAGTTGAATCTGTCGATTTGCTGCGAGGGTTGACTATTGTAGCAATGATTTTGGTAAATAATCCAGGAACATGGAGCCAAGTATATTCACCTTTGCTTCATGCAGAATGGCATGGATTAACACCAACCGATTTAATTTTCCCTTTCTTTTTATTTATTGCTGGTATTTCAATTCACTTAGCGTATAGGAATAAACCTAGAAACAATTCTACTTATAAGAAGATTATCATTAGAAGTTTAAAGCTGTTCGGGTTAGGTTTTTTTCTGGCGTGGTTCTTACCCTATTTTCCATTTTTTAGAGATTTGGAAGTTGTCAGAATTCCCGGAGTTTTACAGCGTATAGGCGTTGTGTTTTTGTTTTCAGCCATCTTATATTTGAATTGTAATTGGAGAACCTTACTAGCTATTGGATTAACAATTTTAATAGGTTATTGGTTGTTTCTTGGTTTTGTGCCATTACCTGACGGCACACTCCCAACATTTGATAGAGCACCAAACAATTGGGCTATGTATGTTGATTTGAATATACTTGGTGAACACATGTGGAAAGACGATTATGATCCTGAAGGATTGATGAGCTCTCTACCAGCTATAGCTACGTGTATTTCTGGTATTTTGATTGGAAGGCTGTTAACCAGTAATAAAAGTAAGTTAGTTAAGAACTTGATTATTATTTCGATTGTTCTATTAGTAATGGGTTACGTGTGGAGTATTTGGTTTCCGTTAAATAAAGCTATTTGGAGCAGTAGTTTTGTACTAGTTACTAGTGGTTGGGCAACTTTAATTTTGGCTATCATCTATTATTTTCAAGACATTAAGCAAATTACATTCGGTACTATTTTTAAACAAGTAGGCATGAATGCTATAACCATTTTTTTCTTATCAGGTTTTATTGCTAAAATATTTTATTTAACCAAAGTTGGAGATAATCAACGCATTCATTCATGGTTGTATAATACATTTTTATCTCACGATTTTTTGAGTGATAAATTATCTTCTTTATTGTATGCCTTGGTCGTCATTGGGTTCTACTTGTGGTTGGCAAACCTGTTATATAGAAAGAAGATATTTATTAAAGTATAAGTAAAGAAAAAGGCGAAACTATTAGTTTCGCCTTTTATATTTTGAGTTAATAAAACTTAATCCGCTAAGACTATAATTTTATTTTTATTCATTTCGATAGTACCAGAATTAATTGCTAAAGAAATACCTCTGCTAGTTTTAGTAAACTTATTTTCAACCTCTTCATCAAGTTGAATGTTACCATGTACTTTTACATGACCTTCTTTTAATAAGGAAACAATAGGTGCGTGATCTTTTAGCATTTCAAACTCACCATTCACTCCTGGAACAGCAACCGATTCTACTTCTCCACTAAACAATGTGGCTTCTGGCGTTACAATTTCTAAATGCATTCTTTAATTATATTAAATTAAGCTTCAGCAAGCATTTTATCTCCAGCTTCAATTGCCTCTTCAATAGTTCCTTTAAGGTTAAATGCTGCTTCTGGTAAGTGATCTAATTCACCATCCATAATCATATTAAACCCTTTAATAGTTTCTTTAATATCAACTAATACACCTGGAATACCTGTAAATTGCTCAGCAACGTGGAAAGGTTGAGATAAGAAACGTTGTACACGTCTCGCTCTACCTACTGCCATTTTATCTTCTTCAGATAATTCTTCCATACCTAGAATGGCAATAATGTCTTGAAGTTCTTTATAACGTTGTAATAACTCTTTTACTCTTTGCGCACAGTCGTAATGCTCAGCTCCTAAAATATCAGCAGTCAAAATTCTTGAAGTAGAATCTAATGGATCTACCGCAGGATAAATACCTAATTCTGCAATTTTACGAGATAATACTGTTGTTGCATCTAAATGCGCAAACGTTGTTGCTGGTGCTGGATCTGTTAAATCATCTGCAGGTACATAAACTGCTTGTACAGAAGTAATAGAACCTTTTTTAGTTGATGTAATACGTTCTTGCATCGCACCCATTTCGGTTGCTAAAGTTGGTTGATAACCTACCGCTGATGGCATACGCCCTAAAAGTG